>CAZDQL010000034.1:0-59011 GCA_964507325.1 uncultured Planctomycetaceae bacterium | reverse complement strand
CCTCCGGAAGAGGGCTGGCCCGGCCGCACGGGGGCGGCGGGCGTCTTGAGTACCCTCAGAACGAGCTTCTTGTCGAAGTTATGGGTCCATCGGTGACCTACCACGGCTGGCCACCCATGCGCGCTGCTCAGGTAGCTCAGAACGACCGCCAGATCAGCACCTCCCCGTGAGCGGAAGTCGAGTACGCGGGTGGTGTAGTGGAACGCACCGCTCGTCAGGTCGACGGGATCTCCGTCGTCGTCAGATTCCTCATCCTCTTTGGGCGGCTCGTCCCCGTTCTTGAGGTCGTCTTCCTGGGGGTCTTCATCACCGATGGAAGGATCCCACTGAGATCGGACCACGACGGGGAAGCCTGGGGGGGACGCGGGCTCTGCCCGGGGGATTGGATTCACCGTCAGCAGGGCGAGAAGGGCGAATAGGAAGGTCATGTTGACCCGTGAGAAGCGAGCAAGAACCAGCCGAGTGCGAACAAACGCGTTGAACATGCTGAGCTGCAGGTGGCGAGAGCCTGCCGTCCGTCAGCGGGAAGGGGCACACAGACAGGCGCATACACCCGAACCCCCACGGAAATGCAAGCTAGTAGACGGGAGCGTTGTACGCGCAGTGTATGCGCTCTTCGGGGCGATGACTAGCCATCACGCTGATCTTGTTGTGCGACCTCATGGGGGGGCGCCTGGGGGGCCGCACTGCCGAGTTCGCCCATGGCTGCCGATCTAGATGGACCTCTTCGCGCGGCGCTTCAAATCCGCAATATGTCGATTGGCCCCGAGGGTTGCGTCTACCGCGCAGGCAAACGGAACTCGCTCAGAACAACCCGAGCACATCTGACCCAGGGCAAACGGCTCGAGGGCGTTGCTGCTTCGCAAGTGCGGCGGGGGGCGCGGCTGGCCCGAGACGAGAGTCCCCTGGGGGTGTTCGTATCCCTCCAACTCACGTCGACGAGAGGCTTTCGGGCCTCTCCCAGGGCGTCCTGGAGGATCGCCCTGTCGTACGTCAGCCCGGCCACGATCTTCTGAACTCGGCATTCGTGATCCAACGCAACGTCGGTCTCGATGGGGCGATCGGCAGAGGGGTCGAAACGACACCGCCCGGCACGGTGCTGCACCGTACCGGGCGGTCGTTCGCCTCTCAGGGAGCTAGTTGCAGAACTCCACTTCGATCGCGTCGGACAGGTTGTGCCCCGCGCTCCCGAACCCGGGATCGCGGTACCAGAACTGCCAGTCCCAGATGTCGCCCGGCGCGATCTGACCCGCGGGGGGTAGGTTGTTGTAGTCGATTGGGTACTGGGCGTGGCCGGAGCCGTCGACCGTCACGACGGGCAGGCGCACGAAGGCGCTGCCGATGCACAGGTAGCCGTCACCCACGGGGGTCTGGGCCTGTCCCTGGCCGTAGAAGAAGAGGCCGAACTGCCCCGGGGGAGCGCCGTCGACTTCGAGCACGAAGTCGTTGGCGGCGATCGAGGTGCTCCCCGAGGCGTTCATGATGGCCCCGATGCCGGCGGAGTTGGGCGAGATCACGCAGTAGTTGGTCACCGAGCCGGAGCAGGTGTCGAGGCGCGCCATGCGCGTCCTCCAGCTCCCTAGACGGTACTCGTGGTGACCCCAGAAGCTGCCCGCCATCGCCGGGTCGGAGTTGGTGGCGCTGTAGTCACCCCAGCGGCCGCTGTTGTCCGCCGAGGTGCTGGCGGCCACCTGGATCGGGGTGCGCATCGTGCCCAGGGGATCCGCCGCCAGGCGGTAGGTCATCTGCATCGAGATGTACTCGCTCGACGACGAGCGCGAGAAGGTGATCGCAGCGTTGCCGGCATCGTCGGCCCAGATGCTGGGGAAGAAGGTGAAGATCCCCGATCCGAGGTCGATGTCCCCCGACTGCACCAGAGTCGGCGTTCCGCCGCTCGGCCAGCCGTTCAGGTCGAACTCGTACCAGCGCGCTCTCGCGCGGCTCGAGCCCTGGTGGTGCACCGCCCACATGTGACCGTTGCGCACCATCGCGCTCCAGAAACGCGCCTCGAAGAGCTCCGGTCGCGTCGAAGTGCCCTGCTGGGGCGGATCGTTGGGGTGGCTGTACTGGGGAACGGTGACGGTGGTGTACTGCGTGGTCGGCGAGGTGAGCTGGTTGGTCACCGCGTAGATGCGCAGGGTTGTCGCCGTGGTGAACTCCTGCGCCCAGATCATGTACTGGGGTTGGGCGCCGGAGTCGTAGTTCACCGCGGTGCCCATCGACTGACGGCCGCTGATGGTGGAGGTGGTGTAGCTGAGCGCCGACCCCGAGTACGCGGTCGACTTGTCGATGAACATCATCCGGAACCGGTCGGGACTGAAGTCGTCGCCGGTGATGGTTATCACGTTCTCGTCCACCGCCAGGTTGCCGGAGTCGATGAAGGCGGTCCCGAAGATCGGGGCGGTGTCGATGCGGTACTTGTACCAGGCCCCGTTGGGATCGGAAGTGGCGGAGGCGGCCAGGACGTAGCCGTTGTTGGCGTCGCTGGCGAAGGCCACCCAGCGCTCCCCGTGGGAGTCCCAGACCACCTCGGGGTCGAAGACGAAGTTGCTCGCTCCGACCGAGCCCCAGAAGCCGCCTGAACCGTTGATGTCCTGCTCCCACTGCTTCGTTCCGGCCTTGTCCCAAGCCGCGATCCCGCCGTTGACCATCCCCATCAGGTAGTTGGGGCTGGCTGCCATCTCGGGATCGGGTGGGGTCCAGCCGGTGTTGTCGAAGGCCTTGAAGTCGAAGACTCCCGCCGCGGGATCGAACACGTCGTCGCTCCCGTCGTCGATCTGATCGGGATCGAAGGTCGGCGGCTCGTGGGTCGGCCGGGCGATCCCCGCACCGGGGTCCTCGAAGACCGGCGCGTCGGTGCACGCCACCGCGGTGGGCAGCTCGAGCCCCTCCGGAACCAGGAGGGTCAGGTTGGCCGCGCTCTCGTCCCCGAGCCCCGCGTCGCCGTGCCACGCGAAGGCCATGCGACCGTCGTCGAGGAGGTCCGCCTTGGCGCCGGTGGTGGCGACCGCGATCCGCTGGGTCCCCTCGCTCGCGCCGGTCACCCGGAAGGTCTCGCCCACGGGCTTGGCGTTCCGACCGAGGCGTTGCGCGCAGAGTCCCGCGTCCTGCTTGGGCCCGTCGGCGTGGCGGTTCCACACCACCAGCCCCTGGCCGCTTTCGTCGAGGGCCACCGCGATGCCGCTGACGCGACCCTCGCCCGCCTCGATCTCGCGCACCGGCCCCGCGACGAGGGCCTCGCCGCGCCGGCGCAGATGACGAACCCGCAGGCCGTAGCCGTCCTTCTCGGACTCCAGCCAGCCGTAGAGCAGGTCGCCGTTCGCCGCCGCCAGCGCGGGCTCGATGGCGTGCACGCCACCGGCCACGTCGACGCGGCGCTCGGCACCGAGCTCCCCACCGGGGGCGATGGAGCGCAGGAAGACGCCGGCGGGGATTCCCTCGGCGTCGAGGCGCGCGTAGGCGACGTCCGCGGTCCCGGCGGCGTCGCTGACCACCGCGGGGGTGCGGTGACCGAGCCCCTTGCCGGCGTCGACCTGGAACGCGTCACCGCTCGGAGCGCCGTCGCCGTCGAGCAGGCGCCCGTGCACCTGGAGCGTGCCGTTCGCGTCGGGGGAGAGCCAGACCACCAGCGCTCCACCGCCGGCCAGGGCGGTGATGGCGGGATCGGTCTGATGCCCCGCGGCCTCCGCGTTGACGATCACCTCAGCGGTGGCCGTGGCCAGGTCGGCCGCGAAGCGCCGGGCGATGATCGAGCCGGCGGCGCCGTCCTGACCGAAGGAGCGCCAAGCGACCCACGCGCATCCCTGCGCGTCGAGGGCCACCGCCGGTTGCATCTGGTGGCTTTCCGATCGGGCGTTGAGGGTCACTTCCGCGGTGAGGGGCGTTCCATCCGCAGCGTAGCGCCGGGCGTAGACGCCGTAGGCGCCCTCCTGCTGGCGACGACTCTGCCAGACGACGACCGTCTCCCCCGCGGGGGTGCGCGCCATCGCAACCGCGTCCTGGCTGCTGCGAGTGAACTGGTTGGCCTGCTGCTCGACGCGGGTGAAGGTGCGCCCGTCGAGGCGCAGTTCGCCAGCGTCGGCGGACTGGCCGGACGCGGCGGCGGAGAGGAGAAGCACCAGGGGAAGAATGGTGGGAGATCGCACGGAAGCCTCCAGGGGGGAAGGGAGTCGGGAAGAGAGAGCCAAAGGCGATTCTGCCCTCGACCTCCCGATGCCGCCAGGCGTGCTGAACAGCGAGCGGCCGACCCACGGGGCCGGCCGCTCCACCGCGCCGATCGGCGAGGCCGCGGGCCTGGTCGCGGGACTCGCCGGGGCGATACCCACTCTCGCCACGGATGAGACCCATCATATGGGTGGCATAGGGTCGATCAACACAAAATGTAGGGGTGGGAGAGGGGGAGGGCGGCGGGCCGCCTCCACGTATCCCCAACGTTTCGGGACTGCCCCCCTTCGATGTGCATCTCGGACGTCGGCCTCTCGACTACCGCATCCAGGTGCCCCTCCAAGCTGCCCCACAGCAGTCGTCCGCCGGCCTCCGGTCCGTCACCCTTCTCGTAGGGCCTGCTCCAGCGGCCGGGTACTCCAAACCCTTGCTGGCAAAGGTGCTACGACGAGCAGTCCCCCGCTATGCCCACTGAAGGGCGGCAGTTCAGTTTCGTTGCGGGCTCGGGGAGGGCGGCGGCGTCTGGAGAATGGAAGCTCGAATGACGGGCGACGATCGACAGCTCCTCGCTCGATTGGCGGGGTCCTCCCCGGCCGAGGGGCGAGCAGCGCTGGCCGCGCTGTACGCGCGGCACGCGGGAGTCGTCCTGCGCTTCCTCGAACGCCTCTTGCCCGACCCCAACGACGCCGAAGACGTGCTCCAGGACACCTTCCTCACCGCCGCCCGCCGAGCGGGGACCTTCCGCGGGGAGGACCTGCGCCCCTGGCTCTTCGCGATCGCGGGCAACCGGGTGCGCGACGCCCTGCGGGGCAGGCGGCGGCGCGCTCGACGGGAGCGGTCGGCCAGCCGGTCGGAGGCGGAGGTGGCGCCGACTGCCGGGGGAACCGATGAGGAGGCGCGGCTCGAACGCGCCCTCGCCTCCGTCTCTGCCACCGAACGCGCGGCGGTCGAGCTGCGCCACGTGGCCGGCCTGACCCACGCCCAGGTGGCGGCGGTCTTGGGGGTGTCCCTGCGCACCGCCCAGAGCTGGAGCGCCCGCGGGCTGGAGCGCCTGCGCGAGAGGATGGGGGGGGCGTCGTGAGCCACCGCGCCGACGACCCCCTCCTCGCCGCCCTGCGGGCGCTGCCCGACGCGCCGCCGCCGGTGCCGGAAGAACTGCTCTCCCGCGCCTTCCCCGACCCCGCGCCTCGGCCGAACGCAGCGGGGCCGGTCCTCTTCGCCGCCGCCGTCGCGCTGGCGGCCAGCCTGCCCCTGTGGCTCTCCTCCCCCGACGACGCCCAGGCCTGGAGCGACGGACTCGCGCGACGCGGGTTGGCCCTGGGCGAAGGACTCCTGGAACGACTCTCGAGGTGATCGACGTGCGACCGCTGAGACCCATCCTGCTCCTGCTGCTCGTCGCCCTGGCCCTCGGTGGGGGGATGATCCTGCCGGGACCGCCCTGGTTGGAGGCGATGGATCAGGGAGGCGGTGCCACGAAGACGATCGCCGACCTGGTGGTGGACCTCGGAGGCCCCGTCCTCCCGATCTTGGTCCTGGGCTTCCTCGGGGGGCTGATCGCCACCGACGGAGCGTCGCTGCGCGCCGGCGGCGCCTTCCTCTGCGGGATCGAGCGGCCGAGCACGCTACCGGCCGCCCAGCGCGCCCTCGCGGCTTGCTCGCGCGCGGTGGTCGACGCGGGGCTGCTCGTGTCCCTGCTCGCCGCCGCGGCCGCCTTCTTCCTGGTGCGCGATCTCCAGGCGCGGGAAGAGCACGCGTCGCCGGTGCTCATCGCGTCCCTGGTCCTGTACTCGACGATCACACCGGCCGCGGCCCTCGCCATCGGGCGCATCGCCCTGGGTGGGGCCGCCACGGCTGCAGCACTGCGCGCCGGCGTGGGGGAGCGGCGGATCTTCGGCGGGTGGAACGACCTGCGATTGCTCCTCTTCCTGATCCCCCCCGTCGCCCTCTCCCTCGTCGTCGCCTGGCCCGCTCGCACGATCCACTGAAAGAAGGCCCGTCATGTCGATCTCGCGCATCGTCCACCTCGTCCTGCTCTGGAGCGTGCTGGTGCTCGTCGGTCGCCAGTTGGTCCCCTCTCCGGGACTGCTGCTCGACCTCCCGATCCTGGCCTACGTCCTGGCCCTGCCGGCGATAGGGGCCTTCGCCTGCCACGGCCCCGGCGCCCTGCTCAGCGCGTTGCGCGACGCCTTCGCCGCACGCCCCGACGACTTGCCTCCGGAGCGGCGCGCGAGCAGCGCAGCGGTCCTGCGCGACGTCGGAGGCCTTTGCCTGGCGGCGGGGGTGATCGGCTTCATGGGCGCCCTGATCGCCACCTTCTCGGCGATCGCCAACGCGCAGGCGCAGGTCTCCTCGAACGATCTCCTGGCCAGCCTGCCCGGGATGGTGATCGCGCCGCTCTACGGACTGGCATTCGACGCCTTCCTCTTCCGCACCCTGGCCCGGGCCCTGGAGGGGGCGGAGACGGGGTTGGCGGCGGCTCTCGACGGTCCCACCGAGGAGAAGTAGCTCGCCACCTTGACAGTTCGCGCGGGCGCCCCTGGAGTTGCGCCGATGGTCCCGCCCGCCGAACGCGCGCGCCGCTGGCTCCTAATGGGCTTGGTGGCCCTGGGTCTCGCCCTGACGGGCGCGCCCCACGGTGCGTTGTTCCACGGCGTCGAGGAGCTCGGAGCGACGAGGCACGTCCCCGGCTGCTGTGCGGCCCACGCCGACACCGGCCCCGTCGTCGAGCACGTCCACGAGCACGGGCACCACGATTGCACCCTGTGCCTCTTCTCGGGGGTCTCGCCCCAGCAGCCGGCGGAGCGCCTGGGTGCACCCCGAGAGGCACGGCGAGCGGCGCCGGAAGCGCCGCAGTCCTGTCCGCGCAAGTCGCGGCGCTCCCCCGAGAGCGAGCGCGGACCGCCTGGGGTCGTCTGAACCCCGACGTGCCGCCACCGCGCCAAGCGGTCTGGCGGTGAGTGTGACGTGCTGTTCGCGCATCTCCTCTGCACGGAGGAGGTGTGCGTCGGCCGCTCCCCTTCCCAGACGACCCCTACCCGAACACCCGATGCGACTCCTACCCCTTCTGCTCCCACTCACCCTTCTCGCCCCACCTGCCCTGGCCCAGGGCTCCGGCTTCCAGACCCCCGGGATGCCGCGCGTCAACGCCGGCCAGACCGACCAGTTCTCCAACGAGTTCAACCCCGCCATCGGCGGCGTGATCGACGCCATTCTCGACTACGCCGACATCGACGACAGCGACGAGGAGGGATTCGACCTGACCCTGCGCTCCCTCGAGCTGACCACCAACGCCTGGATCGACCCCAACGCCTGGGTCTACGCCGTCGTGGTGGCGGACGAGGAGGAGATCGAGCTCGAGGAGGCGGCGGTGCACTACATCGGCTTCGAGGGCAACACGACCCTGCGCTCCGGCCGCTTCTTCATCGACTTCGGCAAGCAGATGCAGGGCCACGTGCACGACCTGGCCTACCCGGATCGTCCCGCGGCCCTGCGCGCCTATCTGGGGGGGGAGCTGGCCGGTACCGGCGTGCAGGTCGACCACTGGTTCGCCACCGGGGACGCCTCGGCGGTGCGCTTCTCGCTGGGGGTGTTCGACTCCCTCCTCGACGCCCACGACCACGGCCACGACCGCGATGACGAGGAGGAGCACGGGGGCGAAGCCCACATCCCCGACCGCAGCGAGCTGGACGAGCTGAACCTGACCGCGCGGGTGACCGGCTTCAGCGACGTGGGGGAGTCCGGTGTCTTCCAGTGGGGGCTCTCCCTGCGGGAGGTGCCCGAGTTCACCTACGAGCTCGACAGCAGCGGCTTCGAGCTGGCCGGGCAGTCGAACAGCGTGCTCGGCGCGGACCTGACCTACGGCATCACCGGCGAGTCGGGCCTGACCGGTTGGACCTTCGGCGTCGAGGCGCTCCTCTTCGACGGTGACATCGGCGCCGAGGTCGACGACGAAGGCACCCCCGGGGACGAGTCGGACGACACCCTCGAGGTCTTCGACGACGACGCCGTCGGCTACTACGGCTGGATCGACCGCGCCTTCGACCAGCGCAACTCCTTCGGCCTGCTCTACAGCGCCTTCGAGCACCCCGAGCCCTCCAAGCCGGAGGACAGCGAGCTGACCCTGTACTACAGCCGCTCCCTGTCGGAGTACGCCCGACTGCGCTTCGCCGTGACCCAGGTGGACCGCGACGAAGGGGGGGACAGCACCACCTTCCTGGTGCAGTACACCAACTTCTTCGGACCCCACTCCCACGGGGTCAACTGGTGATCGCCGTGCTGCGACGACTCCTGCGGCCGCTCTTCCTGCTGATTCTCGTCGGCGTCGCGCCGGCCCAGGTGCGGGTGGTGACCACCATCCCCGACCTGGCCGACCTCACCCGGGAGCTGGGCGGCTCCCGGGTCGAGGTGACCTCGATCGCCAAGGGGCGCGAGAACCTGCACGCGGTGCGGCTCAAGCCCTCCCACATCGTGGCCACCAGCCGCGCGGACCTCTTCGTGCAGGTGGGCCTCTCCCTCGAGCACGCCTGGGTCCCCGGCCTCCTGCGCGCCGCGCGCAACAAGCGCGTGCAGCCGGGGGGCGAAGGCTTCGTCAACGCCTCCGAGGGTTGGAAAGCGATCCAGGTGCCGGAGACGATCGACCGGCGGCAGGGCGCGGACGTGCACCCCCAGGGCAACCCGCACGTGAATCTCGACCCGCGCGGAGGGCCGCAGATGATGCGCTGCATCCTGGCCGGCCTGCTGCGCGTCGATCCCGCGGGGAAAGCCCACTACGACGCGCGCTTCGAGGCCTGGAAGGAGCGCTACGCCGCCGCCGCCGAGCGCTGGGCGAAGATCCAGGCCGCCCTGAAGGGCGAGAGCGCGGTCACCTACCACCAGGAGTTCGACTACCTGCTGCGCGCCTGCGGCATCCGGCTCTTCGGCTCGATCGAACCGAAGCCCGGCATCCCGCCGACGGTGCGCCACCTCAGCACCCTGATCACCGGCATGCGCAGGGAGGAGGTGAAGGTGGTGCTGACCGCGAGCTGGTCCAAGGGCAAGCACGTGGGCAAGGTCGCCCGCGAGACGGACGCTGCTCTCCTCGAGCTGCCGACGATGGTCGGTGCGAACGAGCGCTCGCAGGGGTGGATCGAGATGATGGACGAGCTCCACCGGCGGCTGGCCGAGGCCTACGGGGTGGAGGTGGCCGACGATTAGCCGTCGATCGCATAGCCCCTGTAGGGGTTCTCGCTGAAGCGCACCGCTCGGGAGCGCTGGGCGGCGTACTTCTCCGGGGCCGCCAGCGTCTTCTCGTAGTACGACACGGCCTCGTCGCGCTCCCCTCTCAGGTCGTGGATGCAGCCGAGGCGCAGGTGGATCCAGGCTCGGTGGAAGGGTCCGCCTGCGCCCCCTTTCAGGGCGATTTCGAACTCCTCGACTGCTCGGTCCAAATCGCCCAGGCGGAAGAGACAGCGCCCGAGAGCGGTGTGGTAGACGCTCTCCGACGCCGGGCCCATGGCGAGCACCTCGCGGATCGTCTCGATGGTGCGCTCGAGGAGGGCGGCGTCGTCGGCATCGGGATCGTTGGCCACCGCGAAGATCTTCTCGTCCAGCGTCTTCAGGTCTGGGGGAGCACCCAGACCGCGAATCAGGTGGTAGTGCGGGTCGATGACGATCCTCTGCGGCTCGAAGGGACAAGAAAACTCGAACTCGACGGCGTGCTTCTTCATCCGGACGACGTGATCCCGGTATCGGAAACCGCCGATGGTGCGCAGGGTGACCTCCATCGCGAAGGGCCTGTCGGTCCCCTCTTGCCGCAGGGTCCCCGAGACGCGGAAGGAGGAGCGCGACTCCTCGACCACGTGCTCCTCGCGTAGCGTGGGGAGTGCGGCGCTGCCCCATTGGTCGAAGATCCGCTTGTACCGCGAACCGCCGAGGGCCTTGCGCACCGACGCGTAGTCGAGGCTCTTCCCGCGGTTGGCCTCGAATAGCCTGCCCAGCGCCTTGTCGAAGCGCTCGCGGCCCATCTCGCGCTCGAGAGCGTGCAAGAGCATCGCGGCCCGGTCGTAGGCGCAGGCACTGTAGACGGCGGGGTGTGTGTTCCCTCCCCAGCCCCGGATCGTGTCCAGCGCCACGAGCTCGTGCTGCGAGGCGACCGCGCTGATGCGCTGCACGAAGCGCCTGCGCTCGTCGCGGGCAGGGTCGTCGCCCTGGATCTCCTCCAGATAGCGCAGCGTCGAGTAGGTGGCGAGCATCTCGTTGGCGAAGTCGTCGAACAGCACCTCGCGACCCCACCAGGTGTGCGCGACCTCGTGGGCCACCAGGGACTCGGCCCAAGTGGCGCCTTCAGGGTCCTCGAACGCCTCACAGCCGATGAGGGCGTAGCCGGTCTCGCCGTACCCGCTGCCCCCTCCGAAGGCGGCGGGCATCTCCACCAGGGTGAAGCGCTCCTGGTCGATGGTCCCGAGCAGAGTGGAGTAGAACCCGATCGCCTGTTCGGCGATCTCCAGCAGACGGGCGGCGCCCGCGCGGTGCTCTTCGCTGACCAGCGCGTCCAACTCGATGCCACCCTCGCCCTGCCGCTCCACCACGACGTAGGGCCCGGCGGCCAGACCCACGTTGCGGCAGGGCGCGTCGAGGGTGAAGGTCCAGACCCGGCGGTCTCCCTCCGAACGCTGTTCCACCAGATCCCCGGCGGTGCGCACCAACCACTCCTGCGGCACCGTCAGTCGGGTCACGTAGGTCGCCGGGTCGTCCGGCCGGCGCGGGTACCAGGCGTACTGGCTGCGGATGTAGGCACGCTCCTCCGAAATCACCGTCCGAATGAACCGGTTGCGCTGGTTGTTGTAGGGACTGCCTTGCAGCTCGAAGTGGAGCGTGAACTCGCCCCTGGGCGATCCCGCGGCCTTCAGGTCGAGCTTCAGGTCCCACTGCGCGCGCTCGAAGGGGACCTCGGCGTCGTCCAGCCGGCACGCGAGCAGCTCCATCGAGGAGGCGAGCTCCAGATCGAGCGCCTTCACCGGTCGCCTCGAAGTCGCCGTCAGGGTGACCGTCTCGACGAGCTGATCCCCCTCGATGCTCGCGTCGATGCTGTAGGCGAGCACGTCGAACTCCTGGGCCTGGGCCGGGGATGCCGTGACGACCAATGCGAACAGCCCGAGGCACACGGGCCTCACGGTCGGCCAGCTCTTCTCCATGGCGAATCCTCCTGAACGAGTGGTCCGAGCAGGAGCATTGTAGAGCTCAGATCGCCGAGTCTCACTTCACAGCGGAAGCGTGACTTCGAGCAGCACCCCGAGCCGCGCCTGCACGCGCCGCTGCCCCTCCGCGCCGTCCTCCCCCACGCTGCGCACGATCGACGCGCCTTCCGGGACGACCAACTCCCTCTGGGTGTTCGGCTCGAGCTCTTCGGAGGCGACGATCGCCTCCTCGTGCAGCACGAACACGCGCGTCTCTCCGACGCTGGCGTTGCTGAGGTGCAGGCGAGCCCCCGGGGTCAAGTGCACCTGGACCTCCCGCACCTCCGCGGGGGCGACCGTCACGTCGCCGCGGATCCCCACCCGGCCTTCGGTGTCCACCACGACCAGGGTGTAGGAAGCGCCGGGCTCGAGGGGCGTGAGCTCCAGCGCGCGCGCGCCCGTGGTGGTGCGCGCAGCCGCGGCCAGAACCGGCTCCCGCCCCTCGAGGCGGGTCAGGAACGCGGCCTCGAGCGGCGCCAGACCGCCCTCCTCGAGCAGCCCGACCACCCGGATCGTCTCTCCGGGGTGCAGCGCCACCTCCACCCCCTGATCCCCCGCGCTGACCAGGATCACCTCGCTGCCCATGCGGCGCGGCCGCTCCTCCGCCAGGGCGGCCAGCTCGTGGGGACCCGCGGCGAGGGGGCCCAGGCGGAAGTGGCCCGTCTCGTTCGCCGTGCCCAGGATCTCCCCCTCGCCGCCGAGGGCGCGCAGCCAGAGGCGCGCGTCCGGGACGGGTGTGCCCGTGCTGTCGACGACCCGACCCGAGAGGTGCAGACCGGGCTGGGCCCTCACCGCCACGCGCACCTCCTCGGCGTCCTCGGGCAGGTGCAGCCAGCGCGCGATCGGCGCCAGGGCATCCCCCTCAGAGGTGGGGGCCGGTCCGACCCACCAATCCCCGCTGGGCACTCGCTCGAAGCGGAAGTCCCCGCTGGAGTCGGTGCGGGCGCGGTCGCGTACGGAGGCCAGGGCGCGGCGGCTAGCGAGCGAGATCGGGCCGGCGTGGTTCGCGGGCACGAGCCACACCTCCTTCCCCGCCAGCGCGCGGCCGTCGGGGTCGGTCAAGGTGCCGAGGAGCTCGGAGCCCGCGCCCAGGTCGATCTCGAGCTCCCGCACCTCGCCGGGGGCGAGCACCAAGGGCGTCGGCTCGCTGGTCAGGGGCATCCCCTGCGAGAGCACTTCGACCGCCAAGCTCGCGTGGGCCGGCAGGTGGTAGAGGTTCGCCCCTCCGTCGACGGCGACCGGCGCCAACCACTCGAGCTCCGCGCCGCCGAGGGCCGCTCCGTCGGTCACCGCCAGCTCTTCGCATCCCGCCGACACGCGCAGGGCGAGGGCATCGGACGGCACGTCGGGGGAGTCGATCCGCACCCGCAGGCTGGCTTCGCGGGAGAGGGAGACGACTAGCGCTTCCTCCTCCGCACGACTCGCGTCGGGGAGGTGGAAGAGGGCCGGTGAGTAGCCGACCGCGTCCACCTGGGCGCCCCTCACACCGTGGGCTCGTGGCGCGAGGTGGAACCACCCCGCTGCGTCGCTCGCCGCGTCGGGGCTTCCCGGCGCGCACCACGCCTGCGGCTCACCCCCCAAGCGCTCGCCGCGCCGCACCCTGATCTCGGCGCCGGCGATCGGCTCCCCCGTCTCGCGGTCGAGGAGCCTGCCGCGCAGATCCACTCGCCCCCCCGTGGCGAGGGCCACCTCCAGCCGGCGCTGCTCCCCGCGCACCAGGGGCGCCACCACGAGCGCGGCGCTCGACGCCCCCGCCGACTCGCCGCGCACGGCCAGCCGCAGGGGACGGCCGGCGGGCAGGTCGAAGGTGGCCAGGCCCATCCCGTCGGTCAGGGGGCTCGCCGCCAGTCCTCCGCGGGAGGAGTCCACCGATCGGCGCTGCACCGCGGCGCCGGGCTCGTAGACGACCAGGCGCACGCCCGCGAGGGGGCGGCGACTCGCCTCCTCGTGCACCAGCACGGTCAGCTCGCCCTGGTCTCCGTCCAGAGCGACGACCGGGGCGGATCCCGGAGCGGCGGCCTCCGCCGCGAGGCGCTCGGCGGGCGGGATCTCCAGGTCTCCGACGCCCCCCCTCGCAACCGGCGGAGCGGTCGACCCACGCTCCGCCGCGCGCGTGATCGTGAGGGCGCTCACGGCCGCCCCCCCGCCCCCGGCCCCCGCTCCACCGCCGAGGGCGAGGAACGTAAGCCCGGAGACGGCGACGACCGCAACGCCGGCGATGATCGTCCGGTGCTGCAAGGGTTCCCCTCAGCCTCGTGGGCGCGGACAGTGTAGCGGTCCAGCCCTGCCCAGTTCGACACGCAGGGCACAGGTGGTAGGCTCTCGATTCCATGTCCGCGATGCGTCTGGCCCTCTCCCTCACGAGTCTCATCCTGGTGGCCTGCGTCTCCACCACCCGGGACGTCCCCGGCTCCCACGCCAAGGCCGCCGAGCTCCTGGAGCGCGCCGACGCGCGCTTCGACGCGCGCTCCTACGAGGACGCCTTGCAGACCTACAAGATGGCCGCCGCGGCGGCCAGCGGAGAGGGGGACGAGGGGCTCTTCGTCGAGGCGACCGCCCAGGCGGCCCAGCTGCACGTCCTGACCGGGACCGCCGAAGAGGGTCGCGCCTGGCTCGAGAGCGCCGGCGACCGCGCTCGGCCGGAGCACCCGGCCGGCTTCGCGCGCTGGCTGATCGCCCGCGGAGTCTTCGAACGCCACGCGGGGGCGGTCGACGAGGCTCTGACCAGCTTCGGGCAGGCCTACGAGGTCGCCCGAGCCGCGGACCTCGGCGTGCGAGCGGTCCAAGCCGCCCACTGGGCAGCCGCCACCGCCACCGACGAGCGTCAGGTGCGCTGGTGCCGCCGGGCCCTGGAGGCGGCCAAACCCCTGGGGGACGACCGCCTCGTCGCGGCGCTCTGGACCCAGCTCGCCTGGCTCCTGGAGGAGCGCGGGTTGATGGAGGACGCGCTGGTCGCCTTCCAGCAAGCCCACCAGGCGACCCTCGACGACGAGGATCCCCACCGCCGGCTGGTGGCGGATTGGTCCCTGGCCCACGGGCTGCGCATCGCGGGGCGGGCCGAGGAGGCGCTCGCACTGCTGCGCGCGGTCGCCGAACGCGCCGAGCGCAGCTACACCTTCCGCCGGCGGCCGAACGACGGCGAGTGGGTCGGGCACTGCGAGGAGGAGCTGGCGGAGCACGACGCCGCCGCGGGGCGCTTCGCCGAGGCCGTCGCGCGCCTCCAACGCGCGCGGCGTCTCTACGTCCAGGCCGGGATCGCCGAGCACGCGCCGGAACGGCTGCGGGAGCTGGATCTGCGGCTCGCCCAGTGGTCGAGCCGAGGGGATCGCGACTGAACTGCCGCCCTTCGATGGGCTCTTCGGGGCACTGCTCGCCGTAGCACCTTTGCCCGCAAGGACTTGGAGCATCCGGCCGCTGGAGCAGGCCCCGCCGGAGGGGTGACGAGCCGGAAGCGGGCGGACGGCTGCCCTGGGGCACTCAGCATGCGGGTCCGACTCTGGTCGTCGATGGGGCGGCCTCGGAGATGCACACCGAAGGGGGGCAGTTCAGTTTGACACCGCTTCAGCGCTTGGCGCCCACCCACGACGGCTCCGGCCCCGGCACGAGCTGCACCTGCACCAGCCCGGGCCGGCGCGCCAGCCCCCGTCCTTGGAAGAAGGTCACCCGGAAGGGGACCCCCGGCCAGCGCAGCTCGCACCACGCCTGCAGGGTGTAGTCGGTCGTCAGGATCAAGCTGCGCACGTCCGAGCCGTCCGCGTTGGGAGCCAGCATCGGGATCCAGGGGTTGAGCTGCACCACGCCCCCCTCCTCGACCTTTCCGACCTCCCGCTCGATCAGCCGCTCGAGCTGCTCGTACTGCAGTCGGGTCAGGTCGCTCGCCGCGTCGAGCAGCGGGTAGGGGGTGAAGAGCGGTGAGCGCCAAAGACAGCCGAGGGCCACCGCCGCCGCCAGGGCCAGGGCCAGCTTCGGTTGGGTCGCGGGCGGACGCGGCCCCCTCCCCGCCACCACGCCGATCCACCCCGCCAGCGGCGCGGCCACCAGCATCGCGTACCAGTCGTGCAGTCGGTCGGCGAGGGTCGTCACCGCCAGGATCGCCAGAGCCCACCCCGCGAGGAAGAGCAGGGGCCTGCGCGCGTCCTCGCGGGCGCGGACGCAGAGGACGCTCGCGATCCCCAGCAGAGCCGCGACGGGGAGCGCCACCGCCGCGCCGGAGAAGCCCCAGAGGGGCTGCGGCGCGAGGGCTCCCGAGAGGACGCCACCCAAGAGGCCGACGGTGCCCACCGTCTCCGTCTGCGTCACGTCGTGCCCGCCGATGCCCCCCAGCACCGCCATGCGCGCCGCCACGTAGAGGGCCACCCCCACCAGCACCGGTGCGCTGCGGCGCAGGGCGAGGCCGATCCCCTCGCGTTCGACGATCAGCCGCCACAAGAGGACTGCCGGCGCCACCAAGACGCCGCTCTCCTTGGAGCCGGACGCCGCCAGGGCCAGGAGCAGGATGGCTGCGTAGCGCCAGCCCCGAAGGGGCGCCTCGCGCTTCGGCTGGGCCGCCAGCGCCGCCAGGGTGAAGCAGAGGCACAGAGTGTCCGCCCGGCGCGCCGGCACCGAGAGCAGCTCGAGCTGCACGGGGTGCAGGAGGAAGACGCACCCCGCGATCAGCCCCGCCACCGCTCCCCCCAGGCGCGCGGTGACCAACGCCAAGAGGAGGGAGCTGGCGATCAGGATCACGAGGTCGGTGCGGTGGTACCCCACCGGATCCAAGCCGCTCGTCCCCCAGTCGATGGCCATCGTCAGGCTGGTGATCGGGCGGTAGAAGTCCCCCATGGGGTAGCGCCCGTCCATCAGCTCCTCGGTGAAGAGCGCCAAGAAGTCCCCCACGCTCGCGACGCGCGCCGTCAGCGCCATCGGCCAACCGTCCCAGCCGAGCATGGCGTGGGAGAGGAGCGAGCCGTAGGCCAGCCAGGCGAGGACGGGAATCGCCAGCGCGGTGACGATGACGGCGGGTCGGCGCAGGAGAGGATGGGGGGGCACGGCGGCCCAGCGTAACGCGACCAGGAGGTGAGAGAAAACGGAACGGGGCCGTACCCCAGTCGAGCACTGACTCGTAGTCTCGCATGCATGCGGCCCCGTGACACATCCCCGGACGTCCAGCGAATGCTGGACGACCACTACCGCCGGATGAGTCCCTCCGAGAAGGTGGCGGTGCTGCGCCGCGCCTGGTGCACGGCCCGTGCTCTGCAGCTCGTGGGGCTGCGCAGGCTCTTCCCCGAGGAGAGCGAAGAGCAACTCGAGCTCAGACTGGCGGAGAGGTGGCTGGGCCCCGAGTTGTTCGCCCGAGCCCGAGCCGGGCAGGCGAGTCGTTCATGAGCCATGAATGACGACGCGATCCAGGCGGCCTATGAACTGGCGGGGCAATTCGACCGCCTCGGGGTGCCCTACCTGATCGGTGGCTCCATGGCCTCTGCGGTCTGGGGGGAGCCGCGCTTCACCTTGGACGTCGACTTCGTCGCGGCGCTCAGGAATGGACACGTGCAGCCCCTCCTGGCTGCGTTGGGAGAGGCCTGGTACGCCGACGCTGACTCCATCCGGGAGGCGATCGAGCAGCGCGCGTCCTTCAACCTGATTCGGCTGGAACGCATGGTCAAGGTCGACGTCTTCGTTCCGCCCGAAGGCGGTCTGCACGCGAGCAAGTGGGGCCGAGCGCGGCGTGAGGTCCTCGATCCGGAGAGCGCACAGACGGTCGCGGTGACGTCCGCCGAGGACATTCTTCTCCAGAAGCTCGATTGGTATCGGAGTGGTGGCTGCGCTTCCGAGACCCAGTGGCGCGACGTCACGTCCCTGCTGCGGATTCAGGGGGCGCACCTCGACGACGAGTACCTGAACCACTGGGCGTCGGAGATGGAACTTCCCGAGCTCTTGGCGCGCGCGCGCGACGAAGCGCAGCAGTGAGCCGCCGGGAATGCGGTTACACTCCCCCGCCACGGAGCCAAGATCATGCTGAAGACCTACCGCGAGCACGTCGCCGAACGAGCCTCCCTCGGCATTCCGCCCCTGCCCCTCGATGCCGAGCAGACCGCCGCCCTGGTGGAGCTCCTCCAGGATCCCCCCGCCGGGGAGGAGGCCTTGCTGATGGAGCTGCTCCAGGAGCAGGTGCCCGCCGGCGTCGATCCCGCGGCCCGGGTCAAGGCGGAGTTCCTGGCGGCGGTGGCGGAGGGGCGGACGAGCTCCCCCCTGGTCGACGCGCCCAAGGCGATCGAGATCCTGGGCACGATGCTCGGCGGCTTCAACGTGGCGCCCCTGGTGGCGGCGCTCGACGACGAGGCCCTGGGGGACCTGGCCGCCGCCCGGCTCGAGCACACCCTGCTCGTCTCCGACGCCTTCGACGACGTCGAGGCCAAGGCCCAGGCCGGCAACGCGCGCGCGCAGCGCGTGCTCCAGTCCTGGGCGGACGCCACCTGGTTCACCAGCCGCGATCCGCTCCCCGAGCAGCTCACCATCGTCGTCTTCAAGGTGCCGGGGGAGACCAACACCGACGACCTCTCCCCCGCCCCCGACGCCTGGTCGCGCCCCGACATCCCCCTGCACGCCCTGGCGCTGCTCAAGATCCCGCGCGAGGGGATCCACGACGCTCTGGGCCAGCTCGAAGAAGTGCGCGCCAAGGGCCACCCCCTGGCCTACGTGGGGGACGTGGTGGGGACGGGCTCCTCGCGCAAGTCCGCCACCAACTCGGTGCTGTGGCACATGGGCCGCGACATCCCCCACGTGCCCGCCAAGCGCGCCGGCGGCGTGTGTCTCGGGGGCAAGATCGCGCCGATCTTCTTCAACACCATGGAGGATTCGGGCGCTCTACCGATCGAGTGCGACGTGACTGAGCTCGCGATGGGGGACGTGGTGACGATCCTCCCCTACGAGGGGCGCATCGTGAACGAGGCGGGGGAGACGCTCAGCGAGTTCGAGCTGAAGACCGAGGTCCTGCTCGACGAGGTGCAGGCGGGGGGACGCATCCCGCTCATCGTCGGGCGCGGCCTGACCGCCAGGGCGCGCGAGAGCCTCGGACTCGAGCCCTCGACCGTCTTCCGCCCCCCCGCACCCCCGCCCGACACCGGCCACGGGTTCACCCTGGCGCAGAAGGTCATCGGCCGCGCCTCGGGGCTTCCCGGCGTGCGCCCCGGCCAGTACTGCGAGCCGCGCATGTCGACCGTCGGCTCCCAGGACACCACCGGTCCGATGACGCGCGACGAGCTGACCGAGCTGGCCTGTCTGAACTTCCAGGCGGACCTGGTGCTGCAATCCTTCTGCCACACCGCCGCCTACCCCAAGCCGGTGGACATCGAGACCCACGGCACCCTGCCCGGTTTCTTCACCACTCGCGGCGGGGTGTCCCTGCGCCCCGGCGACGGGATCATCCACTCCTGGATGAACCGCATGCTCCTGCCCGACCAGGTGGGCACCGGCGGGGACTCGCACACGCGCTTCCCGCTGGGGATCTCCTTCCCCGCGGGCTCGGGCCTGGTGGCCTTCGCCGCGGCCCTGGGGACGATGCCCCTCGACATGCCCGAGTCGGTGTTGGTGCGCTTCAAGGGCAGCCTGCAGCCGGGGATCACCCTGCGCGATCTGGTCAACGCCATCCCCTACGCCGCCATCCAGTCGGGCGAGCTGACCGTGGCCAAGCAGGGCAAGCGCAACGTCTTCTCGGGGCGCGTGATCGAGATCGAGGGGCTCGGCGACTTGACCGTCGAACAGGCCTTCGAGCTCTCCGACGCCACCGCCGAGCGCTCCGCCGGGGGGTGCACGGTCCAGCTCGATCAGGAGAGGGTGGAGGAGTACCTGCGCTCGAACGTCGCGCTCCTGCGGCAGTTGATCGCCGACGGCTACCAGCACGCTGAGACCCTGGAGCGGCGCGCGCAGGCGATGGAGGCCTGGATCGCCGCCCCCGAGCTGCTCGAGGCGGACGAGGACGCCGAGTACGCCTCCGTGATCGAGATCGACGTGGACCAGATCCGCGAGCCGATCCTGGCCTGCCCCAACGACCCCGACGACGTGAAGCTGCTCTCGGAGGTCGCCGGCACGCCGATCGACGAGGTCTTCATCGGCTCCTGCATGACCAACATCGGCCACTTCCGCGCCGCCGCGCGTGTGCTCCAGTCCCACGGGGGTCAGATCCCCACGCGGCTGTGGATCGCGCCGCCGACCCGCATGGACGAGAAGCAGCTCGTGTCCGAGGGGTACTACAGCGCCTACGCCACCGCCGGGGCGCGCACCGAGCTGCCGGGTTGCTCCCTCTGCATGGGCAACCAGGCGCGCGTCGGCGCGGGCACCACGGTGGTCTCCACCTCGACCCGCAACTTCCCCAACCGCCTGGGGGACGGCGCGAACGTCTACCTGTCGTCGGCGGAGCTGGCGGCGGTGGCGGCGATCCTCGGCCGGCTGCCCACGGTGGAGGAGTACCGGGAGCACGCCGCGACCCTGGAGGAGTCGGCGCAGGAGATCTACCGCTACCTGGCCTTCGATCGCGACTGACCGCGAGCGCCAACGGTTGGGGCTTGCCCGCGTAGAACCCCCTCTCACCGTGAAGCTCCTCCCCTACACGCCCCTGCTCTTGGTCGCCGCCTGCGGGCCGGCGGCCGACCCCCCGCCCAACGTGGTGGTGATCGTGCTCGACACCCTGCGCGCCGATCGCCTGGGGTGCTACGGCCACAGCGGCGGACTGACCCCCGCCCTCGACGAGCTCGCCGCCGGAGCGACCCTCTGGCGCGCGCGGTCCAGCTCCCCCTGGACCGTGCCGAGTCACGCGTCGATGTTCACCGGCCGCGATCCCCACGCCCACGGGGCGCACTCCTTCGACGCCCGGACCCTCGAGGTGGACAACTGCCATCCGCTGGCGCAGGAGCACGTGACCCTGGCGGAGGTGCTGCGCGAGGAGGGCTTTGCCACCGGTGGGGTGGTGGCCAACGCCGCCTACCTGAAGGGGGCCTTCGGCCTGCACCAGGGCTTCGAGACCTGGCAGATCGAGCGCGAGCGCGCCGGCGTCCTCAACCGCGAGGCGCTGGAGTGGATCGACGGAAGGGAGGAGGGGCGCCCCTGGTTCCTCTTCCTGAACTACATGGACACCCACCGCCCCTACAACGTCGAGGCGCGCCCCGGGGAGTACGAGTACACGCCGCTGGAGTTCCCGGCCAAGCTCCTGGAGCAGCTCTACCAGCGCGTGATCGTCGAGGGCCAGGAGCCGGGCGAGATCGGCGCGGTGGTCGAGGCGCAGTACGACCGCGCCGTGCGCAATCTCGATCGAGCCCTGGGGGAGCTCTTCGACGCTTTGCGCGCGCGCGGGGCGTGGGAGAACACCCTGGTGGTGGTCACCTCCGACCACGGCGAGTACTTCGGCGAGCACGACCTGGTGGAGCACGCCAAGGACGTCTACGAGGAGGCGCTCGACGTGCCGCTGATCGTCAAGGCGCCCGGCCAGATGGAGGGAGCGGTGGAGGAGACGGTGCTCACCTCCACGCACCTGCCGCGGCTCGTCTTGGACACGATCGGCATCGGCGCGCGGCACGCGCAGACCTTTCCGCGCGCGGTGGGGGAGGGGGAGCTCGTCGCCGAGAACTACTACAGCCGGCTCCCCGACCTGCTCCACCCCGACCCCGAGGTCCGCGAGCGCTTCCGGCGCGTGCGCACCGCCCTCTACCGCGGGGAGTGGAAGCTGCTCCACTCCTCCGACGGAGAGCACGAGCTGTACCGGCTGGACGTCGATCCGCGGGAGGAGCGCAACTTGATCCTCGACGAGCCCGATCGCGCGGGGGAGATGGCCCGCGCGCTGGAGGCGCTCCTCGCGGCGGGGCGCTACGAGACGGACTCCACGGTGCGGATGGACCCCTCCCACCGGGAGGACCTCGAGGGGATGGGGTACGCGGGGGGTCAGCGGTAGTCCCGCTCGACCTACCGCTCAGCCGCGAACTGCAGCACCCAGGAGTGGAACTTCTCCGGCGCGTCGAGGTAGCAGGGGTGACTCGCGTCCTCCAGCCGGAGCCAGCGCGCCCCCGGGACCGCGCGCGCCAGCTCCTCCCCCGCGCTGAGGGGGAAGACCCGATCGTCAGAGCCCCAGATGACGAGGGTGGGTACCGCAATCTCCCTCAATCGCGCGCCGTAGCGGTCGAGTCCCGCCGGCGCGACGGGGACGAAGGCTGCGACCCGTTCGGGGTGGTCGAGCACGAAGGGCAGGCTGAAGACGCCGCTCATCGAGGGGGAGACGACCACCGGCGGATCGAGCTCGAGAGCTTCGACCAGTGCCGCTAGGAAGTCCTCGGCGGCGAGTTCTCCGGGGGGGGAGCTCCCGTACCCGGGCAGGTCGATCGCCACGGCCCGCAGCCCCTGCGCCGCGGCGCGCTCCAGCGTTCCCAGCTCGCGCCAGGTGTCGGCCGTGAAGCGCGCGCCGTGCAGGAGGAGCAGCACTCGACCCTCCGCCGGCCCCGACTCCAGGACGCGCACCCGCGCTCCACCCACCTCGACGAAGCGCTCGGTGATCTCCACGCCGCCCATCTCGTCCCTTCCCGGCTCACTCGCCGGCCCGCAGCACGCGAGGACTGCGACGACCCACACGCTGGTCCAACGCATGGGCCCATACTAGCCCGGTTCCCTCACCACCGCCGGCCAGACCCGCCCCAGGTGGTCCCCAGTGAACGAGTTGCGGCCGATCCGTCCTCGACGACCTACAGAGAGGTCGCCTGCGGATGATCGGCCGCAACTCGTTCACTGGGGACCACCTGGGGCGGGTCTGACTCGACGCTGGTGAGGGAACCGGGCTAGCCCTCGTCTGCCGCCACGCTTACCCTGCCCCCGTGACTCGCACCCTCACCGTCGCCGGCAGCGTCAACGTCGATCTCGTCGTACGCGGCGCGCCCCTGCCGCGACCCGGCGAGACGGTCACCGGCGGCAGCTTCGAGGTCCTCCCCGGCGGCAAGGGCGCCAACCAGGCGGTGGCGGCCGCCCGCGCGGGAGCCGCGGTGCGCTTCCTCGGCTGCGTCGGGGACGACGAGTACGGCCGGCGGGCGCGGGAGACCCTGGAGGAGGAGGGGATCGACGCCAGTGGCCTGACGGTGGTGGAGGCTGCCACCGGCGTGGCGATCATCGCCGTCGACCCGGAGGGTCGCAACCAGATCAGCGTCGCCCCCGGCGCCAACGCGCTCCTGCGTCTGGAGGGGAGGCACGACCTGCTCCTGACCCAGCTCGAGACCCCGTGGACCCGGCCGCAGGCGGACTTCCTGATCCTGAACCCCGCCCCCGCGCGCGCGGTCGAGCTCGACGGCGTCGACGTGGTGTTGCCCAACGAGATCGAGGCGGAGCAGCTCACCGGTGAACGCGATCCGGAGCGTCAGGCGCGAGCCCTGGTCGCACTGGGTGCCCGGCGCGCGATCGTCACCCTGGGGGCCCAGGGGGTCTTCGACGACGCGCTACGCCCGGCGTTCGAGGTCCCCGTCGTCGACACCGTGGGGGCGGGGGACGCCTTCGCCGGCGCCTTCGCGGCGGCGGTGGCGCAGGACCTGGACGATCCCGTGCGCTTCGCCCAAGCCGCGGCCGCCCTCTCCGTCGGGCGTCGGGGAGCGAGGAGCGCACCGACTCGCGGCGAGATCGAGACCCTCCTCGACGACGAGGGCTGAGACTCCAGCCCACTCCCGCCGTGGCCGAATACTGAACACGCCGCCTCTCGATCGCTCTTCATGTCGCCCAGAACCCTCCTCCCGTTGCTCCTTTGCCTCGCCGCCTGCAGCGTGCCCCGGGCGACCGGCACCCTGCGCCCCTACGGCGTGGTGGAGGCCGTTCGAGCGAATCCCTGGACCACCATCGGAGCCTCCGTGGAGGGCCGCCCCCTGCACGCGGTGACCTGCGGCGAGGGCCCGCGCATCGTGTACCTCATCGCCGGCATCCACGGCGACGAGCGACCGGCGGTGCTGAACGCCGAACGGCTGCTCCTCCTGGCCACCACCGATCTCCCGCCTGAGATCACCCTGCGCCTGCTGGCGGACGCCAACCCCGACGGCACCGTGGCCGAGCGGCGCTTCAACGCCCGCGGCGTCGACCTGAACCGCAACTGGCCCGCGACCAACTTCTCCCCCTCCCTGCGGCGGGGACCGGCCTCCCTCTCCGAGCCGGAGTCGCGAGCGCTCTACTGGGATCTGGTCGCCTTCGACCCCGACCTGGTGATCGTCCTGCACGCGGCCCGTGGTGGGCCCTACGTCAACTACGACGGCCCGGCTCGCGAGCAGGCCGAGCGCATGGCTCGAGCCGCCGAGCGACTCGATGCGCGCTGGCGGGTGGTGAGCGAGATGGGTTACGCCACCCCCGGCTCCCTCGGCTCCCTGATCGGGCGGGATCGCGGCGTGCCGATCCTGACCGTCGAATTGGACCGCCGGGCGACCGCCCAAGAGGCGTGGCCCGCGCTGCGCGCCGGGCTGATGGCGGTCCTGCTCGGGGAGGCGCGGGCTACCTCCCGCTGATCGTCGCGGAATCGCGCGAGGGCCCCCGCAGTCGGACCCAGATCAAGAGCGCAGCCGCCACGATCGCCAGCCCGATCGCCAACCCCCACCACACCCCGCGCAGGCCCAGCCCCCGGTGGAAGGTCATCCAGTAGGCCAGCGGCAGGGCCAGGAGCCAGTAGCCGACCAGGTTGATCGCCGCGGCGGGCAGGGTGCGCCCCATGCCGCGCAGGATTCCGCAGCCGACCACCTGGGTGCCGTCGAAGATCTGGAACGCCGCGGCGATCGGTAGGACGGCGGTGGCCGCGAGCACGATCTCCCGACCCTCGCCGCTGCTGGCGTCGCTGAAGTAGAGGGACGGGACGAGGGGGCCCGTGGCCAGGATGACGATCGCCGCCACCGCCATCACTCCTCCGCCCATGGCGAAGGAGACCCAGGCGGCCGTGTCGGCGCGCCGGCTGCGCCCCTCACCGATCAAGTTCCCCACGCGGGTGCAGGCCGCGGCGGAGACACCGAGGGGGACCATGAAGGTCAGGCTAACGAAGTTCATCACCACCGCGTGGGCGGCGGTCGGCGTGTCCCCCAGCATGCCCGCCATGAAGGTCGCCGTGCCGAAGGCCCACACCTCGAGGGCCATCTGCACACTGGTGGGCAGACCGAAGCGCAGCACCTCTCCCAGACCCCGGGGGTCGAAGGCGCGCCGACTCCACGGGGTCCACGCCGCGGCGTGTAGCCGCGCCCCGAGGACGATCGCGACCAACCCCAAGAGCATCGCCGTGCGCACCCAGGCGGTGGCGATCCCCGCTCCCCGCACGCCGAGGGGCGGCAGACCCAGGTGACCGTAGATCAGGGCCCAGTTCAAAAGGGCGTTGATCAGGTTCGCGCCGACGACCACCCACAGGATCGGCGCCAGGATCCCGCGCCCCTGTAGGTACTGGCGCAGGGCGACGAACCACAGGAAGGGAACGACCGACCAGAGCTGCACCTGGATGTAGCCGTGGGAGATCTCCGCCGTGGCTGGATCCTGCCGGAAGGTCACCAGGATCCCCTTGCAGCGCGTCCACACCAGGACGATCAGGATCCCGACGAACAGGGCCAGCACCAGACCCCGTTGCAGGGCCAGTCCCGCGCGCGCTCCGTCCCGCGCACCGTGGGCCCGGGTGACGATGGGATCGATCCCGAAGATCACCCCCATTCCGAGCAGCATCGTCCCCATGGCCAGGACGTTGCCCAGGGCCGCCGCCGCCAGCGCCCGGGGGTCGTCGAGGTGGCCGATCATGAGGGTGTCGACGACACCCATCGCCATCGTCCCCAGGTTGGTGAGGACGATCGGCCAGGCCAGTCCGCTGAGGGCTCCCAGCTCTTCCCGTCGCGCACCCATCGAAGCGGCGACGATAGCGGTGGGGAGGGGGAGTGGTGTACACGAACTGCCGATCCGGGTCATCGACGCTGGCGGCGGTCCGGTTAGAGTGCGTGCATGAGAGAGCGCCCGCTCGGGAGCACCGGTATCCAGCTGCCCTGCGTGACCTTCGGCGCCTGGGCCCTCGGCGGATGGGCTTGGGGGGGAGCCGAGGACGACCGTTCCCTGGAGGCGCTGCGCGCGGGATTCGACGCCGGGATGACGGCGGTCGACACCGCGCCGATGTACGGCTTCGGCCGCTCGGAGGAGGTCGTGGGGCGTGCGCTCGCGGGCCGCCGCGAGGAGGTCCGCGTCCTGACCAAGGTCGGCCTGCGCTGGGACGACGGGCGGGGCGAGCTCTTCTTCGAGACCGCCGGACCCGACGGCAAGGGAGTGCGCGTCCACCGCAACTCGCGCCCCGACTCGGTGCGTCTGGAGGTCGAGCGCAGCCTGAAGCGGCTCGGCGTCGAACGCCTCGACCTGGTGCAGGTGCACTGGCCAGACCCGACGACCCCGATCGCGGCGACGATGGGGGCCCTGCTCGAGTTGCGCTCCGAGGGGAAGCTCGAGGCGATCGGTGTCTCCAACTACTCCGTCGAGCAGTGCCAGGAGGCCCGCGCAGCCTTGGGCGACGTGCCCCTGGCCGCCAACCAGGTGCGCTACAGCCTGCTCACACGCGAGATCGAGGGTGACGTACTCCCCTGGTGCGCGGACGCGGGGGTTGGGGTCCTGGCCTACTCGCCGCTGGAGCAGGGGCTGTTGACCGGAGCGGTGGGTCCCGAGCGCCGCTTCCCTCCCGACGACATTCGCGCCAGGAGTCCCCTCTTCAGCGTCGAGAACCGGCGCGCCGTGCTCGCGACCCTGGAGCGCGCGGTGGCCCCGATCGCCCTCCGCCACGGGGCCACCCTGGTCCAGGTGGTGCTCGCCTGGACCGCCCAACGGGAGGGGGTCACCAGCGTCCTCGCGGGGGCGCGCGATGTGGAGCAGGCGCGGGAGAACGCAGCCGCGGGGGCGCTGATCCTCTCCGAGGAAGAGCGCGCGGCGATCGACGCTGCCTTCGGAGGAGGAGGAGCTGAGGGATGACCGGAGAGCAATCGACCACCGGGCTCTGGGCCTTCGCCGCCATCGTGTTCCTCGGCACGGCGACCGCGACCCTGGCGGTGCTGCTGTGGCAGTCGGAGAGGGGGGGGGACGCCGATGGGGATCCCCTCGACCTGGACGGCCCCGGCTCGCAGGCCTTGACCCAGCCCCTGACGGAGGAAGAGCGACGCAACGTGGAGATCTTCCGCCGCGTGGCTCCCTCGGTCGTGCACGTGAACGCGAGTGGCGCGCCCGCACACCTTCTGTTGGATCAACCGGGCGTCGTACCCCTGCCCGACAGCGTCGGATCGGGTCTGGTGTGGAACGACCGTGGCTACATCGTCACCTGCTACCACGTGATTCGGGACCACGGCCACGCGACGAAGGTGTCGCTGGCGGATGGAAGCACCTGGCTCCCGGTCCCTCTTGCGATGAGTGAGGAGCACGACCTGGTGGTGTTGGCCATCATGGCCCCGCCGGAGAAGCTCGCCCCGATCGACGTCGGCAGTTCCACAGAGCTCCTCGTGGGGCAGAAGGTCTACGCCATCGGCAATCCCTACGGGCTGGACCACACGTTGACGGTCGGTGTGATCAGTGGGCTCGACCGCAACGTTGAAGTGGCGGGGGGGGCCAAGATCTCGGGCGTGATCCAGACCGACGCTGCGATCAACCCCGGCAATTCGGGGGGGCCGCTGCTCAACTCCTCCGGGCAATTGATCGGCGTGAACATCGCCAGCAAGGGCTCGTCGGGGGGTGGCGTGGGCTTCGCCGTGCCGATCGAGACGATCAACCAGGTCATCCCGGAGATCCTGGCCGATGGTCTCGAGAGCTTGCCCTCCGTGGGGTTGCTGCTGGCGGCAGACAGCGAGAGCAACAAGGGACTCGAACTCGCGGGATGGAAAGAGCAGGAGGGACTCGACTTCGGCATCGTAATCTGCGGAGTCCAGACCGGGAGCTCCGCTCACGATGCCGGGATCCTCCCACTGCAGACGCAGGGCCGAGATGACATCGTTCTGGGGGACGTGATCGTCGCCGTCGATGGTCAACTGATCTCCAGCCGTGACGACCTCTCGCGTGTCGTGACCGCCAGGGGCAAGGGTGAGGAGGTGCGGCTGGAGCTCAGCCGCACGGGCCAGCGCCGCACCGTGGTGCTACGTCCGGTGTGGTAGGGCTCCCCCCTGTCGGAGGGGGATTCCCGGGACAGGACGCGAGTCGGAGGTCGGCAGCTGCCGAAAAGGGACACGCAGGTTCCTCCACATGCCGTCCCCGCGCTCAGTTCTCCTCCGCCCTTCCTCCCGTTCTCTGGCAGCTCCGCTCCTATTGGCCTGCCTGGCCCTGGCCGCTTGCGGATCCCGCATGGAGCGGCGCACCGCGCGCTACGAGTCCACGGGTGGGCAGCGCTATGAAGGGCGGGTCGTGATCCACGAGAGCGGGGTCGCCGCCGCTCGGGGGCTGTGGCTCTTCTACTACCCGAACCACAAGCTCCAGGCGCGCGGCGCCTTCCTGGATGGGGCCCTGGTGACGCAGGAGGACCACCTGGAGGACCGCACGCGCATCCCACGCGCTGGGAGGCACGGCCAGTGGGAGTGCTGGTCTCCCGCTGGAACCAAGCTCTGGTCCGGTGAGTACAACGAAGGGGAGCGCACCGGGTTTTGGACCTGGTGGCACGAGAACGGAACGGTCCAGGCGCGCGGCGCGTACGTCGCGGGCGAGGAGGACGGGCGCCATCAGCGCTGGCACTCAGACGGCACCCTGGCCTTCGAGGGCTTCTACGAACGCGGTCAGGCCACGGGACTACACCGCGCCTGGGACGCAGGGGGCCGGCTGCGCGAGCAGGGTCGCTTTCAGGGGGGGCGTCAGGTGGGGCCTCACCGTCAGTGGGACGAGCGCTCCGTTCTGCGCGAAGAGGGGTTCTACGCCGACGGCATGCTGAGTGGGCAGCGCAGCCTCTGGAGCGAGGACGGGTGTCTGTACTGGGTCGGCCACTACGCCGCCGGACTCCTGGATGGCGAGCACGCCCTCTACCACCCGAACGGGAACCTGCGCCAGCTGGGGCTCTACGTGCGGGGCGAGCAGCAGGGGGTGCACGTCGCGTGGGACGCCGACGGCAACAAGCTCTGGGAGACGGAGTACGTCGACGGCAAGCCCAACGGCAAACGCTCCTCGTGGTACGCCAACGGCCTGAAGCGCTCCGAAGGGGAGTTCCGGGACGGCGAACCGGTGGGGGTCCATCGCCAGTGGTCGGATATGGGCCAGCTGATGGCGGAGGGGTCCTATCGGGGTGGACGCCGGCACGGGGAGTGGAAGTACTGGCGCTCGGGGGGAGAGCTCGACGACGAGCTCAGCGGGGTCTTCGCCGACGGCTCGCCCACCACCCGCTAGCCCTAGCGCTTCGCGGTCTCAGATCCGGATCCCCTCAACTTCGATTCCCGCAACGGCCGAAATCTTTCGTGGCGTTGACCGTGGGGGCTCGACGCCGTCTCGACGGGGGAATCCCAAGGGGGGTCATGAAGGGGATCTGGGGCTTGGTTCTGTTGGCGCTGGGGGGGTGTCGTGCTCCGATGCAGCAGGCGGCGGTCATCGATTGCCAGGCGCCTGTGGTGCGGGCGATCGTGGGTACCGAAGCCCAGCTTTCGGCGGTGGCCGAGCTGGCCGGCGACGTCGAACGCGCAGAGTCGCTCAGCCAGAGGCTCCCCGAGACCCCAAATCCACTGGGTCGACTCCTCCGCGAGCAGTACGTCAGGGGCGTGGCGCGCCACCTCGACCTGCGGCGGCGTCGGCTCCAGAGCTCGGCGGTGACCACCAGCGAGCTGGTCCTGGTCAGCATGCGCGCCGACGTCGACCAGCCCCTCGACGAGTTGCTTCTGTCACTAGGCCGGGACTGATTTCGAGGAGGAGATCATGAGATTCATCACGCCGTGCGCCCTGGCACTCGCCTGCGCGTGCGTCACACCCGCTGACGAGACCGCGACCTCGCTGGCGCCGGATGGGGGACTGCCGCCGGAGCAGCAGGTTCAGCTCCAGGAGCAGCAGTCGAGGGACTTCTCGTCCGCCGAGACCACTGCCCTGGTCGATCGGCTGGCCGCGCGGGTGGACATGCTGCGCGTCCAGCGCTCCGACCTGGCGACCTTCGTCGGCGTCGGCGATCCCGCCGGGCAGCGCCGGCAGTGGATGCGCAGCCTGGCTGCCTTCGACATGCGCCTCGCGGAGTTCGAGGAGGCCCATCCGAATCTGGACGAGAACACGCGCTCGGAGCTGGAGCGGACCGTGATCCGGCCCTTCCGGACCCTGCAGGGGATCTCCCGCGATTAGAGCTACTCGGTCGCGGAGGGGCTGTCGGCTCGCGCTAGGATCTGGCCGCCATGTCGAACACCGCCCCTCCCACCGTCCGCTACTGCTGGTTCGACACCGAGTACACCTCGCTGGATCTCGAAGCCGCGCACCTGATCCAGGTGGCGCTGGTGGTGACCGACGCTGAGCTCACGCCCCTGCTTCCCGCCGCCGCGCCCGCGGGGGTGCCCTCCGAGTGCCTCGTCGCCAACGGCTTGAACGCCTACCTGGCCCTGCCCGAGGGGTGGGTGGGGGAGGAGTTCCATCGCACCGAGATGGCGGGCGTGCTCGAGCGCTGTGCCGCAAGTCGGCGCACGGCCGAGGAGGCAGACGAGCTGCTCTCCCGCTACCTCGACGCCGTCGTCGGCCCACCGGCGGCGGCGATTGCGGAACGGCCCATCCTGGCGGGCAATTCGGTGCATCACGACTGGTTCCTGGCGCGGCGCGACCTGCCGCGCTTCACCGAGCGGCTGCACTACCGGTGCGTGGACGCCAGCACCCTCAAGACCGAGTGGCTGGCGAAGCTCGGGGGACCCGCTGCGAGCCTGCTCGACAAGGACGACCCCGAGGCGCTGCGCGCCGCCTTCCCGGCGGCCGATCTCTCCGGGGGCACCGCCCACGACGCCTACTACGACGCCCAGGCCTCCATCGCCGAGCTGGCCTGGTACCGGGAGCGGCTCAGGCCTTCTTCCTGAGGACCGCGGTGGTGTTGAGCCGCCGCACCAGCTCGTAGTCCTTGCCGTCGCAGAGCTCCCCGACGACGCGGTGCGGACCGAGGGTCTCGTCCAGGGTGTCGTGGAAGGCGACCAGGCTGCCCGGCAGGAGGTGGGGGAGCCAGCACTCGGCGTCGCGACGGGTGCCTTCCAGGCCGTGATCACCGTCGATCCAGAGCAGCCCGACCGGTGTCTTCCAGCCGGGGGCGAGCACTTCGCTGGAGAGGTTCACCAGTCGCACCGTCTCCGCGCACTCCGCCTCCAGCACCTGGCGGAAGAAGACCACGCGGTCCTGGGGACCGAACTCCCCCCCCAGCGGGCCGGTGAAGGACTCGTGGGGTTCGATGGCGTAGACGGCGGCGCCCGCGCCGGCGATCGACCCGAGCGCCAGGGCGATCGTCGACTTGCCGCGGTAGCTGCCGACCTCGACGATCACCCCCTCGCGCACGCGGGTGGCGAGCTCGTAGAGGAGCACCGCCTCCTCGTCGGAGAGCTTGCCATCGAGGGTACGCAGGGTCTTGCGCAGGGCGCCGTGGGGGTCCTTCTTGCGCAGGATGCCGGCGAAGACGTCTCTGACGGCCATCGTGGCCGAATTCTACCGGATAGAATCGAGATGCAAGTCTCATTGCCCTCCCGGAGACCCCAGATGTGCGATCCGGTTCCGCCGCGCGACCTGCTGGTCGGATTCGATGCTCAGGATCGAACCTCCGCTGCCGTCATGGTGGCCCTGGAGATGCGACGCCGCTTCGGCTGCGAGCTGGAAGTGCTCTGTGCTCACGAGCTGGAGGAGGTCGCCCCCGGGCGGGCGCACTCGCAGGCCGCCGAAGTACTGCGCGCAGCGGTGGCCGAATCCGCGGCCGAGGCGATTCGCGCGCGCTTCGACTGCTTGGTGGCCGACACCGAAGGGGATGCCCGCTCCCTCCTGAACACCTGCCACGCCCCCGCAGCCGAGGCGCTGTTGACGCGCGCGGCCGAGCGCGGGACGGATCTGATCGTGCTCGGGCCCCACGAGCAGCGGGGGCACTTCGACTTCGGGGGGACCACCCGAGCCGTGCTGGGGCACGCGCCCTGCGACGTGTGGGTCCAGCCGGGGGAGTGGAGCTCTCCGGAGAGCATTCTGGTGCCCACCGATCTGACACCCCACAGCCGACTGGCGATCGACCGCGCGCGTGCCCTGGCCCAGGGCTTCGACGCGCGCGTGATCCTCCTGCACGTGCACCGCCCCCCGACCTGGTCCTACTCCGATGAGGCGCTCGAGGCGGGGGCAGCCACCGACGCCGACCTGGTCGAGCTCGATCGCCAGGCCGATCGGGAGGCCTTCGACTCCTTCCTGATGGAGACGGACTGGGGCAGCGTCTCCCACGAGGGGCGTTGGATGGACGGCGAGCCGGTCGAGTCGATCCTGGCGCAGGACGCGGACCTGGTGGTGATCGGCACCCACGGACGCACCGGTCTGTCGCGGGTCCTCTTGGGCAACGTCGCCTACGCCGTGCTCTCCAAGGCGGAGGTCCCGGTGATGGCGGTGCGCATGCCGTCGCGGCGCTGGCGGATCTGAGCTCCGCGCCGCTACTGCCCGCAGAAGCGGTCGTAGGCCCCCTGCAGGGCGCCGGCCACCTCCTCCGGGGAGCGTCCATCCAGGTCCTCGCGCTGGAACATGGCCAGCAGCATGCCCTCCCCCATCAGGACGATCATCGGCGCGCTCTCGGGGTAGGGGACGAAGTACTCCCGGGCGCGGGCCAAGGCCTCCGCGTCGGTCGTGGAGTCGACCCGCACCAGGTGGTCCGGTCGGCGCGGGTGCTCGAGGGAGAGGCGCAGGCCGGGATGGGCGCACTGGGCGGAGCACTCGCACTCCGAGTCGATCAGCACCAGGGTCGTTCCGGGGCGGCGCATCGCCTCGTCCACGGCGCCGCGGGAGGGGAGGTCGAGCATGGCGCGCGGGGAATCAGCTCCCCTCCTTCAGCCGCCGCAGCTCCTCGGCGTAGGCCCGGCCGATGACGTTGCGTTCCATGAGGGCGATCACCTTGCGCGGGTTCTCCTCGTCGACCACCGGCACGGCGTTCACGCCGCGGCGCGTCATCAGGCGCTGCACGTCGTGCAGGCTGTCTTCGAGGGTGATGGTGACCACGCGTTCGCCCATGAAGTCGCGCACGATGACGAAGTCCCCGACCTCCTCCTCGAGCATGATGCGCCGTAGGTCGGTCAGGGAGAAGAGGCCGACCAGGCGCTCCTCGTCGTCGACCACCGGGAAGTGGGTCTCGTGGGACTGCGCCACGATCTTCATCGCGCCGCGCAGGGTCACGTCCTCGTGGATCAGCCTGGGCGGGCGCACTTCGCCGATCACGTCGCGCACCTTCAGGCTCTGCAGGACGTCGATCACGAAGTCCCCGGTGTGCGCCGGCGAATCGACCTGACTGCCGACCTGGGCGCGGTACATCGTCCAGGCGCGGGAGAGCATCATGTGCACCACCGCCACCAGCATCAGGGGCGCGAGCAGGGCGTAGCCGCGGGTCATCTCCGAGACCATCACCACCGACGCCACCGGCACCTTGGCCACACCGGCGAAGAAGCCGCCCATCCCCACCAGGGCGAAGGGGGCGGGGTGCTCCACCAGCTCGGGGAAGAGCTTCTGAGCGCCCAGGCCCACCGCCGCTCCGAGCAGCGCCCCGATCGACAGGGCCGGCGCGAACACGCCCCCGGAGCCACCGGAGGAGATGGTGAAGGAGGTCGCCAGCACCTTGGCGATCACCAGGACCACCAGGGCACCCACGGCGATCTGGCCCGCGATGGCGCTCTGCATCAGCCCGTAGCCGCCGAAGAAGATCCCCTGGCCGTCGACCCAGGGGGCGATCGCGATCGCGAGCAGACCCAGCATGAAGCCGCCGATGGCGGGCTTGGCGGGGCGCGGCAGGGAGAGGCGCTTGAAGAAGGCGTCGATCCCGTAGAAGGCGTTGGTGTAGAACCACCCGACCGCCGCGCAGAGCACGCCCAGGACCAGGTAGGGCAGGAGCAAGAGCGGGTTGTCGAAGTGCAGGTGCTGCTGGAGCTCGCTCGGGATGACCACCGCCTGGTGCGACCCCGAGATCGAGGTGAAGGTCGCGAAGGCGAAGATCGAGGCGATGATGCAGGGCACCAGCGCCTCCCCCTCGAACTCCTCCTTGCGGTAGAGCACCTCCGGCATGAAGAGCGCGCCCCCCAGGGGGGAGCAGAACATGGCGCCCACCCCCGCCGAGGCGCCGGAGAGGAGGAAGAGCCTGCGGTCGCGGTCGGAGAGGGAGAGGGTCTGGGCCAGGCTGCTGCCGATGCCCGCGCCCACCTGGGCCACCGGTCCCTCCTGCCCCGCCGCGCCGCCGGTGCCGATCGTCAAGGCCGACGTGATCGCCTTCATGGCGATCACCCGCCGGCGCACGACCCCCTTCATGCGGTGGAAGGCGCGGATGACCGAGTCGGTGCCGTGCCCTTCCGCTTCCGGGGCGTAGCGATGGATCAACCAGCCGACGAGCAGCCCCCCCAGGGTTGGGATCAGGAGCACCCAGATCCATCCCGCGCGGTCGGGGTTCAGCCCCTCCCCCTGGATCCCGCTCGGCGCCGCGAAGAGCCAGCGCATGCCGAACACGGTCATGCCCTTGAAGAGCCACGCCACCACGCCTCCCACGACCCCGACCAGGGCGGAGAGGAAGATCCACTTCGTGGCGCGACCCAGCTCGAGGGAACGCCGATCTTCGGGCTCGGTGGGGGAGGGCATGAAGCGCCAGAGGATAGCCGTCGGGCCCTGATCCGTCAGGAATCGCTCGGGTCGGCGTGCCCCTCTTCCTCTTGGCGGGGCCACAGCTCGTCACGCTGATCCCGCAACTGGCGCAGCAGCGCCAAGAGCTCCTCCTCCTCGTCGAGCGCGAAGATGGCGTCGAAGTTGAGTTGGCAGACCGCACAGACCGGCTTCAGACCCCGGTAGCTCATGATGTCGGAGTGCTCGAGGACCACGTCCTCGATGCCGTACTGCCCCGCCTCGAGGGGCAGGCCGTCTTCGTCGAAGCCGAAGAAGGCCTTCACCTCCGCCGAGGTACGCCGGCAGAGGTAGCAGCGATCCGCCCCGCCGGCGCGATCCAGGGCGCCGAAGTAGTGTTGGAATTCCTCGTCGATGCCGCTCACAGGAGCTCGTCCTCCGGTACCAACTCGACCTCCAGGGGCCGGTCCGCTCGGGAAGTGATCCCATAGACCAGCTTCTGGGGGTGGTCACCGAATACCGCCGCCAGCTCCCCCAGCTCGTTCTCCAGGGTGGCGGTGGAGCGCACCCCGTCGGGGACCACCACCGCAGCCACCGTGCCGTCGCCGGCGGTGCGTCCCACGGCGCGCACGAAGCGGCCCGGGTAGCGCCCCGTCTCGACGAGCTCCTCCCCGATCACCTCCGCCGCCTCGCGCCGCAGGTGGCTCAAGACGAAGTCCAGGCGCGCCTCGTCGAAGAGGCGCGGCAGATCGGGCTCGATGAACTCCTCCAGCACCCGCGCGCCGCGGCCGGCGTGCACCAGGGAGAGGTTGGGCTGCAGGTGGCGGAAGTGGAAGGCCAGGAAGCGGTCGGCGATGCGGTAGCGACCGCGGCGCGAGCGCAGGGGATCGGGATCGGTGATCGGGATCTCGCGCTCCACCAGCCGCAGCTCGCGCAGCACGTGCAGGTACTTGTTGGCGGTGGTGGAGTCGACCCCGACGGTCAGGGCGATGTCCCCGACCTTCTCCGCGCCGCGCGCCACGGCGGCCAGGATCGAGTTGTAGGTGGTCGGGTTGGTGAGCTCCGAGCGCAGGAGGAAGGTCACCTCGTCGAAGAGGTAGCCCTCCGGCCGGAGCACCTCGCGCAGGAGGTTCTCGCCCAGTCCCCGCTCGTCGCGGAAGCGCCGCAGGTAGGCGGGCATCCCGCCCAGGATCCCGAAGGCGGTCACCCGGTCGCGCACCGACCAGTGCGGGAAGAAGGCCAGGGTCTCGGTGGGCCTCAGGGGTTCCAGGCGACGCTGACCGGTGCGGCGACCGAAGAGGGGGGAGCGCTCCGCCAGGACTTCCTTCTCCATGAAGGAGACCTGACTGCCGCAGAGCACCAGCATCAGGGAGCTCGACTTCCCGCGCGTGTCCCAGAACTGCTGGATCTGGGAGGGCAGGCCCTTGCTCGAGTCGCAGAGGTAGGGGAACTCGTCGAGCACGACGATCAGGCGCTCGTCGCCGGCGCGCTCGGCGGCGAAGCCGAGCGCCGTCGACCAGTCGGGGAACTCGATCCCCTCCACCAGGGCGTCTCCCCCGAGCCCATCGCGCAGGGCGTCCCGGAAGGCGCGCAGGTTGTCGCGCTCGCGCACCTGGGCGGCGAGGAAGTAGACGGCGCGGCGCTCCTCGCAGAGGCGCTGCAGGAGCTCGGTCTTGCCGACGCGCCGGCGACCGTAGAGGACGAAGAGCTCGGGGCGGCCGGAGTCCGCCAGCTCCTCGAGGACTTCGAGCTCGAGCTCCCTGCCGATGAACATGGGGGAGAGTGTATACGGCGCCGTATATTACTTGCCAGTATGTTGCGAGGGCGGACGTAGCCAAGTTGGGCTCCCGTTCAATCGACCGGGACGCGCTGGAGACCTCCCAGGTGAACCCCCTCGAACTCACCTGCAGCCGTCGCGTAGCCCATCAGCTCCTCTGGGACCTCGGCTTCTTCCGCCTGCGTGGGACCGTCAAGATGGATCCACCCATGGAATGGAAGCTCCACCCGCCCTACTCCGCGACGAACCCCGGTTTCCGGCCTCTGTACACCGCAGCTTGTTTCTGTGGGGCGATCCGGTTCGAAGTCGACGCCGATCCGGTCGACTCGAAGATCTGCCATTGCAGCACTTGCCAGCGGCTGCACGGCGCACCGTTTCAATGGGCGGTGATCTTCCACAAGCACAACGTCCGATTCGTGCGCGGCGTCGACGACCTCGATTCCTATGCAGCCGGCACGATGCAGGCGGCTCACGTGCTGCCCTGCAAGCTCAGCTGCAAGCACTGCCGGACCCCCATCGCGGACGAGGGTCGCAACATGTTCCTCGCCTTCGGGCCGCTGTTCGACTTCGGCTCGCCGCCGCGGATTCCGCCCGCCTTCGAGCCCTCCTGCCACATCTTCTACGGGTCCCGCCTCATCGACGTCGACGACGGCCGGCCCAAGTACCCGGGGCACAAGCCGGCGCGGCCGGCTCGGGACTGAGCAGCACGACACCTCGCCGCAGACCAGTCGCCGTGCACGGACGGCGCCGTGCTCGGACAGGGTAGCCGGCAGCGAGTCGACGCCTACCCCCGGGCCGCGTATCCTCCGCTGCGCCGCGCTCCCCGGGATCCACCCATGCCTGAATCCATGATCACCAGCCACGCGGGCATCCTCGCCGTCCTCGCGGGAGTATGCGCGTCCTTCTTCCTGCTCGAGAAGCGAACCGGCTGGACGCTGTTCAAGTACCTCCCGCCGCTGGTCTTCATCTACCTGACGCCGGTCATCCTCTCCAACAGCGGAGTGATTCCGACCTCGTCTCCGGTCTACGGGTCGATTCGCTCGCTCCTGCTCCCGATGATGATCGTGCTGCTCCTGCTCAAGGTCGACGTCGGGGCGGCGCTGCGGGTGATGGGCAAGGGCGTGTTCGTGATGCTCTTCGGCACCGTGGGCGTCATGGTCGGGGCGCCGATCGCCTTCCTGATCGTCAAGGGCTGGCTCGGTCCGGAAGGCTGGAAGGCGTTCGGCACCCTGGCCGGCAGCTGGATCGGCGGCACGGGCAACATGGCGGCTGTCGTCGAGATGATCGACACGGGCGGGACCGAGTTCGGCCTCGCGGTGCTGGCCGACACCGGCGTGTACCTGGTCTGGCTCCCGATCCTGCTCGCGTCGAAGAACATCGCCGGCTGGTTCGCGCGCTTCACGAAGGTCAGCGACGATCGCCTGCGCCGGATGGACGAGGCCGTGCACGCGATGCAGCAGGACGAGGAATCGCCGGCGACGCGGCACTTCCTCTACCTGATCGCCATCGCAGTCGGTGCGACCTGGGTCGCGGGCGCATTGGCCACCGCGCTCCCCGAGCTGTACCTGCCCGATGCCTGGCTGCCGTCGAGCGTGGAGACGAACAAGGCGATCGTCGACGAGGGGACGTGGAAGATCCTGCTGGTGACGGCCATCGGCATCTCCCTGTCCTTCACGCCCGCTAAACGGATACCCGCCAGCCACAGCCTCGCGATGGCGCTGGTCTACCTCTTCGTGGCGCGCATGGGAGCGATCGCGGAGCTGGAGGGCGTCGCGGAGCAGGCGGTCCCGTTCCTGGTCGGCGGCTTCATCTGGATCTTCATCCACGGCGGCTTCTGCCTCCTGGGCGCGCGGCTGTTCCGCGTCGACGTCCACACCGCCGCCATCGCCAGCGCGGCCAACATAGGCGGCGCAGCCTCCGCGCCGATCGTCGCGGCGCACCACCGCGAGAGCCTGGTTCCGGTCAGCGTCCTGATGGCCCTGATCGGCTACGCCGTCGGGACCTACGCCGCCTGGATCACGGCGATCGCCTGCCAGATGATCGCCTGAGCTAGCCTGGGCCCTACCCCGGGATGATCTCGTACATGCACTGCTGGGGAACGTGATGCACCGGTACCTGTGGAAACACGCTCGCCAGGTGGTTCGCCAGGAGCTGCATGCCGTGCTCTTCTGAGACGGGGTGGTTGACGAGGACAACCGGAAAGCCGCTGTCGATCGCGAAGGCTCCATCCCGCCAGTACGTGAATCCGTCATCGGTGCAGATCGCTAGGTCCGCCTGCATCGCTTCGATGAAGTGAAACATCGGGGTGATCGCCCCGGTACCGAGGACGATGCGTGTGACCTGCTCATCGCCGGGACCGATGAGCTGCACTCCGGGCTGCCCGAGGGGCTTCACCTTGGATGCGACCTTGCTGGCGATCTCCGCGGCGGGCTTGCCCTCGCCATCGTAGGCGTAGAAGAAGCCACTTCCGTCGATCGGTTCGCCCAGGTCGAGCAGCTTCCCCCATGCCGTGGGGATGCCGATCTCGGGGTACTGGTCCCAGACGTCATGACAGCGAATGATCGTGATCCCTGATTCCTCGATGAACTCGCGCTTCCTGGCCGCCTGCTCGAAGCGGAAGATCGATTCGTCTCCGTCTCGGTGGTCGTAGTACGTCGGCTCGTGGGTGATGAAGACGTTGCACTTCAGCTCCAAGGCCTTCTTCAACGAGCTGGTGTAGGACATCCAGCCCACCGCGATACCGGTCACCTCCACCTCGGGACGACCGGACTTCAAGGTGTCGACGGTGTGCTCCAAGTCGACCCAATCGGCTCCCAGCGAGTTCAGGTAGCGATTCAGCTCCCCGGCTGTGAGCTGGTCCTGCGCTGGACGCGCAGACGCCGCTGGCGCAGTCGCCAATGCGGCCAGTGCTGCCGAGGAATGTGAGAGAAACCGCCGCCTGCTGATGCCGTGCTCCGTCTCGACGTGGCTCATGATCTCACCTCACTGAGAACTGTGGAGAATCCTGGCGGGTGCAGGCAGGGCATTGTACGCGTCGACCAAAGTGAGCGAGGAGCGCCCCTCTTGATTGCGCACGAGCCGAGGCTGGCGTATGCGAACCGGCTCCTCCAGAATGACCGCTGACGCGCACCGGCAACGCGAGGAGATAGCGATGAGTGGCAACATCCCGGTTCTGTGGGTCGAAGGAAATGGTCTGGCGGAGGCGTGGGAGAACTCGTTGATCGCCGTGCACCGGGAGGGGTGCGAGATCAAGACGGAGTACGACAAGCCGGAGGATCCGCCCAGCAAGGACGCCACGATGACGATCGTGGTCAAGGACCCGCTCGCCGAGCCGATGATCCACAAGGACCTGCCCGGCGGACTCGAGGACCTGCAGGAGTACACGCTGGAGGTGCTCGACGGGATCAAGGACCACTGCATTCGCGATCCCGAGGACCCCGACGACACGCGCTGGGAGTACACCTACCACCAGCGGTTGTTCGGGTACGCCGCGCCGGGGGTGGAGGAGGTGCACGACCAGATCGAGCTCCTGGCCGCCAAGCTCGCGAAGACCCCGTACACCCGGCGGGCGCAGGCGATCACCTGGAAGGTGTGGGAGGACAACGCCTGCTACGACCCGGCGTGTCTGCAGAGCATCTGGTGTCGCGTGCTGCAGGGCGAGGGCGACGAGTGGCTCCTGAACACGAACATCCGCTTCCGCTCGAACGACGCCTACAAGGCGGCGTTCATGAACATGTTCGCGCTGGTCCAGCTCCAGGTCCGGATCGCGGCGCGCATCTCCGAGCTGTCCGGCAAGGAGGTGCGCCTCGGCCGCTATGTGCACCAGGCCGACAGCTACCACATCTACGGCTCCTACTTCGGCGAGTTCGAGACCCGCTTCCTGGGCGCGCTGGAGCGCCGCACCTTCGAGCAGCGCACCTACCGCCACGCCGACGTCAAGGAGATGATGGAGGAGGCGATCCCCGCGATCCTCGAGAAGTCGGAGAAGCTGCGGCGCACCTAGCTAGGGCCCGTCGTCGATGGCGATCCCCCGCATCCCGGGAAGGCGTCCCTCCGACACCCAGCGACCATCGTTCGTGAGCCCCAGGCGCCCGTAGTCGTCCCCGTCCTTTCCGAGGTCGAGGAAGATCCCGACGGTGGGCGGGTCTTCGCGTCCCGGTGAGGGGTCGCCCGGGCCGAAGCTCGCACGGCCTCCGTTGACCTCACCCTTGAAGCGGTAGCGGTCGGTGCCGTCGCCGTCGAGGAAGAGGCCAACGCCGTTCACGTCCCCGCACCCCAGGGAGCGATCGGGGGCGAAGTAGTCGTCGTCTCCGTGGGCGTCGTGGAAGACCGAGATGGAGAAGTCGCGCCCGTTGCCCAGCGACTGCGACATCGTCGTGCGGTAGCGGTCCTTCCCCTGGGCGTCGAAGAGGTAGGAGAGGGCGAAGTGCGCCGAGGCCGACTGGCCGTACCACACCGCCTCGTAGCTGTCCGCCCCCTCCAGGTCGAAGAGCATCCCCACGCCGTACCAGTAGCCGATCGCCTGGGCGAAGACCGCGCCGCGGTAGACGTCATTTCCGGCGTGGTCGAGCAGCAGGCCGAATCCCCCGGAGGCATCGCGCCCGCGCCCGTCGTCGCGGTAGCCGTAGCCGCAGCCCTGGGCCATCGAGACGTTGTGCTCCCCGGTCTGGGGTGACGGCGACCTCAGCTCGTCGTCGCGCGCGGTGTACTCGTCGTCGCCCCCGAGGTCGATCAGGAGCCCCGCGCCCAAGGGGCAGCCCAGACCCTGGCCGTAGGTGAAGAGCTCGTAGTGGTCGTCCCCGTCCTCGTCGAGCACCAGGCCCACGCCCGCCAGCCCCAGCGCCTGGCAGTGCTGGCTTCCCACGTAGCGGTCGTCGCCCTCGAGGTCGTAGAGGACGCCCGCGCCGAAGGCCCCGAGTCCGGCGCCGAAGCGCTCCGTCGAGTAATGATCGTCCCCGCGGCAGTCCACCAGGACGCCGACACCCAGGAGTCCGCTCCCCGCTCCGGCCCCCGTCGGCGTGCCATCCGCCTCGAAGGTGTCGTTCCCCCGCAGATCGATGACGGCGCTGAAGGTCTGCGGCCCCTGTGCGCAGGCGGTGCCGGGCAGGTAGCGGTCGTGACCCGAGACGTCCACCAGGAGCAGCCGCGGCGTGGGGCCGTGCTCCGACTTCCCCCCCGACCCGAAGAACACGTCGCCGTAGGGGGTGGGGAGCACCACGTCCGGCGTGCGCGCCGAAAAGCGCAGGGGCGCCAGCTCGCCGGCTAGGGCCTCCACCGCGGCGACGAAGTCCACCGCCGCGCGACCCGCCCAGGCGCGGTCGAACTCGCGGTCGAGGAGGCGCGCCACCTCCGTCTCCGCCCCGGCGTCGAAGTAGCGCAGGGCGCGCTCCGGCGCGCTCAGCGCGCCCGGCTCGACGCTTTCCACGGCGCGCGTCCAGGCGTCGACGCAGCGCGGTAGGACGCCCAGGAAGCGGGCGATCGGCGCCGAGGCGCTCTCCGGCAGCCCGGCGACCGCCTCCGCGAGCGCCTCCCGCGGCGGAGCCTCGCCGACGAAGTCCCACAGCGCCTCCGCGGCGGCTCCGGCGTCCTCGCTCGCCTCACCGAGCACCACCTCCAGCTCCTCCGCGGGCGCGAGCTCGAAGCCGCCGGCGGTCCAACCCTCGGCCACCAGCTGCGCCGGGCCGCGAGCCGCAGCGAAGCGCATCCCGATGCCGTGGGCGGTGCGCTCGAAGCGGAAGGCGTCCTCGATCCAGGCGTCGAAGAGGGGCAGCCGGGCGCGGTAGCGCCAGCCTCCCAGCTCCTCAGGGGTGTAGCCGATCCGATTCTCGTCGCCCACCGTCGCCGCGCGCACGTCGCGTTCGAGGGCGGGCGGCAGCGCGCTGTCCTGGGTCGGTGTTGGAGTGAGGCAAAGGAGGACCGGGAGCCAGCGGATCATGGTGACCGTCATCCTGCCACATGTCCCGCCGCGACTTTGCCGCAGATTCCTCGTCGGCGCTAGGCTGGGGCGCATGCAGTCCCTCAGCTCAACGACGCTGCTCTTGCCGCTCCTCCTGGCCCTCGGCGCTTCCGCGCCACCCCAGGACGCGACGCCCCCCGAGCTCGCGCTCACCCTCGGCCTCGACGAAGTCGCGGTCCTGGTGGCCGCGGCCGAGGTGGAGGCGCGCGCTCCTTCGCCCCTCCGCGACTGGTTGGGCGGCGAGCTGGAGGCGGAGTCCAGCACGGCGCTCGCGGAGGCGGGCCTGCTCGAAGAGGGCGGGGTCACCGAGCGCGGCCGCGCCCTGGCCGCCGCCCTGGGCGCGCCGGACCTGGCGGTGCAGGTGCGACGCACCCGGCTGGGGTCGCTGCGGGCCCGGTGGCTGCTCGCCGCGGGAGACAGCGCGTGGTTCGTGCAGCTCCTGGGGGAGATGAGCGTCGCGGTAGAGGGTCCGTACGCGAGCGCGTCGGTGGCCGACCTTCTCACCTCCGCGATCCAGCTCCCCGACGACGCGCCGAGCGCGACCCTCGAGGCCACGTTGGGGAGGATCGAGTGGCTGGTGCTCCAGACCTTGGCTCGCGAGAGAGAGGCCTTCGCAGCGCTCGAGGGCGAGGTCGCCGCGCCCCTCGGCTTGACCGCGGAGGAGATCTCGCGCGCGATGCTGCGACCGGAGCGTGTCGAGGCCCTGCTCGACGACCCGCAGTTCGATCTGCTGGAACGCTGGGAAGAGCTCGACGATCCGGCGCGCATCGCGCCGGTCCTGGACCGCCTCGTCGCCCGCGGCCTTCTGGTCCAGGCGCGCTCCGATCACGGCCCGCGCCACGGCTTCTCCGAGACGGGGGAGCTCCTGGCGGCGTCGGCGCTGCAGCCGCCGGTCCTGATCGAGTTCCTCGCCCTGCGTCCGGGCGGGTCGCACGCGCTGCTGCAGCTCGGCTGCTCCCCCTCGGGGGTCCTCCTGGTGCGGCCGCGCAGCCAGCCACGCCGTTTCGAGGTCGAGGTCCTGCCGTCGCCGGAGGCGCTCGGCGCGCAGCTCACCGCGTTGCTCGAGAGCGCCGCCCCCAGTGCGGCCGACGAAGGTGTCCCGACCCCCGTCGCCGGCGCCCAGCCCGCGCCGACCGCCCCGACCCAGGTCGGTGACGCGCTGCGCGCCGAGCTCGAGCGCGGCGCGTTCCGGCTGCACGCGGCGCAGTCGACGACCTCGCTCTGGGACCGCGGTCGTCCGGACACCTGGAGCGTCGACAGCGACGGCGACGGCACGATCGACGTCGAGTACGAGGACACCGACGGCGACGACGAGCCCGATTTCGTGCGCGTCGCCGACCTGCCGGGGCGGCCCTTCACGCGCTCCTTCGTCCTCACAGAAGAGGGTTGGCAGGAGTCCAACATCCTCGAGGCCTTCCTCGAGGTGGACTTCCGCCTGCCGTGGGCCCGCAAGACCTACCACCGCCACGACGTCGACGTGCTGCTCAACGATCGGGTCATCGCCACGCTCACCGACGCGCTGCCCGAAGGTCGCCACCGCTTCCGGATCCGCCCGCAGCATCTGAACGTCTCCATCGAGATGGCCACCGAGAACAGGGTGCGCATCGAATCGGAGCACCTGCGCGGAGGGCATTACGTCGTCTCCACCGACTACCGGCTGGTGCTGCACATGTCGGAGGTCTCCCGCTACGTGATCGCGCAGAATCCGGCCGACGCCCAGCGCATCCTGACCGAGCGCTCCAACCTGGTGACTGCCGGAATCGACATCGCGCTCTACGCCAACGAGTGGCGCCTCGACCCGCCTGCGCCGGAGCAGGGCCAAGCCGCGCGGCTGATCGGCCGCGTGCACAACGACGGCGAAGAGACGGCCCAGGGTTGGACGCTCAGGTTCACCGACGAGGGGGCACCCGAGGCTCCGCCCTTCGCCGAAGTCGCGCTCGAGGACCTGCCCAAGGGGCGCTCGATCGTGATCGAGGCCGAGTGGACGGCGGTGGCCGGCGATCGACGCCTGGCGGTGTCCGCGCTTCCCCCCGAGGGCGGCGTGGACCTGCGCTCCGACAACGACCGCGTCGAGGTGGCGGTGCGCGCCGGCGGCGACGCCGAGGCCCCCAATCTGCGCATCACCGAACCCGCCGCCGACGGCGCCGTGACGAGCACGCTCACGCTGGAGGGCACCGCCAGCGACGACGTCGCTCTCGCGCGCATCGAGGTCTCGATCGACGGCGGCCGCTGGCTGGCGATCGAGCGCTCCGAACGCTGGCAGCACGCGCTAGAGCTACCACCGGGCGAGCACGCGATCCGCGTGCGGGCCAGTGACACCTCGGGCAAGGAAACCACGGTCACCCGTCGGGTGGAGGTCGCGCAATGAGCCGCTCACTCCTGCACGCGTTCCTCCTCTTCCTCGCGCTCGTCGGTACGGCCCGCGCACAGGGCTGGCAGGTGGCGCTGAAGCGCGGCCCCGAAGGCAAGCCCGCGATGGGCATCCAGGTCGAGCTCGACGAGCGCAGCGCGCGCTCGGGCTTCGACGGCACGGCCCGCTTCCCGGTGGTCGACTCCCCGCCGCAGAGCCTGATCATCCGCGACCTCGACCATCACTTCGTAGAGCACGCGGTCACCGCGGAGGAGCAAGAGGCGCGCCGCATCGAGCTGGAGCTCGTGCCGATCGCGCGCACTGAGGTCACCGTGAGCACCGGCATCGAGGGTCTCGAGCGGCCGGTCGCCGGAGCGACGGTCAGCCTGACCCGCCGCGGCGCCGACTACCTCGCCCTGGTGGTCGAGGCCGCGACCGGCTGGGACGGCCGCTACGTGGTCCACGAGGTGCCCGCGGGCACGTACGAGTGGACCTGCGAGGCGCCGGGCTGCATCGCGCGCGCGGGCGTCCTCGAAGTGGGGGCGGAGCCCCTCGAGCTGACCATCGACCTGTTGGCGGCGCTCGAGGAGTGCCGCGTCCGCGGCACGGTCCGCGACGTGCGGGGAGAGGCGATCCCCGGCGCGCTCGTCGTCGTCGAGCTGGCTTCCGGCGCCGACGAACTCGCCAGGACGACCAGCCGTGCCGGCGGCAGCTTCGAGCTGACGGCGCCGCTGCTCGGCTCGCGACCGCGCGGCGCAGAGGGCGCCGCCGCGATCGAGGCCACCCGCGGCCCGGCGGTCGTGACGGTGGCTGCCGACGGCTTCACGACCGGCTGCTTCCCGGTCGAGCTCGGCGCCAGCGGCGCCCTGCTCGACGCGCGTCTCTGGCCCCGCACGGAATCGCTGGCGGAGGCGGAGCCGAACGACGAGCCCAACACCGCCCCGACGGTGCCTCCCACGGCCACGATCGCACTTCAGTTGTCGGGCGACGAGGACGTCGACTGCTTCCGCCTGCCGCTGGCGACCGACGGCCGGCTGCACGTCGAGAGCGACGGCATCCCCGTCTCGCTCTGGCTGCGGCTCATCGACCGCAGCGGGGCCGTCATCGCGGAGCAGGGCTCCCACTCCCGGTCCGATCTGCGCTGGAGCGTCGACCTGCGCCGCGGCAGCGTGGTGCTGCAGGTGGGTCGTTGGGGTCGAGCCCCGGCCACGGGGCTCTTCTCGCTGAGGGTCGCCCATCACGAGCACCTCGACGTGCGCGAGCGCAACGACGAGCCCGCGACCGCCGCGTTGTTGGATCCGGGGGAGCGCTGCCGCGGCTTCCTCTTCCCCACCGGCGACGCCGACGTCTGGCGCCTGGCCGTGGCGACCCCCGGCACCGCGCAGGCGATCCTGTCGCCGAACGGCGCGTCCACGTGGATGCACGCGGAGGACGCCGGCGGGCAGAGGATCCGCGAGAGTAGCGCGCATGCCAAGAGCCGCAATCGACTGGAGTTCCCCCTGCAGCGCGCCGGGGGTCATCGTCTGTTGATGACACACTGGGGCACACCGCGCGCGGCCCTCGACGCCACGACGCTGACCTACGACGTGGTGCCGGGAGACGGCGGCGAGCACGGCTTGCGCGACAACAGCCCCGAGCACGCTCGACCTCTGGAGCCGGACAGCATCGTCGCCGGGACGCTCAACCCGATCGACGACGTGGACTACCGTCGCATCGTGCTCCACACGCCGGGTGTCCTGCGGGTGCGCACCTCGGCTCTGCCGATCTCCACCTGGCTGCGCGTGCGCGACGCGAGCGGCAAGATCCTCGCAGAGGGCGGCGCCCACTCCCACCGCGCCCCCCAGCTGGACGTCTCGATCCCGCGCCGTGGAACGTATCTGGTCGAGGTGACGCCCTGGGGCGGCAATCAGTGGTCACCAGCGCCCTACTTGCTGAAGACCGCCTGGTATCCCGACGACCCGCGGGACCGCATCGACAACGAGCGGCTCGCACGCGCCACTCCGATCAGCATCGCCACCATCGTCACGGGCCAGATCGGCAAGCTCGGCGACACCGACTGCTACCGGCTGCACGTGCCGGCCCGCGCCGTGCTGCGCACGGAGCACTCGCATTGCTCGCTGTCCCGTTGGATGCGCATCCACGGTCCCGGCGCCGAGATACTGGCTGAGCAGGGTGCCCATTCCAACCAGGCCAGTGCCTTCGAGGCCCACGTCAAGACTCCGGGTTGGCAGACGATCACGGTGGAGCACTGGGGCGACAAGAGCTGGTCACGCGACGCCTACGTCGTCTTGCAGAGCTTGACCCTCGAGGATCCCTTCGAGCTCGGAGACGACCAGCGCGCGACGCCGCTGCGCAGCGGGCAGTCCCTGCGTCGCAGCCTCCTGCCGGCGGACGACGTCGACCGTTTCGTGTACTTCGCCACGGCGCCGGGGCGCCAGCGGGTCGTCGTCACCGGCGTCGACACGTCGCGCTGGATGGTCGTGTTCGATGCGAGCGGCGAGAAGGTCGCGGAGGGCGGCGGTCACAGCGGCGCGGGCATCGGTGTGGAGTGGGAGGCGCCGGCGCCGGGCCGCTACGTGGTGCAGCTCGGCGGCTGGGGCGGCGGCCGCTGGTCGCGCCAGCACTACGCGATCTGGGCCGGTCCGAAGGACGCGGCCGAGCCTCCGCGCGCCACGCTTGCGATCGAGCAGGAGCCGGGCAGCCAGCGGCACGTGCGCTTCACGATTGCGGCCGAGGGTCCCTCGCCGATCACCTCCTACGAGCTCGACTGCGACGGCGACGGCCAGATCGACTGGCGCGGCGACGAGCCTGGGGTGGCCGAGTACGTCTTCAGCGCTCCCGGCTGGCACACCGCCAGCCTGCGAGTCACCGACGCCGAGGGCCGCACCGGCTTCGACTACGCGCGCTTCAACACCCGCGAACCGCGGGACGATCGCGGGCTGCAGGTCGCATTCGCCACGCCCGCGGCCGATGCCACCCTCGAAGAGCGCTTCGAGGTGGAGGTGCTGGCGTGGAGTCCCGACGGGACTCCGGTGCGCGAGGTGGTGCTCGAGGGCCCGGGCGGAGTGTTGGGGCGCTGGAACGAGCCCCCGTACGAGACGACCCTCGATCCCCTGCGTTGGGCCGGCCGGGATGTCGAGCTGCGCGCCATCGCCCGCGGCGGCGGCATCGAGGTCAGCACGACGCTCCCCCTGCGGGTGAGCCCCTTCCTCGCCCTGCAGCCCGCCGACGACGCGCTGCTCACGTCGCCCGAGGTCGTGTTCGCCTGGGAGGGCCGGGGTGGGGCCGCGGCGGAGGTCGTGGTGGAGGCGCAGGACGGCGTCGAGCAACGCTTCGCCGGCGGCGACGGACCGCGCTACCGCGCGCTCGCCTCGAGCCTCGAGCGCGATCGCGAGTACACCTGGTTCGTCCAGTCCGGCGACCTGCAGAGCGCCCGGCGCTCCTTCCGGCTCGTGCGCGGTCTGGAGTTCTCGGCGCGCCGCTACGAGTACGCCATCGAACGCGCCTACGACCAGGAGGGCACCCTGCGCGTGGTCAACCACGGCGAGCAACCCGCCCGGCTGATCCTGCACGCGGGCAGCGAGCAGGAAGACCTCTTGGTCGGTTTCGTCGGCGAGGGCTCCCCCGACAAGGTCATCGAGCTGGCGCCGGGCGAGACCCAGGAGGTCCTGCTCGGCCTGGCCGCCCAGGACGCCAACAGCGAGCGCTACTCCTTCCCGGTGACTCTGGAGGGCACCGTCGGCGACGAGGTCCACAGCGACAGCGCGCTGGTCGACGTCGCCGTGCGCATGCCCAACGTGGAGCTCGAGACCGTGCTCGTCGAGCAGGACCCGGAGACCCTCGTGTGCCAGGTCGAGGTGCGCAACCGCGGCGACGCGCTCACCGATCTGGCAGTGCGGGTGGAGCCCGCGGGGCAGATCTGGATGACGCCCGCCATCGATCACGCCACCCTGGGGCGGGGCGCCAGCAAGAGCTTCCGGGTCGCGCCGGTCCTGTCGGAGGACTTCCAGGGTCTCGAGGCGGTGGTCACGGTGAAGGCCGTGCACAAGACCTTCGAGCTGCCCATCTCCTTCCAGCTCCCCGAGGGCGCACGCGTGTACCTGGCGACCGTCGACGTCACCTCGAACAGCGAAGCCGACTCGTGGTACTGCACCAACCGGCCGCGCGTGGACACCGCCATCACGGTCGGACCGGGGGCGGGGATGCGGGGGACCTGGCCCGGCTGGGTGTTCGGAGGCGGTCTCGGCCGCGACCCGTTCCGTGTGCCCTTGAGTCAGTGGAATACCCAGGAGGGCCTGGCCGCCATGCACGAGCGGCTCACCAACTGGATCAAGCGTCGCATCCTCAACCCCAAGCACCAGAACGTGGCCCAGGCGTTGCTCGACTCCCACCTGCACCAGGTCGATGGGACCTGGGTGGGTGATCCGGAGGCCGCGCTGCGCGCGCTGTGCGAGCTCCTGCGGCAGTCGAACTTCAGCGAGCTGACCTCACACGAGCGCTGGCTGGCCGAGACGCGGCGCGGTGGGATCTCGCTGATGATCGACCAGACGATCGGCGACGCGCTCTCACCGTTGAACGACCTCGCCTCCTCGAGCTCGAGTGGTTGGACCTCCTACCTCGGGACGCTCTTCCCGTCGGGCCAGGCCGCCGAGATCGCCGCCAGCTGGCGCAACCTGATGACCGCGGCCAGTCAGCTCGACAGCGCCGACAAGGTCAAGACCCTCGGCGAATTGGCTACCCGACAGAACAAAGTCAACAGCGCCATCGAACGCTTGACCGGGATGATCAAGGCGGCCACGGACGCGCCCAACGTGACGAGCGAAGCGGCGCGCAGTGACCTCGTGCGGCGCATGCTCGAAGCCAAGGCCGGCCTGCAGCTCCGCGCCCGCAATCTCGATCAGGCGACCCGCACGCTCAATGGTCATGTCGACAAGATCAAGCAGCACATGGGGCAGACGAAGTGGTTCAAGAAGTGGGGCAACCGCATCACCGGGATCTCCTTCCTGGTCGGTTGGGCTTCACGCTACGAGAAGCACAGTCGGCGCGAGGGGATGAGCGAGGCCACCGCGGTGACGCTGTCCCTGGTCGAGGCTGGCACCTACACGGGCATCACCACCGTCCCCATCGTCGCCGTCGCCGACCTGGCGATCACCGGCATAGGCACGGGTGCCGGTTGGTTGGGCGCCGAGATCAACGGCACGAATGCCGGCGACATCAACCTCCCCAACCTGCTCGACGCCGGTATGGACCACATCGCGTACGGAGTGACCAGCGCCATCAGTGAGGACCAGCAGGCGGCGGCGCCGGTGAGCATGCAGCGGCTGCGCGAGATCATCGACCGCCTCGACGAACGCCTCGATGACCCGCATCTGCTCGACGAGCACAGGCGGGTTCTCGAGCAGCTGCGCGACCGCTCGGCGCAGATGCTGCTGGCGAAGGAGAACGACCCTTAGCAGCCCATTGAAGAACCCTCTCGGCGCGCTGCACGCATCTGGAAGCCCTGGGCGGCACGCGCAAGCCTCGCCGAATCTACGGATTCGCCTGCGTTTCCGCGCACCGCCCAGGGCTCCCAGCTACGCACATCGCATCCAAGAGGGTTCTTCAATGGGCTGCTAGCGCCCAGCCTCGCTGCGCACGACTTCGACAGTGGCCAGCGCCGCGTTCTCCTCGAAGCGCAGGGTCGCGACGATCTCGTCAATACTCTCGATGTACTCGTCGAAGGACGACTTGCCGTCCGGATGGGGGCTCTGGCGCGAGCGCTCGCGATTGCCGTGCAGGCTGCAGAGGACCTGGTCGAGGCCGGCGTCGTACTCGTAGCGCCCGTGGTCGGGGCAGCGGTAGCGCACGCCGTACTTCGCCTCCGAGAGCCGCGGAACCTCCTCGAGGGGAGCGTCGTAGAGCTTGTGCAGGTTGTAGATGGAGATGGTGTTCTTGTGGCACGCCAGCCGCGACTTCTCGGCCCAGTAGGACGCGGCATCCGCGTACATGTGGTCCAGCGCCCGGTGGTTCAGGCGCAGCAAGAGGTGCGCCTCGACGGGCTGCGCGTCGGGCTCTGCGACGTGGGCGTCGATGACCTCGTGCAAGACCTCGGGCCGCGTCGCAGCCACGAGTTGGTCATCGACCAGGGCGACATGCAGCCGGACCTTGAAGGCGTACAAGCGGCCGCTGAAGACGTACACCGCGTGCTCTCGGTAGTCCGGCAGCCGGTAGCCGTCCATGGCGGTCGTCACGTCCGCCAACCTGCCGCCCGTCAGGAAGAGCTGCTGCGACATCTGATCGAGCAGGCTGGCGGCCTTGGCCGTGTCCTCGACGTCGATCGTGACGTAGACCGGCAAGCTCGTGCTGGCCACGAGCATGGCCACCAGGCCCTGATGGTAGATGGAGGTGTCGCCGAGGAAGGGCAGGTTCAGCGGTCGTAGACGGACCGGATCGATCTCCAGGATCGTCTCGGCGTCGCAGAAGTGCAGCGACACGCGGTCGCCGATCCAGGTCAGATCGGTCAAGTTCGGGTCGGCCCGCAGGACATCGCTCATGCCCGGCAAGCTCTTCAACACATCCGCGATTCGTTCGCGTCCCAGGACGGTCACCAACGATGCGAAAGCGGAGGGCGCGATGCGCGTCGTGTCGAGCGGCTGCGGTCGCCCCTCCACCAGGCTGCGCAGGTTGCGGTAGAGGGGGCCGTTGGCGAAGGGCAGGATGCAGGTCTCGAATCTCAGGCGCGGCCCGACGGTGATGCGCATGGCCACGGGGTCGAAGAGGCCTCGCCAGAACGCCCCGTAGCGCTCCTTGTAGCGTGTGTACTCCGCGGCCTCTTCCTTCGAGACGTTCTGGACGGTGAGCTCCGTGTTCGGCGTCAGGTACTTGAGCCGGTTGTGGAGCGCACAGGTGCACATGTCGCCTTCGGCATCGAAGGCGTAGGTGCCGCCATGGGGGCAGACCACCTTGGTCGCGTCGACGAAGCGGCCGGTGACCAGATCGCTCAGTGTCTCCGGGGAGCGACCGTATTCGAGGCGGTAGAAGAGCGACGCGTTGTTGAGCATCACCAGGTTGTTGAAGCACTGCATGCGCCGCTTCTCCGAGATCTTGAAGCGCGGTCCGATCATGCGCCTGAGGAAGGCCTCGGATGCGAAGAGGTAGCCGGCGTTCAGCTCCTCGGACGGCGGCATGATCGTCGTGACGTACTGGTAGTCGAGAGCGTCGTGGACGCTGGGTGAGGCGTCGATGGCGGCATCGATGACGTTGCGGATGGCGCGGTGTGACGACGAGAACACGACGTAGTCGGCGTGTCGAACGACGAACGAGCTGACCACGCGGTCGTTCGTGTACCTCGCGGCGACACGATGGCCGCGGTAGTTGAACTGGCGCTCGACGAGCTCCGGATGGTCCACGCGCGTGGTCGCGAGCCATTCTTGCGCGGCCCGGTCGAAGGCCCCGGCGTCGACGAGGCGCAGGATGACGGTGACGTCGGCCCCCTCCAGCACGAAGGGATCGGCGCCGGTCAACGTGACGTCGGCGATCGCGCCGGCGGCGGACAACTGGGTCAGCGAGACCCGGCGCAGGCACAGTTGCTCTTCGAGCTTCGCCTCCAGGCGTTGGTCCAGCGCCTGCGTCCGGAAGGGACGCAGGAGGCTCTCGCTCCACTGAGTCGACAGATCCAGGAGCTCGCTCAGGGACTGCATGGAGCGGAAGTGCAGGAAGTACTGGTCGGCAGGAACCAGGGCCGCGGCGTCGTGCAAGGTGGGCAGGACGCCGTCCTCGCGCTGCTCCTCGAGCAGCGTCTCGTACGGCAGCGACTCGAGCTCCGGAGGACGTAGCGTGCTGATGTGCGTGTCGAGGTCCGCGACTCGGCCACGCCCGCTGAGCGCCTGGTGCTGTAGGGACTCCTGGATGGCCAGGGATCCAGTGAAGACCTCGTAGAGGTTCGTCTCGAGCGCCTCGCGGTCCGCCGCGCGCTGGGGCAGCTTGGGCGGCTTCACACCGTAGCGGGCCCTCGACTGCAGCACGCAGTACTGGAAGAAGGACTCGTGTGGGTAGTACGAGAGGAGTCTCGCGAAGTGCGAGTTCTGCTGTCGTGCCCAGTCCATGAAGATGGATGGGGGCCCCGTGGGCTCGGTGGGGATCTCGACCTCGATGCTCCCCGACCGCACCTCGACGCGACGGGAGCCGTCGAGGTTCTCGGAGACGGTCTCGTAGGCGAGCTCGAGCTGCACGGTGCCCGTGCCGCGCAAGCGACCGTAGAACTCGGCGTGCTTCTGCCGGAACTGTGTCTCCTGCGGGTAGATCAGGTAGGCGCGGTCGTCACTCGAACGCAACCGCAGGTAGTTGCTCTGCTCGAACTCGTCCGCCAGGAAGGGCTGCTCGAGCCGCAGCGTGAACACGCGAACGTCACCCTCTTCGTCTTGATAGACCTCGACACGGTGATGGAAGGGCAGATCGTCCACGGTCTGCGCCGCGGAGGCGTAGTTCCCCATGACCGCTAAGGCCGTCGTCAGGAGCAGAGTTCTCATGATTGCGTCCAAGTCGATCGGAGGCTCGGGGACCCGACACCGTGCCCGGCACGCAGGCGGGCGGCCGTGTGAGGAAGCTCGTGGTCCGGCCCCGTGGCCCTGTTCATGACCTGGATTGTCAGTCCGGCTTGCCCTGTACGGGGGGCGCCTTCTGCTGTGCGCGTCGATCACCCGCACCTATCGAGTGACCTGCCTGGGAAGCCCTGACGCGGAGATACCCTCAGGAACGGCGACTACGCCGGGATGGAGCTACGCCTCACCAGCCTCTTTGAGCTCGATCGCCCACACCTGCGGCTGCATGTAGGAGTGGCCCTGGAGCACCTGGGCTCCCGGACCCGTCTGGCTCTGCACAGGCTTGGTCTTGAGCTCGAAGTGCTCGCCCTCTCTCAGCTCGAGCGCCCGGTCGAGATCTCCGTCGCAGGCCAGCGTCTGCACGTCGAGCAGCGCCTGCCCGCCCGACCTGCCCGACAGGTCCACGACGAAGTAGGCACCACACGCACACCGGCCGCCCAGGCCCTCCATGCTGTGCGTCTTGACCTGGCGAGTCGGGGTCGGCAGCCATTGCAGGCAGAAGGGACACCCGACCCTGGGGATGTTGGATCTCAGCGGTCTGCGCTTCTTCTTCGCCACGGCGTCATCATGACACGCGTGGGGTCCTCGTGCGACCGGGGGGCGGGCAAGCGCGCCTGACCGTTCCGGATCCGCCCCACGCGCGGCTATGATGACGCGCGAGGAAGACTGCTTGAGCGTTCTCGTACTCGTATCCCGTGAAGAGGAGGCGCAGAGCCTCGTTCACTGGGCGGGTCTCTTCGCTCGGGCGAGGATCTGCGGCGTCGTCGTTCTCGATACGCTCGACCAAGAGCAGACCGACGCGATCGAGCGTTCGGTTCGCAGGGCGGAGGGGCACTTCCCCGCCCTCCCCAAGGGCGATGACGAGGAATTCGGGACACCCGAATTCACGGTCGTCCGGCTCGACCAGCGCGACACCGTGGACGCGGTCCTGGCACAGATCAAGGAGCAGGGAGCCAGCCTCCTGATCGTCGGCCGACGCTCCGCGGAGGAGGAGGACGCGGCCGACCTGAGGTTGGCGCAACGGCTCCTGGAGGAGGTGACGTGCCCCGTCCTGCTCCTGCGCCCCGTCGGCGACCAAGGCGAGAGGGCCGAGCGGATCCTCGTTCTGGCCGATCGAGGGCCCCACGCCCCCGTGGCGCTGGAGCTCGGCGCGGAGCTCGCCGCCGCCAGCGGTGGGCGGTTGACGGCGGTGCTCGTCGAGACCGATCTCGGCGAGGACGCGGAGGCGCTGGGGAAGCGGCGTCTCGAGCGCAGGATCGCCCGCCTGCCCGCGAAGCGCCGGGAGCTCGTCGACGGGCGGGTGGTGCTCGCCGGCACGCTGCTCGAGGGATTGTCGGAGGCCAGCCCGAGCCACGATCTGGTCCTCTTCGGCACGGAGAGCCCCTCCTTCATCCGCCGCGTGCTCACCCGGGCGCTGCCGATCCGCTCCTTCCGCGGTCCGGAGGGGACCTCCGTGGCGGTCGTGCGGCGCGCCATCCCGCTGCGCGCGCGCCTCGAGCACGCCGTCCTCGACGCGGTGACGTCGACCGTCCCCCAACTGAATCGGAAGGACCGGGTCGCGCTGGTGGACCGGCTGCGCGTCGGCTCGCGCTGGAGCTTCGACTTCATCCTGCTCACCTGCCTCTCCACGCTGATCGCGGCCCTGGGGCTCATCGCCGGCAACCTGGCCGTCGTGATCGGGGCCATGCTCGTCGCCCCGCTCATGACCCCGCTGCTCGGCGCGGGCCTGGCCCTCGTGCACGGCAACCTGGTCTTCCTGCGCCGGACCCTCGCCACCGTGTCCTCCGGCTTCTTCCTGGCGCTCGGCATCGGGTGCCTGGTCGGTCTCCTCGCCGGGCCCGAGATGACGCCCGAGATGCAGTCACGCGGCAGTCCCGGCGTGATCGACCTGGCGGTCGCCTTCGCCAGCGGGATGGCCGCGGCCTACGCCATCGGCCGCCCGGACCTGTCCGCGGCCCTCCCGGGTGTGGCGATCGCCGCCGCCCTCGTGCCCCCGATCGCGACGACCGGTCTCGCGCTCGCGATCGGCGGGTACTGGGTCGCGGCGGGGGCCGCGCTGCTCTTCTTCACCAACCTGGTGGCGATCGTCCTGGGTTCCGCGCTCAGCCTCTTCGCCGTGGGCGTCCGCAGCGTTCACCTGCACCGGCGACAGACGCAGTGGACGCGGCGGGTGATCATCGCCCTGTTCCTGTTGGCAGCGGTGGCGGTCGTGCCGCTGTGCTTCCAGTTGGCGCGGCTCGCGGAGCCCGGGTAGGGGCTCGGGGGACCTTCGCGATCCCTCGGTGACGAGCCTACACTGGCCCCAAGTGCGCCATGAACGGCAAGGACTCCATCCCGTCGTGGCCCAGATACCACCAGATCTCGGTCACGACCGCGCCCTACCTCCTGACCAAGGTCGGATTGGCCGCAGCGGTCGTCTTCCTGGGAAGCAGGTACGTGGGAGTGACCTTCTCGTTCGTACTGCTGTTCTTGATCCTCGCCTTGCCCGAGCTCGCACTCTGGTTCGTCAACAGCAGAATCCAGCGGGCGTGGCGCGCAGAGGCCGGAGGTGCGATCTCGTGGGCACGGGTTCGCGAACTCGTCGGCGACGACGCGGAGGCCTGGATCGTAGTCGGTCATTGCGTGCCGTCGGGGATGCTCAGCTTCGGCACGTACTTGAGCCTCGGTGGCAGAGACTCCGTCCTCTTGGTCGATCGCGAGAGCGGGAGATGGCAGGTGATCGACGAGACCTCATGGACGAACGCGCGGCAAGAGGCGCGCGCGTGCGGCCTCGAGAGCCACGAAGGTGGATTGGTCACGAGCGATCGCGTGTCCGATCTCGTCGAAGGACTGAGAGCGGGAGACGAGGAGGCAGAGGCGCGGCTCGCCGAGGTGGATCCGAAGGCGGCCGAGATCGCGGTTCCCGAGCTCGCGAGCCTGGTGGGGTGCGACTTGGCTCCCGATGCTCCCGAGGGAGAACCCGGAGCCCTCACCATCACGGCTTCGATGAGGGCGATCCGGACCCTGGCCAGGATCGGTGTGCTCGCGAAGCCGGCGATTCCGGCGCTGATCGAGGTCGCGAGGAGCGAGGACGAACGGCACGCCTCCCTCGCCGTGTGGGCCCTGGGGCAGATCGGGCCGGCCGCCTCCCAGGCCGTGCCCGCGATCCTCGAGCGCATCGATGAGGTCGACGTGAATGGCCGGCAACGGCGCTTCCAGGCCCTTCAGGACATCGGGCCGGGAGCGAGCGCCGCGCTGCCGTTTCTCCTGGAGTGCCTCGAATCACGAACCGATCTCTTCTGGGTCGTCCTCGTCCTCAGGGAGATCGGAGCGCAATCCGCCGAGGCCCTTCCCGCCCTGCGCACGGTGGTGGCGGATCGCCAACTCGATTCGTCCCTTCGCTCGCTGGCCAGGGACGCGATCCGGAGCATCGAGACTCCCCCCTGACGGGTACCTTCCGGAGTGCGACGCTGCGGCGGGCGCTCAATCTCCCAGGCGGAGCTCGAGCTCCGTCCCCTGCCCGGCCAATACGTGCAGCGTGCCGGAGTCGCGCTCCTCGCCGTCGCGCAGCAGGCGCCAGGTCCACGGGCCGCGCTCCAAGAGCAGGGTATCGGTTCCGAAGCGAGCGTCGGGGCTTGGTGCCCAATAGACCTCCTCGCACCAGTGATTCACGTACACGTCATGGGACCGGGACTCGCCCTCGGGTGGGGTCAGCTCGATCTTCACCCACGCGCCCTTGTCGGGGAATGCTCCTTGGAGGCTGAGACCGAGGCGCCCCCCGATGCCCGGTGAGCACAGCGTGAAGCGGTTCGGTCCCATCGGCTGCACGGTCACCGAGGCCTGGACGGGCAGGTCGTAGCGGTCCGGGGACGGCTCGAGGTGCAGCGCGTAGTCGCCCGCTGGGCAGGTGATCTCGTTGTAGGAGGTCCCCATGCAGCTGTGCCACGGGCTGCCTCGGTCCGTGAAGGAGTCGATCCTCAGTCCCGTGAGCCGCGAGCGCAGGCTGCCGGACCAGGTGGGAATCGGCAGGCCGGTCTCGTCGAGGAAGGTCACCTCGATCGGCCCGCACAGCGTCACTTCGCGGAGCTCGAGGGTGAGCTCGACCGTCGCGCCTTCGGATTCGACCTCGAAGATGGACTCGGCGTGCCAGTCCTTCTCTGGGCCGCAGACCCACTCCCGTGCCACGAAGACCCCCGGCTTCCTCAGCACCGCGGTCCACAGGCCTCCCCCGGTGCTGTCGCTGGAGATCCACGACGATCCTCCCGCGGCCCGGCCAAGGGAGTGGTCCTCGTTCCTGGGGCTGCCCCGGTAGCTCGGCCGCAGGCCCTCCGGCGTCGTCCGCAGCGGGTGCACCCAAGGCCCCGAGGTCCTGACGGGGGCACCCCCCTCGTCGACGACGTGGATCAGCGCATGAGCTCCGGCGAGGCGCACCTCGATCGGGTGGACCCCGACGCTCGGCCGCACCTCCACGTTGGGCCCGAGGATCAGGGACAGGTCCCACTCCCCCCCCCAGGGGCAGGCCACTTCGAAGCGGCCGTACTCGTCCACGGGGACCTCGTCGTAGTAGCCGTAGGGGGAGCAGGGATCCCCCCAGTAGTCCACGCCGAGTCGGGCCCGGGGCAGCGGGTGCCCGTCGGCTCCGAGCAGACTCCCCTGGAGGGAGAGCTCCGGCCGCTCGAGCACGATCTCCAGGCCCTCGATCGGCGGGTCCCCCGCGCGAATCCGGGGGAGGGTGGTGGAGCCAATTCCGTCCCGAAGATGGCAGGCGTAGAGCTCGTAGGGTCCACCCTCGTCCAGCTCGAAGGAGAAGTGCCCGCCCGGCTCGGTGAAGCAGAGGTAGCAGTCGCTCTCCAGCTCCTCGATCCACTCCCCAGCCTCCTCGTCCCACACCCCAGCGCAGATCACTGCGTGGTGAACCGGCGCGCCGTTCGGGTCCAGGACCCGCCCCGTCACGCTGCGGCCCGGCCTCAGGTCGATCCGCTCGAGGCAGTCCTCCTCCTCCTCGGCGAGCCAGAGGTAGTCGAAGGCGCCCGCCATCGTCCACTCCGTGACGTAGCCGGGGCTGGCCACGTAGGCGTGGATCTCGACCGCGGCCTGTTCGATGGGGTGCAGCAGGCGGACGGCGCCCAAGTCGATCGCCGCCTCCCCGCGGGCGTTCGTCGTCGTGTCGGGGAGGGGGAAGGCCTCCCCACCCAACTCGTAGGAGCTCCAGACGGAGGCGCCGGCGATCGGCTCTTCCGTGTCCGCGTCGTGGACCCGGAGCACCCACTGCTCCTCCGTCGAGTGCACCTCCGGGGGCAGTGGGTCCCGCGCGAACACCACGGGCCGGCGTTGGCCCTGTTCCTGGCCCCAGACCGTCGAAGTAACGAGCGCGAGCCCGGCGAAGAGGTACGCAACGGCCGGTGAAGGTGTCATCGGAGGGCCTCCTGGGTCGCCCTCCTAGCACACCGCCGAGCCCCGGTCACAGGGGCTCGGCGGTGGGGGTCGCGCCTCTGCAGTCGGTGTTCTCACCGGAACATCACTTCAATGCCATCCGTCGTGTTGGAAGTTGGGACAGTCGTGAAGTCTCGAAACCAGAGCTGGAAGTACCAGATATCGCCGGGATGGAGCACGATGCCATAGGGGAGGATGTTGAAGTCGAGAGCGAGCTCCACTGTCCCCATGGGGCCAGAATTCAGCAGTGCACCACCTGTCGCAGGGTCATTGAGGCGCGCGATGGGGGAACCGAGGCACAGATTGCCGGAAGTGCCCCCGAAACCGGGGATGAAAGTCGTCCTCTCGCTCATCATGAAGTAGGCGTACTCGAAGAGAGGAAGGTGCCACGCATTGAGCCTGAAGGTGTTCTTGTCCATCAGGGGTGACCCGTCGACACCGATGATTGCAGGCATCCCGGTGCTGTTCACGGATGCTGTGCAGTAGCTGGCTGGGAGGCAGGCGTCCAACACTCCGTCCCCGTCCCAGTCAGCAGCGTCATCAATCGCAATCTCGTAGACATCGGGAACCCGATCAGCATCGCAATCGTCGGAGATCACCTCTACGACGGCGGGCCGCACGTCCACGTCAGGTTCATCCTGCCATGCGCCACTCCAGGAGTCCATGACGACCCAATCAGCGCCGCCCGCGTTGTCCGGCTGCCCGCTACCCCAGTTCTCGAAGCCTGGAGTCTCACTCGAGGACCACTCGAAAACGCCCTCTTGCGACTGGTCGGTGTATCCGATCCAAACCGGCCTGGAAAGGGCGAACGTACTGCGCAACCAGTCGTTTTCGGTCTGATCGCGGATCGTG
>CAZDQL010000033.1:0-59082 GCA_964507325.1 uncultured Planctomycetaceae bacterium | reverse complement strand
CTTGCGCCAACCCCGGGTCTCCCCAGGCCACCAGGGCCACCAGGATCGCGAGCCGGGACGCGTGAACCAGGGTGCTTGCGACGGTACCCATCACTCTTCTCCAAAGAGACGGATCCCGCTGTCGTAGTCGCTCACCAGGAGGTGCACCGGTCCGTTCGCCGTGCCGGGGTCGTTCGTGCGCAGGTGCAGGAAGCCCTGGCAGGCCTCGGGTTGCGACTTGGAGGAAACGAGAAGAGCGCGCATGGGACCTCCTCCAAGATACGGGCCGCGGCGCTGACAGGTCCTAACCCGAGGCTAGAACGGCTCCCCTACCCGTCAAGTTGGCAAGAGCCCGCGTTGAGACAACCCTAGCAGAGCGCCTGCATCGCGGCCTCGATCGCAGTGCGGCGCAGCTCCCGCAGGCTGTGTCCGGTGGCCTCCGCGACGGCGGCGAGGTCGTCGTGCTCGGGGAAGAGGTCGCGTTCGCCGAAGGGGGGCGAGTCGGGGTGGGTGGGGCGCTTGCGCAGCTTGACGCGCACCGGGTGGCCATGGGCCTCGACCGTCACCTGGTCGCGATCGCACTCGGCGCGCTCCAAGCGCGTCCAACGCACGCCGAGGGTCGTCGTCCAGTCGAAGGCCACTTGCTCGAGCGCTGCGCGCTGCACCTCCCGCCCCAGGGCGCAGACCACCGTGCCCGGGCGATCCTTCTTCATCTGCACCGGCGCGGTCCACACCTCGAGGGCCCCCGCCGCGCGCAGGGCTCCGACGGCGTGGCCCACCTCCTCGGGGGGCATGTCGTCGAGGTTGAACTCGAGCAGCCAGGCTTCCGCACGCTCGCCGCGCCGTGCTGTGGAGGCGAGCTGCACGCGCACCAGGTTCGGGGGACCTTCGACCGTCTCCCGCGCGCCGGCGCCGTAACCGATCGCTTCTGCGACTAGAGGAGTCTCCCCCCCCACCGGCTCGCACAGAGCGGTCAAGAGGGCGGCGCCGGTGGGCGTGGTGCGCTCTCCGTCCCCTCCGTGCCGCGTCGCCCAACCGCGCAGCAGTTCGCAGACCGCGGGAGCGGGCACGGGCAGCTCGCCGTGGGCGCAGCGCACCGTGCCGGAACCCAGGAGCGGCGGGGTGGCGAGCAGGCGTTCGACCCCCAAGCGTTCGCAGGCCGACGCGACACCCGCGACGTCGATCAGGGTGTCCACGGCTCCGACCTCGTGGAAGTGCACCTCCTCCACCTCGATCCCGTGCACGTTCGCTTCCGCGCGGGCCAGGGCGAGGAGCACGTCGCCGGCGCGCTGGCGAGCACGCTCGGAGAGGGTGGAGCGCTCCAAGAGCTCCTGGAGGTCGGCGAGGCGGCGGTGGGGAGGCGTGCCGCTCTCGCCGGTGGTCACGCTCAGCAGGCGGCAGCGGATCGAGGCGCGTTCGACGAAGCGGACTTCGAGGCGCGCTTCCCCGGGGACGAGCTCCTCCCCCAGCTCCCGCAGGTGATCCAGGGTGAAGCGCGGATCGTCGAGGTCGAGGAGGGCCGCCAGCAGCATGTCCCCCGCGATCCCGCCAGTGGGCTCGATCAGGAGCGTGGTCATCTTAGTGGTGTGGTTCACCCTGTTGGGGCATTCTGGTCGGCCAGTGCGCGTTCGCTGCAAGGCGCCGCGACGAGGCGACTCCGCTGTGAGTCTCGGAGGAGCGGCAACGCCGCAGCGGGCGCGCAGGGGCCGATCAGAATGCCCCAACAGGGTGAATCACACCACTCAAGAGTTTCCACCGCGCCCCCCCACTCCGTCCACTCCCGCCGCCCGGGCGAGGCAGAGGACCGACACGCTGCGCGCCCCCGCGCGGCGCAGGACGGCCGCCCCCTCCTCCGCGGTCGCCCCGGAAGTCGTCACGTCGTCGACCAGCCACACCTCGCGTCCTGCGATCCCCGCCGCCCGGTCGGGGTCGACGGCGAAGGCGCCGCGCAGGTTGGCGCGCCGCGAGGGTGCTCCAGGGGCGCCCTGCACCGCGGTGTGCCGCACGCGCACGACGGCGCGCCGCAGGGGGAGACCGCTGCGCCGCGCGACGGCGGCGGCGAGCAGGGCGGCCTGGTCGTAGCCGCGCTCCCAGCGCCGCAGCGGGTGCAGGGGAACGGGGACGAGCCAGGCTCCCTCGGCACCGGGGACCTCCGCCAGGCGCTGGGCGAGGAGCGCCCCCAGGGGCTCGGCCAGATCGCGCCGCCTGCCGTGCTTGAGGGCCAGGATCCACTGGCGGGCTCCGGCGTCGTCGCGGTAGTCCGCCAGGGCGACGACGCGGGCGTAGCGGGGCGGGCTCCGGCGACAGCTCGCGCAGGGAAACCCGTCGGGGAGCCCCACGGGCAGGAGCGAGGCGCAGCGCCCGCAGCGCGCGCCATCGGGCCGCTCCGGCAGGGCGTGCTCCTCGCAGGCCAACCCGTCCTCGGCGACGCCGCCGCAGAGGCGGCAGGCGCGCGGGAAGACGGCGTCGACGAGGTCGAGGAAGGCGCTCACGCCCCTCGGACCGCGCCGGAGGCTCGCGGGTTGCGCCCGCGGCGGGTCCCTATCCCTCGGGCCGCTCCATCTCCAGGGTCGGCTCGAAACCCTCTTCCTCGGGCTCCTCCTCCTCCGGAGGAATCTCGACACCCCGCTTCGGCAGCCCCGCCCGTGCGCGTACGCGCGCCGCGTAGCTCTCGACGGTGTCCTCCTCGTCGGACTCGATCGCGAAGAGCTCCCCCAGCTCGCGGGCGGTCACCGGCTCGCCCTCCAGGTCGACCGGGTTCTGGGTGAAGTACTCGCGCACGTAGCGGCGGAAGGCCCACAGGGACCACCACCAGCCGATGAAGAGCAACCCCACCGCCGCGACCACGACCACCCCCACCCAGGCCATCGAGAGGGGTTCCTCCCCGAGCGCCTCCTCCTGGTAGCGACCGGCGAGCTGCAGCGCGAAACCCACCAGCAGGAAGGTGAAGCCGAGGGTCGTCTGCACCCGGTTGTAGACGTACTCGCGCACCGACTGCAGTCGCCCCGTGGCGCGCCCGAAGTAACGGGAGACGAGGCGCCGGGGGTGCTCGAAGAGGGTCGCGTTGGCGATCAGGAAGGCTCCGACGATGGCGGAGACCAATCCCAGGACCGTCCAGTCGGGGGTGCCGAAGAGACCCTCCTCGACCGCGATGGGCAAGGCGACGCGCATGGGGGGGGAACCTAGGTGGTGCGGAGGCGAGGTGCAAGGCGAAGGGGCTCCGTGACCACCCCTACGTCCTGGTGCTACCCTCCGCGCCCCGTGCGACGGGATCTCCCATTGCGATCCGACGACCCGGCCCTGAAGCGCGTGCTCGACGCGGCGGCCCTCGCGCACCTCGAGGTGAGCGAGGCGGAGGCGGCGGCTCTGGCGCCGGAGCTCGACGCGATCCTGGAGGCGTTCCAGGGGCTGCGCGGCGTGGCGGTCGCAGGGGTCGAGCCGCTCCTGCACGGGCCGTCGCCGCCCTACCCCTACGCCCCCGCCGACGCGACCCGCGAGGACGAGCCGCGCGCATCTGACGGGAGCGCCTCCCTGCTCGCGCGCGCGCCCGAGGTCCAGGAGGACTGCTACCGCCTCCCGCGGGCCTTTCCTCCGCCGGACGAATGAGCGCCCGCGACATCGCCTCCCTCGTGCGCAGCGGAGAGCGCTCCGCGGTCGAGGTGACCCGGGAAGCGCTGGCGCGCGTCGACGAGCGGGACGCGAGCCTGTCGGCCTTCGTGCACGTCGACGGCGAGGGCGCCCTGGAGCGCGCGGCGGCGCTCGACGCGCGGCGCGCGCGCGGTGAGGATCCGGGGCCGCTGGCGGGGGTGCCCCTCGCCCTCAAGGCCAACCTCTGTCTGGAGGGAGCGCCGGTCGACTGCGCCTCGCAGGTCCTCGCCGGTTGGAGCGCGCCCTACACGGCCAGCGCGGTGCAGCGCCTGCTCGACGCGGGCGCCATTCCGCTGGGGCTCGCGAACATGGACGAGTTCGGCATGGGCTCCTCCACCGAGCACTCCTGCCACGGAGTGACCCGCCACCCCGTCGACCCCAGCCGCACGCCGGGAGGCAGCTCGGGGGGGAGCGCGGCGGCGGTGGCGGCGGGTCTGGTGCCGATCGCCCTCGGCTCCGACACCGGCGGCTCGGCGCGCCAGCCCGCGGCCCTGTGCGGGGTGTGCGCCTGGAAACCGACCTACGGGCGCGTCTCGCGCTACGGGTTGGTGGCCTTCGCCTCCTCCCTGGACCAGGTCAGCCCGATCGCCGGCGACTGCGAGGATCTGTCCTTGGTGGCGTCGCTCCTCTCCGAGCCCGACGAGCGCGACGCGACCCACGTCGACCTCCCAGCCCTGGAGCCGGTCCCCCGCCGCATGCGACTCGACGGACTCGCGGTGGGCGTGATCGAAGAGGCGCTCGGGGAGGGCGTGGACGACGACGTGCGCGAGCGGATCGAGCGGGCGGCGGAGCGCCTGGCCCAGGCGGGGTGCCGCGTGGAGCGCGTCGCCCTGCCCAGCTTGCGCCAGGCACTCGCCACCTACTACGTGGTGGCGACCGCCGAGGCCTCCAGCAACCTGGCGCGCTACGACGGGATGCGCTACGGGCCGCGCAGCGACGGGGACGGGAGTCTGGCCGGCGCGATCGCCGCGGGGCGCAGCGCGGGGTTCGGAGCGGAGGTGCGCCGCCGCGTCCTGCTCGGCACCTTCGTGGCCTCGGAAGGCCACCGCCAGGCCTGGTACGAGCACGCCCTGCGCGTGCGGCGGCGGATCGCGGACGAGCTCGCCCACGCCTTCACGGAGGTCGAGCTGCTGCTCGGCCCCACCTCGCCGGGGCCCGCTTTCCCCCTGGGGGAGCGCGTCGGCGATCCGCTGGCGATGTACGCCTCCGACCTCTGCACGGTGCCGCAGAGCCTGGCGGGATTGCCGGCGGTCAGCGTGCCCTGCGGCAGCGTCACCCGCGAGGGGGTCGAGCTGCCGGTCGGCCTGCAGCTCACCGCGCCCCCCTTCGCCGACGCCCTGGCGCTGGCGGTGGCGCGCGAGTGGGAGGCGCTGGCGTGAGCTGGGAGACGGTGATCGGCCTCGAGGTGCACGCGCAGCTCGCGACCCGCACCAAGCTCTTCTGCGCCTGTCCCACGACCTTCGGCACGGCCCCCAACTCCGTCGCCTGTCCCGTCTGCACCGGTCAACCCGGCGCGCTACCGGTCCTGAACGCTGAGGCGGTGCGTCTCGCCGTACGCGCGGCCCTGGCCCTCGGGGCCGAGCTCGTCCCCGAGAGCCGCTTCGCGCGCAAGCACTACTTCTACCCGGACCTGCCCAAGGGCTTTCAGATCACCCAGTACGAGGAGCCCTACGCCCGCGGTGGGGCGATGCCGATGCCGGAGGGCCACTCCCTCGCCCTGACGCGCATGCACCTGGAGGAGGACGCGGGCAAGGCCCTGCACGATCGCGGCCACCTGGTCACCCTGGTCGATCTGAACCGCGCCGGGATCGCGCTGCTCGAGATCGTCGGCGAGCCGGAGCTGCGCAGCGCGCGGGAGGCGGGCGACTCCCTGAGGAGCCTGCGCGAGATCCTGCGTTGGATCGGGGCCTCCCACTGCGAGATGGCCAAGGGGGAGCTGCGTTGCGACGTCAACGTCTCGGTGCGGCGGCCGGGGGCGCCCCCCGGCACCAAGGTGGAGATCAAGAACCTGAACTCCTTCCGTCACGTGGAGGCCGCCATCGAGGAGGAGAGCGCGCGGCAGATCGCCCTGCTGGAGGCGGGCACGGCGGTCGTGCAGGAGACGCGCCTCTTCGACGCGGCCGGCGGTCGCACGGCGCCGATGCGCACCAAGGAGGACGCCCGCGACTACCGCTACCTGGCCGAGCCGGACCTGCCGGCGCTGCGGCTGGATCCGGCGCTGGTGGAGGAGGAGCGCGCGCGCCTCGGTGAGCTCCCCGCCGAGCGTCGCGCGCGCTTCGTGACGGAGCTCGGGCTCTCCCCCTACGACGCCGGCGTCCTGACCGGCGAGCGAACCCTCGCGGACTGGTTCGAGGGGGTGGTGCGGGCCGGCGCGTCCCCCAAGACGGCGGCCAACTGGACGACCAACGAGCTCCTGCGCGCCCTGGCGGATCCCGGTCGTCCCGTGGACACCGTCGACCAGCTCCCCTTCCGTCCCCTCGACCTGGCGGCGCTCCTGGGTCTGGTGCGCGAGGGCCGCCTGAGTCCCGACGGGGCGCGGCGCGTCTTCGACAGGATGCTCTCCAGCGGGGGGGAGCCCGCCGAGCTGATGGCGGAGCTCGGGCTCTCGGAGCCCGCGGCGGAGGACGAGGTCGCAGCCTGGTGCCGGGCAGCGATCGAGAGCCGCCCCGACGCCGTCGAGGCGCTGCTCGCCGGCCGGGGGCGCGCGCTGGACGCACTGGTCGGCGCGGCGCTGGCGGCCAGCGGGGGGCGCGGGGATCCGCGGGTGCTGCGGGGGGTCCTGGAACGCCTCGTGCGGCACCAGTCCTGAACTGCCCCCCTTCGATGTGCATCTCGGGGGACCTCCCGCCGCAAACCCTCTACCACCAAGGACTTGGGACGTTCCTCACTCTGCGCAGGCCCACCTGCCACCCGCTGGCAGTCGGGCAACCGGCCTCGGAGAGGCGCCGGCCGTCGAGAGGCTGGCACCAGGTTGCCGGATGCACACTGAAGGGGGGCAGTCCAGCCAGGCCGCGAGGTCAATCCCGGGGCAGGTAGAGCAGCTCCGGACGCTTGGGCGCCCCCGTGACCGGCCGCAGGAGCTGCGGCTCGTCCACCGGCAGGAGCCGCTCCGCCAGCCGGTAGTGGGAGCGCAACGCCCCCAGGTCGTCCCACGGCTGCGCCAGGAGGACGGCGCCGTAGGCGCGACGCGCCAGCCGCTCCTCGAGCTCGGCGACGAGCCGGGCGGCGTGCTCCTCCTGCCCCTCCGACGTGAGCACGTCCACCCAAGCCTGGGCGTGCATGCTGGCGCCCTTGCCGGCGCGTCGGGCGAGGTAGTCCTGGTGCGGCGCGAAGACGGGACCGTCGATCTCCGCCAGGCGCTGGACGATCGCCTCGCCGGCGCGGCGGTCGGCCGCGCTCGGCAACTGCCCCACCGGGGGGTGACCGATCGCGAAGAGCACGAACTGCACCGTTACCAGGAGCAGCACCGCCCGCGTGTTCGCGCCGTAGCGCTCGACGACTCGCCCCACTCCGATCCCCCCGAAGAGCGCGGCGGCGAGCACGGCGGGCAGCAGGGTGTTGTCGTAGCCCCCCGGGTGGGAGCGTCCGAGCCAGGCGGCGACGATCAGACCGAGGGCGGGGATCCAGAGAAAGGTCCGGTCCGCGCGCTCCGGTCCCGCGCGCGGAGCAGTGATTCCCACGAAGAGCGCCGGCGCGAGCCAGATCAGATCCTCGACCCAGAACCCGCTGATCCCCGGTGCGTACCAGGGGTGGCCCCCCAGGAGCTCGAAGAGGTACCAGCTCGACCACCCCTGCGAGGCGAAGTGCAACCCGGCGCAGGTGCCGCCGGCGACGAAGAGGAGCGTCGCGCCGAAGATCAGCGCCTCTCCGCGACAGCGGCGTGCCAGCGGGATGAGCAACAGGAGCAGCACCGGGAGACCGGTCTGCTTGGCGAGCAGGGCCAGGCCGCCGAGCACCCCCGCGGTCGCGGCGCCGCGCCGGCCGGGGCGGAAACGCGCCACGTGCAGGCAGGCGAGCACCAAGGCCAGGCCCAGGGCGTCGACCCGACCCACGTCGAGCCAGGAACCCGCGAAGCGTTGCGCGGCGGCGAAGAGGCCGGCGGCCACGAGCCCCGCCAGGGGGCGGCCGGTCGCGCGCCAGGCGTAGCGGTAGAGCAGGCCGAGCAGCGCTGCGCTCGCCAGGAGCGAAACCAGTCGCAGCGGGAGGAAGGACTCCCCCACCGCGGTCGAGAGCAGGGTGGCCAGCCAGACGAAGAGCGGCGGGTAGGGGAAGGCGGTGAACTCGACGCTGGGCGCGGCGTAGAGGGGGGCGCCGTCGCGCAGGCGAGCCACGTGGGCCAGCATCCCCCCCTCCTGCCACTCCAGCTCGAAGGGGTGCCCGATGCGCAGCAGGGCCAGGACGACCCAGACCGCGATGGCGGCCAGGGCTACGACGGCGAGGAGGCGGGGGAGCCAGCGCTCCATGCCGCGCAGGGTAGCGTGATCAGCGCTCCGACTCGAACTCCGCGGCGTAGCGCCCCTCTCCGACCATGTACACGCAGAACTCGAAGTGCTGTCCCGGCTGGTCGGCGTCCCGCACCACCTCGAGGGTGGCGTCGATCGAGGATTCCAGCTGGAGGGAGAGCAGGTGGCCGGCCTCCAGGTCCCATTCGAGCTCCCCCTCGAGGGCGTGCTCCAGGGTCACCGTCTGGACGGCGGTCCCATCGGCGACGGGCACGTTCGCCAGGTCGGTGCGTTGGACCTGCGTCTCGATCACCTCCCCTTCGATCTCGACGCTGGCGATGCGGCGTCCGTCCTCCTCGAAGATCCCCTTCAGGGTGAGCTCCAGGGAGCCCTCGTAGGTGACCTCCCGCTCGCCCTCGTTCAAGGACTCCTCGTCGTCCCCCTCGTACTCGACGGAGAGGTCCCCGCCGGGCGTGACCAAGCAGGCGAAGACCTCGCCGTCCACGCGCCAGGAGTCACCCGCCTCGACCTCGTCCTCGGGCAGGAGAGCGACGAAATCCGCCGCGAACTCCAGTCCTTCGAGCAGGGCGGGGTCCCCATCCTCGTCGGGGTACTGGGCCGTGTACTGCTCCTCGTCCCCGTCCCAACGGAAGAGCACCGTCTCGTCCTCGAGGCGGCTGGAGCCGGTGGTGGCGAGTTCCGCGGCGTCGTCCATGCCCTGGCCGGAGAGGGACTGGGAGCTCTGGTGCTGCTCCTCGATCCGATCGAAGCTGCGCCTGAGCAGGGCCACGCGCCCCGAGGAGACCTCCGCGTAGTGATCGGTGAAGACGAGGTCCCTGCTTTCAGCCATCGTCACCTCCAGCTCGGGCAGGAACTCGGGGGGGACCTCCTGGTCCCCCATGATCACCTCCATCTCCCCCCCGGTGAGCTCCACCTCGGTCTCGAAGGACTTGACGAGGGTGGTGCCTTCCGGCGGTCCGAAGGTGAGGTCCTCCCCACCGGGCAGGGCGACGAGGGAGAGGGGCAGGAGGGCGCGAGAGAGTCGGGTGGAGAGCATCGTTCGGTCTTTGTCGTGGTCGAGGGACATCGGTATCGTGCGTTGGATCGCAGGGTCCCTTCACGGCTTTCGTCGGATCCTAGTGTCAGAAGGCCAGGGAGCAGAATTCGGACCATTATCGTACGATTTACACAGGTCCCGGGGCGTTGACGACGACGAGCTCAACTACTTGGTCTGCAATGACTTACAGCCCCTCGGACACATCGGGCTCCGCACCCCTTGGACCCCTCGAAGGGCAGCCTACCCTTGACGGAAGGGTTCGAGACCCTAGACCAAAGGGTGGAGGGCCGGCTGACCTCCTTCCCCGTTCCGGCCCTGCGCCCCTACGAGCACTCGGGACTCGGGTGCCGGGAACCGCGAGCCGGCCCTCCAACCTCCCCCACCCAATCCCATGTTGCGCATCTCCAAGCAGGTCGACTACGGGATCCTGATCCTGACCCACTGCTCCGACGCGCCGGGGAACGGGATCCAGAGCACCCGGCACCTCGCCTCCGAGACCGGCCTGCCGGTCCCCATGGTGAGCAAGATCCTCAAGCGCCTGGCCCACGGGGGGATCCTGCTGTCCCGCCGCGGCGCGGCCGGGGGCTACTCCCTGGCGCGCCCCCCGGCCGAGATCACCCTCGCCGCGGTGGTGAGCGCGCTCGAGGGGCCCCTCTACCTGGTCGAGTGTGCGGAGGGGCCGTCGGAGAGCTGCCGCGTCCAGGGTCCGTGTCGAGTGCAGGCCCCCTTGCTCGCCTTGCATTCGCGCCTGAGCCGGCTATTGGAGGAGCTCACCCTGCTCGATCTGATCTCGCCCACCGAGAATGGGGAGAACGGTCGGCAGCGAGAGGCTGACGCGGCCTCCTAACCCCTGTCCCGTTCGCCGTCACCATGCCCAAGCCCGAGAGACACGTCTTCGTCTGCGTCCAGTCCCGCCCCCCCACGCACCCCAAGGGCAGTTGCACGGGTCGGGGAGGCCAGGAGGTGCTGCAGAAGTTCGCGCGGGAGTACGAAGATCGCACCCTCTTCGGTCGCTTCGGTCTGACCTCGACCGGATGCTTGGGTCCCTGCGAGTCGGGAGCCAACGTCCTCGTCTACCCGGAGGGGGTCCTCTACGCCGCCGTGACCCCGGGGGACGTCGAGGCGATCATCGAGAAACACCTGCTCGGAGGGGAGCCGGTGGAGCGCCTCAGGATCGCGCCCGAGATCTGGGGCTGAGCGGCGGCAGTACCGAAACCGGGAACTAGATCCTAGGGCCGCTCCTCGTGAGCGCGATCGTCGAGCTCGAGGTGGATGTCCGCGTGCTCGATCTCCTCCAGCGCTTCGAGACGCCGACGCAGGTCGCGCGCCACGCCGCTCGCCTCGCGCACGCGCAGGCCGTCGTCCAGGGCGATCCCCACGTGCACCGAGGTCCGTCTCCCCAGGAAGTGGGGCTGGACGTGGGTCACCGCGCGCACCGCCGGGAGCTCTGCAGCGACCTCGCGCACCAGCGCCTCGATCTCCGCGCGGGGCGGGGCCAGGTACTGGCCGGCGGCGAGGTGCTCGTCCGGCTCGGGGTCGATGTGAACCAGGACCTCGGAGACGGGCTCGTAGGCGTCGAAGACGAACTTGCGCACCCGCTCCGCCACCTGGTGGCCGTCGGAGACGGTGGTGGAGCCCTTCACCTCGACGTGCAGGTCGACCAGCACGTTGCGGCCCATGCGGCGCGCGCGCAGCTCGTGTAGCGCGACGACCCCCGGCAAGGCCCGGATGCCCGTCTCGAGCCGCTGCATGACGTCACCGGAGAGGGCGCTCTCGGTCACCTCGCGACCGGCGTCCCTGAAGAGCCGCAGGGCCACGTGCCCGATCAGGGCCGCAACCACGATGGCGGCGATCGGATCGAGGACCGGGAACCCGAGGCGGGCGGCGGCGATCCCTCCGAAGGCGGCCACCGACGAGAGGGCGTCGGTGCGGTGGTGCCAGGCGTTGGCCACCAGGAGCGCGCTGGCGCAGCGCCGGCCGACGCGCACCGAGACGTGGAAGAGCAGCTCCTTCACGACGACGCTCACCGCCGCGGCCCACAGCGCCAGGGAACCGGGCTCTACCGCGTCGTCGAGCCTCCCCCACGCGTCCACCGCGATCCCCACCGCGGTGCCCGCCAGGAGCAGGGCCAGGACGACGGTCCCCACGGTCTCGTAGCGGCCGTGCCCGTAGGGATGGTCCTCGTCGGCCGGGCGGGCGGCCGCGCGCAGGGTGACGAGGGTGACCACGTCACTCGCCAGGTCGGAGAGGCTGTGGGCGGCGTCCGCGAGCAGCGCGGCGGAGCCGGAGACGAGCCCCACGAAGGCCTTCAGGAGGGCCAGGCCGAGGTCGACCACGGCCCCGAGCAGGGTCACGCGGCGGCCCGCGGTGGCGCACGCCTCGGCGTGGCGGGTGGGGGTCTGGCGGGGGGGATCCATGTCGCCAGAGACGACGATACCGAACCGAAGAGGTGCTCACACACCTCTTCGGCTCGGCTCGTTTCTCTCCCGTCTGTTCCGGGACTCAGCCGGCCAGGTTGGCCGCCGCGAAGTCCCAGTTGGCGAGCCCGTCGAGGAAGGAGGCGATGAAGTCGGGACGACGGTTCTGGTAGTCGAGGTAGTAGGCGTGCTCCCAGACGTCCAGGGTCAGGAGCGGGGTCTTGCCGCTGGTCAGCGGGGTCTCGGCGTTGGAGGTCGTGACGATCTCCAGGGCGTCGCCGTTCGCCACCAGCCAGATCCAGCCGCTGCCGAAGTGGGTCGCCGCCGTGTTGGCGAACTGCTCGCGGAAGGCGTCGAAGCTGCCGAAGCTGGCCTCGATGCGCTCGAGGAGCTTCCCTTCCGGCTTGCCGCCCCCACCGGGCTTCATGCTGTTCCAGAAGAAGGCGTGGTTCCACACCTGGGCGGCGTTGTTGAAGACCCCCTTCTTGGCGGGATCGCCGGCGGTCTCGCACACGATCTCGTCCAGGGTCTTCTCGGCCAGGGGGGTGCCTTCAATGGCGTCGTTGAGCTTGGCGATGTAGGTGGCGAAGTGTTTGCCGTGGTGGAAGCTCAGCGTCTTGGCCGTCATGCTCGGGTCGAGGGCGTCGTCCGGCCAGGGAAGGGGGGGCAGTTCGAAGGGCATCGTGGTTCTCCTTGTCTCGTTCTGTGCGTGGTCTGGTTCGCGGTCGGCGCGGGCGTCAGCTTACTTGGCGTGGGCCGAGAGGTAGCTCGCCACTCCCTCGGGGGTGGGCTGCATCGCCTCTTCACCCTCGGTCCAGCCCGCCGGGCAGACTTCGCCGTGGGCTTCGTGGTGGCGCAGGGCCTTGACCATGCGCAGGGCCTCGTCGATGTTGCGACCGAGCCCCAGATCGTTCACCACCGCGTGGCGCACGACGCCGGAGCGGTCGATCAGGAAGGTACCCCGGTAGGCGATGCCCGCGTCGGAGAGCACCCCGTAGGCGCGGGAGATCTCCTTGGTGAGGTCGGCCACCAGCGGGTAGCGCACCTCGCCGATGCCCCCCTCGCTGACAGGAGTGCGCTTCCAGGCCATGTGGGTGAAGTGGCTGTCGATGGAGACGCCGACCACCTCGGCTCCCAGCTCCTTGAACTCCTCGAGCTTGCGGTCGAAGGCCAGGATCTCGGTCGGGCAGACGAAGGTGAAGTCGAGGGGGTAGAAGAAGAGGACCAGGTACTTGTCCTGGGCGAAGTCGAGCCCGAAGTCCTCCTGGACCGTCTGGTCGGGCATCGCGGCGGGGGCGGTGAAGGCGGGGGCGGGCTTGCCGATGAGGTGCGACATGGGGTCTGGGTCGTTGCGTCGTTGGCGGTGGTCTGGAGGGCCGAGGGGCCCGACGGGGGTGGCGCGGGTGCCCCACGCCATGCCTCCCTTTGAGCAAGGGGCGTGCCGTGCGCACCACCAAGTCCTAAACTCCTTCTGAGAGGGGATTTAGGACGAAGGCCCCCACTGCCCGCCAAGACTAGCGCGATATACCACCGCTGGAAAACGCGATATTCCGCGCATTTCACCCCTGTCGCGGGATCTCGCTGTCGAGATTCAGTCCGGCTGCCCCGTCAGTACCCATCCAGCCCAGTCGCGCAGCGGGTGGCCTTCGGCGCGCAGCGCCATCTTCGCCTGCCACAGCGCCTCCGCCGGCCCGAGCCCCTCCTGCCAGAGCTTCGTGTAGAAGAGCTCGAAGAGCTGCCGCGTCGCCGCGTCGTCGACCTTCCACAGGCTGGTGATGGCGGTGCGCACGCCGGCGGCGTGTAGGGAGGTCTGCAAGGACTGGATCCCCTGGCCGGCACGGCGGTGGCCGACGTTGGTCTCGCAGGCCGACAGCACTGCGAGCTCGCAGCTCGAGAGGTCGAGGGTGGCGAGCTCCTCCGCGGTCAGGATCCCCGGCACACGACCGAGCTCGTTCTTGCCGCGGTTCGCGCCCGCGAGCGCCAGGCCGCAGAGCGTCTCCGGCAGGAAGCCCGCCAGCGTCTCCTGGGTGCGCTCGAGCGACATGCCGAAGGACCCCCGCTCGCTCTCTCGCTCGGCCGAGTCGTGCATGGACACGGCTTCGTCTTCCGGCACGAACCACCCGTGCGTCGCGACGTGCAGGTAGCGCACACCGGGAGCCAGCTCGAAGAGGCTCGCCTTGGTGGCGTCGGCGCCGCTCAGGAGTTCCGGCTCGAGTTCGAAAGCGCGTTCGAAGGACTCGCCGGTCGCCTCGATCTCCGGACCCGTCGCGGAAAGGCCGGAGTAGGAGCCGCCCCGCGTACCGTCGCCCTCTCCTCCGATCCGCCGGGGCGGCCTTGCGACGGTGAGCAAGCAGTCGACGCGTGCATCCTCCACCGCAGCTTCGTAGTCGACGTTTCCTAGCGCGAGGAAGCGCGGCTCCCCTTCCGGCTGCGACGGCTCGTCGACCAGGGGCCGAACCGTCGTCATGAAGTGGAGCTTCAAACGACCGCCCAATACGTCCTCGCCAATCGGCAGCGCATCGAGGCGAACCAAGAACAGCAAGTCGTCGAGAACGATGTAGAGCTCGCGGACTCCGGCGAGAGATTCGAGCACCGGGTCGAGGACGCGCTCACGCAGCCGCTCCCCTGCTCGTCTAGCATCGACGACCGCCTGCGATTCCCCGGGCGCAACTCCCCGAGAACGACGCCTGATGGGCTTGCCAATGCCCTCGCGCCACCGCAGAGCGAGCTCTTCCAGCTCCGCTGCCGGCCCGAGCTCGACGATTCGCGCGGCCGCGTTGGGGTTTGTGACGAAGGCCAGGAGTGAGCTCGTGCTCGAGGGCGCCCAGGTCTCGGGATCCTGTTCGTAGCGCACGTAGCGCCAGTAGCTCACCAGCGCCTCGCCCGGCTGCAAGGACGAGGCAACCTCCTCCATCGTCGGCGGCTTGCTACGTACCCCTAGCTCATCGAGCTGCCTGCGTACCTCGGCCTCGAGCACATCCCGGCGCTCCCCGAGCGCAAAGAGGTCCTTGCGCCACGCTTCGACATCCTCTTCGGATACTCCATCCTCGCTCGGCGTCGGCCCGTGCGCAGTCCCCGCGGCTTCACGCCGCACCTTCTCGATCTCGTCGAGCGTCGGCCGGAGCCCAGGCACTCTACGTGCGGCGCGCATCACCTCCGGCGACGCCACGGACGCGTCTCGAAGCGCTTCGAGCGACTCGGCCATGAGGAGCTCGAGGCCTGCCCTTTCCTCCTGTTCGCAGAATCGAACCCAAAAACGGACCCACTCGAGCCGGTGAAGCTCAAGCAGCGCCCCCGAGCGAGCCAGCCGAGGCGCCTGGCAGGCAAGACCCGAGGCCACGGCTCTCTGGCTCTCGAGCAGCGAAACACTCGCCGCGCGCAGGCCCTTGAGATCGCCGAGCCCCCCGTACGTCACGGCGAGGTTCTGCCTGGCTGCGAGTAGTCTCGGGTGGTCGGCGGGCAGCAGGCGCTCGCGCGCGGCGAGGATCTCCTCGGAGAGTTCATGGGCCCCCGCGAAATCGCCGAGCCTCTTGCGCGTCACGGCGAGGTTCTGCTTGGCTGTCAGTAGGTCGGGGTGGTCGGCGGGCAGCAGGCGCTCGCGCGCCGCGAGGACTTCCTCGGAGAGTTCATGAGCCCCCTTGAGGTCGCCGAGCTCTACGCGCGTCAGGGCGAGGCTCTCCTTGGCGCGCAGCAGATCGGGGTGGTTGGGTGGCAGCAGACGCTCGAAGCCGGCGAGGACTTCCTTGGAGAGCTTATGGGCCCCCGCGAGGTCGCCGAGCGGCATCCGCGTCCCGGCGAGTTTCTGCTTGGCCCGAATCAGTTGTGGGTGGTGGGGAGGCAGAAGGCGCTCATAGGCTGCGAAGTCATCCTCGAAGAGCTCATGGGCCCCCGCGAGATCGCCGAGCTCCCAGCGGGTTGCGGCGAGGTTCTGCTTGGCTGCGAGCAGGTCGAGCTGGTCAGGGGGAAGCAGGCGCTCGCGCGCGGCGAGGACCTCCTCCTGGAGATCCAGAGCCCCCGCGAGATCGCCGAGCTGCATGCGCGTCAGGGCGAGGTTCTGCTTGGCCTTGAGTAGGATGGTGTGCTCGGGGGGCAGAAGGCTCTCGCCCGCGCCGAGAACCTCTTCGAGAAGCTCGTGGGCCCCCGTGAGGGCGCCGAGCTTCCTGCGCGTCACGGCGAGGTTCAGTTTGGCCACAAGCACATGCTGGTGGTTGGGAGAAGGAAGGCGTTCGTAGGCGGCGAGGACCTCCTCCTGGAGCTCCCGAGCCCCCGCGAGGTCGCCGAGGTTTCTGCGGATCAGGGCGAGGTTCTGCTTGGCCGCGAGCAGGTCGAGGTGGTCAGGGGGCAGGAGGCGCTCGCGGCAACGGCGTGCGGCGCCCCAAGAGCTGTCCGCCTCGTGCAGCAGTTGAAGCTCGTAGGCATCGAAGCCCAAGCTCCAGAAGGCCTCTCCGACCTTCGGGCTCAGCTCGCCCCCTGGACGGGACTCGAGGGAACTCAGGAGCTCCCTCACCCTTCCTCGTGCCTCTTCGAGCTTCCCTTCCCCCTTGAGCGCATCGATGGCCTCCAGCTCAGCCCTGGCGACGCGCGTACCCTGGCGGGTCGCTTCCGTCTCGGGGGCACCGATGACGTGCAGCTCGACCTTGCCCGCGGCCTCGCCCTTGCAGGAGACCTGGATCGCGACACTCCCTTCCTGCACAACCGCAAAGATCAGCGAGGCCGTCGTCCCGCCTCCCGAGTCTTCGTTCGCCAACGCCTCCTCTCGCCCCTCGACTTCGATCTCCAGCGCGGGATCGACCTCTTCCGAGGCTGCCCACACGCTGAGGTAACCATCGAGCCCGCTCACGTAGTCGATCCAGATCCCCTCCGGGTCGACCTCCAGCTCGACGGAGCGATGCAGCGGATCGTCGGGGTCGATCGTCCAGAAGTCATCCGCATCCTGCGATTCTCTGGCGTTCTGCGAGCCAACGATGGGCATGGCAGGGCCAAGGCTGATCCCACATACGACGAGCAAGAGCGTGCCAATAGGGCGCCTCTTCATCGTGACCTCATCGTCCCTTGGCGGTGCCGTAGGTTGATCGTCTCCCTCGCGAATCGGGTATCCGCGAGGTCCACAGGCTAGCAGGAACTCCCGCCCACGAATCGAGACGCCGAGCCTCAGCCCGACTCCCCCCTACTCCCACTCGATCGTGCTCGGCGGCTTCGACGAGATGTCGAGCACCACCCGGTTGATCCCGCGCACCTCGTTGATGATGCGGTTCGAGATCCTGCGCAGGAGGTTGCGCTCCAGGTAGCCCCAGTCGGCGGTCATGGCGTCCACCGACTCGACGATGCGCAGGGCGATGGCGTTCTCGTAGGTGCGGGCGTCCCCCATGACGCCGACCGATTTGACCGGCAGCAAGACGCCGAAGTACTGCCAGAGGCCTTCGTCGGCCCCCGCCGCCTCGATCTCGTCGGTGACGATGGCGTCCGCCTCCCGCAGGAGCTCCAGGCGCTCGGGGGTCACCTCGCCGGCGATGCGCACCGCGAGGCCCGGGCCGGGGAAGGGCTGGCGCTGGAGGATGCGCCGGTCGAGGCCCAGGTGGGCGCCGATGGCGCGCACCTCGTCCTTGAAGAGCTCCCGCAGGGGCTCGACGAGCTGCATGTCCATGTCCTCGGGCAGGCCGCCGACGTTGTGGTGGCTCTTGATCACGGCGGTGTTGCCGCCGTGGGCCGCCACCGACTCGATCACGTCGGGGTAGAGGGTGCCCTGCCCCAGGAAGCGGGCGTGCCCGAAGCGCTGCGCCTCCTCGCGGAAGACGTCCACGAAGGCGTGGCCGATGCGCTTGCGCTTGACCTCCGGGTCGCTCACCCCGACCAGACCCTCGAGGAAGCGGTCGGCGGCGTCGACCGTGGTCAGGTCCATCTTCAAGTGCTCGCAGAAGGCCTCCTCCACGAGCTCCCGCTCCCCTTTGCGCAACAGTCCGTTGTCCACGAAGATGCAGTGCAGCCGCTCGCCGATGGCGCGCTGCACGATCAGCGCCGCCACCGAGCTGTCGACTCCGCCGGAGAGCCCGAGCACCACCTCCCCGTCCTCCCCCACCAGGGCGCGGATCTCGGACACGGCGCGCTCGACGATGTTCTCCGCGCGCCAGTCCCCCGGCATCCCGCAGACGTCGAAGAGGAAGTTGGCCAGCATCTCCCCCCCGCGCACCGAGTGGCTGACCTCGGGGTGGAACTGCACGCCGTAGAAGCCGCGGGCGACGTCCCCCACCGCCGCGGTGGGGCAGGTATTGGTCACCGCCAGGGGCTCGAAGCCCTGCGGCAGGCGCTGGACCTGGTCGCCGTGGCTCATCCAGACCACCGTGCGACCCTCGATCCCGTGGAAGAGCTCCCGGGGGGCGGTGACCTGCAGGGAGGTGTGGCCAAACTCCCGCTCGTGGTTGGCGCTCACCTCCCCGCCGAGGGCCTGGCACATCCAGTGCATGCCGTAGCAGATGCCGAGCACCGGGACCCCGAGCTCGAGGATCCCGCCGGGGATCGAAGGCGCGTCGTCGGCGTACACCGAGGCGGGCCCGCCGGAGAGGATCACGCCCCCGAGGTCCATCGCATCGGCCGCCTCCAGCGCCCGCTCGGGGGGATGGATCTCGCACCAGGTGTGCGCCTCGCGCACGCGCCGCGCGATCAACTGGGCATACTGGGTGCCCAGGTCGACGATCAGGATTCCACGGGCTGCCCTGCTCATTCCTGGTGGTAGTTGGAGGTCTCCTTGGTGATCGTGACGTCGTGCGGGTGGCTCTCACGCCCGCCCGCCGGAGTGATGCGCACGAAGCGCGCCCGCTCCCAGAGCTCGGCGATGTCGCGCGCCCCCACGTAGCCGAGCCCGGAACGCACGCCTCCGCAGAGCTGGTACACGTAGGCGGAGAGCACACCCCGATAGGGCACCATCCCCTCGATCCCCTCCGGCACCAGCTTGTCGCTCTCCTTCACCTCCGACTGGCGGTAGCGCTCCTTGGACCCCTGCTGCATGGCACCCAGGGACCCCATGCCGCGCACCGCTTTGAAGGAGCGCCCCTGGTAGAGGAAGGTCTCCCCGGGCGCCTCCTCGAGCCCGGCGAAGAGGCTGCCGATCATCACCGCGCTCCCGCCGGCGGCCAGGGCCTTGACGATGTCTCCCGAGTAGCGCACCCCCCCGTCGGCGATCACCGGCACGCCGCTTCCCGCGAGCTCGCGCGCCACGTTGGCCACCGCGGTGAACTGGGGCACTCCCACCCCGGCCACGACCCGCGTGGTACAGATCGAACCCGGCCCGATCCCCACCTTGACGCCATCGGCGCCGGCGTCCACCAGGCCGCGGGCGGCCTCGGCGGTGGCGACGTTGCCGGCGATCACGTCGACGTCGAGGCGGCCCTTCAGGTCGCGCACGGCGGTCATCACGTTGCTCGAGTGGCCGTGGGCGGTGTCGACCACCAGGACGTCGACTCCGGCCCCCACCAACCCCTCCGCCCGCTCGGCGTCACGCACCCCCACCGCGGCACCCACCAGCAGACGCCCGCGGGCGTCGAAGGCGGAGTGGGGATAGGCGGAGAGCATGTCGAGGTCCTTCTTGGTGATCAGGCCCTGCAGGTGGCGGCCCTCGTCGACGATCAGGAGCTTCTCGACCTTGTGCTGACTGAGGATCAAACGGGCGTCCACGAGCGAGGTGCCCGGCGGCGCGGTGACCAGGTTCTGGGAGGTCATCACGGCGGAGACGGGCGTGGCACCCTCCTCGTGGAAGGAGAGATCGCGCCGCGTCAGGATCCCCACCACCCGATTGCCGTCCACCACCGGGAACCCGGAGATGTTCTGGGTGCGCATGATCTCCCGCGCCGACCCGATGGTGGCGTCGGGGGGCAGGGTGACCGGATCCAGGATGACGCCGTTGGCGGAGCGCTTGACCTTGTCCACCTCGCCGATCTGATCCTCGACCGAGAGGTTGCGGTGGATGATCCCGATCCCCCCCTCGCGTGCCAGACCGACCGCCAGGCGCCACTCGGTCACCGTGTCCATCGCCGCCGAGAGCAGCGGCACGTTGACCGCCACGTTGCGACTGATGCGGGTGCCGAGCTGCACCTCGTTCGGCATGACGTCCGAGTGCTGAGGCACGAGGAGTACGTCGTCGAAGGTGAGGCCGAGGGTCAGCTCTTCCATGTTTCCCGTAGCGCGGTTTCCATGGCGCGGGCACAGCGGTTGGCGGCGAGCCCTGGGCCGGTCGGGAGGGGCTCACCGAGGTTCGGGTGAGTCCAGGTGGAAAGCGCCGAGTCTACCGGCGCCGCGCAGTGGATCCAACCCTCCACCCCCGCAAGAGGTGCCAATACAAAGGGGCCCGACGCCACTGCCGAAGCTGCGGGCCGGGCCCCAAGAAGGAGGAGATAGCCTTCATGTCGGATCCACCTCCCTCCCGCCTGAAGCCAACCTCTGGACAGGCGGCGAAGCGGCCGGCGAGCGATCCCGGCCCTGGGAGGAGGCCCTCCGAGTACGGAAAGAAACTCCCAAAAAGATGGGCTTGCGAGCCTCCAACCGGTCCGCCCGCGGGGTCGATAGTGCTCGTGGAGTCCGCATCAGGGAAGATGATGGAAATCGACGAAATGGAAGTCGCCACCGTGTCCACCCCCGACACCAGCCCTCTAGTAGGCACCACCCCCTCCTACGCCCCCCTACGCCTCGAGGGGCCCACCCGGGTGGCGATCGTGGGAGCCGGTTTCATCGCCGACTTCCACCTGGACGTCCTCACCAAGGCCGAGGGGGTCGAGGTGGTGGCGGTCTGCGATCGGGATCTCGACCGCGCCCGCCGGGCGGCCGACCGCTACGCGATCCCGGGGGTGACCCGTGAGCTCTCCGAACTGCCCGAGATGGGGGTCCAGGTGGCCCACCTGACCGTGCCCCCCGACCTGCACGTGACCCTGACGCGCGAGCTCCTGGAGCTCGGGATCGGCGTCTTCGCCGAGAAGCCGCTGGCCCTCTCCAGCGAGGACGCCCAAGCGCTCTCGCGGCTGGCCACGGAGCGCTGCCTGCCGTTGGCGGTCAACCACAACAACGTCTTCCACCCCTCCTTCGCGCGCCTGCTGGCCCGCGTCGAGGCGGGTGAGATCGGTCGCGTCGAGCACGTCCAGGTGACGATGGCGGTGCCCCTGCGCCAGCTCGACGCCGGCGACTACACCCACTGGATGTTCCAGGCGCCGCACAACATCGTCTACGAGCAGGCCACCCACCCGATCAGCCAGCTCCAGGCGCTCCTGGGGGACGTGGTGAGCGCCGAGTCGACCCTCCTGCACACCCGCGAGCTCCACCCCGGTCAGTTCTTCCACGACCGCTGGGCGGTGGCGGTGGAGGCGGAGCGGGGCACGGCCCAGATCTACCTGGCCTTCGGAGAGCCCTTCACCCGCAGCACCCTGCAGGTCCTGGGGACCGACGGCTGCCTCGAGGCGGACCTCATCCACAACCACCTCGTGGTGGAGCGCAAGACCCTCTGGCTCGACTTCTGGAACAGCTTCCTGGCGGGCGCCCGCCGCGCCTGGGGCTACCACTGGGGCGCCTGGCGCGTGGCCCTCGGCTGGGCGGGCTTCACCCTGGGGGTGGCCCGGCGCCGGGACGCCTTCTTCGTGGGGATGCGCGAGTCGATCCGGGCCTTCCACCGCGCCCTGCGGCGCGGCCAGCGGCTGCCCGGCGACGGCGAGCGCGCCGTGTCGGTCGCCCGCTGGTGCGAGGCGCTGGCGGCGAGCGTGCCGAACGAGGTCCCCGAGACGCCCACGCCCCCCGAGCCGGGACCGGCGCGGGAGGGCGAGGTGGTCGTCACCGGCGCGACCGGCTTCATCGGCCGTCGCGTGGTCACCCGGCTCCTCGAGCGGGAGGTCCCGGTGACCGCCACCACGCGCCGTCTGACGAGCCTCCCCCCGGAGATCCTGGGGCCGGCGATGGAGGGGCGCCTGAGGCTCGTGTGCGCCACCCTCGACGACGAGGAGGGGTTGCGCCACGCCCTGTCGGGGGCCGCCTCGTGCATCCACCTCGCCACCGGGGGCGGAGACACCTGGGAAGCGGTCGAGGAGGCGATGGTGCGCGCCTCGGCGCGCATCGGGGAGACGGTGCTCTCGGAGAAGGTGGGGCGCTTCGTCTACGTCTCCTCCACGGCTGCCCTCTACGCCGGTGCGGACGCCCCGGGAGAGGCGCTGGATGACGACGGGGGGACCGATCCCCAACCGCAGGATCGCCCCCTCTACGCCCGCGGCAAGATTGCGGCCGAGGAGGCGCTCCTGGCCCTGCACCGCGAGCGGGGCCTGCCGGTGGTGATCGCCCGGCCGGCGGTGGTGCTCGGCGCGGGGACGCCGATGCAGCACTCCGGAATCGGCCTCTGGGTGCGCGACAACCACTGCGTCGGCTGGGGCAAGGGGCGCGCTCCCCTGCCCCTGGTGTGGGTCGACGACGTGGCCGAGGCGCTGGTGCGCGCCGCCCTCCACGAAGGGCAGGAGCTCGGCGGCCGCGCGCTGAACCTCTCCTCCGCCGTGCCCCTGACCGCCGCCGAGGTGGTCGAGGAGCTGCGGCAGCACACCGGCCGCAAGCTGGCCTTCCACCCGCGCGCCCTGTGGGTGAGCCAGGCGATGGAGATCGGCAAGTGGCTCGTGAAGAAGGTCGGCCGGCGCCCCGGCGCGACCTTCCCCTCCTGGCGCGACCTGAAGTCGCGCTCCCTGGCCAAGCCGCTCCCCTGCCGCACCGCGCGCGAGGTCCTGGGTTGGACCCCCGTCGAGGAGCGGGAGGCCTTCCTGGACGCCGCCATCCGCGTCTACCGGGACTGATGGGCGATCCGATCCGGATCCTGCACGCCGTTCCGACCTTCGTCCGCGCGGGGCCGCAGGTTCGAGTGGTGGAGCTGATGAAGGGGCTGGGCCGTGCCTTCTCCCACCGCGTGGTCGCCGTCGACGGGCGGCTCGAGGCCCTCGAGCTGGTGCCCGCCGAGATCGACGTGCACCCGGTGCAGCCCGGCGCTGAGCGGGGGGGGATCCGCGCCATGGGGCGCCTGCTGGCCAAGGAGGCCCCCGACCTGCTCTGCACCTACAACTGGGAGAGCTTCGCCATGGTGGCCGCCGCGCGCCTGGCGGGGCGCCGCACCCACGTGCACCACGAGGACGGCTTCGGCGCCGACGAGGCCGCGCGGCGCAAGCGCCGCCGCAACTGGGCCCGGCGGGTCGGCCTGGGACGCGTCCAGCGGTTGGTGGTGCCCTCCCAACGCCTGCTCGAGATCGCCTGCCGGGAGTGGAGCCTGCCGGAGGAGCGCCTCGAGCTGGTGCTGAACGGCGTGGACCTCACCCACTTCCACCCCGAGGGGCAGGGGCGCGACGAGCTGCGCAGGAGCCTCGGCATTCCCGCCGGCGCCCGGGTCGTGGGCAGCGTCGGGCACCTGCGGCCGGTGAAGCGTTTCGACCGGCTGATCCGCGCCTGCGCCGCCCTGCCAACGGAGCTCGGGGATCCGGGGGTGCACCTGGTGATCGTGGGCGCCGGAGCGGAGCGCGGGAGCCTGGAGGCGCTCGCCGCCGAGGCCCAACCCCCGGGGGGCGCGGTGCACTTCGTCGGGCACCGCCGCGAGCTCGCGCCCCTGTACCGGGCGATGGACGTCTTCTGCCTCTCCTCGGACTCGGAGCAGCTGCCCGTCTCCCTGCTCGAAGCGATGGCCAGCGGCGTGGCGCCGGCGGGGACCGACGTGGGCGACCTGGCGGCGACCGCTCCCCGCGCAGCGCGGCCCTTCTTCGTCGCCGCCGGTCCCCCGGAGCCGCTGGCGGAGGCCCTGGCCGGGCTGCTGGGGGACGACGCCGGCCGTGCCCGGATCGGCGCCCTGGCCCGGAAGCGGGTGGCCGAGCGCCACTCCCACGTGGCGATGGTCGAGGCCTACCGCCGGATCTACTCCCGGGCGGCGGGCTGATACGCTGCGCGGCACTCCGATGTCCGCCCTCCCCGACGACCCGCCCCCCTTCCCCCCCTTCCGGGTGCGGCGCAGCGAGCGCATCTACGACTCCTCCTGGTGCGGCCTGCGCCGCGACCAGGTGATCCTGCCGGGGGGAGACCTCGCGGAGTACCACGTCTTCGAGGTCCCCGACGCGGCCGCCTGCGTCCCCTCGCTGGCCGACGGGCGCCTGGTCCTGATCGGCCAGTACCGCTACCCCCACGGCAAGACCCACTGGGAGGTGCCGGCGGGACGCATCGGCGAGGGGGAGACTCCGGCGGCCGCGGCCGCGCGGGAGACCCTGGAGGAGACCGGCTACCGCCCCACCCGCCTGCTGCCGCTGGGGGGCTTCTACCCCACCAACGGAATCAGCGCCCACTACGCCCACCTCTTCTGTGGGCTCGAGTGTGAGCTCGTCGGGGAGCCGGCCCTCGATCCGTCCGAACAGATCCTCACCCGCCTCTTCACCCGTGGCGAGGTGGAGGCCCTGCTCGACGCGGGTCGTCTGCAGGACGGCTTCACCGCCTTGGCGGTCCTCTACTGGCTACGCCTCACCGCGCACAAGGAGGCGTAGGGGGCGGAGACTCGACGAGTCCCGGTCCTTCGACCGGACCCACTGCAGGCGCCTGGGCCCCGCCCTACTGGACGTTCGTCGACTTGACCCTCACCACCGGCAGGGCCCCCACCGGGTCCTCGACGAAGGCCGTGCCCCAGGCGTCGACCTGGTAGCGCGAGTCGTTCGGCAGGTACCCCTGGCCCAGGAGGATGGCGAAGGCCGCCGCCCAGTTGGCGGGCAGGGCGGGATCGCCGACTCCCTTCTCGGCGTTGTAGCGCTGCACTGCGGCGTTGATGATCTCCAGGCGGTCGAAGGTCTCCTCGCGCCGCAGGGGGGTCACGTCCAGGTCCAGGGTGACGTCGGCGCTGGTGCCCCAGGTGGCGTCCTCACCCATGCTCTCGATCGAGAGCACGTCACCGGCGATCACGAAGCGGTAGTCCCGCGACCAAGCGTCCACCTGGTAGCCGACCTTGCCCGTGAGCTGGTCGGCGACCACACCGGGCAGGTAGGGCCCGCTCCAGCCGGTCACCCCCGGATCCACCAGCAGGTCGGTGACCTGGGTCGGCAGGGCCAGGGTGTCGCGGAAGTACTCCGCCACGGCGTCCGCGATCCCGCCCACCTCGCTGCGCGTGGCCTTGCGCGCCTGGTAGGTCAGCACCTTGGAGGTCACGGGGACGGCGGCGCCGACGACGATGGCCATGATGGCGATGACGACGATCATCTCCAGCAGGGAGAAGCCCGAGTTGCGCTGGTTGGTGGGCTGCATGGCGATCCTCAGCCGAGGTTCTCGTACAGGGAGAAGACGGGCATCAGCGAGGCGATCAGCACGAAGGCCACGATCACGCCTCCGATCAGGAGCAGGGCCGGCTCCAGGAAGGAGAGGAACCACTTGACCATGCGCGGCACCTCCTCGTCGTAGTAGTCCGAGAGCTTCTCGAAGGCGTCCCCCAGGTCACCCGACTGCTCGCCGACCGACGTCATCTGGACCAGGAGCGGATCGATGATCGGTTCCCGCTCCAGACTCTCCGTGATCGTCTGCCCGCGCTGCACGCGGTCGGTGGCGGCCTCCAAGCGGTGCGCCATCAAGGCGTTGCCGCAGGAGCGGCCGGCCACGGAGAGCACTTGGTAGACCTCGCAGCCGGCGAGCTGCAGGGTCGCTGCGGTGGAGGCGAACTTGGAGGTGGCCAGCATGCGCGCCACGGTCCCGTAGCGCGGGATCGCCAGGGCCAGACGGCTGAGCAGGAGGCGCGCCTGGTGATGACGCAGCGCCACCAGCCAGCCGCCGACGGTCAGGACCACTCCCAACAGGAGCAGCAGCCAGTTGGCGATCATGAAGTCGGAGATGGCCAGCAGGGTGCGCGTCTCCCGGGGCAGCTGCTCGCGTCCGCCGGGGAAGAGCCCGGTGATGCGCGGCAGGACCCAGGTGATCAGGACCGTCACCAGGCCGATGATCGCCAGCCCCAGGATGCAGGGGTAGATCATCGCCTGGAGCGTCGTGGCGCGGATGGCGCGCGACCACTCCAGGTAGCGGGCCAGACGCCGCAGCACCGACGGCAGGTCCCCCGACAGCTCACCGGCCGACACCGAAGCGCGGTAGACGTCGGGGAAGGAGCCGGGCTGCCGTTCCATCGCCTCGGAGAGCGGGAGTCCGGCCTCGAGGTCGCGCACGAGCTCCTCGACCGCCAGACGGCCCGCGCGAGTACGTATGCGCTTCGACAGCTCGCGCAGTCCCTCGACGATCGGCACGCCGGCGGAGATGACGGTCGCCAGCTGTCTGGTGAAGGTGACCAGCTCCCGGCGCGACAGGCGGCCGTAGCTCCCGGAGCGCGTGTTCGAGAGGACGTGGACGCGTGTCAGGGTCAGGCCGTGCGTCTCGAGCGCACGGTCGAGCTCCAGCTCGTCGTTGGCCCGCTGGCGGCCGGTCGTGACCTCGCCGTCGAGGGCGACCGCGGTGTACTCAAAGGTTTGCACGTTCCTCCGGCGTCAGACGGTGGCTGCGGTTCACGCGCTGGACCTCGTCGACGGTCGTCACTCCCAGGCGCACCTTGTGGCGCCCGTCCATGTTCATCGTGCGGAAGCCCGTCTCGAGGGCCATGCGGCGCAGCGTCTCGGCGTCGGCGCCCACGCGCAGGGCGTCGGCCATCTCGTCGCTCGGCAGGAAGAGCTCGGAGATGGCGGTGCGACCCGACAGACCGCTCTGGTCGCAGTGGTCGCAGCCGGCGCCCCTGCGCGCCTCGGGCACCTCGCCGTCCATCCAGCGCAGCTCCTCCGCCGTGAGCTCGTAGGGCGCCGCGCAGTTCTCGCAGATCTTGCGCACCAGCCGCTGGGCCAGCACCCCGATCAGGCTGTCCTCCACCAGGTAGGGCGGGATGCCCAGGTCGGAGAGGCGCGGGATGGCGCCGATGGCGTCGTTGGTGTGCAGGGTGGAGAGGACCAGGTGGCCGGTCATGGAGGCCTTGATCGCCATGTCGGCGGTCTCCCGGTCGCGGATCTCCCCCACCAGGATCACGTCCGGGTCCTGGCGCAGAAGGGCGCGCAGCCCCGCCTGGAAGCCGAAGCCGGCGGCGGGCTCCACCTGACTCTGGCGCACCAGCGGCATCTCGTACTCGACCGGATCCTCGATCGTGGCCACGTTGCGGTGCACCGCGTCCACCTCGGAGAGCATGGCGTAGAGGGTGGTCGTCTTGCCCGAGCCGGTCGGTCCGGTCACCAGGAAGAGACCGTGGGGACGCTCCGCGACGCGCTTCAGCATCGTCTGGGCGCCCAGACCGACCCCCAATGCCCCCAAGCGCACTCCCCCCGCCGAGCGGTCCAGGATCCTGAGCACCACGTTCTCGCCGTGGGAGCAGGGCATGATCGAGACCCTGAGGTCGACCGGGTGCTCATCGACGAAGATGCGCATGCGCCCGTCCTGGGGCCGGCGCCGCTCGGCGATGTCCAGGTGCGAGAGGATCTTGATGCGCGAGATGATCGCCTCGGTGTGCGGGCGCGGCAGGTTCTCACCACCCTGCATGACGCCGTCGATGCGATAGCGCACGCGGGTGATCTTCTCCTCGGGCTCCAGGTGCACGTCGGTCGCGCCGCGGTGCACGCCGTCGACCAGCAGGGCCATGGTGATCTTCTCGACCGGGAACCCGTCGACCGCCTCTGCCTCCGGCGTGGACAGCAGGCTGGCCACCTGCCCCGCGCCGTCGCTCAGGTACTTGCGCACCAGGAGAGCCATGTCCTCCTCGGTCACCATCTCGATGACGAGGGGGTAGGGGAAGTGCCGGCGCACATCGGCGGTCTTCTGCGGCGCGCCCGGATCGGTCATCGCGATCCGGAGCTGGCCCTCCTCGAGCTTGATCGGGAAGGCTCCCGTCGAGCGCACGAAGCCGGGATCCAGCGCCCCCACCAGGACCGGATCGGGTTCGAGGTCCCGCCCGCGCACCAGGGGCACCCCCAGCGATTCGGCCATGATGCTGGCCACCTGCTCGGGGCGCACGAAGCCGAGTGAGACGATGATCTCCCCCAGCGGTCGGTGGTGGCGCTTCTGCTCGGCGAGGGCCACGGCCAAGCGCTCTTCGGTGAGGATGCCCTTGGCGATCAGGGCATCGCCCAGCCGGACGCGTGTACCTGCTGAGGGTTGACTCACTCCTCTTCTTCCTCGGCGGGGAGCGGTTCGACGTCGGCCTGACGCAGCTGGCTGGCGATCTCGCCGCGCTTCTCGCGGTACTCGCGCTGGAAGTTCTTGGCCATGCGGGCCGCCTGGTTCGGGTCCAGGACGCGCGGCGTCACGAACACCAGGAGCTCCCGGCGCTCGGTGGCGTCCAGGTCGGAGCGGAAGAGCCGCCCCAGGAAGGGCAGGTGCATCAGGATCGGAATCCCGTCGTCGGTGTCGGCGCGCCGGTCCTGCATCAGCCCGCCCAGGACGATCGTCTGGCGGTCCGCGACGAGGAAGCTGCTCTTGAAGTGCCGCTTGTCGACCACCGGGATCTCCTTGAAGTAGTCCACCACCTCGGAGAGCTCCTGATCGATGTCCACCTGCAGGATCCCGGCGTCCTGGATGGTGGGCGTCATGGTCAGCTTGATGCCGGCTTCCTTGTAGCTGATCTGCTCGAAGGAGCTGGTCGAGGCGCCGCCGTCGGTCTCGGTCGAGCTGGTCGACTCGACGTAGGGCACCTCCTCGATCACCTCGACCACCGCTTCGGTGTTGGTGATCGCCATCACCCGCGGGGAGCTGATCAGCTCCAGTCCGACGAACTTGCGCAGGGCGTTGAGCGTGCCGGTGATGTCACCGCTCTCGGTGGTGAAGGTGGTGGTGAAGTTGTCCCCTTCGGTCGCCATGCCGCTCAGCACCGTCCAGGCGTTGCCGTCGATCGAGCCGTCGAAGCGGTAGCTGAGACCCAGCTCGAACTCCTCGGAGAGGCTGGCCTCGAAGATGCGCACCTCGAGCAGGACCTGGGGCTTGAGCCGGTCGGCGCCCGCGATGAAGTCGGCGGCGAGCTGCACCGCGGCCTCGGGCCCCGACACCAGGATCATGTTCTGGTTGTCGTCACCGACCACGATCGCATCGCTGCCGACCAGGGTCACGAGCTTGGGCAGGACGTCGGCGGCGGAGATGGAGCGCAGGTCGAAGCGGCCGATCGAGGGTTGGCTGCCGTCGTCGACGCGCACCCAGAACACCCCGGCGGGCTCCTCCACCAGCGCCAGACCATTGCGCTCGAGGAGGATCGCGAGGGCGTCGTCCAGGCGCACGGAGGGGAAGCTGGCGTCGATCTGACCGCTGAGACCGGCGTCCAGGACCATGTTGACCCCGGCCCGTTCGGCGATCAGGTGCAGCGCCTCGGCGATCGGCGTGCCGCGCAGCTCGAGGGCTATCAGCTCGTCACCGGCGATGCGCGGGCGGGTCTCGACGGTCTCCTCCTCGATCTCCTCCTCGTCGTACTCCCAGGGGTGGTCCAGCGGCTCGTCGAGCCCGGCGAGCACCGGCCCGCGTAGAAGGTCCGCGATGACGTCCGGCCGGAACTCGGCCACGTCCGACTCGACGGCACGGCAGGCGGCGAAGCACGTGCCGAGCGCGACGACGGAGAGGATCAGGGGCGTTCTGGTGCTGGTCATTCGGCTGTCTCCAGGATTTCGGAGATGGACTGCGCCTGCCCGGCCTGGGCCCCTTCATCGCTGCCGGGACCGGCTTCCGGCGCCGTCCCTTCGTCGCTCGCCTCGGCCTCGGAGGGGCTGGCGTCACTGTTGTTCTGCGACGCGGACGCCCGGAAGGGGGGCAGCTCGTGACGCACCGTGCGGCCTTCGAAGGTGTAGTGGACCGCTTCGCCCTCGATGGCGGCGACGACCAGGAGTCCCCCGGCCAGCTCGTCGCCCACGCGCACCACCCGCGATCCGACCAGGGCCAACGCCTCGTCGGCGGTGGAGAGGGTGCCCCCCACGGGATTCGCCTCCAGGAACTCCTGTACGGCGATCCAGTCGACGTACGGCTCCTCCGTCACGGGCGAGGTCTCCCCCTCCCCCCCCGGGTTCGCGCTCCCGCCGGGCTGCGGCCCGCTCGGCGACAGCTCCATGCTGCGCATCGACTCCAGGGAGTCCAATCCAGCCGTGATCGAGGAGAGCAGCGAATGCGTCTCTTGACCCAGCTCCCCCCCAGCGCGCGGGGACCCGTCCGTCGGAGCGGGGAGCGGCGGCGCGGAGGCGACCGGCTCTGCGGTTGCGCCCGGTGGAGCGGGCGCGGCGGTCTCCTCCATCGTGGTCGTGACCACCGTGGCGTCGAGCATCGCCGGGACGTCCTGCTGGACCTGATCGGTCTGATCCTCTTCCCCGGGAAGGAGCTGGGGCACCCAGACGGCGCCCGTCGCGCCGAGCAAGAGGGTGATGGCAACGATCTGCTTGGGGCTAGCCAACGTTCTAGTTCTCCATCGGCCCGGTGGGCATGTCCATCGTCGTGGAATCGTCCGAGCCGGCGGAGGCGGCGGAGGCGCAGTGGAACAAGCCCACGCCCAGCTCGAATTGGTAGGTCTCACTCACGGTCTCCCCGCTGGTGACGCGCGCGGAGCGCACGGCGCAGAGCAGGCCCCTGGCGTCGAGGACGCGCGGGATCAGCGCCACTGCGCGCAGGGTGCCTCGCCCGCGCAGGGTGACGGGCAGCTCGACGATCGTCTCGCCGTCGAGCACGAGCTCGAGGTCCTTGGGGACGCCGATCTGGATCACCTCCAGCTCGAGCCCGCATTGCCGCGCGCACTCCCGCAGGTAGCTGTACACCTCGATCGGCGCGAGCTGGGAGGGGATCAGTGCCCGCAATCGTCCGCGCAGGCTCTCCAGCTCCTGCACGCGCCCGGCGCCATCGAAGAGTTCGAGCTCCGCCCGCAGGTGATCACAGTGCTCGACCAGTCGGGTCAGGCGCCCCTCCTCCCGAACGGCGCGCCGCAGGTCGAGGGCGGGTCGTACGGCCACTCCGGCCAATCCCAGGGGCAGGATCACGACCGGGGCCAGGGCCAGCGCGCGCTTGAGGCGCGCCAGGGTGCGGACGTTCTGGACCTTGTTCACCGGGAGGCCTCCAGGCTCGCGGAGAGGGCGAAGTCGAGTTGGGCCACCCCGATGCCCCCCGCTTCGCCGCTGCCGGGGATCCCCGTCGGCGGATCGAGGGAGACCCCGGCGAAGGAATCGCTGGCCTCGAGCCGCGCCGTCAACGAGCGCAGGGCGGCCAGGGAGCGGCCGGGATCGGGATAGGTGCTGCCCGTCATGCTCACCTCGCTGTGGGTGTCCTCCGCGTCGATCCTCAGGGAGCGCAAGAGCGCCCGGCCGCGGAAGGAGTGCACCGCCTCCGACAGGAGCCTCTCCAGCGGCAGGCCCTGGCCGCGCAGGGCGCTGAAGCGCTGCCACTCCTGCCCCAGGCCTCGGATCGCGGCCACGGCCTGCGCGTGGGCGGCGTTCAGATCCCCGGCACCCGCGGTCTGTGCCACGAGGTTCTGGCTGTCGATCTCGTAGCGGTCGATCTGCGCCAGCAGACGCTCGCGGCCCTCCCAGGAGATGGCGGCCACCGCCACCGCGACGATCAGGGCGCCGGTCACCATGCGCGGGGCGCGTGGGGGCAGGGGCACGCCGAGGTCGAGCTGTAGCGGTCCGCTGGTCTGGGCGCAGGCCAGGGCGCTACGCCTGGCGAGGTCGTCGGAGCCCTCGTCTCCTTAGCCGCGGCGGAAGGTGTGGACCTCGGTCCCCGGCAGGGAGGCGTGGATCGCCGGGGCCAGTTGAGCGGACTCCTCGCGGTCGAATCCCACCAGCACCACGCGTCCCAGGGAGCCTCCGCGGCTGTGAAGGCGCCAGAAGGCTCCGAAACCGCGCAGCTCCTGCAAGAGCGCCCCCGCCATGTTGGCGTTGGCGCTGTAGGCACCGTGCAGGACCGCCTGCTGTACGAGGCCGCCCCCCTGCACCAGGCTGATCGTGACGCTCTCCACTCCGGCCCCGACGCAGATGACCGCTTCCTCCTCCTCGGCGGCGTGCAGGGCGGCGGACTGCAGGGCGGCCAAGCGCTCGGAGACCACGTACTGTATGCGGAAGCCCAGCCGGCGCAGCTCCAACTGGAGCGCCCGCGCATAGCGCAGCTCGAAGGCCGTCAGGAGCCACTCAGCCGCCTCGGACTCACCCTTGTCGTCCACCGCGCGCTTGAGGGGGATGGCCACGTAGCGGGCATCCTGAAGCGAGGACTCCAGGAAGTTGGCCGCCTTGCGGCGCAGGGCGCGGCGGGTGTCGCCGGGGGAGAGGCGGGCCAGGCTGACGGTGCGCTGCTCCAGCATGCCGCTGCCCAGGGAGAGCACGCAGGGCCGGCGGCGGATCCTGTTCTCCTTCAGGAGCCGCGCCGCCGCGCGCGCCAGTCGGATCGGCGTGTCCTCCTCGACGTCGGCGCCCGCGTATTGGACGCCCTTGGAGTTGCCGTCGTACCACTCGACTCGGTCACGACTGATGCCGAGCACGGCGAGCTTGCGAACGCCGGAGTTGCCGTGGCGCCGGGACATGTGGGGCTGCTGGGAGGGGAATCGGTGGGAATGGGCACAACCGGCCCGACCGCGGTGGCGGACCGTGCATCGATCGGAGTCTTCGGTCGCCCCCCTGATTCCCTTGAGGAATCCCCTACAGCGGATGCGGCCTGGGCCCGATGGAGGCTGGAACCGGTCCCTCTCCCCCTGGCCCCATGACCCACCGACCGATCCCCGCCGCCGCCGCCACCCGGCGCAGCCCCCTGCGCGCCGGCTTCTCCCTGGTGGAGCTGGTCGTGGTGATGCTGATCATGAGCACCCTGGCGGGGCTGGCAGTGCCATTGGTGGGAAACCGCCTGCGAGCCGCCCGGGACGCCCGACGCATGACCGACCTGCGCACCGTCCAGGAGGCGATCGAGCAGTACAAGCTCGACAAGGGCGCCTACCCCGCGGCGAGCCAGAACGCGGGCTACGGGGGCTGGGACGTCTCCCACGACGGTGACTTCATCCCGGTCCTGGTGGCCGAGGGCTACCTGGCCTCGACGGTGGTCGATCCGCTGAACGACAGCACCTACCACTTCCGCTACTACCTCTACCCCCGCGGCTACGCGAGCTGCGTCGGAGCGGAGTCCTTCTACGTGCTCGGGATCCGCAACTTCGAGGACGCCGACTCCTCCAGCGACTACGTCGGTGCCTTCGCGTGCTCGGGCCGCGACTGGGGCAGCGAGTTCGACTTCGTCACCGGGGGCGGCGCTTCCTACCAGTAGGCGGTCAACGCAAGCGTTCGACGCCGCTCGTCACCACCTGCCAGATCGCCTGGGGCAGGCGCACCGTCCAGTCGTCGTCTGCGCGGCGGGCGAGGACGCCCCCGTCGACGGTCGCTCCGAAGTAGGCGCTCAGCTCGCGTCCGTCGAGCAGGCTCACCTCGACGCGCAACTGCAGCGGTCCCAGGGCCTCGGGGGTGTCCCGCGGCGCGACCACCTCGTCGAGGAAGAGGCTGCGCATCGTCTGGGCGAAGTCCTTCACCACCCTCGGGGAGACTTGCTCGCCGTCGCGCGTCCAGTGGTCCACGGTTCCCTCCCGTCGCTCGAACTCGAGCGGCGGATCGCAGAGGGGACCGGAGATGCGCACGCTGGTCACCAGGGCGGGCTCGAAGCCCAACCAGGCCCTGTCGAGCCAGTACTTGGGTTCGGCGGGGATGGCGGTCAGCCGCGGCGCGCGGTACACCTGGTCGAGTCCGAGCCGGCGCACGTAGCTGGCATTGCCCGTGGGGACGTCCGCCCCCTGGACCAGGCCCGCCAGGAGCTCCCCCGATCCATCCCAGATGCTCACCCGTCGCGCGTCGGCGCCCACGCCGTACTCGTCGTGGCTCGCCGCGTCTTCGGAGAGCAGGTCCAGGGTGGTGAGGGAGGTCAGGGCGCGCAGCAGTCGCTCCACCTGTTCGGGACGCGCGGGGAAGTCGTGGTGTCCGGACAGGACCCAGGTCTGGCCCTCGAGCACGATCTCGAGCGGCTCTCCGCCCCCCGCCAACTCGATGCGCGCAGCGCGGTCGGCGAAGAGCTCGGGGAAGAGGCGCCCCACCTCCCGCGGCGCGGGCTCGCCGCGCTCGAGGCCCACCTCGGCGGCGACGAGCACCACCACCAGGGCGGCCAACCCCCAGTTCAAGGGCGAGATCCTCACGAGCGCCTCCCTCCCCGCTGGACCAGGTTCCAGACCAGACCGAAGCCCAGGGTCAACGCCAGGGTGGCGAGGATCGGGATCGTCATGCTCCACCAGCGCGCCCGGTTCGCCCGCCGGCGGGCGGTGTCGCGCCGCTCCTCTTGCAGGCGCGCCTCCGCATCGGTGTCGGGAGGGGTGGCGAAGCGCACGCCCAGCTCCTCCTCCGCCTCCAGCAGGAAGTCGCGCAGGCGCCGCTCCTTGGGCACCCTGCGCCGCAGGGCGATCAGGTCCTCGTCGAGGGTCAGCCAGTCCATGACGTTCATGAACAGCTGCTGGTTGCCGGGCGCCTTCCAAAAGGGATACAGCTCGTGCGAGTCCTGATCACGCAGCCAGTCGGCGTCCCCGAAGACGATCACGTGGGAGGAAACCTCCCCGGAGCGCACCGGCTCGTCGGTGAAGCGCAGCTCAGCGTCGGGGGAGTCATCGAGGAAGGGATCGTATTCGGCCGGGGCGCGCTCGAAGGGGCTCGGGAAGCGCCCGGAGAGGGAGGCTGCCAGCGTGTAGCTGTACTCCTTCTCCCCTAGCCCGAGCAGGCTCTCCGTCTTGTCGGCGATGCGCTCGGGGCTGGTGACGTGGACGTCGACGATTTCGACGCGGTAGGCGTCGTCGCTGGCGCGCAGAAGGTCGACGCGCGTCACCCCCGGAGGCGGCTCCCGGGGAGCGATCGGCTGAGCCCAGGCCAGGCTCGCCCCCTGCAACCCGGCGGTCACCGGGTGGCTGGGATCGAAACCCTCGCTCTCCAGACGGAGGAGGACCGGCGACGTGCCGGGCTCCTGCCTCACACCCACCTCGTTCGAAGCCGGATCCCTGACCAGCTTGTACCAGGAGTAGTCCGCACCCCAGAGCGTGTCCCAGACGTGGTGCGGGGTGGGGTTCGCGCCCCAGGTCCTGAGCAACTCCTCCAGCCCGGTGGGGAGTACCGGCTCTCCGGCCCGCGCCCCGCGCCGCTCGCCGAGGAGGTAGTCGTAGTCCGCCTGGTCGACGAGCACCACCAGCCGCCCTCCTCGCTGCACGAACTGGTCGATCTCGAAGGCGCTGCGCGGGTGCTCCTCCTCGGGTCGCAGCACGATGAGGATGTCGAGGTCGTCCAGTAGGTCCTTCGGATCCCCGGTGCGCAGGATCGTCACGTCCACGACGTCGGCGCGGCGTTCGAGGAGATTGCGCACCGTCTCGAAGCTGGCGCGGTAGGGTGCCAGCTCGCTGGTGTCAGGGAGGCCCGGCTCGTACCACCCCACCCGCGGTCGGCGGTCGCGGATCAGGGCGTAGACCGCCGAGGCGAACTGCACCTCGAAGCCGTGGGGCTCGACGAAGTCGAGCACCTGCTCGCGCCCGCGGTAGCGCAGGACCATCCCCAGGTAAACGGGCTGGCTGACCCGCTGGGTGCCCTGTTGGCTGAGCACCGTGCGCGGTCGGATGCCGTGGCTCCACGCCTCGCTGGCGGCTGCGGTCGAGGTCGAGGGGTCCAGGCGCGTCACCTCGATCCGCGCCCCGCCGATGCCGGCCAGCTCCTCGAGCTGGGCGTCGACGCGCGCCCTGGCGAGCGACACCTGCCCCGACTCCACCGCCCCGGTGAAGTAGGCCTTGACCGCCAGGCGGTCCTCCAGCCGACCCAGGATGCTGCGCGTGGCGTCGGAGAGGGCGTAGAGCTGGTCCTCCGAGAAGTCCCGCCGCCAGGCGAGGTGCCGGAAGGCCAGCCGGTTGCCGAGCACCACCACCGCTGCCAGGAGCAGCGCCGTCAGGATGGCGTTGGCGCGCTCGGCGCCCTTGTCGATGCGCTTCGTCGCCACATTCACCTCCAACGCCGACGCGCGACCACGATCCCCGCCAGGGTCAGACCGAAGAGCACCAGGGAGAGGAAGTACACCACGTCGCGCAGGTCGAGGACCCCGCGCGCGGCGCTCTCCAGGAAGTGCGAGCTGGGTGCGGCGTAGTCGAGGGCCGAGGCCAACCCGGCGGGCAAGACCACCACCAGCATGCGCAGGAGCCACAGCAGGCCCAGGACCAGGGACCCCAACAGGAAGGCGACCAACTGCTCGCTGGTGCAGGCGGAGACGAGCTGCGCCAGCGCCACGTAACCCGCCCCCAGGAGGTAGGCCCCCACCAGCCCCACCCAGACGGTGGCCCAGTCGAACTCCCCCAGGCCGGAGACGGTCCAGGCCACCGGTAGGACGGCCAGGGTCACCAGGAGGCAGACGAGCAGCCAACTGGCCAGGAACTTGGCCACCACCACCTGGCCGATCTCGACCGGGTAGCTGAAGAGCAGCTCCTCCGTGCCCGAGCGGCGCTCCTCCGCCCAGGCCCCCATGCACAGGGCGGGGACCATGAAGGCCAGCAGGAGGGGCAGCCAGGTGAAGAGCACCAAGAGGCTCGCCTGCTGCCCCTCCCAGAGTCCGGGCAGGGGCAGGCGGCCCACGGGGAAGCCGAGGAAGAAGAAGAGCCCGTCGAGCACGCAGACGAAGAGCGCGATCGTCACGTAGGCGATCGGCGACTCGAAGGCGGCCCGCAGCTCGCGCCGCACCAGTGTCAGGGTGGCGCTCATGCCGGCGGCTCCTCGCTGGCGCGCTCGAGCTCCGCCAGGCTGCCCACGGCGGAGAGGAAGGTCCGCTCGAGGCTCGGCAGCTCGTGGGAGAGCTCGGTCAGGGTCCAGGAGCGCCGGGAGGCGAGGGCGCTCACCTTCGCCGCGACCGCCGCGCGGTCGGTGACCGTGAGCTCCAGGCGCAGCTCGCCGGGCGCGCCGGGGGAGAGCTCGCGCACCGCTGCGACGCCGTCCAGCTCACCGCAGAGCTCCAGCGCTCCCGCCGCAGGCGCCGTCAAGCTCACCGCGAGGGTCTGCCCCTGGGCGCGCGCCAGCTCCGCCAGGGATCCGTCCGCCACCAGGCGGCCGGCGGCGATGATGAGCGCACGTTGGCAGACGTCCTCCACCTCCGAGAGGACGTGGGTCGAGAGCAGGACGGTCCTGGTCGCGGCCAGGGCCACGATGCGCTCGCGCACGCGCACGATCTCGGCCGGATCGAGCCCGCTCGTGGGCTCATCGAGCACCAGCACGTCCGGGTCCCCCACCAGGGCCTGAGCCAGCCCCACGCGCTGGCGGTAGCCCTTGGAGAGGGTGCGGATGCGCCGCGTCGTGTACCCCTCGAGGTCGGTGGCCTCGATCACGCGCTCGCAGGCGTCGCGGCGGGCGGCTCCGGAGAGGCCCCGCAGGGAGGCGACGAAGGTCAGGTAGCGGTCGACGCGCATCTCCCGGTAGAGGGGGGTCGTCTCCGGCAGGTAGCCGAGCCTGCGCCGCGCCTCGCGTCCCTCGGCGTGCAGCGGGTGTCCGGCGATCGCCACCTCCCCCGCATCGGGGTGCAGGCAGCCGACGAGCATCCTCATGGTGGTGCTCTTGCCGGCTCCGTTGGGCCCCAGGAAGCCCACGATCTCCCCGCGCTCGACCTCGAAGCTGACCCCCTCGACGGCGCGTACCGAGCCGAAATGCTTGACCAGGCCGGCGGCCCGGATCATCGGGGGACCAGCGCTGTCGGGGGGAGGGGTGGAGACGGGGGTCGCGTCCACGGTCGGGGAATCACACCACTAGGCTTCGGGATCGACCTCGAAACGGCTGAGGAAGTCGTCCGTCTTATCCACCTCCTCCAGGCGTGTAATCAGGAGTTCCATCGCCTCGATGAAATTCATGCGCGCCAGGACGCGGTGCAGGGTGTGCAGGAGCTTCAAGCGGCGCATGCCCACCAGCTTCTCCTCCTTGCGGGTGCCGGTCTTCTCGACGTCGATGGCGGGGAAGATGCGGCGGTCCGCCAGCTTGCGGTTGAGCACCAGCTCCATGTTCCCGGTGCCCTTGAACTCCTCGAAGACGAGCTGGTCCATGCGCGACCCGGTCTGGACCAGGGTCGAGCCCAGGATCGTCAGACTGCCCGCTTCGACGGTGTTGCGGGCGGAGCCGAAGATCTTGCGCGGGCGCTCCATGGCGCGGCTGTCGAGGCCGCCGGACATCGTCCTGCCGGAGCCCGCCTGGTTGTTGTAGGCGCGCGCCAGACGCGTGATCGAGTCGAGCAGGATCACCACGTCCTCCCCGAGCTCCACCAGGCGGCAGGCTCGCTTCCAGACCGCTTCGGCGAGCAGGATGTGGTTCTTGGAGGTCTCGTCGGCGGTGGAGACGAAGACCTGGCCGCGCTCGATGCTGCGCTTCCACTCGGTGGCTTCCTCGGGGCGCTCGTCGACGAGCAGGATCATCAGACGCACGTCCGGGTATCCGAGCTCGATGCCGCGGGCGAACTGGCGCAGCAGGGTGGTCTTGCCGCTGCGCGGAGGAGCGACGAGCAGGCCGCGCTGCCCGCGCCCCACGGGGCAGAGCAGGTCGACGATGCGCATCGAGACCTCGTCGGTGATGTCCCCCACCGCGTAGTGGAAGTCGGGGTCGATGCTGGTCAGGTTCTTGAACGCGTTCAGGTTGGCCCAGGCGCCGGGCTCCTTGCCGTCCACCTCCTGGACGTCGAGCAACTGGAACTTGTGCTTCTGCCCACGACCGATGTGTCCGGTGACCAGGGAGCCGTCGCGCAGCTTGTTCTTCTGGAGCAGGCGCTTGGAGACGTAGATGTCCTCTTTCGAGGGCTTGTACTGCGCCTCCTCCCGGCGCAGGACACCGATGCCCCCCTTCTCGAGCACGAACATCCCGCTGGCCAGGACCGGCTCAACCCCGTCGCCACGTCCGCGGCGGCCCTGCTCGCCCTTGGCTGCTCCGGGCTGACCCGCGCGCCCGCCGCGGCCCTTGCCCTTGCCTTTGCCCCTCCCCTTGCCCTGGGGGCCGCCCCCGGGCTGCTCGCCCCCCTGGGAGCCCTCCCCGCCCTTGCCCCGGCGGCGCTTGCGCTTGCGGCGCTTCGGTCGCTCCCCCTGGGCCTCCCCGTCCTGACTGGCCGGCCCCCCCTCGCCCGCCGTGGGGGGCGGGGTGGAATCCGGCTCGGCGGTGCTCTTCCCCGCGGCGGATTTCCCGCGGGGGGTCCTCTTCCCGGCCTTCTTGGCGGCCTTCTTGGCGCCCTTCTTGCCGGACTTCGCCTTGTCGGACGCTTCGGCGCCCTCCTCTCCGATGGTCCCGAAGGGGAGGGTGTCTTCGGTCTTGGGTGTTGTCGTCGGGTCTTTCGAAGCCAAGTGGATCCTCCCGAGGATGGGTCGGGTCCAGGGTCGTCGACCGCAGACCACGGGCACGCGGCCTTGCGGCGCCCTCCACACGACGGGGGTCGCGGGGGCCTCTGGCCCCACTGGATGGCGGCTGCCGGACTCGATGCGGTCTCTGGGCTAGGCGCCCGTGGTTCCACCTGCGAGGGGCGGACGTCGTCGCGGCCACGCGGGCCACGCTGGAGTCACCAGCAGCCCATTCAGCATGCCGGAAACGAGCCCACGAGTCGACCCCGGAGCAGAAAACGGCCGGGCGGAGCCCGAAAACCGCGGTCGGACATCCCGGCTATCGGCCAGAGCGGGCCGGGAGCTGGACCGTTGACGGGAATCCCGGTCGGGTCACCGCCCTGTGACGGCGGACGGCTCCCCTCCATCTGCGGCATGGAGGTGGTCGGGGTGAGAGGATTTGAACCTCCGACCTCTGCGTCCCGAACGCAGCGCTCTACCAAGCTGAGCCACACCCCGATCTTTGGGGCCCGGAACCCGAGCCGCGTGAAGGTAGGCGGAAACCCGGTCGCCGTCAACTCAGGCGGTCCCTTTTGCGCCCTCTCGCCGGCCCCTCCAAGGGCCTACTTGCCCAGGTCCACGAAGACCCCGCCGTTCTCCTTGGCCAGCCGTTCCATGAAGCTCTTCTGGAACTGCCCCAGGGCGATGGTGTGGATCACGACCTTGCGCAGCTCGTTCGCCTCGCGGATCTCGCGCAGGATGTCGTCCGGGTTGACGAAAGCCCCATCGGTGGGCTTGCCGTCGGAGAGGAAGAAGAGCGTGTCGACATCCACCTGGTAGGCCTTCTTGCTGCCGCGCTTCTTGGAGGCTTCGATGCCCAGGGCGGCGGCCAGCGCACCGTAGGTGTTGGTGCGCCCCGCCTCCAGATTGGCGGACCCCACCAGGCCGACCCTGGCTAGGCCTTCCTTGGACGGTCCACCGATCGGCTCGAGCCTCTTCACGAAGTCGATGGCGCTCGACTTGTTCAACACGTTGGCGCGCACGAGTCCCCTCTTCCAGCGCCGCACCTCGGTGGCGAAGGGCAGCACGTTGAACTCGACGTAGGACTCCAGGTTCTCGATGGTGCGCGCCAGCTCGGTCTTGACGATGTCGATGCGGCTGAAGGAGGGGTAGTCGCCCTCCTCGAAGCGCTCGCGCTCGGTGACCTCGTTCTCCATCGAGCCCGAGACATCGATGACGAAGATCACCCTGCGGGAGGGGGTCTCTACCCCGTGGTAGCTGAGCTGCCCGGGGGGCGTGTACTCCGCCTTGCGCTCCGCCTGCCGCCTGCGCAGCTCGGCCAGCTCGGCGTCGGTCGGGATCTGGTAGCGATCCTTGTAGCTGTCCCAGAAGCGCTCCCAGAGCTCGATGCGCTGACCGTAGCCGCGGCCGGTGAGCTCCCCCAGGGCGCGCCCGATGTCCGCCACCAGCCGCCCCTCCTCCACGCGCATGCGCGCGATCAGGGGCGCGATCGAATCTCGGTGGCGCACCACCCCCAGGGCGCCGATGGCGCTGGCGCGAACCTGCCAAGAGGAATCCTCGAGGGCCACCACGGCGGGAGCGCGCACCAGATCGGAGCCCAGGTGGGCCAGCCCCTCCAGGGCGGCGCAGCGCACGGCCGCCTCCTTGTCGCCGGTCAGGGGAGCGATATTCGCGGCACGCGCCTCCTCGCCGGTGGCCGCCAAAGCGCGCACGGCTAGACGGCGCACCATCCAGCTGCGGTCGGTGAGGCAGGTCAGGACGCTCTCCCCCACGTTCCCGTACCCGCCCGCCTCGAGAGCGCGCAGGATCCCGAGACGAATCGGCTCCTTCTTCTCCTTCTCGAGCAGCGCCAGCATGTGGTCGACCGGCGCCCGTTCGCCGAAGCCACCCAGCACGCGGATGGCGGCGTCGACCACCTCCTTCTCCTCCGCGGTGAGCACGTTCCGCAGGGCGTCGACGACCGAGGCGTGCTCGATCCCCTCCAGGGCCAGCACCGCCTCGACGCGCTGGGCGGTCTCCTTGTAGCGCTTGAAGTACTTGCGGAACTCCTTGACCGTCTCGAGATCCTGCGCTGCAGCGGGCAGGATCGCGAGCCAGACCAGGAGGAGGGTCAGGGCGTGTCTCATGGGGGACTCCTGGACTTGGCAGGATACCCTACCTAGTCCTCGCCCGGCCCGCCCCCTAGGGGCGAGTCCGCTCTTCTCACTGCCGCTTGCGGATGCCCACCGTCGAGCGACGCGTGTTAGCGGGCTGTACGTCGTCGCTTTCGAGGGTGATGCGCAGGCCCTCGTCCGTCATGAGGGTCACCTGCCGTCCCTCGCGGTGGATCAGGTGGCCCACGAAGACCCCACCCTGAGTGCTGACGCGCACCCGCGGTTTGCGGGTGTAGTCGGTCTCGCCCGACTTGGCGGTGGAGACGGACGAGTCCAGGCGCTCGACGGTCTTGACGCGTCGTCCGTCGAGGGTGATGCGGCCGGAGTTGGTGTCGATCCAGACCTGCTTCTGTCCGATGGAGTGCAGCTCTCCCTCCATCGAGCCCCCGCCGTTGAAGACGACGCGCACTCTGCCGACGTTCGGGGTCATGACGCGTTTGTCACCTTCCAGGGCCTCGAGCGGCACCTCGTCGCTGAGCCAGCGTCCGTCGGATCCGGCGCGCTTCAAGGCGCCCTCGCGTTCGGCTGGCACCACCACCGGAGCGGGGTCGGCGACCGCGATCGGCTCCTGCGGCGAGGTGTCGGACGCGCCGACCGGCGGGGTCGTTGGCCCGGGAACCGGATCGACGGTCATCTCGGGGGCTGCGGAGGGAGCCCGACCGGTGGAGAGGAACGCGCCGTACTGCTCGAAGAGGGAGCGTTCGCCCCCGAGCAGGTTCGAGGGAGCGCGCTCGCGCTGCGCGACGACGTCGGCTGCCGGCTGGGGCTCGGGGATCGCGTCGAGGGCGGTGAATTCGTCGAGGGTCACGGCCTCCTCCGACGGCTCCGGCCCGCTCGGCTCGACGGCGAGCGGCGCGGGCGGCGGGAGCTCATCGACTGCGAGGTCCCCGGGTTCGAAGCCGCCCGTTCCGGAGCCCTCGGTGGGCAACGGCCCGGGGAAGATCGGTGTGGCAGGGTCTTCCTCGACCGAGGCGACCGGATCCGCGCCGGTCGAGTCGCCGGACGATTCGGGCTGCACGAAGGCCTCGAAGGGCACCGGATCCGAGAGTTCCCAGTCCTCCGGCACCCAACCCTCGACGGCCGGCTCGGCGTCGACGACGGGCCCGGGCGCCGGCTGAGCCTCAGCGACTGCGGTCGGATCCGCCGCGATGGCGGCCTCGGGCTCGCCAGATTCGACGTCCAGAGCGACGGACTCGGAATCCAGCGCCGGCTCCGGGCTGGGCTCCGGATTGGGTTCCGGGGTGGGTTCCTCCTCGGCCACGGCGAAGGGATCGACCAGCGCCTCCTCCTGCGGCTCGACGGAGATCCCGCCCAGGTTCCACTCCCCGCTCCGATCGAGGTCATTCTCCACGGCGACATCCGGAGCGAGAGCCACCTCGGGGGGGAGCGCGTCCGTCACCGAGCCGAGATCCCCGCTGCCCGGGGCCTCCTGGGGGTCGACCTCCAGAGCGACGGGCTCGGAATCCAGCACAGGTTCCGGGGTGGGCTCCAGGTCGGGTTCCTCCTCGACCACCGCTACGGGATCGCCCAGTCGATGCTCCTCCGGCTCGCCGGAGTGCTCGCCCAGATCCCACTCCTCGGTCGGATCGAGGTCAGCCTCCTCGGCGTCCTCCGGAGCGAGGATCACGTGCAGGGGGACCGCGTCGGTCACCGGGCCGAGGTCCAGGCTGTCCGGGGCCTCCTCGGAGTCGACCACCACGGCGACCGGCTCGGACTCCAGCACCGGTTCCGGGGTGGGCTCCGGGGTGGTTTCCTCCTCGACCACCGCGACGGGATCGGTCGGCGCCGCCTCCATCGGCTCGACGGAGATCCCGCCGAGGTTCCACTCCCCGCTCTGATCGAGGTCACCCTCCACGGCGTCCTCGGGAGCGAGAGCCACGCGCGGGGGAACCGCATCCGTCACCGGGGCGACGTCCCGACTGCGCAGGGCCTCCTCGGTAGGGGGCACGATCATGCGTTCGAAGCGGGGTGCGTCCGCCACGTACTCCGGATCCGGCGACGCGGGGGGTGCGCTCCACTCGTCCGCCGCGGTCTGCTCCACCTCGTCGGTGGTGATCTCCTGCGGCGACTCGGCAGCCACGACCACTTCGAGGTCGGTGACGAAGGGATCGACCACCGCCAGCGCCAGCGGTTCCTCCTCGTGCAGCGCGAGCTCCTCTTCCTCTTCCCACCAGGCGAAGGGAGCCGAGTCGTCCGCCTCTGCCAGCGCGCCCAGGGCTTCCTCGGGCTGTACGGCGTCCTCCTCTCCCACGAATACGACCACGTCGTCGGGGAGCGGTTGGATCTCCGGACCGGAGTCGGGAGAGGGCTGGAGAGCGATCGGGGCCGGCTCTGCCCCGAGGGCGACCATCGCCTCGGCGTCGGGATCGGAGCGGCGGGTGGGATCCAACAGCGGATGCCGCAGGAGCCAACCGCGCGTCAGGAGCGGCGCTTCGATCCAGAAGGGGGGCAAGGACTGCGGCGCGCAGTCGGCGGGGTCCAGCTCGGCGAGCGAGATCGCCAGCGACTCCCGCAACGGTGCGGGGAGAGTCGGGGGGGTCACGTCACCGGCGTCCGCCGGCACGCTGTCCGGCTGGGGTTCCTCGGCGGCGCTGGGATCGGGCTGCTCTTCGCCGGGGGATTGCCCGGCGGAGTCCAGCAGCCCGTCGAGCTTGTTCAGGGTGACGAGAGCCGTCTCCTCGGTGGCCGCTGGATCCTCCGAGAGCTCGAAGGGAGCGGCGGTGTCCTCCTCGTCGGCGACCGAGCTCGCCGGGGCGATCGACCCCGCGTAGGCCGCGCTGGAGGTGCTGGGGGTGCTGGCCACGTCGCGCGGACGGGCGAGGCTCGCAGGGTTCCCACTGCCGAAGACGAGGCGGCTCTCGGAGGAGGAGACCGTCCCAGGCTCCTCGGGGCGCGCCAGCTCGACCGTCCCCTGGAGGGAGCGCCCGAGCTCGAGGGCCCGTTGCTCCACACCTCCCCCTTCCGAGCTCTGCCCGGAGCGCCAGACCTGGACCGCCCCGACGGCGACGATCGAGACCACCAGCACCGCCAGGCCCCGCCGTGCCGCCCGCGAGACGGTCCGCGTGGAGGGCTCGGGCTCGCAGTAGGAGGCCTCCAAGGTGACCGGCTGCCGAACCTGCTCCGGCTCCACGGCCTCCTCCGGAACCACCGGCGTCGACCCGGCGGCCCCCGCGTCTTCGTCGTTGAGATCGAGCAGCCAGGAGGGGGTCCCCTCCCCCTCCTCCGGCGCGAGGTTCGGCAGGGGTTCGACCGCCGGCGGGGGAGTGACCTCGGCGCAGGGGAGCGGCTCTTCGCCATCGAGCAGCCAGGACTCCTCCTCCAGCGAGGCCGGTTCCGCCTCGGGCGAGGGCTGGGAGGAACGTCGTCGCGTCAGCTCACTCTCGAGATCGAGGAAGTCGTGGCCGCTGTAACGCTCGGGGGGTTCGGCGAAGGGCTTGGGCTCGGGCGGCAGTTCGTGCGACATCTTGGTGCCAAGGGCTTGCTCTCTAGACGACTCCCCTCACCGTCGAGGACGGAGTCGTGTCGCTATCGGCCTCTCCGCGCGGCAATCCCAAACTCGACCCGCTGGAAAGGGCCGGAGTGCCGGCCCGTCGCACTCAGTGCTGCTTGAGGACCCGGTGCCCTGCGCGTCTCGCGGTGAGACCGACACCGTCCAGGTGCTCCAAGAGCGGGATCAGGAACTTGCGCGTCGTCCCAAGTTGATCGCGCAGCTCGGGGATCTCCAGGTGGCCGTTGCGCCGGCAGTTGTCCACCACCGCCTCCCGGACCTCTTCGTAGACCGGGCGGGCCAGGTACATCTCGCCGCTGACGTGGGCCACCTCGCCCTCGTCGACGAGCAGGTCGAGGATCTCGCGCAGGGCTCCTTCCTCCACTCCCAGGATGCCGAGGAGCTCCCCCTGTCCGGGGGGCTTCAGGCGGCCTTCGGCGAGCAGGTCCAGCACGCGGCGGCGCAGCTGCGCCGTGTCCTCGTCGAGCTCGACGCGGCGGTCGACGGGGGTCACCAATCCGCCCGCTTCGAGGACCAGCTCGCCCCGTTCGGCGGAGAGCTCGAGGAGCGCGGAGAGGAAGGCCGGCTCGAAGCCGGTCGCCCCGCGCAACTCGCGCACGTCGATCTTGCGGCGCAGGGGATGGGCCTGGAACCACTCCTCCAGGGCGTCCTGCACCTGGGCCAGGGAGAGGTCCAGGGTCTCGCGGTGGATCCAGCGCTCTCCAGGGCCGGGGGAGAGGGCGCGATCGTCGGCGGCGAGCTCCTCGAGCAGTCCGCGCAGCTCCTCCTTCCCGCGCTTCATCTCGACCGCCAGGTCGGCCAGCGCCACCCAGCGGTCGGGGTGACGCGCCAACTGCGCCTCCAACATGGCGGAGAGGGAGCCCAGGCTCTCCGCCTGCCGCTGGAGCTGATCGATCACGAAGGCCTTGAAGCGCTTCAAGCGGTAGCGGCTCTCCTCGAGCACGACCCCACCGCCGAGGGTCGTCACCGGAGAGGCGAGCCGTGTCACGAAGCGATCCCCCGGGGCGCACACCAGGGGCTCGCTCATGCGCAGCTGCACCAGCCCCTCCTCGCCCGGGGCCAGCTCCTCCCTGTCGAGCAGCACCAGCTCGCCCAGGGAGTCGGCGGTGCCGCTGTGGACCCGCACCTGCATGCGGTTGGTGATCGGCCGCTCGAGACCCGCCAGGGCGACCAGCCGCGCGCCGATCATGGTGAGGGGCTTGAAGAAGGAGGGGGTCACGACCACGCCCCCCCTCTGCACGGCGCGGTGGTCGACGTCCGACAGGTTGAGGGCGGTGGAGTGCCCGGCGCGGGCCTGAGTCACCTGCTCGTGGTAGGCCTGGATGCCGCGCACCTTGCCGCGCTCTCCACCGGGCAGGATCTCCAGGCTGTCCCCCACGGCCACGCGCCCGGAGACGGGGATGCCGGTCACCACCGTCCCGAAGCCGCGCACGCTGAACACGCGCTGGATCGGCATGCGGAAGATCCCCTCGTCCGGACGGGGCTCCACCTCGAGCGCCAGCCGCTCGAGCAGGCCCCTGAGCTCGTCCAGCCCCCGACCGGTGACGGCGGAGACGTGCACGATCGGGGCCCCCTCCAGGAAGGTGCCGGCCACGGCGTCGCGCACGTCCTCCTGCGCCAGCTCCGCCAACTCCTCGTCGACCAGATCGACCTTGGTCAACGCCACGAAGCCGCGCGTCACGCCGACGAGCTCCATGATCGCCAGGTGCTCCCGTGTCTGCGGCATGACCCCGTCGTCGGCGGCCACGACCAGCACGACCAGATCGATGCCGGTGGCACCGGCCACCATGTTGCGCACGAAGCGCTCGTGGCCGGGGACGTCCACGATGCCCACCTTGCGTCCGTCGGGGAGGTCCAGGCCGGCGAAGCCCAGGTCGATCGTCATCCCCCGAACACGCTCCTCCTCCCAGCGGTCGGGGTCGATCCCGGTCAGGGCCTTGACCAGGGTGGACTTGCCGTGGTCGATGTGACCGGCGGTTCCGATGACGATCGGTTGGATCTCCACGGGGCTCCAGGGGGTAGGGGAAGGCGGGAGCGCGCGGCGCAGCGCGCCGCAGAGGATAGCGCGGGTTGCCGGATAGAATCCCCACCATGAGCGCGCCCCTCCCTTTCCGCGCCCTGGCGCCCTGGTTGCGCGACACCTTCGGGCGCGCCGTGCACCGGGTGGCGCTGGACGCCGGAGCCACCTGCCCCAACCGGGACGGCACCAAGGGTCGCGGGGGGTGCTCCTACTGCGATGTCGAGGGCTCCGGGACGGGGGCCGCCGCGCAGGGAGCGGACCTGGCGCGTCAACTCGAGGCCGGGCTGGCGCGGGTGGCGCGCCGCGGGCGCTCGGGCGAGACCCCCGGCGCGATCGCCTACCTGCAGTCCTACAGCAACACCTACGTCGACCCGGCCCGCCTGCGGGCCCAGCTGGAGTTGCTCGAACCCCACCTGGGCGAGGAGGTGGTCTGCGTGAGCATCGCCACCCGACCCGACTGCCTGCCCCCCCGGATCCTGGCGGTCCTCTCCGAGCTCGCCCGTCGCGTCCCCGTGTGGGTCGAGCTCGGTCTCGAGACGGCGGACGACGCCCTCCTGCAGGCGATCAACCGCCTGCACACCGTGGCCGAGTTCGAGCGCGCGGCCGAGTGCTGCCGGGAGGCGGGCCTGGCGGTGATCGCCCACGCCATCCTGGGGCTGCCCGGCGACGGCCGGCGCGGGGCCCGCCGCACGGCGCGCGTACTGGCGCGGGCCGCGGTCGACGGCGTCAAGGTGCACCAGTTGATGGTGCTGCGCGGCACGCGCTTCGCAGCGGCCTGGCGAGCGGGAGAGCTCGAGGTCCTGGAGGTCGAGCGCTACGTGGACTGGCTGGCCGACTTCGTGGAGCGCCTGCGCCCCGACCAGGTGTTGCACCGCCTGGTGGGTGAGGCGCGGGGGGAGGCTCTCCTGGCCCCGCGCTGGGACGTGCACAAGAACGCCGTGCGCGACCGGCTGGTGGCGACCCTCGACACTCGCGGCACCCGCCAGGGGAGTCACGGCTAGCAGGAGCGGGTTCGAGGCGCGTGAGCTCGCTTTCGCCAACGCCCCCGTTGGTGCATGATGCGGGCGGTCGATCGGCACCCCGCCGTCCAAGTCCCCTCGCGAGCCGGCGACCAGGAAGGGTCCCATGATGATCAGCTCCCGCGCCATCCCGATCCTGGGTCTGCTCACGTGCGCTCCGGCCCTGGCCGGAGATCCGTTCCACATCCCTGCGCCGAGCGCGCCGCCGCAGATCGAGTTCGTCGCCGAACGCCCCGACCTGCACGGGCCGATCGGGGTCCTGGGGGACCACCCGCAGGCGGAGGGCACCTGGCAGTTCTCCTACCGCTACCAGCGCACGGACATGCACGGGATCCTGAAGGGGCAGGAGGAGCTCTCGGTGGAGGAGGTCTTCGCCCGGGGCTACGAGTCGACGCCCACGCGCATGGTGCGCGAGACGCACCTCTTCAGCCTGTTGCACGGCTACAGCGACGACCTCTCCCTCTTGCTCACGATCCCCTGGATCTCGAACGAGATGCGCTTCAAGACCGCCGGGGGCGACAGCGGCAAGGCACGCGTCATCGGCATGGGCGACCTGCAGTTGACCGGGATGTACAGCTTGAAGGAGAGCGAGGAGGAACAGCTGCACGTGAACCTGGGCCTGCGGCTGCCCACCGGGTCGAGGGACGAGAAGGACCGCTTGCCGGGTGGCGGAGGGGTGAACCAGAAGGTGCCCTACCCCATGCAGCTCGGCTCGGGCACCTTCGACCTGGTCCCCGGTCTGACCTGGTTCCGCGCGCTCGAGACGGTCTCGATGGGGGCCCAGGTCTCCCAGACGATCCGGCTGGGGCGCAACTCCGAGGGCTACTCACTCGGCGATCGGACCGAGCTCACCGGCTGGGTGGCGCGCCGCCTGCGCGACGACCTGTCGGGCTCGGTGCGGGTGGCCCTGCACCACACGGGCAAGATCAGCGGCGACGACGACAAGCTCTCTGCGGATTTCGACCCCAGCCAGGACCCCAGCGCCCAGGGGGGAGACCGCTTGGACCTCTTCTTCGGCCTGAACTACACCCGTCCCGGGGGACACCGCTTCGCCGCCGAGATCGGCGGCCCCATCTACCAGAATCTGAACGGCCCGCAGCTCGAGACCGACGTCATGTACGTGGTCGGCTGGCAGTTCTCGTTCTAGCCACCGACGACCCAGTGGCCGGAGTACAGAATCCGGCCACACGAGGGGCACTGCACCAGCTCCCCCTTGGCCAGGCGCACACCCAGGTTCTTGGGGATCTGCACGAAGCAGACCTGGCAGTGTCCGTCGGCGAGCTCTGCCATCGCCTCCCCCTCGCGCGTCTCCAGGAGACGGCGGTAGAGGTCCAGGGCGGCCGGGGTGACTCCGTCCGAGGAGGCCGCCTGCCGCTCCTCGGTCAGCGACGCGTGCCGGGCCTCCGCGTCGGCCAGTTCGCTCTCCACGTTGGAGCGGAACACCTCCAAGACCCGGCTCTCCTCCTCGACGAGCCCGGCCAGCTCTGCCGCCTCGGCGTCGATCTCCTCCGCCTGCCCCAGCTTCTTGAGGGCGTCGTCCTCCGCCTGAGAGATGTTGCGCTTGAGGCTGCGGATCTCGTGTTCGAAGGAGGCCAGCATGGCCGCGTCGATCTTGCGACTGACTGACTCGCTCTCCAGCTTGCGCTGGCGCTGCCGCATACCGGTGGTGTAGTCCTCGATCTCCTTGGCCTCCGAGCGCAGCACGTTGGACTGGCGACGCAGCTCAGCGAGGGTCGCCTGGCGCTGGCCGAGCTCGGCCTGCCGCCCAGCGAGCTCCGCCGGGAGCCGACGCAGTTCGGCCTCCACCTTGTAGAGCCGACGGTCGATCTCTTGGAGGCCCAGAAGGGCCTGCACGGTCTTGTGCATAGGGGTCCTTGGACGCGATCGGGGGCGAACAGTCTAGCGTCCGAGACCTGGACCTGGGTCGCCGCCTCGGGAATCGAGCGCCCGCGCGCTCAAGGTTCCTCGACCCCTGCCTCCCGCAGCAGAGCGAGCGCCTCGGGGTCACCGGGCCGGCGGGCGAAGAAGGCGGCGGCGTGCCGACGTGCCTGCTCCAGATCCCCCGCCCGCAAGCGCATGCGGATCGCCAAGCGATAGACGTTCGTCTCGATCTGCCGCAGGTTCTCGAAGCGGTCGTTGACGATCGCCTCCTCCAAGAGGGGCAGCGCTACGTCGAGGCGGCCCAGCGCGCGCTGCACCTGCCCCAGCACCGCGGGTGCTCGCGAGCCCCAGGGCTCGAGCAGGCGTGCCCGCTCCAGGTGGGGGACGGCCCGCCGGAAGCGATCGAGCCCCACCAGGGCCGCGCCGCGATGGTAGTGGGCGCCGGCGAAGCCGGGGGCCTGGTCGAGGACCGCCTCCACGCGGGCGATCAGCTCCTGATAGCGCTTCAAACGGAGTAGGAGGGCCCAGGCGCGTTCGTGCAGGCCCATGTGCTCGGGTCGCTCCTCCAGGAGGCCCTCGACCTCCCGGAGAGCCCGGGGCAAATCCTCGTCGGTGCCCGAGGCCAGGTGGTCGCACAGTGCCAGCCGCACCCGGAAGTCCTCCGGCGCCAGCTCCTGGGCGCGTTCGATCAGCGGGCGCGCTCGGGCGTGTTCCCCCTGCAGGCCGTAGCCCTCCGCCAAACGGGCCAATCCGGCGGCTTCGGCCAACTTTCGATCCCCGCGGGTCACTCCGAAGAGCACGGCCAACAGGACGAATGCCAGGAGCGCCCCGGCAGCCGCCCGCCGCGCCCCCGCACGCCAGCGATCGAGGGTCCAGCAAGCCCCGTGGGCGGCGAAGACCATCATCACCGGCAGGATCGGGGCGCGGAAACGCGAGCAGACGAAGAAGATCACCACGCCGGCGCAATACACGAGCAGGAACCCCCACAGTGGGAACAGGCCCGCCCGTCGTAGCGACAGGGCCCATCCCAGGAGCGCCAGGGGCGCCAACAGGCCGAAGCCGATCGAGGTGAAGCGCAGCCAGGGGGTGAAGTGGAAGGCGAAGAAGCGCACCGGCTGGTTGTTGGCCGCCTCGCCGTCGCGCCAGAAGAGGGCCAGCTTCTTCGCCATGAGCGACAGCCATGGCCCCGGCCGGCCCAACATGAAGTCCCAGGCCTTGTGGGCGTAGTGCCGGGAGATCTGGGAGGGCATCAGGCGCTGCCCCGCCTCCTGCTCCGCCATCGCGGCGGCCTCGCGGTGGGTCGCCCAGAAGTCGGAGCCGACCGTCCCGGGCACGTGGGCGGTCCGGCCGTCGGTGTAAGGGTTGTTGCCGATCCAGAGGTTGACACCGGCCTGGGTGGAGATCAGGGCGAAGTCCCCGGCCACGAAGGTGTTGTAGTAGGTGATCGGCAGGATCGGCGCGAGGCATCCCAGCGCGAGCAAGGCACAGCGCGCCACTCCCCGCCCCCACTCCGGTCGGGCCCGCAAGAGGAGCCACCCCGCCAGGAAGGGCATCAAGAGGAGCACGTTCGGTCTCACGAGAGCCGACACGCCCCATGCGACTCCCGCGGCGAGGACCCGCTTGCGGCTGGGGGAGTTCGCCAGGGACAAGCTTGCCCAGAGTGCCAGGAGATTGAGGGGAATCGACAGCGTCGGCAGGAGCAGCTCGCCGTCGAAGTAGACCAGCACCCAGTAGGTCGCCGCCAGGGCTGCCGCGAGCAGGCCCTCTTTGGGGCCGAAGGCGCGGCGCCCCAGCGCCCAGGTCAGCAGCGTCGTGGCGGCGCCGAGCAGGCACTGGGCGATGCGTGGAGCCAGGAGCCCCGGCCCGAAGAGCCACAGCTGGAGAGCGAGCCACCAGGGGTAGAGGGGCGCGCGGAAGAAGGGCCCCTCCTCGAAGGTCCGGCCTTGCGCCAGGGCGCGCGCCCACTCCACGTGGTAGGCGGGATCGAGGACCGGTCGCTCGAAGAAGGGGCTCTCCCGCTGGGCCAGGACGTACGCCAAGCGCAGACCGAAGGCCAACGACACCAATCCGGCGACGAGGAGCCCCTCGGTGCGACGGGACATGGCGGTTTCAGGCTGCGAGGGGGGCTAGAACTCCCGTTCGGAGTAGTCCCCTTCATCGGGAACCCGGATGCCCTCCATGAAGCTGGCCAACTGCCGCGCGCGCACCGGGTGGCGCAGCTTGCGCACCGCCTTGGCCTCGATCTGGCGCACCCGCTCGCGGGTCACGCGGAAGATGCGCCCCACCTCCTCGAGGGTGTAGGTGTAGCCGTCGCCGATCCCGTAGCGCAGCTTGATGATCTCCCGCTCGCGGAAGGTGAGGGTCGAGAGCACGTCCTCGATGCGCTCCTTGAGCATCTCCTGGCCGGCGGCCTGCATCGGGCTCTCCGCCGACTCGTCCTCGATGAAGTCGCCGAAGTAGCTGTCGTCGGACTCGCCGATGGGGCGATCCAGGCTGATGGGGTGCTTGCTGATCTTCATCACCCGCTTGGCCTCCTCGACCGTGATCCCGGTCGCCTCGGCGATCTCCTCGACCGAGGGCTCGCGCCCCTTGGTCTGGACCAGCTTCTTGGTGATGTTGCGCAGCTTGCTCATCGTCTCGATCATGTGCACCGGAATGCGGATCGTGCGCGCCTGATCCGCGATCGAGCGCGTGATCGCCTGCCGGATCCACCAGGTGGCGTAGGTCGAGAACTTGTAGCCGCGGCGGTACTCGTACTTCTCGACCGCCTTCATCAGCCCGGTGTTGCCCTCCTGGATCAGGTCCAGGAAGGACAGTCCGCGGTTGCGGTACTTCTTCGCGATCGAGACGACCAGTCGCAGGTTGCCGGAGGAGAGCTTGCGCTTGGCCTCCTCGTACTCGGCATAGTGCAGCCGCGCCTGGTCGGCACGCCGCCGGAGCTGCGTCATCGGCTCGAAGGCCTCCGCCTCGAGGTCCGCCAGGCGCTCCTCGAGCTCGCGCACGGTCTCCTCGGCGTCGCCGCTGCGCCGGGCGGTCTCGAGCTTGCGCTCGATCGACCGCATCTCGCGGTAGTGCCCCTCGAGCAACTCGAGGTAGGGCGAGACCTTCTTGATCTGCAGGTGGCACTCCTCGATCAGGATCACCAGCTTGCGACGCAGACTCTGCACGTGAGCGAGTTGAGCCGAGAAGGGCTCTTCGTCGAGTGCGATCTCGGCCTCCCCGCGCACCAGGTTTCGATACTCGGCGTTCAGCTTCTCGTAGAGGCGCTTGATGGTCGCGATGTTGACCGGCAGGCGCTTGGCCAGGAACTGCTTGCCGAGGGTCTCGACGATCTTGGGATCGTCGTCCGGCTTGGGGTTGGGGTTGACCTTCAGGGTGCGGTCGAAGGCCAGCTTGCCGGCGCGCACCTCGTCCAGGGTGGCGATCGACTCGCGCATGCACAGACCGGACCCCATGCACTTCTTGCGGAAGCGCTTGCGCGTGATCTCGATCGTCTTGGCCAGGAAGATCTCCTGGTCCCGGGTGAGCAGCGGGATCTCGCCCATCTGGGTGAGGTACATCCGCACCGGATCGTCGATCTTCTCGGGCAGTGCCCCGCGCACCACCTCCGTCGCGGGCGCCCGGGCAGGCTCGGGGGGAGCGCGGCGGGCCGCGGCCGGGGGAGGCGTCACCGGGACGGCGACGACCGGGGTCGCAGCCTCCTCCTCGTCGTCCAGGATCTCGACGCCGGCGTCCTCCAACCCGGCGAACACCTGATCCATGTGGTCGGGCGGGATGAACTGGTCATCCATCAGCTTGGACATCTCCGCGTAGGTCAAGAAGCCCTTGCGGCGCCCTTCTTCGGTCAGAAGTTTGATGGTCTCGTCGATCCTGTCCGTCATCCTGTTCCTGCTGCTCCTGCGTGGTGCTCGCCGGTGCTGATTCCCGTGTCGATTGCTTCGATGGAGCGGCCCGCGTCGGGTCCCACTCCGGCGCCCATCGGGGTGGCGCCCTTGCGATGCAGCTCGCCGAGTCGCGCCAGGGTCCTCTCCAGTTCCTCTCGCGCGGCCGCGTCGTCGCCAGTGTCTCCAGCTTGTCCTGTGTCTCCGCCCCCATCCACTCGCGCCGACAGCTCGGCCACCCGCTCGCGCAGGCTGCGCTTCTGCTCCTCCGCGTCGAGGGTGCCCAGAAGCTCGATGTTCTGGTCGAGCAGTTGATGGGGAGGGTAGTCCGCCCGCCGCGCGTGGTCCTCCAGGGTGAGGACGTGCGCGCGTGCGGGGTGATCTCCGAGTGCCGTCATGACGCTGCCCACGTCCAGCTCCGCCTCGTCGTCCCCGAAGAGGGCGACCACGGTCTCGAGCACGTGGCGCAGCCCGGGACTGGGGCAGCGCGCTACCCAGGGCCTGGCGCGCGGAACGAGGCCGGGGTCGACCAGGAGCGCTCCGGCGATCGTCTCGTAGGCCGCCAGGCGGCGAGGGTCCGGCGGCGCCGCGACGGCCGCCTCGCGCTCGAGCCCTTCCACCGGGGGCTCATGGGCCTCGCGGTAGGCGGCGCGCCGGCGTTCGGGGAGGGCGCGCCAAGCTTCCCTCAGGGTCTCGGTGGGCATGCCCAGTCGCGCGGCGAGGGCCGCCAGGCGGTCGTCGCGCAGGACCGGCTTGGGGAGTCGATCGAGGAGCTCCAGGGCGCGGTCGGTCTCCCGGGCGAGCTCCCGGCCCCTGAGCTCGGCCAGCCCCTCGGCGATGAAGTCGAACCAATCGGAGCCGTGCTCGAGCAGCGCCAGGAAGGCCTCGGAACCCTCCTCCAGGAGCACGTCCGCCGGGTCCTTCCCGCTGGGCAGGGTGACCACCTCGAGATCGACGTCGAGGGGCAAGAGGCCGGAGAGCGCCCGCCACGCCGCCTTGCGGCCGGCCGCGTCCCCGTCGAAGACCAGGGAGACCCGCCGCGCGCCCGCGCGCCGCACGAGGGCGGCGTGGTCGTCGGTGGTCGCGGTGCCCAGGACCGCCGCCACGGTGGGGATCCCGACCTGGTGCGCGGCCATCACGTCGGTGTAGCCCTCGACCAGGATCAGGTGCCCCCCGCGGCGCACCGCGTCGATGGCGCGGTCGAGGGCGTAGATCAGGCGTCCCTTGTGGAACCAGGGGGTCTCGGCGGTGTTGATGTACTTCGGTCCACCCTCGTCTCCCGCGCCGAGACGGCGAGCGCCGAAGCCCACGGTGCGCCCCGCCACGTCCCGAATCGGAATCGTCAGGCGCCCGCGGAAGAAGGAGTACCTCTGGCCGTCGTCGGAGGTGCGCAGGATACCGGCTCGCTCCCAGACCGCCGGGTCGCCCCCTTCGCGCCGCAGGTGCTCGACCAACATCCGCCCGGCGCGCGGCGCGTAGCCCAATCCGAAAGCGCGCAGCGTGTTGTCGGTGAAGCCACGCCGGGTGAGGTAGTCGAGGGCCTCGCGCCCCTCGCCCTTGCGCAGCTCTGCTTCGAAGAAGGCCTGCGTGCTGGCCAAGGCGACCAGGGCGGGTTCCTCCCCCTCTTCACGCCGTCGGCGGCGGCGCGGGAGCTCGACCCCGGTGCGCGCGGCGAGCAGCTCGAGGGCGTCGTAGAAGGCGAGGTTCTGCGCTTCCTGCAGGAAGTGGATCACGTCACCCCCCGCGTCGCAGGCGCCGTAGCAGCGCCACGTGCCGCGCGCGGGATCGACCTTGAAGGAGGGCGTGCGCTCCTCGTGGAAGGGACAGCGCGCTTCCCACAGCTTTCCGCGCTTGGTGAGATCCCCCACCAACTCGCGCACCACCTCCTCGATGGGGGCGCGGAGCTTCACCTCTTCGATGGCGCGTTTGAGCTCGGGATCGATCGGCAAGGGTGGATCTGCTGAGGACCTGCGTGAGTACCTGCAGGACCCGGGTGGGGACCTGCTGGAGATGCCTGGTGGAAAGGGCTCTCCCGGTGGGACCGATACCCGAGAAATACGCACCGCCCGCCTACCACGTCCTCCCGTGCTCCCGACCGATGGACCGCTGTGGGGTCGGGGAATACACTCGAATCGCGGGTCGCCGGTGCGAACCTTTCGAATACCAAGACGGCGCGAGCACTCACTCCAATGGGCTTTAACGAGGAGGCCTCGGCTCGAAGGACGCTCCTCCGTAGGGACAGTGAGTGCGGATCCAGTCGACGGAAGTGTAGCCCGCTAGGGCACGATTGCGAGCCCTCGACTCCGAATCCGGACTCCTGAAGGGGTGCGATGCCAGGGTGGAGAGCTTGTTTTTCTCGGATATTACATTCACGGCGCGAGAATCCGCTAGCCCGCCAGGGCGCGGGCCAGGGCGGCGAGCTGGTCGAGGTCCAGCTCACCGGTCCGCATCCGCCCCTCGATGGCGAGGTCGGAGAGGAGCGCCTCGGAGCGACCGCGATCCCCCACGAGCTCCGCCACCACCCGTCCGGTGGTCTGACGGCGGCGCTGGAGGAGCCGGGCGGCCAGCTCCCGGATGGCGGTCCGCTCCTCCAGGGAGGCGAGATCGGAGCGCCGCTCGAGGCGCACCACGGCGCTCTGCACCTTGGGGCGCGGCCAGAAGAGGCGCGGCGGGAGGTGCCGCAGGACCGAGCCGCGGTGGGAGAGCTGCACCGCCACCGAGAGGGGACCCCACTCGCGCCGTCCGGGGCGGGCCACCAGGCGCTCGGCGACCTCCGCCTGCACCAACACGGTCATCGAGGCGGGGGGGTGGGCGTGTCCGGCGCAGAGGGCGAGGATCGGACCGGAGATGGAGTAGGGCAGGTTGGACACCAGATGCCACGAGTCGCTGCGGGGGAGCCGGGAGGTGATCTCGGGCGCTAGGGCGCGCTTGCCGGCCAGGGCGTCCGCGCGCACGAGCTCCGCATCCGGGTAGGGCGCCAGGAAGCGTGCGGCGATGCTCGCCAGACGCCGATCGATCTCGACCGCGAGCAGCCGCGCCCCCCCGTCGGCCAGGTGCACCGAGAGGAAGCCGCACCCGGGACCGACCTCGAGCACCAGCTCGCCGGGGGGGACCCGGGCGTCGCGGGCGATGGCGCGGGCGGCGTTCTCGTCGAGGAGCAGGTTCTGGCCCAGGCGACGGGAGGGGCGGAAGCCCGCGGCGTCCAGGGCGGCCTTGAACTCGCTCCAGGGAGGCCGGGGGGGGCGCCCGCCGGTCGTCACCGGCGCGCTCCCTCCAGGAGCCAGCCGATCGCCGGGGGCGCGTCCTCCGCCGCCGCCAAGCGCTCCAGCAAGCCCGTGGCGCGCCGCCCCCACTCCTCCCCCACCGCCACCACCCGCGCGCGCAGGCGCGAATCGCTCCAGGCCGCCGCCCGGGCGAGGATGAAGGGCTCCGCATCGACCACGCAACGCATCCCCAGGTCGATCGAGCGCGCCTTCCCCTCGCACCCCTGCGCGCGGACCCGCCAGCGATCGTCGACCTCGTGCAGCGGTCGGGCGGGGTACAGGTAGGACCCCCCCATCACCCAGTAGGGCGTGGGGGCCTCGTCCCGGTCGTAGTAGCCCGCGGGGGAGACGTAGGCCAGCAGCGGGGGATCGGTCCACTCCCAGACGTTGCCCAGCATGTCGCACACCCCCGTTCCCGAGGTCCGCCCGTTGGGGAAGGTCCCCACGGGGGCTGCGCGCCCGAGTCCCAGCTCGACGGTGTTCGCCACCGAGGCGACCATGCTGTTGCCCCAGGGCCAGTACTGAGCGCGGCTGCCGGAGGCCACGTAGAGCCACTCCTCCACCGTCGGTAGCCGCATGCCGCGCAACTGCGCCAGGTCCCGGGCTTCCGCCTGGTCCATCCCCACGGCCGGCAAGGCGTCGCCGCCCCGGGACCAGTCCTGGCCCAGACGACCGCGCAGGTCGGGGAGCGAGCCGGGGTGGGCCGCCGAGACTTCGCTCCAGAGCCCGCGCGTGACCTCGAAACGATCGACCAGGAGGTCGGAACGCGCCGCGCAGCGCACGTTGGGGAAGAGCACCGCCGTGCCCCTGGGGACGAAGGCCAGCCGCTCGCACTCGAGCAGCTCGACGCCCTCGTCGAGGGGCTGGGAGCAGGTGGCGAGGGCGCCGCAGAGAAGCACCCCGAGGAGGCGGGCCGTCCGGAACCGAGCGTGCGGAGCCGAACGACCAGCCATCGGGGTGGAGGCTCAGCGGTCCTCGACGAAGATCTCGACCCGGCGGTTGAGCCGCTTGTTGGCCGCGCTCGAGTTGGGCTTCAAGGGCTCGTGGGGCCCGAAGCCGACGATCCGGATCTCCTTCTCGGCGATGCGGTTCGTCTTCACCAGCAGGGCGGCCACGGCGACGGCGCGCTCGGCGGAGAGCTGGATGTTGCCGTGGGGGAAGCGCTTGACGGTCTCGGGCTTCTTGACCGGGTCGGAGTCGGTGTGGCCCCGCACCCAGACCAGCCCGTGTTGCTTGGCGCTGATCTGGCGGGCGATGTCGGCCAGGGCCTCGCTCCCCTCGCTGCCCAGCTCGGCCTTGCCCGACTCGAAGAGCAGCCTGTCCTGGATCATGACGACGTAGCCGCCCTCGACGTTGAACTTCTCGATCTCCTTCAGGGGACGGTCGAGGGTGTAGACCTTCTGCTGCAGCTCGTTCAGGCGGTCGCGCAGGTCTCCGCCCCAGTCGCTCTCCAGGACCCCGATCTCGCCGCTGCGCTGTCGGGCGAGCAGGGCCTCGTTGGCCTGCAGCAGCCGGGCGTTTTCCTCCGCCAGCTCGTACTTCTCGCGCTCGTACTGCTTGGCCAGGTCCAGGGCCTGGTCGTACTCCTGTTGACTGGCACACGAAGCCAGGAGCCCGGCGCACGCCAGCGCCACCAGTCCCCCCCGCATCCCCCCTCGCGTCGACGTCTTCATGACTTCCTCAATCCAATGGATCCTCGATCGGCCGGACGGGCCGGCCTGGCGGTCGACCGGACCCCTCGGTGCCGGCCCAGCGGGGGCCTTGCGGCCGCGCCGCCCCCCGCCGTTCGGGAGTCTAGCGGCCGCCAGAGGGCGGAACCAGGATCGAGTGGGGAACTCCCCCGGCCGAGTCACTCCTCGGCGGGGTCCGCGGGGGTCGCGGGGGTCGCCTGCTCGAACTTGTGCCCGAAGATCCCTGCGATCGACTTGGCGAAGGAATCGGCGTTCCCCGAGGTGGCAGCGATGCAGACCGGGATCGCCAGGGCCAGGATGGCCGCGGAGAGGATCATGGCGAAGCGCATCCCCATCCCCTCGGATTCCTCCTCCTCGGCGGCGGCGGAGACGGCGCTGCGCTTGCGGATCGGGGCCGCGGGGGCGACCTCGACCTCCTCGACATCGTCGTCCACGTCGAACTCGATCTCGCCCACGTCCTCGATGTCGTCGGTGAAATCCTCTTCGATGATGGTGTCGAGGTCGGCGATCTCCTGGGTCGCCATGCCGGCGTCGTCGATGGCGTCGTCCTCGAAGACGAGCTCCTCGGTGGCGTCGCCGAGGTCCACCACCTCACCGCCGGTCTCCAGCTCCTGGCGCAGCGCTTCGACGTCGCTGCGGCGCAGTTTCATGGTGTCACCCTTGCGGAAGGCGCGAATCTCACCCTCGGAGACGAGGCGCTTGAGCTCCTCTTCCTTCAGGCGGAGTTCTTCGAGGGCCTCGTCGAAGCTGAAGAAATCGTCGGACACGGTGACTCCTTGGAGTTTGGATCTGGGTTGGGGGGATGGGGGG
>CAZDQL010000032.1:0-61984 GCA_964507325.1 uncultured Planctomycetaceae bacterium | reverse complement strand
TCGCTCGCTCTTGGGGTCCGAGGCTCGAACCTCATGAATAGGCCGGGCTAGCCCTTCGGTCGCGGTGACACCGCCTCCTCCGCCGCCGCCTCCACCTCCGCTGCAGGCGCAGAGCAGGATCCCGGAAGCGAGTACGGTCCATTGCGTCGGTTTCGACATACGTCACCTCTATGTTGTCTACATGGAGGGGCTGGGGATGAGTGTCGTGGGGAAGACGACACAGTTGGTCGGATCGGCTCCGCCGACGAGCCCTGCTTAGCGAATCGACCGAAAAGCGGGTCGTTCACCCGAGTCTCAGCTCGGGCCGACCTCCCGCCCGGTCCTCCCGGTGCCGTACCCCCCCAATGCCCCCACCCGCTGGGCGAATTCCGCCGAGCGAATCACCTCCAGGAGACGCTGCAGCGGTGGAGTCTCGAAAAGAGCCTCCGGGATGACGAGCTCGTAGCTCTCCGAGGTCACCGGGATGAAGTCGAGGCCCAGGGCACGGGCGGCGGAGAGCACCCCGAGGCCCGCGTCGGCGGCGCCGCTGGCCACGGCGACCGCGATCGCCATGTGGGTGAACTCCTCGGTACCGTAGCCGTCGATCTCTTGCGCCGAGATCCCGCGGCGGTCGAGCTCGTAGTCGAGCAGCACGCGCGTGCCGGAGCCGCCCTGGCGGTTGATGAAGGTCACGCCGTCGGCGGTGAGGTCCTCGAAGCCGCGGATCGCGCGGGGGTTCCCCGCGCGCACCATCAGCCCCTGCTCGCGCTCGACCAGGTGCACCACGCGCACCGGCACCTCGGCCAGGTGCTTGGCGATGTAGGAGCTGTTGTACGAGCCGTCCTGCGGGTCGAGCAGGTGCGAGCCCGCCAGGTGGCAGCGGCCGTCGCGCAGGGCGATCAGGCCCGCCAGGCTGCCCACGTGGCTCGAGGACAGGGACACCCCGGTGCGGCGCTCGCGCAGGAGGTCGGCGATCACGTCCAGGCTGAGGTCGTGGCTGCCGACCGCGACGAGGTGGCGTTCGATCTCCGCCAGGGGACGCAGGAGCTCGACGTCGACCTCCTGGTCCGGCCGCAACCCCTCCAGGTCGGCACCCACGCGCACGATGCCGTCCGCCTGGGTGATGCTCGTGACGGTGCCCGCACCCCGCGGCAGGGGGGTGGCCACCAGCCGCGGGCCGACCCGGCCCAGGCGCACGCGCACCAGCTCCTCCAAGCCCAGCTTGGAGGCGATCTTGCGGGTGGGCGTCGCCTGCGCGGTCGGACGTCCGGTGCTCTCCACCCCCTGCATGCGGTCGAGCGCGGGTCCCACCAGCTCCTCGAAGGCGACGATCGCCGAGACGGGGTAGCCGGGGATGCCCACCACCGGCTTGCCCCCCACGTCGGCGAGCAGCGTCGGCTTGCCCGGCATGACGGTCACGCCGTGCACCAGGACCTCGCCGCCGGCGCCCTCGATGGCGCGCTTGGTGAAGTCGCGCGCTCCCGCCGAGGAGCCGCCGATCACGAGCACCAGGTCGCAGCTCGCGCACCCGTCGACGATGGCGCGCCCGATCTCGGCCGCGTCGTCGTGCAGCCCCCGCTGGCGCACGAACTCGCCGCCGCGCGCCTCGACCAGCTCGCCGAGCACGGTCGAGTTCGACTCGACGATGGTGCCGGGGGCGGGGGTGGCCTCCGTCAGGGCGGCGGGGTCCACCATCTCCGCCCCCGTGGGGAGGATCAGCACCCGCGGCCGGCGCAGGACGCGCACCGTGGAGACGCCCCCGGCGAGGAGCGCCCCGGTGCAGTAGGGGCCCACCCGGTGGTGGCGGGGAAAGAGCATCTCGGTGGCGACGATGTCCTCGCCGACCTTGCGCACGTGCTGCCAGGGGTAGGCGGGGGCCTCGATGCGCACGCGATCCTCGCCCAGGACCTGGACCGCCTCGATCATGATCACCGCGTCCAGCCCCTCGGGCAGGGGCTCGCCGGTGTTGACGAAGACGGCGCCCTCACCCTCCCCCAGCGCCAGCTCGAGCGGCGCGCTGTCGCTGGCGCCCCAGGTGTCGCGGGCGCGCACGGCGATGCCGTCCATGGCGCAGCCGTGGTAGGTGGGCGCGCTGAGGCGCGCGTGGACCGGCTGCGCCAGGACGCGACCCACGGCGTCGGCGACCGACACCTCCTGGGAGGAGAGCGCCGCGGGCCAGTCGAAGCGCTCGAGGAAGAGTCTGCGCGCCTCCGCCAGGGGCTTCATCTCCAGGTAGACGTTGCGCTTTCCCTGCATGTCGGACTCACAGCCGCGTGACTCGCACCTCGGCCCCTTCGTCGAGACCCTCGGCGTCGCGCTCGATCTCCACCAGCCCGTGCGCCTCGACCATCGTGCGGATCAGCCCCGACTTGCCGAGCACGGGCACGGCCAGCCACTCGCCGTCGCGCTCCTCGAGGCGCACCCGGACGTAGTCCCAGCGTCCGTGCACCGAGGCGACGTTGCGGCTGAGTCGCGCCCGAACCTGGTCCGCGCGGGTCGGCCGGGTGCCGGCGAGGCGCTCCAGGTGGGCGCGCACCAGCACGTGGAAGACCACCATCGCGGAGGCGACGTGCCCCGGCAGTCCCCAGAAGGGCTTGCCCGCCACATCCGCCAGGATCGTGGGCTTGCCGGGCTTGATCGCCACGCCGTGCAAGAGGACCCGCGAGTCCTCGAGCGCCTCGATCACCTCGAGGGTCAGGTCGCGGGCACCGACCGAGCTGCCCCCCGAGAGGATCACGGCGTCCGCGTCCGCCAGGGCGCTGCGGGAGGTGGCCAAGAGGGTCTCGAAGTCGTCCGCCACGATGCCCAGGGGCCGGGGGATCCCCCCCACACCCTCGACCAGGGCCGCCAGGGTGTGGCTGTTCACGTCGCGGATCTGACCGGGGGCGGGCTCCGTCTCCACCGGCACCACCTCGTCGCCGGTGGAGAGGATCGCCACCCGCGGGCGCCGGAAGACCTCCACCTCGGTCATCCCCAGAGCCGCCAGGAGCCCCAGCTCCTGGGGGCGCAAGCGCGTACGGGCCTCGAGCAGGCGCTCACCCCTCCGCACGTCGTCGTCGGGCTCGATCACGTTCTGCCCCGGAGCCACCGCGCGGGTGACCTCGATCGTCTCCTCGTCGATCGACTCGGTGTGCTCGACCATCACCACCGCGTCGGCGCCCGGCGGCAGCATGCCCCCGGTGAGGAGCCGCGCGGCTTCCCCCCGGCCGACGCGCAGCTCCGCGCGCTCCCCCATCGGCACCGCGCCCACCAGCGTCAGTTGCGCCGGTGACGCATCGGAAGCACCGAAGGTGGACTCCGCGTGCACGGCGTAGCCATCCATCGTCGAACGCCGGAATCCAGGCAGATCGTGCGCCGCATGGAGATCGGGGGCCAGCACGCGACCGAGGGCGCTCTCGAGGGGGATGCGCTCACCCGCGACCGGCGTGAAGCAACTCGCGTGGGCCTGCGCCACATCGAGGTCGACGACGTGGAAGAACTCCTGCATCGCGGGCATGGGAGCACTCCCGCCCGGATAATGCAAACCGCGCAACCGTCGGACGGAGCGAGGGTCAGCCCGACCGCGTCGCCCCGTACTCCCGTACGAGCAACTCCACCAGGTGCTGCGCCTGCTCCGGCTCGAGCTCGTCGATGCTGCCGTGCATCTCCGCCAGCATGTGGCGGGCCACGGGGTCCGCCTGGGCCTCGGCCACCAGCCGGTGGGCGCGCGTGCTGTGGTGGATGGCGAGGATCCCCTCCCCGAAGAGCACCATCGCCGCCGGGACCGGCGACACCGCCGCCGCCGACTTCAAGAGCCCCTTCAGGAGGGCGCGGGTCACGGCGTGGTCGGCGCCGTCGTGGTCGCGCGCCTGGGAGAGGGCCTGCTTGAGGTCCGCGTCGTGGGGCACGGCGTGCGAGTCCCGGCGCGCGTTCCAGGCCTCGCGCACCAACTGCCGGTGGTCGCGGGCGGAGCGCAGGGTGTGCATCTCGGGATCCTCGACCACAACCCCGCCGTGCTCGACGCGCACGCGGTAGGCAGAGGGCCGATCCCCGAGACCGCGGTACTCCTCGCGCGGTGTGTCACCGCGACGGTCGCAGAGGTACGCGCCCACCAGGATCTCGCTGTCGTGGTGGTGGCGGTTGAAGGTCACGCTGGGCAGGATCCAGTAGAGGGTCGGACTGTCGGGCTGATGGTCCTGCACGTCGAGCATGGCGCGCCGCGCCTGCAGGCGGGCCTGGGTGATCGCCGCCAGGAGGGCGCGCCGGTCCTCGGGAACCTCGAGCAGCTCCGCGCAGCGGTCGACCCCCTGGCCGGTGAAGGTCTCGCGCAGCTCCAGCGCGAAGGGCAGGGTGTTCCCCGCCAAGAGGGCGTTCAGAGCGCCGCAGCAGGTGGAAGGGGCACCGTAGCGCGAGAGGCGCCCGAAGCTGGGCTCGCCGGGGATCTCGTCCGCGCCCACGTGGGCGTGGATCTTGATCAGCATCAGCTTCCAGTCCTGCGCCCCCTTGGCCAAGGCGTAGTGGTCCTCCGCCACGCGCACCGAACCCCACTCGTAGCGTGCCCCCAGGTTGGCGGTCTGGAAGGCGGCCCGGTCGTCGAAGTGCATCGCCGGCAAGAGGGTGCGGACCACGTCCCGCCGGAACACCTCTGGCACCTCGTACTCCGCCTCGTCGGAGCAGATCACGAGGTGGGCGCCCACCACCGGGGGGCGCTCCTCCTGGATCTTGGAGCGCAGGGCGCGCTGGACGTCGGTGGTGCTCTTCTCGATTCCGATCAGGTCGTACAGCATGGCGGGGCCAAGCTAGTACGCGCCGTCTCTGAAGGCCATGGGCCAAAGCCCGGTCCCCTCACCCACGCCGGCCTAACCCGCATCCCCCTGGTTGGTGGAGGGCCGCGGGCGCGTGAGGCCGTACTTCTCGAGCTTGCGCTGCAGGGCGAAGCGGCTGAGGCCCAGGGCCTTGGCCGCCTGGGACTTGTTGCCCCCCGCGTGGGCCAGGGCGACCTCGATCAGGCGCTGCTCGAGGTCCGCCACGGCGCCCTTGAGGTCCCGCGGCTCGACCGGCGCGTCGGCGTCGACGATGGGCGCCCCGGTGGCCCGGCGCCCCTCGCGCACGGCGTCGGAGAGGTGCTCCAGGCGCACCTCGTCCTGGGCCAGGACGATCAGGCGGCGCATCTCGTTCTCGAGCTCGCGCACGTTCCCGGGCCAGTCGTGGGCCACCAGGCAGGCCATCACGTCGTGACCCAGAACGGGGGCGCTGAAGCCCGCCTCGCGCGCGGCGCGGGTCAGGAGGTGCTCGGCCAAGAGGGGCACGTCGTCGCGCCGCGCGCGGACCGGGGGCAGGTCGACGGTCAAGACCGCGATGCGGTAGTAGAGGTCCTCGCGGAAGGCCCCCTCGGCCACCATCTCCTCGAGCTTGCGGTGGGAAGCGGCCAGGACGCGCACGTCGACCTCCACCACGCGGTCGGAGCCGAGGACGCGGAACTCTCCCTCCTGCAGGACGCGCAAGAGCTTCTTCTGCATCTCGGGACTCATGTCCCCGATCTCGTCCAGGAAGAGGGTGCCCCCGTCCGCCTGCTCGAGCAGGCCCTTCTTGGTGCGGTAGGCGCCGGTGAAGGCCCCGCGCACGTGCCCGAAGAGCTCGCTCTCGAGGAGCGTGTCGGGCAGGGCCGCGCAGTTCTCGGTGACGAAGGATTTCTGCTTGCGCGCGCCGTTGGAGTGGATGGCGCGCGCGATCAGCTCCTTGCCGGTGCCGCTCTCCCCCTGGATCAGGACCGGCAGCTCGCTCTCGATGATGTGGTCGAGCTGCTGGAAGACCTTGTGCATGGCGTCGCTGGCGCCCACCATCGAGGCGTAGTCGTAGCGTCCCCGCTCGCGCCCCAGCTCGGCGCGCACCACCGCCAGCTCCCCCTCCCGGTCGCGCACCTTGCGACCCAACTGCTCGTTCAGGCGCTCGATCTGCTGGCGCGACTGCTCCAGGCGGCGATTGCGCTCGCGCAGGTCCGCCACCATGCGGGCATTGCGGATGGCGATCGAGGCCTGACCCGCGAAGAGCTCGACCAGCTCCAGGTCCTCCTGATCGAAGGCGCCGAACTGCAGGCGGTTGTCGACGTAGAGCACCCCTTCCGGGCGCCCCCCGGCCATGATCGGCAGGCACATCACCGAACGCAGACGCAGGTCCTCCACGCTGGCCATGCCGTCGAAGCGCTCGTCCTGGGCCGCGTCGATGGAGAGGATCGGCCGCCCTTCGGCGACCACCTGCCCCGCGATCCCCATCGACAGGCGCGAGCGCGGCACGACGATGTCGCAGTGGTCGAAGCTGCGCGCCACGTTGACGGTCATCTTCGACACGTCGGGGGGACCCTGGCCGCCGTCGGGATCGCGGTCCTTGTCGCGCAGCAGGACGAAGCCCCGCTCCCCCCCCACCAGCGCCACGGCGGAGTCGACGATCAGGCGCAGGAGCGGCAGCAGCTCGGTCTGCCCCACCAGCTCGTGGGTGATCGAGGCGAAGACGCGCAGGTTCTCCCGCTCGCGGCGAGCCTCGCCGGAGAGGGTCGCCATCCCCACCTCGTTCGGCTCCTCGGAGGCGGGTCCCACGCGGGCGCTGGAGGCCTCCGCCCCCCCCACGATCAGCCGCACCTTGGGGCCCCCCAGGGTGATCTCGTCGCCGGGGAAGAGCAGCCGCCGATCGACCCGCTCCCCGTTGACCGAGATCCCGTTGGCGCTGCCCAGATCGATCACCCAGGCCCGGCTCCCCCGGGTCTCGATGCGGCCGTGGTGACGGGAGACCCGGGTGCTCGAGATCCGGATGTCGTTGTCCAGGGCGCGACCGAGGGTGATGACGGGCTGGTCGAGGTCGACCTCGACCTGGATTCCGTCCTCGATGACGGTGAGCTTCATGGAACGGCTGGTGGCGGGGTGGTTCGGGGGAGGTGTGCGAGAACGCACAGCTCGACTCGGGTATCCCTCGGCAAGCGTTCGGTTACCGCACACCCCCCACGGTTCTCCACAAACTGTGGGATGACATAGACTTACGCCCATGGACCCCCCCTGGTTCGCCGGAGGACTGCGTTTCGAGTGCACCCAGAGCGGCAATTGCTGCCGCAACCACGGAGCGTACGCCTACGTCTACCTGATGCCCACGGAGGTGGCCGCCCTGGCGCGCTGCCTGGGGCTCGAGGAGCACCTCTTCCGCGAGCGCTACACCCAGGAGGACGAAGGGTGGACGATCCTGCGCCTCGACCGGCCCGCCTGTCCCTTTCTGGGACCGGACCTCCGCTGCCGCGTCTACGCCGCACGCCCGGTGCAATGCCGCGCCTGGCCCTTCTGGGAGGAGAACCTGGCCAGCCCCACCGCCTGGAGCGCCGCCGCGGCACTCTGCCCGGGGATCGGCCGCGGACCCCGGATCGAGGCGCAGGAGGCGCGCGAGATCGCGCGGCGCATGGAGCAGTGGTACGACCCCCCGGCGGGGTCCCCGGGGGACGTGGCCGGGGATTGACCTGGCCTTGATCGGCGGCGCATTGCGGCCTGGGGCGGGGGGGGATACGGTCCGCCCGTGCCCCGCGTCGCCCTCGTCCCAGTCTCGAGCCGGCGAATCGCGCGGGCCCCTCTCCCCCCACCCAAAGCACCATGAAGCGCAACCTGTTCCTGCCCGCCTTGTTGCTCACCGCACCATTCGCAGCCGCCCAAGGCGTATCGATCAACGAGATCCGCGTCGACCAGCCCAGCTCCGACAACGACGAGTACTTCGAGTTGGCCGGAGACCCGAGCCAGTCCCTCGACGGGATGACCTACCTCGTCATCGGCGACGGCACCGGCGGATCCGGTGTGATCGAGAACGTCACCGATCTCGCCGGTCAAGTCATCGGCACCCTCGGCTACTTCGTCGCGGCCGAGTCGACCTTCACCATCGGCGTGGCCGACCTGACCACAAGCCTCAACTTCGAGAACAGCGACAACGTCACCCACCTGCTCGTGGTCGGCTTCACCGGAGCCAACGGCGACGACCTGGACACCGACGACGACGGAGTGCTGGACGTCACCCCCTGGACCTCGATCGAGGACTGCATCGCCCTGATCGAAGACCCGACGGGCGGCGAGTTCACCTACTGCAGCGACACCGTCGGCCCGGACGGCACCAACATGCCGGCCCACGTCTACGACTGCACCGCCCAGGGTCTCGGCTGGCAAATCGGCCCCTACGACATCGCCGTGGGCGTGGACACCCCCGGCCTCGACAACCCCTGCACCGCGCCCCCGGTGTACGTGACGATCAACGAGCTGCGAATCGACCAGCCCAGCTCCGACAACGACGAGTACGTCGAGCTGATGGGGATCGAGGGCGACCTCCTGGACGGCCTGACCTACATCGTCATCGGCGACGGTGCCGGCGGCTCCGGCGTGATCGAGAACGTCACCGACCTGGCCGGTGGCGTGGTCCCGGCATCGGGCTACTTCGTGGTCGCCGAAGGCACCTTCACCCTGGGCACCGCCGACCTGGTGGGAACCCTCGACTTCGAGAACGGCGACAACGTCACCCACCTGGTGGTGCGCGACTTCACCGGCGCGAAGGACGACGACCTGGACGTCGACGACGACGGCACGCTGGACACCACCCCCTGGTCGGAGGTCGTGGACTGCGTGGCCCTGATCGAGGATCCCGCCGGCGGCGACCTGGTCTACTGCGACACCCAGGTGGGCCCCGACGGCACCTTCGTGCCCGCCCACGTCTTCGTCTGCACCGACGGCTGGCGCATCGGCCCCTTCGACCCCGTGGGTGGCAAGGACACCCCGGGGGCGGACAACGATTGCGCCCTGGAAGGTGAGTTCGAGACCTACTGCGTCTCCTTCCCCAACTCCGTGTCGGTCGATGGAGCCCAGATGGGCTGGACCGGGGACGGCAACATCGGGACCAACGACACCGTGCTGACGGTGAGCGACTGCCCGAACAACTTCGGACTCTTCTTCTTCGGTGACAGCGAGGACCTGCAGATCCCCTTCGGGGACGGCGCCTTGTGCGTCGGCGGTACGCTGACCCGCCTCCTGCCTGCCAGCAAGGCCAGCGGGAACGTCAACTCCTACGCCCTCGACTTCACCGGAGGGGGCCCCGAGGGGAGCTTCCTGCCGGGCGACATCAAGTACTTCCAGTACTGGTACCGCGATCCCGGCCAAGGGTCGTGGCAGAACACCTCCAACGGGTTGAAGGTCACCTTCGGCGAGTAGCGCCGACTAGCGTCCCTCGAAGACCGGCCGACGCTTCTCCGCGAAGGCCGCCAACGCCTCCAGCCGATCCTGGGTGGGGATGACCTCTTCGTAGCAGGTCGCCTCCACCGCCAAGCCCTCGGCGAGGGGCACCTCCATCCCCTGGTCGATCGCGGCCTTCGCGGCCCGCACCGCCACCGGACCGTTGCGCGCGCGCAGCGCCGCCCGCACGCGCGCCAATTAGATAACCCCCCCCACACCCCCCCCCGCGCCCGCCGCCCGGCCCCCGCCCCCCCCCCCCCCCCGCCCCGGCGCCGCCGCCGCCCCCCCCCCCCCCCCCCCGCCATTTCGATCACCCCCGCCTCTCCCGCGACGCGGTCCACCAGACCGATGCGGTGCGCCTCCTCGGCGTCCAGGCGCCGGCCGGTGAGGATCAGGTCCTTGGCGCGGTTGCGCCCGATCAGGCGCGGCAGGCGCTGGGTGCCCCCCGCGCCGGGGATGATCGCCAGGGTGGTCTCCGGCAGGCCGAACTTGGCGTGCGCGGCGGTGACGCGCAGGTCGCAGGCGAGCATCAGCTCGCAGCCCCCCCCGAGGGCGAAGCCGTTCACCACCGCGATGGTGGGCTGGGGCAGGGCCTGGACGTCGCGCATCGTGGCGCGGATCGTCTGCATGAAGAGCGCCACCTCTTCAGGGCTCATGCCGCGGCGCTCGGTCAGGTCGGCCCCCGCGCAGAAGGCGCGCTCCCCCGCTCCCGTGAAGAGGACGCAGCGGATCGAGAGGTCCGCGGCGATCTCCTCCATCAGGGCCCGCAGCCGGCGCAGGGTCGGCAGCGAGAGGCAGTTCATCACCTCGGGGCGCTCGATGGTGAGCCACACCAGGTCGCCGTCGCGGCGTGTGGAGACGAGCTCGGGCGGATCGGGGAGGTCATCGGCGGTGCTGGCCATGGGCGTCCTCGCGGGGGTCTCTGGGCACTGGATCGGCGGTGAGTCTATCCCCCGGCGGGCAAGGGGTAGAATCGCGCTCGCCATGAAGCTCCCCCACCGCCTCACCTACCTCGCCCTGCCGGCCCTGGCCGGCCTGGCGATCGCCGTCCAAGACAAGGTCACCTACGACGACACCCCCTTGCTCCCCGGAGGGGAGTACCGCGTGCACGGCGAGCGCCCCTGGCCCGCGCCGGTGATCCCAGGCGAGAAGCCGGGGGCCCCGCCCTCGGACGCCGTGGTGCTCTTCGATGGCAGCGACCTCTCCCTCTGGGAGGGGCGCGACGGCCCCGCCGAGTGGGAGGTGCGCGACGGCTTCATGCGGGTCAACGGCACGGGCACCATCGGGACCCGCGAGCACTTCGGTGACTGCCAACTGCACCTGGAGTTCGCCTTGCCGGCCAATCCGACGGGCAGCTCCCAGGGGCGCGGCAACAGCGGCGTGTTCCTGATGGGGGTCTACGAGGTGCAGATCCTCGACAGCTTCGAGAATCCGACCTACCCCGACGGGCAGTGCGCGGCGATGTACGGCCAGTACCCCCCCGACTTCAACGCCTCGCGCCCGCCGGGGGAGTGGCAGAGCTACGACATCCTCTTCCGCGCCCCGCGCTTCGAGGACTCCGAGCTCGTCGAGCCCGCCCGGGTGACGGTGATCCACAACGGGGTCTTCGTCCACCTCGACCGCGCCTTCCTGGGCGCGACCACGCACCGCGCCCTGCCCAGCTACCGGCCCCACGGCTTCGAGGGACCGATCCGGCTGCAGGACCACAGCAACCCCGTGCGCTTCCGCAACATCTGGGCGCGGCGCCTCTGACGCGCGGTGCGGCGCGGGTTACCACCGCGGCCGGTGCGCTCCCAACCGCCGCGCCTTGGTGCCGACCGCCCGCGCCCAGCGCCGCCGGCGCGCCCGGCCGTGAATCCCGCGCCCGTTCAGGTAGTCCACCAGGAAGCGCAGCCGCGTGCGCAGGGGCACCTCCGCCGGCGTCGAGTGCAGGAGCGCCGCCAGGTCCTTCACGAACCAACGCCGGCGCGGCCGCTTCTCGCACCGGGCGCGCCCCACGTCGATCAGGACCAGTCGGTCGTCGGCCCCGATCAGGAAGTGCTGCAGGTAGAGGTCGCGGTGGTACCAGCCCGCGCGGTGCAGGCGCAGGACGAGCTGCACCAGGGCGGTCAAGCGCTCGGGGCAGCCCGCCGGTGAGGGCGAGCCCGCCTCGTCGCGCAGGGTCCGCTCGTGGGGCACCCGCTCCATGGCGACGAGCGACAGCTCCCCCGCTCCGCGGGCCCAACCCACGGCGACGGGAACGGTTACCCCCGCTTCCGCCAGGGCCGAGAGGTTCTCGTACTCGCGCTGCCCGGGAGAGCGCACGCCGTGCCCGCGCAGGCGGTCGTACCAACGATCCCGGGACAGGTCCCCGCGGGTGCGCTTGACGACCAGGGCGTCGGGGGGACCCTCCGGCCAGAGGAAGGTCTCGCGCCCGGGCACCGCCCTCAGGAAGTGGCGCGGCCGGACCGTGAGGAGCTCGGTCAGGTCGTCCGCCGATCCCGACCGGGCGTGCGGCACAGGGAGAGACTCCACAGGGCCTACGGTACTAGGCGTCCTGCTCCTCGTCCGCGTCCTTCGTGCCGCCACGCCGCACGTCCATCCCGAAGCGCACGGCGGCCATCAAGAGCGCGACCCCCAGAATCGCCTGCCCCACCGTCGCGGCCCCGGGGAGGTGCACCAGCGCCACCCCCACCGCCGCTCCGACCACCGCCCCGACGCCGAAGAAGCCCCCCGCCTTCCAGTCGATCAGTCCGTCCCGCTGGTAGAGCCAGAGGGAGCGGGAGGCACTCACCACCGCAGTCGCCAGCGCCGCCGCGCGCGCCCCCAGGAAACCCGCCTCGGGCAGGCAGAGCAGGAGCGCCGGCACCACCACCAATCCGCCCCCCACCCCGAGCAGCGGCACGACCACTCCGGCGAAGAAGCCGATCGCCGCCACCGCGAGGAGCGAGGCCGGCTCCAGCTCGAACCCCTCCAGGGGCGCGGAGGCCGCCCCCCCGCTCCCCACCAGCACCCGGATCCCCACACTCAGGAGCGCCACGCAAAAGAGCGCCTTCAACCCCCGCGTCGGTATCGTGCGCGCCGCCCGGTAGCCGACCTGGGTCCCCGCCAGGGAGGTGATCACCAGGACTCCCACCACTGTCCAGAGGATCGCTCCCCCCGGGTGCAGGAGCTCGCTCACCGTCGACGAGAGGGCCACGCACCACACGAGACAGAGCGCGGTGGCCACCGAGCGGGCCAGCGACAGGTGGAAGAGGTAGTGCAGGATCGGCACCGCGAAGAGCCCGCCTCCGATACCGCACATCGCGCTCACAGCGGCGATCGCGAAGCCGGCCAGGGGTAGCAGCGCCCGAGCGCGGCCGCTCACGGACTCGCCCGCCGTTCCGACGCGCTCTCTCCCTCGCGCACTCGCTCGAGGATGGCCGTGGTGGAGCGTCCCGGCACCAGGGGCGCCAGGACCACCTGGCCGCCGTGGCTCTCGACCCACTCGCGGCCGACGACTCCCTTGTCCGCCCAGTCCTCCCCCTTGACCAGGACGTCGGGAGTGACGCTCTCGATCAAGGCCTTGGGGGTGTCCTCCTCGAAGGAGATCACCGCGTCCACCATCTCCATCGCCGCCAGCACCTTGAGCCGATCCTCCAGCAGGTTCACCGGTCGCTCGGGCCCCTTGAGCCGCGCCACGCTGGCGTCGCTGTTGACCCCCACGAGCAGCACGTCCCCCCGCGAACGGGCGAAGCGCAGGTAGTCGACGTGACCGACGTGCAGGACGTCGAAGCAGCCGTTGGTGAAGACGATCCGCTGACCCTCGCGCCTCCAGGCCTCGAGCGCCGGCCCCAGGCTGGTGGCGTCGAGCACCTTGCCCTCGTGGGGCAGGCCCTCCGCGAGCCGCGCCGCGAGCTCCCCGCGGGTGACGGAGTGGGTCCCGAGCTTGGCCACCACGATCCCCGCCGCGTGGTTGGCGAGCGCCACCGCCTCGTCGATCGCGATCCGATCGGCGAGGTAGAGGGCCAGGTGCGCCACCACCGTGTCCCCGGCACCCGTGACGTCGTAGACGGCGCGCGCCATGGCGGGGGCGCGTCCCTCGATCAGAGGCCCGAGCTCCGCGGCGGTGCGGTAGTAGATCCCGTCCGCCCCCAGGGTGATGGCGATCATCGCCAACTCTGCCTCTCCGATCAGGTCGTCGGCCGCCTGGCGCAGGGCTTCGTGGGAGGGGATGCGGCGGCCGAGGGCTTGCTCCGCCTCCCTCTTGTTGGGAGTGATCAGGGTCGCGCCGCGGTAACGCGCGTATTCGCGCCCCTTCGGATCGACGAGCAGCGGCACGTCCCGCAGGCGCGCCTCGCCGATCGTCGCCGCGATCACCTCGCGGGTGAGCAGCCCCTTGCCGTAGTCGGAGAGCACCACCGCGTCCGCGTTGGCGACCACCTCGGAGAGGCTGGCCAGCACCGCCTCCCGCGGCGCGCCGTCGATCGGGCGCAGGTCCTCCCAGTCGACGCGCAACATCTGCTGGACACCGCTCATCATGCGCGTCTTCTCGATCGTCGGGCGGCTGGGGTCGACGACCAGGTGGGAGGCGTCGATCCCCTCCTCCTCGAGCTTGCGCCCGAGCTCGCGCCCCAGCTCGTCCTCCCCGATGACCCCCACCACCGTGACCTCGGCCCCCATGCTGCGCAGGTTGGCGGCCACGTTGCCCGCGCCACCGAGCCTGAGCTCCGTCCCGCGCGCCGCCAGGACGGGGATCGGCGCCTCGGGGGAGATGCGCCCCACGTCTCCGAGCACGTAGCGGTCCATGATCAGGTCCCCCACGATCACGACTCGCGGGTGACCCAGGCTCTCGAGACGGCGCTCCAGGGTGGAGGTGTCGATCATCGCGTCAGGCGGGTGGTGGCGGGGAGCTCGCGGGAGCCCCCTTGTAGCGGTCGTGGAGCCAGAAGTACTGCTCGGGATGGCGCCGGATCAGGACCTCCATCTCGCGGTTGATGATAGCCATCACCTGCGCCGGACTCGAACCGCTGAGCTCTTCGGGGGTCACGATGCGCTGGAAGACCATGCGGTAGCGCCAGGGACACTCGGTGGCGTAGCAGGCGAGCACCACCAGCGGCGCCCCGACGCGCCGCACCAGGACCCCCGCGCTGCGATCGCTGTGGGCCGGGCGGCCGAAGAAGTCGGCCAGGATCGGCTTCTTGCGCCCCCGCTGGTCGAGGAAGAGCACCACCCCGCCCCCCGCGCGCACGATGGCGGGCACGCTGCGCATGGCGCCTTCGCGCGGCACGAAGTAGCCCCCGAAGGCCTGGCGCCGGCGCTGCAGGTGGCGCGCCATCGGCCCGTTGCGCAGGGGCTTGCCCACCGCGGTGAGGGGGGAGAACCCCATCGCCGCCAGCGGCATGCCGATCACCTCCCAGTTGCCGATGTGGGGCGTGATGAAGAGGCCGCCCTCCGCGCGGGCGACCAGCTCGTGGAATCCGGGGCAGAACTCGAATTCGAAGTGCTCGCCGAGGGGACGGCCCAGGAGCTTGGCGTTCATGCGCTCGCTCTCCAGGGCGACCTCGAACAGGTGGCGGTAGGCGCCCCGCACCAGGCGCACGACCTCGGCCGAGTCGCGGTCGGGCAGAGCGGTGCGCACGAAGTCGCACGCCGGTTCGCGGTGCCGATCGTCGAAGCCCATCGCCAGGCGCGCGACGCCGCCCACCAGGGAATCGCGCAGGAGACGGGGCAGGCGCGCGGTGATCGCCAGCGTCGCGCGCGCGGCGAGGTACTGGGTCCAGGCTCCGATCCCGTTGCGCCAGTGCCCCGCCGTGGCTGGTTCGAAGGGGAGGTGTTCGGAGCGCGTGCCGCCGATCGTGAGGTGGTCGTAGGGGCTAGCCATGCAGCCCCTCGTGCAGGGCGGCCCGCTCGCGGCGGCGGATCCCCTCGGGGAGGCCGGCGAGCAGCTCGCGCAGCGCGTCCTCCCCTTCGAGGAAGGCCAGCTCCACGTCGAGCACGAGGGTTTCGGGAGGGGCGATCCCCTCCAGCTTGACGGCGTCCTTGGCGGTCACGAGGCACGCGCGCGTCCCGAGCCCCTCGAAGTCGCCGGGCTGGAAGTGGTGGTGGTCGTCGAAGACGCGGTGGGCCGCGACCTCGGCACCCAGCTCCGCGACGGTCGCCTGGAAGGCCTCGGGGTTGCCGATGCCGCTCACCAGGTCGACCTCTCGGCCGCGCAGCTCTGCGAGCTCCCGCGCTTCTCCGCCGAGGGTGCGCAGACCGCTGGGCGCGTGACGCGCGAGGGCCAGGGGTCGGCCGGGCGCCAGCTCCTCCAGCTCCCGGCGCAGCGCACCGAGCACCTCCCCCGGAACCGCCTCGCAGCGGGTGAGGACCAGGGCGTCGGCGCGCGCCAAGGCGCGGGGGGGCTCGCGCAGGAGACCGCGCGGCAGGAGCGCGCACACCGGCGCGCCGCCACCCGGCGGCGGGGGCAGCCCCCAGGGACGGGTGGCGTCCACCAGCACGATGTCCAGGTCGCGCGCCAGGGCGCGGTGCTGGAAGCCGTCGTCGAGCAGGATGGCGTCCACGCCGAGCTCCTCGAGGCGCGAACCGCCCGCCACCCGGTCGGGGTTCTCCACGTGGGGCACCCCGGGCAGGAGGCGCGCCAGGAGCCGCGCCTCGTCGCTCGACTCCCCGGCGCGGCGGCGGTAGCCCCGCGAGAGGATGCCGGGGCGGCCTTGCGCTGCGATCAGAACGCGCGCGATCCAGACCACCGCCGGGGTCTTGCCGGTGCCCCCGGAGCTGAGGTTGCCCACGCTGACCACCGGGGTGTCGAGGCGTCGGATGCGCAGCAGCCGCCGGGCGTAGAGGAAGCCCCTGAGGCGCGCCGCCGCGCCGAAGAGCAGCGCCGGCAGGCGCAGGATCTCGACCACGCCTCCCCGCCCGGCGAGGCGGTGGTCGATCCGCCGGGGGGAGGGGGGTGAGTTCGCTGTCACTCGCTCGAGGAGGCCGGAGGGGCGCCCATGTCCTCGTCCAGAATCAACTCGATCAGCCCCCTCTCCATCTCCAAGAAGGCGATCTTGATCGGGTTGACCTCGCGGGTCTCGATCAGCGGTGCCGCGCCGCGGATCAGCTCGCGGACACGCTTCTGCAGCAGGGCGGTCTTGTGAAAAGACCCCTGCACGGACTGCTGGAGGCGCTGGGGAAGGGTCAGGTCCATGGAACCTCGTCCCGAGGGGAGGCCGGGCTGGCCCGAGCTGGGTGCTCGGTGCAGGCGTTCGAACCGAGGAGATTAGCCGTGGCGAGGGGGCCGCGCAACCCTGGGAGGGTGGAAGGATGCTGCGGGTCCGAGGGCGTTCTCGGCGTCGATCACCAGATCCGCCCGCTCGTCGGGGGGGTGGGAGGCTTCGAAGGTGGCCTGCAACGCCAGCCCTTCCGAGCGCAGGTCCATCAGGGGCCCGGGACCCTCCAGGCGCGCGTCCCTGCCGGCGACGCGGCGCAGGGCGAGCTCCTCGGAGACGTCGAGGTGCAGCACCCGATCGAGTCTCTCGGCGATGAGGGGGTGCAGGAGGAAGGGCCCTTCGAGCACGAGCAACGCCCCGGGCGGGACCTCGAGCCGGTCGCCGTCGCGCTCCAGGAGGACGGTCCGGCCGGCGGCGTGGGGCGCCAGGAGCTCCTCGACCAACGCCTCCACGGCGAAGCTCGCGGGGGGGTCGGTCGCGGTGGGCGCCCCATCGCGCCGGAAGACCTCCAGGGACACCGCCACGGCGCGACCCTCCACGCGCACCAGGTCCCGGGCGAAGAGGGACTTGCCGCAGGCGGGTCCACCGGTCACGCCGATCGAGCCCCCCGCGGGGGGATCGAGTCGCGCGAGAATCCCTCGCAGCCAACGCGCGCGCGCCTTCAAGCGGGGGAGCAGGGCGTCCATGCCGTCGATCACCGCTTCGCAGGGCACCGCCTCCCCGGGACCGGCGTAGCCGCGCGACAGGTGGACGTGGGGCAGACCGTTGGCCCAGGCCGCGTCGCGGTCGGCCAGGCGATCCCCCACCATCACGGCACTGCGCGTGCCGAAGGTGAGCAGCAGGTCCTCGATCATCCCCGCCTTGTCGGCGATCCCCGGGGTGTGGAGGCAGCGCGCCTCGTCGATCCAGCGCCCGAGCCCCAGCCCCTGGACCATGGCGTCCAGGTAGCCCTGGGAGCAGTTGCTGGCGATCCCGGTCGGGATCCCCGCGGCGCGCAGGCCGTCGAGGGTCTCTTCCACCCCCGGCAGGAGCTCGGCCCGCCCCGCCCCCAGGAGGCGCGTCTCCGCCTCGATGCAGGCCGCCTGCACGACGGCGCGGTCGGCGGGGCAGAGGTCGGAGAAGACGCGCGCGAACGCCTCGTCGATCGGCCGGCCGACCATGTCCATCCACTCCGCGGTGGTGGGCAGGTCGCGCTCCAGGCCCAGCTCCGTGAAGGCGCGGCGCGCCCCGGCGCGGGCGGCGTCGGGCCAGAAGCGCTCGGTGGCGACCAGGGTGCCGTCCAGATCGAAGATGAGGGCGTCGAAGGGGATCACGGCGCAGGCAGGGTAGCGGTGCGGGGGTACGGCGAGAATAGAATTGGTGCGGCCCCGTAGGCCCGCCCCACGGCGCTTTCCACGCTCCCCCCTCCGATGCGGCACCCCTTCTCCCGTCCCGATGGCCTCGGACTCATGGAGTACGCCGCGCGCCTGCTCTTCCTGCCCCTGGTCGCCGTGGCGCTCTGGACCGGCTGGATCCACGGCTGGCAGGAGGTCTGGACCCCCGCTGCGCTCTGCGCGGCGGACTTCTTCCTGGCGGTGCGCTGGCGTCAGTTCGCCCCGATCGCCCGCCGCACCCGGGATCCGGGGGGAAGCCTCGGCCCCCTCTCCAAGCTGGTGATGGTGGGAGCTTGTCTCCTGGTGCCGGCGATGTGGGCGGACCGGGAGTGGATCGTCGGCGGGGCGATCGCGGTGATGGCCCTGGCGAGCGCGGGCCTCTGGCTGCGCTGGCGCTGGGCGGGGTGGGTCTGGATCGCCTACGCCATCGCCGCCATGGCGGACTGGCTCGCCGACGCGGGCCAGCTGGTGTACGAGACCGCGCGCAGCGCCGAGCCGCTGCCGATGGAGCGGCTGAAGCCGCTGCTCGCCAGCTTGCCGACCGCCCTCTTCGCGGTAGCGGTTCTCGGTTGGGTGCTGGAGTGGCGTAGGATGCGAGCCTCCGCACCCGACCGGCCCCCGCGATGACCCGCACCGCCCCCACCCATCGGCTCGTTCCCTTCCTCCTGCTCGCCGCTCCCCTCGCCGCGCGCCAGGACGATCCCCCCGCGCGCGCCCTCTCCCTCGAGCTCTGCGCCACGCCACGCCTGGCGGGGACGAGCGGCTCCCTGCGCGCGGCCGAGTTCGTCCAGCGCGTGCTGGAGGAGGCGGGGTGGCGCGTCGAGGTGGACGAGCGCGAAGTCCTGCTCAGCCTGCCGAGACGACTCGAGCTGGCCCTCTTCGAGGACGCCGCACGCGTCGAGCCGTTCCGGGAGCGCTTCGAGCGCTTCGACCCCGACGCCGTGCCGCCGGGGGATCTCCCCCCGTTCAACTCGTGGACCGCCAGCGGCGAAGCGCGCGGCGAGGTGATTGACGCCGGATGGGGGCTGCCCGAGGACTTCGAGCGCCTGCGCGCGGCCCGCATCGATCCGGCGGGGAAGGTGGCCCTCTGCCGCTACGGCAGTGGCTACCGGGGGGACAAGGTGCGCAACGCCGAGGAGGCGGGGTGCGTGGCGGTGCTCCTCTACACCCCGGCCGAACGGGACGGCGCGCCGCGGGGAACCCTCTGGCCGCGCGGTCCCTGGAAGCCGGCCTGGGAGGCGCAGCGGGGATCGATCCGACCGCTGACCGGCGGCGGGGGCGACCCCAGCACCCCGGGGTTTGCATCCCCCGCGCCGGGGGCCGCGCTCCCCCCGGGGAAGGAGCGCCTGGAGGGGGAAGAGCTCGCCAGCAGGCTGCCGCGCATCCTGGTGATGCCGATCGGCGCCGACGAGGCGCAGGCCTTGATCGATCGGCTCGCCACGCGGCGCGTGCGCGGCCCCGACGGTCGCGCCCAGAGCGTGCGCCTGGGCCCCGGACCCGCGGTCGCGCGCCTGGTGATCGACGCGCCCCGCGAGCTGCGTCCGATCCGCAACCTGATCGGGCGTCTCGACGGCCAGCGCCAGGCGTTCGTCCTGGCGGGCAACCACCGCGACGCCTGGGTGCGCGGCGCCCACGACGCGGGGAGTGGCACGGTGAGCCTGCTGCGCGCCGCCCAGCACCTCGGCGCCCGCGCGCGGGGCGGGTGGCGGCCCCCCTTCGGGATCGCGGTGGCCTTCTGGGACGCCGAGGAGACGGGGCTGATCGGGAGCACCGAGTGGGCCGAGGCCCACGCCGCCGAGCTCTCCCAGCACCTGCTCGCCTACGTCAACCTGGACGCGGTGGTCAGCGGGCTCGACTTGCGCGCCTCCGGAACCCCCGGCCTCGAGACGCTGCTGGCGCGCGCCCTGGAGCGCGTCCCGCAGCCGGCGGCCGCGGGAGAGGCGGCGCCGCTGATGGGCCGCACCCTCCTCGACCCCTGGCTCGAGAGTGCGGAGGGGCAACCGCGCTTCCGTCTGCCGGGGGCGGGCTCCGACTTCACCGTCTTCCTGCACCACCTCGGCCTGCCGGTCCTGGACCTGGCCTTCTCGGGCGGCAGCGGGGGCTACTACCACACCGCCTTCGACGACTTCCCGGTGATGGATCGGCACCTCGATCCGACCTGGCAGGGGCACGAGACCGCGGGGCACCTGGCGGCGGTGCTCCTGGCGGAGCTCGCCGAGCTGGGCCCCCTGGCCTTCGACGACGCCTGGGCCGCGGGGGAGATGGCGCGCCACGCCGAAGAGGCCGCCTCCTGGCTCGGTGAGGAGCGCTCCCGCCGCCTCGCCACGGCCTTCGAGACCCTGGCGCGGGCGGTTTCGCTGACCTGGACCGAGTGGCGCCGGCGGGAGGAGTTCGCCGGAGAGAGCGATCTCGGGGTCTTCGGGACCTGGCCCTCCTTCCTCGACTCCCTGCGGCTCGAGGCGAACCGACCCGCGCTCGAGAAGGTCTGGGATGGGGAGCCCCAACCCCCCTTCTACGCGAGCCTCCTGAGGCCGGAGGAGCTCGAGGGGCTCGAGGGACGGGAGTGGCTCAGGAACGAGCTCTGGTCGCCGGATCCGGAGAACGGCTACGGGAGGGTTTCCTTCCCCCGTCTGCGGGCAGCGGCCGAGCTGGGGGACGAAGAGGCCTTGGATGCGGCGCTCGACGAGCTCTTGAAGAGGATCGAGGCGCTGCGTCTCCGCTGGCAGGGATCATGATCCCATCACGCAAGCCTGCGGCCGCGGGCGACGTTACCATGCGTCGCTCGTGACTCTCCTCTGGCACTATTTTCGGCGCTACTTCGGGCGCTACCGGGGGCGCCTCGTGGCCGGTTCGGTGGCCCTGGCGCTCGGCCAGCTCGCGGACGTGGGGATCACGATCCTGATCGGGAACGCCCTCAACCGGGCGCGGGAAGCTTCCGAGGCGAGCTGGCTGCCGCGCGTCCTCGTGCTCCTGCTCCTGGCCGCGGCGGCGCACGCCGTGATGCGCTTCTTCCAGCGCTGGTGGATCGTGGTCGCCTCGCGCAGGGTGGAGGTCGACCTGAAGCAGGAGCTCTTCGACCAGCTGACGCACCTCGACTTCTCCTTCCACGACCACAGCCGTTCGGGGGACGTGGTCAGTCGCTTGACCAGCGACGTGGAGAACCTGCGCATGTTCCTGGGGCCCGGGCTGATGTACACCGCCGGAGCGCTGGTGATCGTGCCGATCAGCCTGGCGATCCTGTTCACCCTCAACGCCCCCCTGGCCATCACGATGGTGCTGCCGATCGCCGCCATGGGGGTGGCGATGAAGCTCCTCTCGCCGCGCCTGCACCGCCACTCGATGGCGGTCCAGGAGAGCCTGGCGGACATCAACCACTGCGCCCAGGAGAATTTCGGCGGCATCCGGGTGGTCAAGGGCTACGACCGGGAGGAGCAGCAGGCGGCGCGCTTTCAGGCCACCAGCGAGCGCAACCGCGCGAACCAGGTCCTCTTGGGACGCGCCCGCGGCTCGACCAACGCGGCGATCCACGGCTCCTTCGAGCTGACCTTCGTGGTGATCCTGGCCCTGGGTGGGCTGGCGGCGATCCGCGCACCGCAGAGCTTCCCCCTCGGCGACCTCTTCAAGTTCGTCGACCTGACCCTGAAGATCTTCTGGCCGATGATCGCCCTGGGCTGGATCGCGGGGATGTACCCGCGCGCCGTGGCCAGTGCGCGGCGAGTGCAGAGCCTGCTGGAGCGGCGCTCGCCGATCCGGGATCCCGAGGAGCCCGTCCCCCTGGAGACGGTCCGTGGCGAGCTCACCTTCGAGGAGGTCGGTTTCACCTACGGGGGGGCCCAGCGTCCGGCGCTCTCCGACGTCACGGTGCACGTGCCGGCGGGCAGCACCCTGGGGGTGGTGGGACCCACCGGGTGCGGCAAGACGACGCTGCTCTCCCTGCTCGGCCGGCTCTACGACGTCAAGCAGGGAGTGCTGCGTCTCGACGGGGTGCCGATCCAGGAGCTCTCCCTGGAGACCCTGCGCGGCGCGTTGGGCTACGTCCCCCAGGACTCCTTCCTCTTCTCGGAGCCCTACCGCGACAACGTGGGGTTCGGCACCGAGGAGGAGCTCAGCGACGCGCGCCTGGCGGAGCTGCTCGAGCGCGCGGCGATGACCAGCGAGGTGGCGCGCTTCCCCGACGGAGTCGACACCCTGATCGGCGAGCGCGGCGTCACCCTCTCCGGGGGACAGCGCCAGCGCACCTGCATCGCCCGCGCCCTGGCGCGCGAACCGCGGGTGCTGCTCCTGGACGACTGCCTCTCGGCGGTCGACACCGAGACCGAGAAGGAGCTCACCGACTCCCTGCGCGAAGTGGGCAGCGGCTGCACCGTGGTGGTCGCGGCCCACCGCTTGACGACGGTGGCGGGCGCCGACCGCATCCTGGTCCTGGACGCGGACGGCGGCGTGGAGGCGCTCGGCACCCACGAGGAGCTCCTGGAAGGGGACGGGTGGTACCGCCGCACCTGGGACCAGCAGCAACGCGCGGCCAGCCTGGAGGCGGAGCTGTGAGCGAGCCCTGGGACGAGTCCGAGGTGATCGCCACCAAGGCGTGGGACCACTCCCTCTTCGGGCGCCTCCTGGGCTTCGCCAAGCCGCACCGGGGCCTCTTCCTGCGCTGCTTCGGCGTGCTGGTGGCCCTCTTCGCCCTGGAGCTCTGCGGCACCTGGGTCTGGCGCTCCGCCGTCGACGGCCCGATCACCGACGCGGCGCGCGCCGGCGGGGGGGCCGACGTCAGCCCCTTCCTGAGCGCCCTGGCCTTCTGGCTCGGCGCCTACCTGGTGCTCCTGGCGGGGATGGTGGGGCTGCGCTACCTCGAGGTGGCCACCTTGACGCTCACCGGACAGGCGGTGGTGCACGACCTGCGCAGCGCCCTCTTCCGGCACATGCAGCACCTGGACCTGTCCTTCTTCGACGCCCAGCCCACCGGTGCCCTGGTGACCCGGGTCACGACCGACGTCGAGAACCTGAACGAGATGTTCACCTCCGGCGTGGTGGCCCTGGCCTTCGATCTGGCCAAGGTGGCGCTGATCCTGGTGGTGCTCTTCCTGGTCAACTGGCAGCTGGCGGCGGTGGTCACGGTGATGACCCCCATCCTGATCGGGATCTCGATCGCCTTCCGGGGCGGCGCGCGGCGGGCGCACCGCATCGTGCGCGCGCGGCTGGCGCGCCTGAACGGCTACCTGCAGGAGATCCTGTCGGGGATCCGCGTGGTGCAGGTCTTCCGCGGCGAGGAGCGCGCCTCGCGGCGCTTCGCGGACAACCTGCAGAACTACTTCGTCGCCAACCGGCACACGATCTTCCTCTTCGCCCTCTTCCACCCCCTGATGAGCTTCTCCGTCTACCTGATCCAGGGGGCGGCGCTCTGGGTGGGCGTGTTGCAGATCACCCGCGGCCAGCTCAGCTTCGGGGAGTTCGTCCAGTTCTGGCTGCTGCTCGGGATGCTGGTGCGGCCGGTGCGCGAGCTGGGCGAGCGCTACAACATCCTGCAGTCCGCCTTCGCCTCGGCGGAGCGCATCTTCCACGTGCTCGACACGCACCCGGAGATCGTGAGCCCCCCTCAGCCGACGCGCCTCCCGGGAGGCGTGGAACGACCGGGGCACGTGCGCTTCGAGGGCGTCACTTTCGGCTACCTGCCGGAGCTGCCGGTCATCTCGGAGGTCGACTTCGAGATCCCACCCGGCAGGACGGTGGCGATCGTCGGCTCCACGGGGGCCGGCAAGTCCACCCTGGTGAACCTGCTCCTGCGCTTCCACGAGCCCTGGTCGGGGCGCATCACGATCGACGGTGTCGACATCGCCGAGCTCCAGCTGGGGGAGCTCAGGCGCCAATTCGGCCTGGTGCTACAGGAGGACTTCCTCTTCGCCGGCTCGGTGCGCGAGAACCTGGTGATGGAGCGCGCCCAGGTGGGGGACGCCGCCCTGGAGGACGCCCTCGCCACCAGCTCGGCGGACCGCCTGCTGACCCGGCTGGAGGGGGGGCTGGAAGCGGCGGTGGCGGAGCGGGGTGCCACCTTCTCCACCGGGGAGCGCCAGCTCCTGGCGATCGCCCGCGCCCTGGCGGGGCGGCCGGGGATCGTGGTGCTCGACGAGGCCACCGCCTCGGTCGACTCGGCGGCGGAGCAGCGCATCGAGGAGGCCACCCGCAAGCTCCTGGCAGGCCGCAGCGCCCTGGTGGTCGCCCACCGCCTGTCGACGATCCGCGACGCGGACGAGATCCTGGTGCTCGAAGCGGGTCGCATCCGCGAGCGGGGACGGCACGCCGAGCTCCTGCGGGCGGGGGGCTACTACGCGCGCTTCTACGAGCTGCAGTTCGCCGAGCGGGAGGGGCCCGCCGAGGCGGTCTGAGCTGCCCTCAGCGGCGCAGGACCTCGAGCACCTTCTCGCTCAGGAGCTCGGCGGTGATCGAGGAGTTGTCGGCGTCCTTGCGGTAGGAGCAGTAGTCGGGGGCGCTGCTCCAGACCTTCTCCCCCAACCCGTAGAGCTCGATCTCCGCCGCGGAGGTGGGCGCGAAGAAGCACACCAGGCGCCGATCGAGGGCGATCCCCATGTGCAGGGCCATCGAGTCGCTGACCACGAGCAGATCGACGAGCCCGATCAGGGCGGCGAACTGGAGCAGGTTGTTGTCGCTGCCCCCGTCGAAGACCGCGAGCTGGGGATCGAGGGCGGCGAGCCCCTCCAGCAGCCGAGCGTTGCGCTCCCGCTCGTCGGGTCCGCCCAGGACCAGGAAGCCGGCGCGACCCTCGAGGCTGGCGGCGATCCGGCGCGCCAGGTCGACGGTGCGCTCCACGGGCAGCTCCTTCGTGCGCCAGCGCCCCCCGGCCCCGGTATTCAGACCGATCAGCGGCCGGTGCTCCTCGAGGCCGTGCTCGTCGGCGAAGGCGCGCGCGCGGGCGCGCTCCGCCTCGGGCAGGGGCAGCTCCGGCTTGCCCGCTCGAATGCCGAGCATCGCGGCGTAGATCGCCGGGTGGCTCTTCTGGTTGACGACCTTGAGCCGGTCCGCCTCCTGCTTCCCGAAGCGCGAGAGCAGCCCCATGTCGAACCAGGGCGCCACGTCGTCGGTGTAGGCGCGCTGGCCGTCGGGGCGCAAGAAGGCCCCGGAGAGGGAAGCGCTCTCGAGGGAGCTCGCCAGGGCGCAGAGGGGCTCCTCGTCGTCGAAGGAGAGCACGCGGTCCCAGCGGGTGCCGCCGAGCTGCTCCCCCAGCGAGGCGACCTCCGCAGCGTTCCCCGGGTCGACGCTCAGCGTCACGTCCACCAGGCGGTGGTGCTCCACCAGGGGGCGGGCGCCGTGGGCGGTGACCCAGGTGAGCTCCAGCGGCGCGTGGCGCTCCGCCAACCCGGGCAAGATGGCGGTGGTGCGCAGGACGTCCCCCAGGGCGCCGGTCTTGATCACGAGAATGCGGGTCGTCATCGGGGGAGAAGATCGGCAACACGCCGTATCCAGACCACCCCCAAGGGGCGGAAACCGAGCCCTTCCTCTAGTGGTGCGATGGACTCCGCCCTGGCATCATCCCCGGCGGAGCACCCGACCCCGTGAACGACTCCTTCAGAATCGGAAGCCTGTTCGGGATCGAGGTGCGCATGCACATCCTGTTCGTCTACATGGCGGTCCTCCTGGTGGGGATGGCCGCCATGCAGGGCAGCGGGCTGACGACTGCCGCCTTCCTGGCGATGCTCTTCGCCCTGGTGCTGCTGCACGAGCTGGCCCACAGCCTGGTGGCCCGACGCCTCGGCATCCGCGTCATCGACATCGTCCTGTGGCCCCTGGGAGGGATGGCCCGCATGAGCGAGATCCCCGAGGACTCGCGCATCGAGGGGCTGGTGGCCATGGCGGGGCCGCTCCTGAACGTGGCCCTGGCGGGGTTGTCGGCGCTCCTGCTCCTGATCACCACGGGCGCCGCCAACCTGATCGATCCGATCGGCGGGCAGCTCGAGGGAGTGCAGGGGGTGCTGGGGCTCTTCTGCGTGGTGAACCTCATGCTGGGCTTCTTCAACCTGCTCCCCGCCTTCCCCATGGACGGCGGTCGCATCCTGCGCGCCTTCCTGGCGCGCAAGCGGAGCTGGTTGGAGGCCACCGAGATCGCGGTGCGGGTGAGCCGGCTGATGGCCTTCGTGATGATCCTCTCGGTCTTCCTGCCCCAGGGCGGAGCGCCGAACTGCGCCATACCGCTGATCGGACTCTTCGTCTGGTGGTCGGGGGCGCGGGAGCTGTGGGCCACGCGCGTCCGGCACGCTCCGTCCCCCTTCGGCTTTCCGGGGACGCAGGGCGCGGGGAAGGCCTCCGGCCCCGGCGCCTTCGTCCTGGGGGAGCTCCTGCGCCGCGCCGCCGAGGAGCGAGCGCGGGGCGGCGGCGCCCCTCCCCCCCCGCAGGAGCCGCCCCCCGAGGAGCCGCCCCCCGAGGAGCCGCCCCCGGAGAGCCCCTCATCCGAAGAGGGCCCGCGGCGGCCGAGCGCCGGCATCGAGGAGGAGATCCCCCCGCGCCAAGGAGGCTTCAGCGACGAGGACATCCGCCGCATGGAGCGCTTCCCCGGCCGCCTGCGCCGACCGCCCAAGGAGGAGTAGGGCGGGACCCGGCGTCGCTAGACGCCGAGCGCTTGGCGGTTCTCCCTGAGGAAGAGGTACAGCTCCTTGATCACCGCGCGCGGGTCCTCCTCCCGCGCCACCCCCAGGCGCTGGCGGTAGTGGGCGGCGACGTCGATCAGGAGCTGGCGCCGGATCATCGGCTCGATGCCGCGCCGCATGATCACCGAGCGCAGGAAGGTCAGGTCCTGCACCCCGAAGCGGCTGGCGGCGGCGGGACCGAGGTCGAGCACGCGCACCTGCAGGTCTTGCCAGGTCTCCTTCGACCACGGCTCGGGGGGCCCGCGGCGCGCCCGCGGATCGCGGATGACCAGGGTGCCGGCGACCAGGTCTCCCAGGCGCTGGCGCTTCGCGCTCAAGGCGATCACCACCAACCCCACCGGCAGGGGCAGGGCCAGCAGGACGTCCACCAGGAAGAGGGTGCCGCGCAGGATCAGCGCCGCCAGACCGGCGGGTCGACCGTCCAGGGCGACGACGCGGATCCCCATCACGCGCTTGCCCGGCGTGATCCCCTCGGAGCGCCAGTGGTAGAGGACGTGGTAGAGGACCACCACCAAGAGGGCGCCCAGGGCGAGGAAACCCTGCAGGAAGACCGACGCGCCGGTGGGATCCACCCCGCCGAGGTTCTCCAGGATCAGGTAGGCGCCGAGAATCAGCCCGGTGAGCAGCGCTCCATCGAAGATCCCCGCGGCGAAGCGCGTCCCCGGACCCGCGAGGTCGAGGGAGAGGGTGACCCCCTCGACCGTCTTGACCTGCAGCTGCGCCATGGGCCCGGAGAGTAGTGAACTGCCCCCCTTCAGTGTGCACCCGTCGCCCGGATGCCAGCGTCCCGCCAGCCGTCTCATCTCTCAGGACCGCTGCCGACCGCCTCGGGCGGGCGGGGGGGCCTGCTCCGAGGGGGAGGCGCTCGAAGTCCTTGGTGGCAGCGGGGTTGCGGCTGAAGGCCACCAGGAAAGCCCACCGAAAGGGGGCAGTTCAGGAGGGCCACGACCACCGCCTGCGAGATCCGGCTTTCCGCGCCGCGATGTTGCATGATCTCCCCCCGTGACCGTGACGCCCGAGGAACGCGCCCACCTCGAGCGCCTGCGCGCCCTGGTCGCGCGGGCCGGGGGCCGCCGCGTGCGCCGGCTGACGGGGGAGGAGCTGGTGGAGCTGCCGCGCCTCTACCGCTTCGCCTCCTCGCTCCTCGCGCGCCTGGAGACGCGCGGCGGAGCGCAGGACCTGGTGGAGGAGCTGCGTCCGACCCTCCTCGGCGCCCACGGCTTGCTCTACCGCCACGCCGACGGCGGCGGCGGGTCGCTCCCCGCACGGGTGGGGCGCTACTTCCTCTCGACGGTGCCCGCGGCGGTGCGCCGCGAGTGGCGCCTGGTCCTGGCGACGGCGGGGGTGCTCTACGCCCTGGCGACGATCGCCTTCCTCCTGGTGCGCGCCGATCTGGGGCTCGCCTACTCGCTGCTCGCTCCGGAGATGGTCGACACCGAGATCGCCCAGTTGCGCGGGCTCGAGGCGGGGGAGCCCTTCCGCGGCAACTTCACCTTCGGCCGCGGCGCTTCGGCGGGCGCCTCGGGCTGGATCATGGGCAACAACATGCGCGTGGCGGTGACCTTCTTCGCCCTGGCGCTGGTGCCGCCCCTCTACGTCTGGGTCCTGGCCGCCAACAGCCTGATGCTGGGGACCTACACCGCGGTGGCCTCCCACTGGGGGCAGGCGGGGGCGATCTCCTCGATCCTCTGGTGCCACGGCGTGCTGGAGATCCAAGCCATCGTGCTGGCGGGTACAGCGGGGCTCGTGCTCCTGCGCTCGTGGGTCGCTCCAGGTCCCTGGTCGCGCCGGGAGGCGATCCGTCGCAACGCCGGTCGGGCGGTGGCGATCTTGATGGCCACCTTTCCGATGCTCTTCGCGGCGGCGCTGATCGAGGGCTTCGTCTCCCCCCACGCCTCCACCACCACGCGCATCGCGGTGGCGCTGGCGAGCGGCGTGGCGCTGGTCGCCTGGCTCACGCTCCCGGACCGGTCGCGGGCGAGGAACGACGGCTAGCCGGTCCGCCGCGCCTCGAGCCAGGCCGCCAACACCGGTGCCGCCGCCTCCGCCGGCAGGACGTCGATCACCCGCGCCCCGGAGCGGGCCAGCTCCGCCAGCCCCTCGCTGCGCTCGGCGACGAGGGCGCAGGCGGCGGCGCGCACCGCGGGGGGATGGGAGGTGCTCCCCTCCGCCGCGCGCCGCAGGGAGGGGTCGTCGAGACCGGCGAAGACCACGCGATTGCGCCTCGCCCCCACGGCCAGGGCCCGCCGCTGGGAGGGGACCGAGAGGGGATCGGCGACGTCGGTGAAGAGCAGGAGCAGGGCCCGCCGGCGATGGCGGGTGGTGACCTCGCGCAGGGCGCCCTCCAGGTCGGACTCGCGCTCGCTCGGCGCCAGGTCGAAGACCGCCCGGGTCAGGCGGGCGAGCTGGCGCGCGCCGCGACCCGGGGCGACCCAGGCGCGCAGGCGCGCGTCGTAGGCGGCCATCCCGACCCGGTCGCCGCGATCCAGGGCCACCGCCGCGAGCTGCAGGGCGGCGTCGAGGGCGTGGTCGAGCTTGCTCCAGCCGCGTCCGCTGCCCTCGCCGGTGGTGGCGCCCATGCGGCGGCCGCAGTCGACGAGCACCACCAGCTCCTGGCCCCGCTCCTCCTGGTACTCGCGCACCGTCGGTCGGCCACGGCGGGCGAAGGCCTTCCAGTCCACCAGGCGCACGTCGTCCCCAGGGACGTAGTCGCGCAGGGACTCGAACTCGGTCACGCCTCCGCGGCGCCGGAGCCGCGCCACCCCGAGGTCGCGCCAGCGTTCGCTGGCGGCCAGCCGCAGGGTGTGACGCAGGCCGAGGAGCGCCGGCTCGATGCGCACCGCGAGCTCCCCGGAGAGCCGCGCCTGGCGCTGCACCAGACCCAACGCGCCCGTCAAGCGCACCCTGAGGCGCCCCAGGCGCGCGATCCCCCGGCGGTGGCCGCGGTAGACGCGCCGGCACTCGACGGCGCCGCGCCGACCGAGTCGCACCCGGTCGACTCCGCCGCTGGGGTCGGCGGAGGCGGGGGGGACCAGCTCGCCGAAGAGGGTGCGGCGGCGCACCTCGAGCTCGGGCGAGAACTCCTCGAAGAGCTCGAGCGTGAGCCCCGCCGCCGGACCCGCTTCCACCCGCGCCACGCGTTCGAAGTCCACCGACAACCCGGCGCGCGCCGGCAGGTGGCGTCGGATCCGGAGGCGCGCGGGAGAGGGCGTGCGCGCAAAGTCCCAGACGACCAGCGCGAGCAGCACCAGGTAGCCCAGGGCCACGGCGACGCGCAGGGGTGGGACCCAGATCCCCCCCACCGCCACGGCGACCAGGGCGACCACGATCCCCAGGAGTCTGGCCGTCGGGATCAGCGCGGCACCTCCACCGAGTCGAGGATGCGGCGCAGCACTTCGTCGACTCCGGTGCCCGCCAGCTCCTCGGCGGGGTCGAGGACGACGCGGTGGCGCAGGACCGCGAGGGCGACCGCCTTCAGGTCGTCGGGGGTCACGTAGTCGCGGCCGGCCAGGGCGGCGGCGGCCTTGGCGGAAGCCAGCAGCCCCACTCCCGCCCGGGGGCTGGCGCCGAGCACCAGGGCGCCGTCCTGGCGGGTGGCGGCGAGCAGGCGCACCACGTAGCCGGGCAGGTCCTCGCGCACCGCGACGCTGCGCACCAGCTCGCGGCAGCGCAGGAGCTCCTCGGGGGAGGTCACCGCCTCGACGCCGAGCTCGGAGGGGGAGGCGGTCGGCGGGCGCGGGTGCACCTCGGCCAGGAGCCGCTCCTCCACCTCGGCGGCGGGGTAGGCCACGCGGATCTCCAGCAGGAAGCGGTCGAGCTGCGCCTCCGGCAGGGGGTAGGTCCCCTCGTGCTCGATCGGGTTCTGGGTGGCGAAAACGGTGAAGGAGGCGGGCAGCGGATGGCGCACCCCGTCGACGGTCACCGCCCCCTCCTGCATCGCCTCGAGCAAGCTGGACTGGGTCTTGGCGGGGGCGCGGTTGATCTCGTCGCAGAGCAGGACGGCGGCGAAGATCGGTCCGGGGCGGAACTCGAATTCACCGCTGGCGGGGTGGAAGACCCCGGTGCCGGTCACGTCGGCGGGCATCAGGTCGGGGGTGAACTGCACCCGGCCGTAGCGCCCGCCGAGGGCCGCGGCGAGGGAGCGCACCAGCAGGGTCTTGGCCACCCCCGGAGGTCCCTCGAGGAGGGCGTGCCCGCCTGCCAGGGCGCAGACGAGGCAGGCGTGCAGCTCGTGCTCCATCCCCACCACCGCGCGCCCTACGCTGGAGGCGACGCGCTGGCCCAGTTCGGATACGGCGCCCATGTCGGTCATCGATCGGTCTCCCCTCTTCGGGTGGAGCTCACTCTCAGGACAGCCTCGATCTGCGCGAGCTCCGCGGAGAGCCGATCGAGGTCGGTGGAGGTGCGGACGGGTCGGTCGAAGAGCGCGGCGCGCCAGGCGCCCAGATCCTCGCCGCGGCCGGCGCGCTGCGCCAGGGCCTCGAGCAGGACAGGAGCATCCAGGCGCGTCCTCTGGGGCAAGCGCACCGCGGCGGCCCAGCGCTGGAGGGTCCCCTGGAGCAGCTCGTCTCCCAGGAGATCGAAGCGCCGCGCGCGCTCCAGGAGCCCCGCCCGGGCGCGGGCGCGCACCAGGGGCGAGAGGGCGAGGGTGGACTCGGAATCGCGGGGGAAGGGCCCCGCCCAGGCGGAGCGCCAGACCGCCAGCAGGGCGAAGAGGATCAGCCCGACGCTCAACCAGAAGAGCCGCGGTCCGAGCGCCAGCTCCCCCGCGCCCGGCGGTCGCCAGACGCCGAGCGCGTACTCGTCGAAGCGCAGCGGTCCCCCCGCGGCCGCCACCGACGCCAGCTCGACCGCCAGGGGGGCGTGGTCGGCGAGCGCCAGGCGATCGTTCGCCAGCAGCGCGTCGTCGGCGGCGAGCACGATCGCCTGGCCGTTCCCGACGACTCCTCGAAGCGCCAGGGCGCCGCCCCCGTCGAGGGCGATCAGGGCCTCGAGGGGTGGGTCGGGGTGCGCGAGGATCGCCTCCCCGCGCAGCTCGACGTCCCACGTCCCGCCGCCGGCGACTCGGGCGCGGTCCCGATCCCGCCCCGCTCGCACCGCCGCCTCGAGACCGCCGAAGTCCGTCAGCCCCAGAGTCTCGACCAGGAAGGACTCCGCCCCGGCGAGGGGCAGGAGCAGGGTCCCCCCCGACTCGCAGAAGCGGCGGTAGTGCGCGGGGTCGTGGATGTGCCCCGCGGGCGGTCCCTCCTCCCGCAGGGCGAGGACCGGCGCACTGGCGAGCCAGAGGAGTCCCTCGGATCGCTCGCCGACGAAGGCGCCGGGGGCCTGGGAGGAGACCTGGGTCGGGAACTCCAGCGCCTCGAGCAGGGCCGCCAGAGCGCGGCGCCCCCCCTGCTCACGGCTCTGGACGCTGCCCGCCAGGTCCGCGGTGCTCTCCCCCTGCACCCCCACCCAGACGAGGGTGATCAGGGCGAAGAGCAGCACCGGGAGGATCAGACGGGCGCGCTTCACGTCACCTCCCCAGCCAGGAGCGCGCGCCCCAATTCCTCGAGGCGTCGCAGGTCGCGGTCGGACACCGGTCGGTCCCCGAAGACCATCGGATCGTGCTCGTCGAAGAGGGCGGACAGGCGCTCCCGCAGGGGGGAGGCGACCTCGCCCCGCTCCAGGAGCTCGCGGTCGGTCCAAGCGGGGTGGAACTCGAGCTCGCCGTCCTCGGCCAGGCCGACCACGAGGCAGAAGAGCAGCAGGCGCAGGGCCAGTACCAATTCTCCCCTCCCCTCCGCCTCGCGAGCCTGACGGCGCAGCGCCTCCATCTTGCGCTGCACCCCGACGGAGGGGAGGCGCACCCCACGCCGCCGGTCCCTCTCGCCGCGCGGCAGGAAGCGCCAGAGCCACGCCACCAGGAGCGCCCCCAGGGCGACGCCGAGACCGACGAGCAGCAGGCGCTCCAGGCCCGGCCCCTCGGCCAGGTCGCCGAGCAGGCGTTCCAGGAGGCCCGCGATCCAGCGCTGCAGGGCGCTGGGCTCGGGGGGAGCCTCGGGGATCCCCTCCCGCTCGAGCACCGCTCTGAGGGTCTCGCGCACCGTCCCCGGATCGGGGAGCTGCTGGGGGATCACCGCGCCCCCTCGACGAACGCGTTCAGCCGTGCCTTGAGGTCCCACCCCTCGCGCCGCACTAGGAGGTCGACGTAGAAGACGGTCAGCACCACGGCGCTGAGGGCGCTGGGCACCGCCACCAGGAGGGAGCTGACGAGCAGCAGGATCGCGTCGATCGCCGCGCCGGGCAGGGTGGGGAACCACTCGGCCAGGTAGTGCGCGCCCGCCCCCGCCAGGACCGCGCCGCTGGCGAAGGAGAGGGGCATGGTGATCAGGGTGGCGACCAGGTAGAGCGCCATCCAACGCCAGAAGCCCGCGTGGGTCAGGCGCCAGCTCCTGCCCATGGCGCGCAGGGGATTGTGGGTCTCGACGACGGCGATGCAGGGGGCGAGGAGGAACTTCCACCACAGGAAGATCGCCCCCAGGCCGCAGGTGAGGGGGAAGGCGACTGTGAAGGCCGCCATCGAGAGCAGGGTCACCACCAGGACGCTCGGGACCGCGGCCACGAGCTTCCCCGCGCGATCGGCTCGCCCCCCCATGTGTCGGAAGGTGACCAGGGTCGCCACCGCGCCGATCAGCGCCGTGCTGGCGACCACCGGCACCACGTCGATCAGCACCGCCGCCAGGGCCTCGGCGGGAGTGGCCTCTGCGGGCAGCTCCGCCGAGCCGGCGAAGAGGTGCTCCCTCAGCCAGCTGATCGGCAACCAGACGAGGAAGGCGACTCCCACCAAGAGGGTGAAGCGCGTGATCAGGATCTCGATCGCCAGGTCGAGGATCTCGCCCACCCCGCGCGGGACGAGGGGCGGGGCGGAGCGGAGCGGGCTCTCCGCCCCCCGATTCCCCCCACCCCGATCCGGGGTCAGGTCCTCGATCTGGTCGTCGCGGGCCATCGCGGGGATGGTGTCGCGGGAGCGCCGCTGCGGCCAGCCTCGGGTGGGAAATCGGGGCTCTACAGGTTCCCCAGGCGGATGGCGTTCGTCGGGCAGTTGCGGGCGCAGGCGTGGTCGCGGGTGCACTCGTAGTTCGCGAGCTTGCGCACCACGGCGGTCCCCCCCTGGGCCCAGAAGCCGTCCGTCTCGCAGACCATCTGGCACATGCCGCAGCCGACGCAGCGGCTGGGGTCCAGGTGCAGGCTGACGTAGTCCACCGGGGAGATCGGACAGGTCAGCCCCTCGATCGGCTCCTCCGTCACCAGTCCGCGGGTGGCGGCGTGGGAGGTCAGGACGCGCAGCGCCTCCTCGCGGCCCGCCTGGATCACCTCGGGGACGTCGCTGAAGTCGAAGCGGTGCAGGTGGCCGACCTTGGGCTGGATCAGGGCCACGCGGTGGTCGACCTGCATGTGCAGGGCCTGCTCGACGATCACCTCCTCGACGATCTCGAAGGCGCGGAAGAGGGTCGAGAGGACGCGCTCCTTGTAGTTGGGCGTCTTGTGCGTGCTCTTGACGGTCAGGTCGACGGCGATGATCAGGTCCGGGTCGAGGGTGCGGGCGAAGCGCAGCGGGACGGCGTCGACGATCCCGCCGTCCACGTAGTGCCCGCCGTTCCACTCCAGGGGCTCGAAGACGCCGGGCAGGGCGCAGGAGGAGTACACCGCGTCCCGGAGCGAGATGTCGGTGAACCCCGGCGTCCCCCAGAAGACGGACCCTCCGCTCTGCAGGCGCACGGCGTTGCAGAAGAAGGGCACGCGGGTCTCGCACAGCCCGATCTCCGGCAAGAGCTTGCTCAGGCTCTCCCTGAAGGTCTTGCCCTGGTACATGCTGCTCGCGCGGGTGCCCTTGAGCAGCAGCTTCAAGGTGTTGAGGCGGAAGTAGTCCCCCTTCTGAACGGCGGTGATCGTGCTCTCGATCTCGTCGAGGGGTGAGCCGGCGGCCGCCATGGCTCCGATCAGCGAGCCGATGCTCGTGCCCACGATCGCGTCGTAGCGGATGCCGAGCAGGTCGAGCGCTTGCAGGATCCCGACGTGGGCCGTGCCGCGCATCCCGCCCCCACCGAGCACCAGCACCGTGCGCGGCCGCTGCTCGGAGCGGCCCGGCAGGCGTAGGGGCAGGGGGGTCTCTTCGGCGGTGGAGCTCATCGTCACGTGTCGGGGCGGGGGCGGGTTTCTCCTAGGACAGGGAACGCGGACACCCGTCCAACTCTTCGCCAGAAGAGGGTGAAGGCTTGAGACGACGCCTCCCGGGGCGCACCTTGGTTGCGTCCCGGAGGCCCCTTGACGATCTCCCACTCCTGGTCGCGCCTCTGCCGCGCCAAGGCTTCGGCCCAGCGCCGCTGGACCGATCGGCTCCTGGCCCGGCATCTGCGGGAGGAGGTCTACCCCTTCTCCCGCCACTACCGGCGCGTCCTGGAAGCCGCGGAGGTCGATCCTCGACGCCTGCGCGGGGTGGCGGACCTGGCGGCGATCCCCCCCTCGAGCCTCGCCGAGCTGCGGGCGGTGGAACCCGCGGAGCTGGTCCTGACCCCCACGCCCCACGCCATGCGCGAGCACTGGGGATTCGGCCGCAAGCTGGCCCTGGTGCTGGCGGGCCGGCGCTCCGGCGAGCACCTCGTGCGCGGCTACGCCCCGGCGCTGACGACGGAGGAGGAGGGGCTGGCGCTGACCTCCAGCGCCGGCGACCTGGAGCTGGTGGCCGAGCTCGGGGCGCGCGTACTCGACATGGTGGGGCTCGCTTGCGGATCGGAGGTGGTCGATCTCCTGGGGGAGGAGGGCGGATTCGCCCGGGAGCTCCTCCAGCGCGGGGCGACGCAGGCGGGGGTGCGGCTGGTCCCGGCCGGCGGGGAGGCGCGGGCCCTGCTGCTCTCCTCCGCGGGGGCGCGAGCGCTCCCGGAGGACGCCGGGGACCTGGGCGCCCTCGAGCTGCTGCTGGTCGCGGGGACACCCCTGACCGATGGGGAGCGCGCGCACCTGGCCGAGCACCTGGCGCGCGCGGGAGCGACCCGCGCCGCGATCGCCTCCCTCTGGATCGTCGCCCCCGCCCGCATGGCGTTGGTCGAGCTCCCCTGGGCGCCCGACCAGTCCCCTGCGGGACACTGGGTTTCGAGCGACCTGTGTGCGGTGGAGGTGGTCGATCCGGCTCTGGGAAGGCCCGTCCCCGCGGGGCACCCGGGAGAGGTCCTCCTCACCCCCCTGGGTTTCCGCGGCACCGCCCTCCTGCGCTATCGCACCGGAGTGCTGGCAAGTGGGGGGCTCTGCTTGACACCATGCCCCCGGAGCGGCCGGACCCTACCGCGACTGATCGGCCTGCGCCCACTGGAACGATGATCACCCACCGACCCGAGCTCGACGTCGTGATCGCCGGGGGGCTGCGCACCCCCTTCGTCAGGGCCGGCGGCGCCTTCCGCCAGGAGGACGCCGGCAACCTCGGAGCGCGCGTCGCCCGCGAGGTGCTGACCCGGGCGGCGATCGACCCCGGCCAGGTCGATCAGCTGATCTGTGGCTGCGTGGGACAACCCCACGACCAGGCCAACGTGGGGCGCATCATCGCCCTGCGCGCCGGCCTCCCCGAGTCCACGCCCGCCCTGACGGTGAGTCGCAACTGCGCCAGCGGGATGGAGATGGTCACCCAGGCGGCGACGATGCTGGCAGCGGGGCAGGGGGAGCTCTTCCTCTGCGTGGGGGTCGAGGTGATGAGCGCCTACCCCCTGATCTTCGGCCAGAAGATGACGCGGCTCTTCGCCCGCCTGGCGGGGGCGCGCAGCCTGGGGGCGAGGTTGCGGGCGCTGGCGAGCTTCCGCCCCTCCTTTCTCGCTCCGCGCGTCGCCCTGCTGGAGGGGCTGACCGATCCCAGCTGCGGCCTGATCATGGGCAGCACCGCCGAAGTCCTGGCGCGGGAGTTCGGGATCACCCGCGAGGAGGCGGACGACTTCGCCCGCGAGAGCCACCGCCGCGCCCGGGAGGCGCGCGGGCGCGGGCGCTTCGACTCGGAGATCCTGCCGCACCTGCCCCAGGGGGCGCAGCGGGGAGAGCGCTCGGTCGCGGCCGACGACGGAATTCGGGAGGAAGAGAAGCTCGCCTCCCTCGGCAAGCTGAAGCCCTACTTCGAGAAGCCCGACGGGGTGGTGACGGTGGGCAACGCCTGCGGGGTCACCGACGGCGCGGTGGCGCTCTTCGTGACCAGCGCCGCGCGGGCGGAAGAGCTCGGGCTCGAAGTGATGGCGCACCTGAAGAGCTTCGCCTGGGCGGGCCTGGACCCGCGGCGCATGGGACTCGGTCCGGTCTTCGCCAGCGCGGGCGCCCTGGACGCGGCGGGGGTGGAGCTGGCCGAGATCGACGTCGTCGAGCTGAACGAGGCCTTCGCGGTCCAGGTCCTGGCTTGCCTGCAGGCCTTCGCCAGCGACGACTTCGCCCGCCGCGAGCTGGGGCGCGAGCGCGCCCTGGGGGAGATCGACCCCGCGCGACTGAACCGCAGCGGAGGCGCCATCGCCCTGGGGCACGCGGTGGGCGCGACGGGAGCGCGGCTCCTGCTCACCGCCGCGCGCGAGCTCGAGGCGAGCGACGCGCGCCTGGCCCTGGCCACCCTCTGCATCGGCGGTGGACAGGGGGGTGCGGTGATCCTGGAGCGGGGGGCGGCGTGATGGACTGGAACGACTTCCCGCTGCCCGCCGAGGTCCCCCCGCGCGGCAGCTGCGTGCGCCTGGAGCGCCCCGAGCCGGGGCTGGTGGTCCTGACCCTCGATCCCCCGCACCGCGCACGCACGGTGCTCGACGTGCCCCTGTGGCGCGACCTGGAGGTCGCCCTGGGTGGGATCGACCCGGAGGCGGGAGACCGGGGGTTGGTGCTCCGCGGCCGTGAGCCGTTGCACTTCGCCTACGGCGCGGACGTCGACGCGATCGAGACGGTCAGCGACCCCGAGCTGGTGCGCAGTCTCACGCTGGCGGTGCACCGGGTGCTGAACCGCCTGGAACGCCTGGGCCGCGAGCGCGGCTTCGAGAGCGTGGCGGCGGTGGGAGGCCCGGTGCCGGGGGGCGCCCTCGAGCTCTCCCTGGCCTGCAACACGATCCTGGCGGCGGACGATCCCTCGACGCGACTCGGACTGCCGGAGACGCAGCTCGGGATCCTCCCGGGGTGGGGCGGCTGCCACCGCCTGACGCGCAAGATCGGCGTGCCCCAGGCGCTGCAGGCGATCCTGACCGGGCGCCTGGTCGACGCGCGCCGGGCGGCGCGCATGGGGATCGTCGATCGTCTGACGCCGCCGGAGTACCTGGAGCGGGTGGCGCGCGACCTGGCCCTCGGTCGCGCCTCGGCGCGGCCGCGCAAGCGCTCCTTCGCGGGGCGTTGGCTGGTGGACCGAAACCCCCTGGCGGGGATGGTGATCGAGCGTCAGGCGCAGAAGCAGAGCCGCGCCCGCACCCACGGCCACTACCCCGCCATCGAGGCGGTGATCCCGATCGTCGTCCGCGGGGCGCGCACCGGCCGCAAGCAAGCCGCGCAGCGGGAGGCGCAGGCGGTGGCGCGGCTCGCGACCGGTCCCGTGGCCAAGCACCTGGTGGCGATCTTCAAGGGCTCCGAAGCCGCCAAGCAGCTGGCGCGGGACGAGGCGGGGGAGGCGGAGGCGCGCCCCGAGCGGGGGTTTGTGATCGGCGCGGGGGTGATGGGAGGCGCGATCGCCAGCTCGCTGGCGGAGCGCGGCATCGCCACCCGCTTGACCGACCTCTCTCCCGAGGCGGTCGACGTGGCCCTGGTGGAGCACCGCCTCGGCGTCGAGAAGCGCCGGCGTCGCCGGCGGCTGAAGCCACACGAGGCGCGGGCGGCGCTGGACCGCCTCGACCCCGCCCCGGGCCTGACCGGGATCGCCCGCGCGGAGGTCGTGATCGAGGCGGTGGCGGAGCGCCTCGAGGTGAAGCGCGAGCTCTTCGCGCGCGTGGCCGCCGAGGTGTCGCAGGACGCGCTGCTGGCCACCAACACCAGCTCCCTCTCGGTGACCGCCGTCGCCGAGGGGATCCCCCACCCCGAACGGGTGGTGGGGGTGCACTTCTTCAATCCCGTCAAGCGCATGCCGCTGGTCGAGATCGTCCCGGGACGCGACACGAGCGACCACACCGTGCGCCGCGCGGCGGCCCTGGTCCTGGCCCTGGGCAAGACCCCGGTGGTGGTGGCGGACGTCAGGGGCTTCCTGGTGAACCGGCTCTTGGGCCCCTACCTGGACGAGGCGCTGCGCCTGGTCGAGGCGGGGGTGGAGCCGGAGCGTCTCGACCGCTCGTTGGTGGACTTCGGCATGCCGCTGGGACCGCTGCGGCTCCTGGACGAGGTGGGCTTCGACATCGCCGACCACGCGGCGCGCTCCCTCTTCGAGGCCTACGGCGAACGCATGCGCCCCTGCGACCTGCTCGGCGCTTGGATCGACGCGGGACGCCTGGGCAAGAAGAGCGGGCGCGGCTTCTACGACTGGTCGCAGCCCAAGAAGCCGCGGCTGGCGACCGACCTCGAGCGGCTGGCGAGCTCGACGGAGCTGGCGGGGCTCTCCGACGAAAAGCTGGTCAAGCGCTGCGTCCTGGCGATGGTGAACGAGGCGGCGCGCTGCCTGGAGGAGGGGGTGGTCGCCAGCCCCGCCGAGCTCGACCTGGCCTCCGTCTTCGGGATCGGCTTCGCGCCCTTCCGGGGCGGGATCTGGAGCTACGCGGAGTCGCTTTCGCCCGAGGGGGTGACCGCCGAGCTCGAGGCCCTGGCGGGTTCTCCGGACCTGGCGCGGCGCCCGGGGGCGAAGGAGCGCTTCGAGCCCTGCGCGAGATGGGCGTCGTAGCGACGGCTACGGCAGTGGACGGGGATCCCACCAGCCGAGCAGGTGGAAGGAGCAGGTCGTGGAGACGTCCTCGTCGAACCACTGGATCGTGGAGCTCTCGTCGGTGACGACCTGCAGGCAGGCCCAGTCCGCGCCGCCGTCCTCCGCCTCGTGCAGCTCGATGGACCGCTCCAGGCTCGATCCGGTCTGCCGGACGCCGAGGAACTGCTCCTTGTCGTGCGACTCGTTCGCACACGCGATTTGGACCACGGCGTCGGCCGGGACGCCGAGGGCCGCCAGGTGCAGGTCCCACCACGTGGCGCTCGTCGGGGGGCCGCTGGGCGAGTTGATCTCGAGCGCAGCTTCGGTGTACGTGCTGGGGGGCACGCTCCAGTAGCCCGCGATCGCGAAGCGGACGTCCGCGGAGTCCGCGGCCCACAGCTCGACGGCGGCGTTCGCCGTGGCATCCGCGGTGACCAGCATGGTGGCGGTGTCCCTCCCGCCGGACTCCGCCTCCTGCAGCTCCACCAGCCGGTCCCCCCCCGCGAACCCGATCGGTCGGACGCCGGCCAGGTGCTCGGCGTAGTCGTCGATGCTGTAGATCACGATCTCCGCCACCTGAGAGGGCCCCACGCCCGCGGGAGCGAGGTTGCGCGACTCCCACGAGCCGGAGGTGCTGTTCTGGTACGAGGTCCAGGTCTCCACGTAGGTCCCCTGGGTCCAGTAGCCGAGGAGCGTGAAGTCCACCTCGCCGTGGTTCTCGGCGCAGCACTCGATGCGCGAGTCGGCGTCCGCCTGGACGTGCATGACCGCCACGTCACGGCCGTCGCCCTCCGGCTCGTGGAGTCGCAGCCTTCGACTGAGCGCAGAGCCACGGGCACGCACTCCGCCGTAGTACTGCTGGTCCGTTCTGGCGTTGGAGAGGGCCACCTCGAGGACTGCGTTCGGCGGGACGTCGTAGGGGCTGCCGCTCAGGTCCACCACTTGCCAGACTCCGGAGGAGGTGATCGTCCAGCTCTCGTGCTTCTCGACGTACGGCGGGGCGTTGTCGACGGTGATGGTGACCTCGTCCGAGACCTGCACGGCGCCGTCATCCCCGGTCAGCCGCAACACGTAGTCGCCCAGGGCCTGGAAGCGGGCGATGGTGTCAACCTGGGAGGCGTCCTCGATGGTGAGCCCTCCGGGGCCACTGACTAGGCTCCATTCGGTGGTCACCGCCCCCGGTGGATCGGGGAGTCCGTCGTGCCGCACGGTCCCGTCCAGCGCCGTTTCGACGCTGTGCTGGGTGGTCTGCGCGCGGCCGGCGTCGACGAAGGGGGGGCGGTCGGTCCAGTAGTCCCAGGCGGTCAGGTCGTAGGCGGTGCTGTCGCGGTACGCCAGCTCGGAGCAGAGCTCCTCCGGCGGGTCGTAGACGAAGGAGTCCCCACTCCAGAGGGTGTGCTCCAGGGTCGTGCCATTGGTGCAGGCTAGGACGGCGATCTTCGTGGAGTCGGGTCGGGCCTGGGCCCTCAGGGTCCTGATCGAGTCGCTGAAGGTGGGGCCAATCTCGACGACCAACGAGCCCAAGGCCTCGCCCACGGTCCAGCGCACGTAGTTCATGGCGTTCGATCCATTGGGCGACCACAGGATCAACGCTTCCTCGCCTGGGAACTCCCAGACGACGTCGAAGCAGCGCAAGGTCTTCTCCACGAGATCGTCCTCCAACACCGCGGATTCGATCCAGGCGTCGCCATCCCAAACGGCCACGTGCAGGTCCTTGTGGTCGTCCACCGCCGCGAGCAAGACGTATTCGCTGGTCGGGTGAGGGGCGAGGCGCAGGATCCTCGCCTTGTCCATCGCCAAGACCTCCTCGTCAGAGCTCAGGGCGCTGCCGTTCCAGGTGCGGTACCTGAGACTCGTCGGCGTGGCGTAGGTGATCAGAGCTTCACCGGAGCGCTGCTCGTAGATGACGGCGGCGGGCTCGTAGTTGTCGTCGCTGGAGTCCGTGGTCAGGAGCCCCAGGTCTTCGAAGGCGTTCCCGTCCCAGCGCAGGAGCGAGATGTGCCCGTCGGTGCCATCCGCATCGTGGGTCACGCAGGCCAGCATCTCGTCCTCCAGGGGGTTCGACGCCATGTCGACGTGCTGCACGGCGCCCGTAGCGCTCGTACTCACCACCAGGGGTGGATCATGGGCCCAGGAGGAACCGTTCCAGCGTGTGTAGTAGGGATCGTCCCCCGAGCCGTGGCGCCCCACCACGAGGCCCTCACGGGAGAGGGTCTCGTAGGCGAGGGCCAAACAGGGGAAGTTGTCATTCGCGTAGCTGCTGAACCAGATCTTGCTGCCCCAGTCGGCGCCATCCCACACCGCCAGGGCGGACTGGCTGGAATCGTCGACGGTCCCCAGCAGGACCTCGCTGCCCTGCGGACGTCCCGCCAGCTCGATCCAGCGCGCCCAGGCGTAGGTGTCCATGACGCCGCCGATGCTCGTCCAGTCGGGATCTCGCAGACGGGCGTACTGCGAGCGTCTGACGGAATACGGCGCGTAGACCGAAAGCACGTCGCTGGTGAAGGTGGGTGGCAGGATGCGCAACACGTGGCTCTGCTCCGACAGCGCCTCCCCCAGCGCCCCTACCGACGCGATGGTGGCGAAGGTCGTGTCGGTGTGCGGACGGACCTTGTATCCGTATCGCCCACCGGCCAGGTCGTGCAGGTAGTAGACGTCCTCCGCCTCGGGGAAGTCCGCCACGTCTCCGCCGCTGTCGCGGTAGGTGACGTTCAGCAGGGGTGCGTCCTCGGGGCTCCCGTTGTGGCTGAAGGGGCGGCGCTGGCCGTTCAGATCGGCGGACTCGAAGAGGAGTGTCAGCTCGGCCCCCAGCTTCCACCCCGGATGGTCGACGACCTCTTGGACAATGGCCGCCAGGTCCGGAGTCCGGTAGACACCATCAGCGGCCCACTTCGGGACGCCGATCCAGTCGACAGAGGCTCCGGTCTGCGTCCTGCTCGACAGGTCATAGTCGGTCTTGGTGAAGCGCTTTGAAGCCCCGGAGTACTCCCCGAGAATCCTGAGGTCGGTGGACGCGGAGTCGTCGTCCTTCGCCACGAACTGCACGTAGGCGCTGAAGACCTGGGCGCCGGGAGGCACCACCACGTTCGGAATGCGCACGCCTACCAGGGGCTGCTTGCCCAGCTCGAGTTGGGGAGCATCGATGTCCATCGAGCCGTCGGACTTCTCCGCGCCGTCGTCGTGGTCGTGCACCACGCGCATCTCGATGGTGCTCGTGTTCTCGTACAGGAGCCGCCACAGCGCGTGGTTGGCCGCGGACTCGGCCAGGTAGCGCGCCTGCATGGCGGCGTTGCGGTCCGCCGAGAGCGCCGTGTGGGTGGCGACGGAGTGGACGAAGGCCAGACCCATCAGGCTGGCGATCAGGATCACACCCAGGATGGCGACGTAGGCCACTCCGGCGCGCGGGGATCCGATGCCAACTGCCCTACGTGTGCGCATCACCCCTCCTCAGCGCACTCGCTTGCCGAGCCTCTGCGCGGAGTTGCGGATGCAGGCGTGCTCCTCGATGGAGAGGGTTTCGTTCCCGTCCTGCAGCCTGAGTCGGAACGTGACGAGCTCCGGCCCGACGTACTCGACCTGGAAACCGGCCACGTGCCGGGAGAGAACGAACGACTCCCCGGAGCTCACCTCCCAGGAGGTGAGGGTCGAGCTCCCCGCGTCGTACCAGAAGACGTGTGGGAAGATCCCCTGCTCGATCGTAGTGCCGTCCTCGTCGTCGTCCCCCTGATTGCCCTCGTCGATCGAGCCGTCTCCGTCGTCGTCGAAATTCGCGATCCCGGGCCTGCCGTCCCAGTTCGTATCCCAGGCGCAGTCCTCGTCGACGTTCCCGTCCCCGTCGTCGTCGATGCCATTCAGCGGATCCTCGTCCGCCCGGCCGTCCTCGTCGTCGTCGGCGGCGGAGAAGTAGGAGGTGTTCTCGTCCACCGATCCATCGCCGTCCTCGTCGATGGCACCGATCCCATTCCACTTGTCCTCGTTCATGTCCGAGGCGATGTCCTCGTCGATCCGGGGGAAGAGGGGGTCATTGAAGTAGTAGTCGTCGTCGTCGTTGACGAAGCCGGACATCGCCATGAAGGAGCGCACGGGGGCGTGGGAGTTGGGCACCAACAGGAAGGTGCAGCGCTGTGCGGCGTCGTTCAGGCGCTCCATGACCAGGAGCCCTTCGCGCTGCAGGTCGAGGCGGGTGCCGCCCTCTTCGTGCGCCTTGAGGGCACCGAGGAGCAGGCCGCTGGCCCCCACCGCGATGATCCCCATCACCGCGGTCACGACCATGAGCTCGGCCAGGGTCAAGCCGGATCGACAGCTGCGCTTCATGGAACCCAAAGCACCCGCTCGGCGCCGTCGACGCGCAGGAGTGAGAGGGAGCTCCCCTCCAGCGTCACTACGATCAGGAGCGCAGTCGGGTCGGCGGTGCCATTCCCGTCGACGTCGTAGGAGGTCGCGGTCCAGCTCGCGGTATAGGTCCGCGAGTCGACGGTGACGCTGCTGCTCCCCGAACCGGTGGTCTGCAGCGTCTCGAAGGGCTGCGCCACCAGCAGTTCCATCTGGCTGCGCAGCTGACCGTCCAGGAGCATGCGCGTGTCGGACTCCTGGAGGGACTGCAGCCCCGTCACGTAGAGGGCCGAGATCCCCGACGCGGTGAGCCCCAGGAGGACGATGCTGAGCATCGCCTCCAGCAGGGTCATGCCGGCGCGCCGCGCTCGTCCCCTGGGGCAGCGCTGGACCAGCGGATGCGAGGGACCGGTGCTCATTACCAGCTCATCCTTCCGCTGAGGGGATCGAGGGAGAGGACAAGGAGCTCCTGGTCGCTCACAAGGTCCACCTCTCCACCGCACGAGGGATTCCCCAGGGCGTCGAAGACCAGCACCTTCTCCCCACCCAGCCTCACGTCGGCGATCTCGACCCGAGCGAGCCAGTCGCTGCTGGCAGGGGTGAGCACGTAGCTGGAGCCGCGCTTCCAGGGATTCTCCATCGTGACGAAGGTCGTGTCCTCGACGAGCTCCTCGGCCAGCTCCGCCTCGGAGCCCTCGGCCAGAGCGGTGACGGGAACCTCCTTCTCCACCGTCACCGTGTTGGCCGTGGGGTCGAAGGTGACCCGCGTGCTGCAGCCACTCGCGAGGGAGGTGGCCTGGGCGTACCCGACGGCGGCGACCACCTCCTCCGCTGCGGCCTGCATGCGGAAGTCCACCAGCGTCCCCTGCACCAGCGGCACACCGGTGGCCGTCAAGATGCCGGCGATCAGGATCACCAACAAGAGGTCGACCAGGGTCGCCCCGGCCTGGGCTCGCAGGCGCCGCTCGTCGGTCGGGAGGTGACGCCGCTGCTTCGCCACTACTCGCTCCCGGCGCGGCCCGGGAGACCGTCTGCGATGGTCCCCCCTTCGGCACTGCCCGCCAGACCGCGCTGCTCTTCGAGCAGACCGACGGCGCCGGAAGCGGGCAACGGTCGGCTGAAGAGGTAGCCCTGGTACTGGTCGCAGCCCAATCCGTGCAGGAAGGCGAGCTGCTCGTCGGTCTCGACCCCCTCGGCGATCACCTTCAGGCCTAGGCTGCGCGCCATGTTGATCACCGTGTTGACGATGGCGTCGGCGTCCGGATCCTGGGCGACGTCGATCACGAAGGAGCGGTCGATCTTCAGGATGTCGATCGGGAAGCGGCGCAGGTAGGCGAGCGAGGAGTAGCCGGTGCCGAAGTCGTCCACCGCCATCAGCACTCCGAGCTGCTTCAATTCCTGGAGAATGATCAGGTTGCCATCGGTGTCGTCCATCAGGGCGGACTCCGTCAGCTCGATCTCCAGCCACTCGGGCGCCAGACCGGTTTCGTCCAGGACGCTGGCCACCACCTCCTTGATGTTCACGTGGCGAAACTGCTCGACGGAGACGTTCACGGCCATCGGGAAGGGCGGCAGGCCGGCGTCCTGCCACGCCTTGGCCTGACGGGCGGCGGTGCGCATGACCCACTCGCCGATCGGGACGATCACCCCGGTCTCCTCGGCCAGGGGAATGAAGTCGCCGGGGGACACGAAGCCCAGCTCGGGATGCACCCAGCGCACCAGGGCCTCCATGCCGGCGATGCGGCCACTGGCAATGTCGACCTTGGGCTGGTAGTGGACCTCGAACTGGTCCCGCTCCAGGGCGCGCCGCAATTGGGACTCCAGCTCCAGGCGCTGGGTCGCCTCGTCGGTCATCTCGGCGGTCGAGAAGTGGGGCTCGGTCTTGCCCTCGGTTTGGGCGCGGTTCATGGCGGTCTGGGCGCGCCGCAGGAGCTCCTCCGTCTCGAGGCCGTCCTCGGGGTAGACGGCGATCCCCATGTGGGTGCTCACGAAGAGCTCCTGCCCCCCCCACTCGATCGGGTCATCGAAGGAGCGGTTGATGCGCGTGGCCACGCGGGCCATGTCCTCGATGCGCTCGATCGGCTGCAGGATGATCGCGAAGTGGGCCCCGTCCATGCGCGCCAGACGGGGCAGGCGCCCCTGCTCGGTGGCGTGGCAGGCCCAGTCGGTCTTGCGCAGCCCGCTGTGCATGCGCTCGGCGATCCCCTTCAAAACGCCGTCGCCGAGACGGTGACCCAGGGACTCGTGGATGCGCCCGAAGCGGGCCACGCCCAGGTACAGGATCGCGAAGCGGGTGCTGGAGCGCTGAGCCACCCAGACCGCCTCGTCGACGCGCTGCATGAAGCGATCGACGTTCTCGAGACCGGTGGCAGCGTCGTGCGTCGCCTTGTAGCGGTTCTCCGCCTCCGCTTGGCGCCACTCCGAGATGTCGGAGAGCACCACCGAGATGCGCCCCGGCCTGCCCGGCTCACTCTCGCCGACCGTGGCGCGCTGGCGCACGATGCGTTCGGTGCCGTCCTGCAGGCGCACGCGGTGTTCGATGGCACTGCCCACCCCGCCGCGCGAGGCGTCCTCCAACCACGTGCGCACCCGCGGGCGGTCCTCGGCGGGGACGTTGCGCAGCACGGTGTCCACGGTGGCGTCGACGCCGCTGCTGGGGAGCCCCAGGATGTGGCGGGCCCCCTCCGAGAACTCCAGGCTGCGGGTCGCGAGGGACCACTCCCAGGTCCCGATGCGGGCGAAGTGCTGGGCGTCGGTCATGCGGCCCAGGGCACGGGAGAGGCGCCGGCGCTCGGCGTCGGCCGCCAGGATGTACTCGAGGCGCTGCCTCAGGAGCCGCTCGGGCAGGGGCATGACGAGCACGTCCGAGACACCGGCCTTGTGCCCTCGGCGAACCAGGTCCAGGTCCTCGGAGCCCGCCAGGATCACGATCGGCAGCTCTTTCCCCCCCTCCTGGCGTCGCAGGCTCTTGCAGACCTTGAGGCGCTGCCGGCCGGCCCCCGTCACGTCGAGCAGCACGATGTCGGGTCGGCTGGCCCGCAGGACCTGGTCCACCTCCGCGTCCGGGGCCGCTTCGACGAAGCGGTAGCGGGCCGCGGGGAGCTCCCGACGGACGGCGTCGCGAATCGTCGCGTCCTCGCTGATCAGGAGGACCGCGGTCTCCTTGCGGAGGGTGAAGGGCTCCATCAGCGATCTCCTGGAGCGAGGCTTCCCATGGCGGAGGGCACGTTGACGGTGAGGAGGGTTCCTCCCTCGGGAGACGGGCTGGCCTCGATCCGGCCACCCACGCGCTGGACAGCCTCTTGCACCAGGGCCAGACGCACGGTCAGACCAGCCGCCTCGCCGGCTTGGTCATCACTCGACGAACCGAAGCCGTGGATGAAACGCTGCTGCACCCCGGCGGGAACCGTTCCGAGGCGGTCCTCGACGGTGAGCGAGGTCCAGCCCTCGGCTCCGGCGTGGACGGAGATCCACGCCACCGGTTGCTCCTGTGAGCCGAACTCGATGGCATTCTCGAGCAGGTTGTCGACGACGATGCGCGCGCACTCGGTCGAGATCCCGGCCGGGGGGGCCGTCGCGTCGACCTCGAGCTCCACCTGCGGCGAGCGATCGCCGTGCTGCTCCAGCGCCCAGGCGCGTGATTCCGCCACGACCTGGCCCAGATCGGCCACGCCCTTGCCGCTCCAGGAGCTGTCCAGAACCTCCACGTAGCACCGCAGGCGGTCGGTGAGGGTCACCAGCTCGTCGAGCTGGTGGCTCACGAACGCCTGGCAGTTGCGCTGCTCCTCGTCCTCCACCGTCCCCACCGCGTGCAGGCGGTCGCGCATCGTCTCGATCGGGACGCGGAAGGCCATCGAGACCTGGGAGAGGAAGTCCTCGCGCATGCGCTCGCCGCGGCGCTTCTCGGTGGCGTCCTGCAGGTTCAGGACGACGCTGGCCAGCTCCCCGTCGGTCCCGCGCACGCGGCGGCCGGCCACCGACAGCACGCGCTGCTGGGCACCGGAGCCGGTGGCCATCTCGAGGGTCAGCTCCGTAGGACCGTCTCCGCACAGGCTCTCCGGCTCGCGGCTGAACTTCCAGTGCGCCAACTCGTCGAGCAGGGAGAAGCCCTCCGCCCGGTCGTCGGGGAAGCCGAGCAGCTCGCGCGCCACCGCGTTGGTCAACATGGTGCGCCCGTCCGGCGCGAGCACCACGATGCCGCCGCCGTTGTCCTCGATGACCGAGCGCAGCTTCTGCCGCTCGATCAGGATCTGCTCCATGTGCTGCGCCCCGCCGAGGGCGATGGCGGCCTGGGAGGTCACGGCGGCCGCCAGCTTCAGGTCCTTGGTGGTGAAGGGGCGCCCGCGTTCGGAGAAGACCACGACGATGCCCAGACGGCGCTGGGCGGCGACCACCGGTGCCAAGAGCGCGTTGCGCTCGCCGGCCTCCGGGTGCAGGTAGCGGATCGCATCCGAGCCGTTGCAGAAGAGCGCGCGCCCTTCGAGGCTGGCGTCCTCGAGAGCGCCCTCCTTGAGGTACTGCAGGGCGTCTTCGGACTCGAACTGGAAGCGCAGCACGCCGTCCACCTGGAGGAAGATCGCCCCGCAGTCCACCTCCAGCGACTCCAGGATGCGCCGCAGGGTGAAGTAGGCGATCGAGGGGCTGTCGAACAGCTGCGAGAAGCCGTCCGCCGCGTCGTAGACGGTGCTCAGCGCGTCGAGGGTCTCCAGGTAGTTCTGGGTGATGTCCTCCACGGCGGCTTGCATGGCACTCACCTGTTCCTGCACCGCGCTGCCCGGGTCTTCGCCGGACGGTTGCGGGAGGTGTTGGGCACTCTGTGAGCTCATGGTCTTCTTCTCCTAGATGCCTCGTGACAGCTTGAATATGGGCAGCATGATCGACAGCGCGATGAACCCCACGACCCCTCCCAGCATGACCACCAGGATCGGCTCGATGAGGGTGCTGATGTCGCGCACCTTGCGCTGCAATTGACCGGCGTAGTGATCGGCGGCCTTGATCAGAACCAGGTCCAGTCGCGCGGCGGCTTCCCCGGATCCCACCATCTGCTTGAAGGTCGCCGGCAGGAGGGGCGAGGGCCGGATGGCGTCGTTGATGGTCCCGCCGTTGGCCACCACCCGGTGGACCTGCTCCCACAGCCTGGCGAAGGCGGGACTGCCCGCCACCTCGCGCGTGTGCTCCAGGGCGACCAGGATCGCCACTCCCGAGCGGGTGAGCATGCCCAGCGTGCGGGAGGTCCTGGACAGGATCGCCGTGCGGTAGACCTCGCTGATCACCGGCAGGTGGAGCAGGGCCCGGTCCAGGTGCGGCTGACCGCGGGAGCTGCGCAGGAAGAGCACCGAGGCGACCAGCACGAGCAGCAGGCTGGGGAAGAGCCAGATGGCGTGGGTCGAGAGGAACTCCCCCAGGCACATCAGCACCTGGGTGGGCATCGGCAGGGCGTGCTGCTTGCCGAGGAAGAGAGTCCCGAATTTCGGCACGATGACGGTCAGGAGGAAGGTCACCACCGCCAGCGCCACCGCCAGCATGACGGCGGGGTAGAGCAGGGCGGAGCGCACGCGGCCGCGCAGCTCGTCCTCCGCTTCGAGCATCTCCGTCACGCGCTGGATCATCTCCCCCAGGCGTCCGGCGCTCTCCCCGGCGGCCACCATCTGCTTCACCAGCTCCGGGAAGGCCCGCGGCAAATCCCCCACGGCCTCCGACAGGGGGTGTCCACTGCGCACCGCATCCTCCAACACGGCCAGCACCTCGCCCGCGCGGGGGTTCTCGGTCTGCTCGCGCATGGCGCGCAGGGCGGCGGGGATCTGGATGCCGCTCTCGAGCAGGACCGCGAGCTGCCCCAAGAGGGCCATGCGCTCCTTGCTCGAGAGGCGCAGGAACTCGGGCGCGCTGGTCGAGGGGGACTCGCTGGCCTCCGACTCCTCGTCGGTGACGCGGTTCGCAAGCTCTGCTCCCCGCTCGACCGGCTGTAGGGTCTCTTGGGCCTGGATCATGCCGCCACCACCCGCACCACCTCGTCCAGGGATGTGATGCCCTCACTCGCCTTGCGGACGCCGTCCTGGAAGAGCGTGTAGAGCCCATGGGCCTGGGCCTGTGTGCGCAGCTCCGACAGGGTCGGAGAACCGCTGATGGTGTCCGCCAGCTCGTCGCTGACCCGCAGGAGCTCGAACAGCCCGATGCGCCCCGCGAATCCCGAACCGCGGCACGCGTCGCACCCTTGTGACAGATAGAACTGCTTGTCCGGCGCCAAAGCATTCACCCGCTTGCGCAGCACCTGCGGAACGCTGCCCGCCTTGCGGCAGCGCACGCACAAGCGCCGTACTAGTCTTTGGGAGATGATGCCGCGCAGGGCGGCGCCGATCAGGTACGGCTCGACCCCCATGTTGATCAAGCGCGTCACGGCGCTGACGGAGTCGTTGGTGTGCAACGTCGCCAACACCAGGTGGCCGGTCAGCGAAGCCTGGATGGCGATCAGGGCCGTCTCGGCGTCCCGGATCTCCCCCACCATGATCACGTCCGGGTCCTGCCGCAGGAGCGAGCGCAGGGCGTCGGCGAATCCCAGCCCACCCTTCTCGTTGGCCTGCACCTGGTTGACGCCGTGGATCCCGAACTCCACCGGGTTCTCCACGGTGCACAGGTTGCGACCCGGTTCGTTGATCTCCTGCAGGATGCCGTAGAGGGTGGTCGTCTTGCCCGAACCGGTCGGTCCGGTGACGAGGATGATCCCGTTGGGTGAGGAGATCAGGTCGAGCAGGTCCTCCAGGTGGGAGGCGGGGATGCCCACGTTGCGGATGTCGATGCGCATCGACTTGCGGTCGAGCAGGCGCAGCACCAGCTTCTCGCCGTGAATCGTGGGCAGGGTCGAGACGCGCACGTCGATCGGGCGTTGCTCCAGGATCACGCGGAAGCGGCCGTCCTGGGGGTTGCGGCGCTCGCTGATGTCCAGGTCCGCCATCACCTTGATGCGCGAGACGATGGCCGGGTGCATGCGCGGTGGAGGCGTCATCACCTCGGTCAGGGTGCCGTCGATGCGCTCGCGGATACGCGAGCCGTCCTCCTCCGGTTCGATGTGGATGTCGCTGGCTCCATCCCTGACTCCGCGGAAGAGCACGTAGTTGACGAGCTTGACCACCGGCGACATGCCGGCGACCTTCTCCAGATCCGCCAGGTCCTCGACCTGCTGCTCGATGATCTGGACGTCGCTCTCATCGATCTCCTCGACGATGTCGTCGATCTCGAACGCCGCGGCGTCTTCCTGCAGGCACTCGCGCAGGGCGACCTCGATCTCGCCCGGCAGCGCCACCACCGGCAGAACCTCGCAACCGGTCTGACGGGCGATCTCGTCCATCAGCACCAGGTTGGTGGGATCCCCGAGGGCCACCGTGAGCTGCTCCTCGACCCGGAACATGGGCACGATGCAGTGGCGGCGCTGAAAGGCGGAGGGCAGTACGTCGTTGATCGAGCGGTCCACCAGGCGCCGCGCCAGGCGCACGAAGGGCACGCCGTACTGCAGGGCCAAGGCCTCGTGGATGTCCTCCGGCGTCACCTGCTCGAGGCGCAGCAGCGTCTCGCCGAAGCGCTCCAGGGGGTTGCGCTCCTGCTCGCGGGCCACCTGCTCCAAGGCCTCGGGGCCGATGCGGCCCATGGAGAGCAGGATCTCCCCGATGTTGCGGTGCTTGCTGGAGAGAGCCGCCATCTAGTCCCCCTCCCGTACCCGGGTCAAGGCCTCCTCCCGCGAGGGGAAGAGCGCCAACCGCTGCTCGAGGCGCGTGACCCTCAGGATCTCGGCCAGCGCCCCGCCCGCCCCGAAGAGCCCCAGGCGACCGCCGAAGCGGAACACCCGGCTGGCGATCTGCACCAGTACCTCCAGCCCCCCCGAGTCGGCGTGGGAGACCTTGGAGAGATCGATCACGAAGCGGTTGCGGTCGGCCTCGAGGGCGCCATCGACCACGGAGAGCAGCTCGGGCGCGGACTCCCGGTCCAGGGGACCGTCCACGACCAAGGCCAGCACGTTGCCGACGTTTGCCTCCGTGAAGCGCATCTCAGTCGTCCAGCATGTCCAGCAGCTCGCAGACGGTCTGCACCAGCTCGCGCGGGCTGAAGGGCTTCATCAGGAAGCGACTGACGCGAATGCGCTCGGCCACCTCCTCGGGAATGCGCGCGTCCTGGGCGGTCAGAATGATGACCGGCATGTCCTCGGTGCGCTCGTCCTGGTTGATGTGCTCGCAGAGCGTGTAGCCATCCATTCCAGGCATGCCGACGTCGAGGATCGACAGGTCGACCTCGGCGTCGGAGAGCACGCTGAGGGCCTCCTCTCCGTCACCGGCCTCCAGGATGTTGAAGCCCTGACTCTTGAGCTTCAGCTTGATGGCGATCCGGATCCCCGGATCGTCGTCGACGACTAGTACGGTAGGTGTCATGGTGGGATCATCCTCCAGTGAATGCTTCGAAGGACTGCAAGTCCGTGCTGTCTAGCTGCTCCGAGGCGGCCTCTTCGCTGGGCAGATAGGCGGTGAAGGTGCTGCCTTCCCCCTCCTCCGATTCGACCTCGATGCGCCCGCCGTGGGTTTCGGTGATGAAGCGCGCCATCGGCAGGCCCAGGCCGGTGCCGGGGATGCTGGACGACTGCGCGGAACCGGCGCGGTAGAAGCGATCGAAGATCTTGTCGATGTCGGCGGCGGGGATGCCGATGCCGTTGTCGCGGACCATGACCATGAGCTCCTCGCCCTCGACGGTGGCCCACACCTGCACGCGGCCCGACTCGCGGGTGTACTTGATGGCATTGCCGATCAGGTTGACGAACGCCTGCAGTAGCAGGTCGTAGTCCCCCAGCACCGTGGGTACGAACTCCGACACCTTCCAATCCAGGTCGATCTGCTTGCGCGTGGCCAGCGGCTCGTGGACCTTGAGCAGCTCGGCCATCAAGTCCGAGATGACGACCCGCTCGCGCTTGACCTCGGTCACACCCGCCTCGACGCGCGCCAAGTCCAGGAGCTCACGCACCATGCGTCCCAGGCGAATCGTCTCCGAGTAGGAGAGGTCCAGCAGGCGCTGGCGGTCATCGGGCTCCAACTCCTCCTCCTCCACCAGCATCTCCAGCGAGGCCTGGATCGAGGTCAGGGGAGTCTTGAGCTCGTGGGAGACTCCGTAGACGAACTCCGTCTTCATGCGCTGCATCGACTCCTCCGAGGTGATGTCCTCGAAGGTGACGATCTGGATGTTCTCTTCGCTGAGGGCCTCCATCGAGGAGGAGATCTCCAAGAGCCGGACGCGGTAGACCTGCACGGTCTCGTCCGGCTGGGTGACCTCGATGCGCTCGCTGCGGATGCCAAGCGCCAGGTCGCCCCTCAGGAGCGAGCGCACCGCACCGATCACGCGCGGATTCCCCTCGGCGGCGTCCAGCGCGGGCTCGTCCTGATCGGGAACCTGCAGCAGCTCGACCGCCAGGGTGTTGGCGTACAGGATCCGGTTGCCGGAGCGCAGCACCGCGATCCCGGTCGGCAAGGCACCGAAGATCGCCTGCAGACGCCGGTTCTCGTTCCCGATCAGGGTGCTGCGCACCTCCCGACTGCGCGCCTCCACCTGCAGGTGCCGGGCCTTCTCGACGTGCTCGAGGAATGCGTTCCAGACGCGCTCCGCGTCCTGCGAGCTCTGGATCGGGCCCGGGTCGGCGTGATCGACGACGTCGTGGAGCTCCCGCAGCCACCTGCGCGTGCGCGCCCGGTGGCTCCTCATGGAGAACCACACCCCGGCGCCCCCCAGCAGGGCCGCAACCCCCAGGGGGATGCCCCAGGTCATGACTCCACTCGAGGCGGCCAAGGTCGTGACGAGAGCGTTACCCACCATGCTCACGGCCTCCTGCCTGCGGCGGACTCGAGACCAGCTCGGGGAAGCGCCGCTCGACGTCCCGCACCAGATCCGGAGCTGCGCCTGAGCTCCGGGCGACTTCGAAGTGCTCGCGGGCCTTGTCCAGGTCTCCGACCTGCACCAGGCAGGCGGCCAAGAGCGCCCGGTGGACCGCGTTGCGCGGCTCCAGCTCGACGGCGTGCTCCAGGGCGCGCCCGGCGGCGTCGTGCTGCCCGCGCTCCAGGTGCACGCGGGCCAGACCTCCGTGAGCCCGCGCCAGGGAGTCGTCGCGGTCGAGCGCCTCACGGAAGGCCGCCTCGGCCCCCGCCAGATCCCGGCGCCCAGCGAGGATCTCGCCGCGCAGGAGCCAGAGGATCGGATCGTCGCGCGCCGTCCCCTCGAGGAAGTCCAACTCCTCCAGCACCCCCTGGTCGTCGCCGCCACGCAGCCTGAGGGCCGCCAGCAGGAGCACCAGCGAGGGATCCTGGAGTCGGGCGTGGGGCGGCAGTTCCCGCTCCAGGTCCACGAGCACCTCCTCGCGACCGCCGAGCAGCGCCGCCGTCCCGACCCGCACCGCCAGGTCCAGGTCGTCGGGGCGCTCTGCACGCGCCTCCTGGAAGACCATCAGCGCCTCCCGCCAACGCCCACGGGACTCGAGGTAGGCCCCGTAGTCGAGGAGCACCTCGCAACGGTCGGGGAAGCGCCGGCGGGCGTCGGTGCGCACCGCGGTCGCCTCCACTTCACGCCCGCGGTTCAAGAGGAAGGTGTGCAGGTCGATCAGCGGGCGCGGGTCTGCGGCGTCGAGAGCCGTGGCGCGGCGGAAGAACTCCTCCGCCTCCACGAGGTTGCCCAGGGACTCGTCGATGATGCCGTTCAGGCAGAGCGCCGGCGCGGAGTCCGGCTCCAGCTCGAGCCACCAGCGGGCGTAGCTCTTGGCTTCCATCAGGCTTCCCGACGCCAGGGAGAGCCGCGCCAGGAGCTCGAGGGAGTGGACGTCGCCGGCTTCGAACTGCACCGCCTCCGCCAGCAGCTGCCGCGTGCGGTCGTGGTCCCCGCTGCGCAGGGAGCGCAGCGCCAGCTCGCGATAGATCCCAGCCTTGGCCGTCATCCACTCCCCGGCGTCGACCTCTGTGGCCGGGCTCTCGGAGACGGTCTGGCACGCCGCCAGCAGGGTGGCCGCCAGCAGGGCGCCGCGGTCGATCCCGATCTTCATTGCGACTCCTCCTCCTGCTCGGTCGGCTCCGATTCCGGAGCCTCGGAAGTACGGATCGGTTGCAGTCCACCGAGGACCCGTAGGGCTTGCTGCTCCTCGGTCAGGGGGAGCTGGTCCAGGGTGAGGGCGCGCAACAGGTCTTGGCGCAGCTTCGCCGCCGGCACCGAGGTGGGATCCAGACTCAGGGCCCGTTCGATCGCGCCCAACGCCCGCTCCAGATCGCCCTTGACCCGCAGGACTTCGGCGTCGGCGTGCAGGGAGCGCGCCAACTGGGGTCGCAGGTGAGGCGAGAGGCTGTCGAGGTGGCTGCGGTGCACCGCGCGCCAGCGCTCCTGGACCTCCTTGGCCCGGCGATCCTCTTCGTAGGGATCCAGGATGTGAGGCGTGAGCAGGACGACCAGCTCGTTGCGCTCGATCGACTCCTGGGTGCGGCCGAACAGGAACCCCACCACCGGCAGGCTGCCCAGCAGGGGGACCTGGCTGCGCTGGGTTTGCAGCCGTTCGCTGATCAGCCCACCGATGACCAACGTCTGCCCGTCGCGCATCATCACGCTGGTGGTGATCTCGGCGGTGCTCTCCGACGGGATCCCCGAGACGGGGTCGACGATGCCGGTGCTGTTCTGCGGATGGACGTCCATCCGGATCCAGCCGTCATCCCCGATGTGCGGCCGGAAGGTGAGCTGGGTGCCGGTGTCGAGGAACTGAACCTCTTCCAGCTCGCTGGTCTGGGTGCTGACCACGGTCACGTAGCCGAGACGCCCGCCGACGATGATGCGCGCCTCTTGGCCGTTGAGGGCCACCACCTTGGGGTTGCTCAGGATGCTGGCGCTGGTGGTCTCCTCCAACGCCTCGAGGAAAGCGGCCACCTGATCCTTGACCAGGCCTAGGGAGAGCCCCGCGCTGGGGGGATCGTTGGTGAAGCCGAGGGTCTGACCGCTGAAGAGCAGGTCGTCGAGCGCCGAGCCACTGACGTCGTAGGGGGTGAGCCCGGTCATGTCGGTGGCGCTCCCCACCGAATCGAAGTCGATCCCCCCCAAGACGTTGAAGTCGATCCCGAAGAGGTTCTCCTCGCCCAGGTCGACCGCCAGGATGGTCGCCTCCAGCAGGACCTGCTGCGGCGGCCGATCGAGCTCGGCCAACGTGGACTCGATCACCGCCAGGTGGGAGCGCCGCTCGCGCACCACCACCACCTCGCGCCGGCCGCTGCTTCCGCTCTCCGACTCCTCGCCGCCTTCGCTGCCGGAGGACTCGCCTCCGCCGCCGGGGATCGAGAGGCCCCCGTCGTCGGAGAGCAGCGGCTGCAGGAGGGGTAGGGCTTCCTTGCCGGTCAAGTGGTTCAGGGTGAAGACGCGCGTCTCGATGACGTCCTTGGCGAGCTGGATCTGGGCCAACTCTTCGCTGGTCACGACGCGCAGGAAGTCTCCCTCGCGCACGAAGGCCAGGTCCTGGGTGGCCAGGATCTGGGCCAGCGCCTCCTCCAAGCGCACGTCGTAGAGGTTGATGGTCACGCGACCCTCCACCTCGTCTCCGGCGACCAGGTTGAGGCGGTGCTGGATCGCGAGACCCTCGAGGAGGCTCGAGAGCTCCTCGTCCCTGGCGTTGATGGTGATCAGGTCGTCCTGCGTGGGCGCACCCCCGAGGGGGGACGCCAGCAGCAGGGCAGTGATCGCCAGACGGGTTGCGCTCATCGTCCCTCTCCCTCGTCTTCCAGGAGAATCTGTTGCTCGTACTCGTCGAAGCGCCCGTGCAGGACCACTGAACGCGCTCCGATGTCTCCCACCACGAACTGGCCGACCTGGTCGCCACTGCGGTACGACTGACCCGCGATGATCGTCACGTTGCCGTGGATCTCGCTGAGGACGGTGCTGGTGGGAACCAGCTCGGCCGCGAGCTCCCGCTCTGCGTCCGCATCCACCGCTCCCTGAGACTCGTCGCGAGGCTGGGTCTCTTGGGGAGGAGCACCCGGCGAAAAGGGCTCGCTCCCTTCCAGCGGACGCCAGGTGGGGCTCCACGGGCGATCGAGACGCTCCACCAGACGAGCCAGCTTGGCGTGCAGCTCGCCATCCACGGTGACGGGGTACCCCTCGTCCCCCGACGTCGGCAGCGGCGCCGGCAGCGGCGCCGGCTGCGCATCGGGCGTCGTCCCCGGCGTGACGGTTGCCTCTCCCCCCGCGAACACGGGCACCCAGGCGATGAGCAGCAGCGGCACGAGCAGGCACAGGAGAATCCCCTTGCGCCGATCCGCCCGCAGGTCCGCACGCAGGCGCTGCCAGAAGTTCGCCCGGCTGGGTCGCGACCGCGCCTCCATCAGGCCCTCCTCCACAGACGCAGGATCGTCAGGTCCGCTCGGATCCCGCCGGAGGTCGTCGAGTGCTCGACGCGCAGCTCGATGATGCGGCAGAAGGGGTGACTCGCCTCCATGCGCCGCAGGAACTCGAAGAGAGCGGTCAGCTCGCCGTGAACCACCACGCGGATCTTCTGCTCGGTGAGCGGCTCCCGCCGGCGGATCGAGCCGGGGGAGGTGTCCTGGGGCACGAGCCCGCAGTCGTCCATGGTGGTGGCGATCTCGAGCAGGAGGTCGGGGGCGTGCCCCTCGATCGCGTACAGGGCCTGCACCCGCTCCAGCCAAGCACTCACGTCCCCCACCTGCGCCTGGGCCGCCTCCAACTGCTCCATGTCTCCTGCGCAGGAGTTGAGCGTCTCGCGCAGCGCGCGGATCTCCCCCTTCACCTCGCTGATCTGGCTTAGGTTCCCACTACCGAGGAACAGCCAGTAGGCAGCCACCAGCCCCACCAAGAGGACGTTGGAGAGCATCTGCTGGCGGTTCACAGCGATCCCTCCCCAGCGGTCACCGAGTGCACGACGAAGTTCTGTCGGGCGTTGGTCGAGCTGCGGTGCGAGACGCTGGAGCGCCGGACCTCCAAGGGGGGCATCCCCTCGGTGCACTCCATCCCGTCGAGGAAGGCCACCAGGTCGCCGAGCTCCTCGAGGATGCCTCCGATCTGCAGCGTCGGCGAGCTCGCCTCCCCCGTGCTGCCGCTCTTCCAGTCGACGCGCTGCAGTCGGATCGAGCCGGGACGAGCGGCCAGGATCCCGTCCAGGATCTCGGTCGCGCGCTGCGTCTCCAGGGGGACCGACCAGCGGGCCAGCTCGGTGAGCATCTCCTGCTGGTGACGGTGCAGCTCCTCGATCTGAGCGGAGCGGAGGGAGGCGGCCTCCGCCTGCTGCGCGACCTGGGCGCGTGTGGCGCGCAGCCCCTTGAGGCGCAGCTGCAGGATCCCCTCGAGGGCGACGATGCCGCAGCACAGGACCGCGGCCAGGAGCAGGGAGCTGCGCCGCGCCTGACGCCGGGCATCCCGGGCCCAGTAGCTGGCCGGCAGGAAGTCCATCTCGCGCCTCACGCCTGTAGCCCCCTCAGCGCCAGGCCCACGGCGGTTGCGAAGGTGGCGGGCGCGACCGAGCGCGAGGTCCGCGGCGGATCCACGCCCAGGGCGCGGAAGGGATCGTCGCTGGCCACCTGGATGCCGAGGTTGTGCGCCAGGTAGTCGACCACCCCCGGCAGGGTGGCAGCCCCGCCGAGGACGCGCAGGCTCTCGATCGCCTGACCGCTGTAGAGAGTCGCGGCGTAGCGCGCGCACTCCTGGACCCGGCGCGCGATCAGGTCGAGCTCCTCGCTGAGGGTGCGGGAGATCGCCAGCTTGAGGTCCTCCAGCTCCGGCGAGCCGCCGTGGCGGTTCGCCTCCCCCAGGTCGCGGGCGGTGGAGAAGTCGAGCTGCAGCTTGCTCTCCAGCGTTTGCAGGAGGTCGGCTCCGCCCACCGAGACGGTGCGCATCAGGATCGGCTGGGAGCCGCGCACAATGGTCACCCGCGTGCAGCGGCACCCCAGGTCGACGCACACGGAGAGGGAGGCTTCCTCCTCCCCCTCCGGCGGACCGAAGGGCCTGATCTGGGCGCAGGTGTCGAGATCGATCGCCAGCGGCCGCAAGCGCAGGGATCCCAGGAGCTCCAGGTGCTCGCGCACGATGAGCGGATCGGCGATGCAGCAGAGGAACTCGCACTGCCGCTCCCCGCGGTCCATCAGCTCGGCCACCGGCTGGAACTGGAAGGAGAAGCCCTCGGTCGCGTCCGTCTCGTTCGCCCGCAGCTCCTGCTCGATGATCTCGTCGGCTTGCCACTCCTCCTTGGCGGGGATGCGCACGTGGCGCGTGGTGGTCTCGAACAGGCGCAGGGAGCTCAGGCACTCCCGGCCGTGGAAGTCGCCGAAGCGCAGCGCCCGTTGGGCGGCATCCAGGATCCGCATGCGCCGCGCCTGGCGTTCCTCACCCCCCCCCTCCACCGTCACGTGGGAGACCTGGTGCACCCGGATCCGCCCGTGGTCGCTCTCGAGCTGAGCACACTTCACGGCGTGATCGCCGATGTCGATGCCGATCGCCGATCGCTTCCGGTGATGCCTTGAGATCATCGCCTCACCTCCGCCGGAGCTGGGCCGGGGATGGGTCGGAGTGGGGGGATGCGCCGCGGTCGCTCCGGGTGAGCGGCGACCTACTCGCCACCGCGGCGCAGGGACGCCGGCTCAGAAGCTGAACCAGGTGTCACCGGAGGGCGCCGTTCCGGTGGCATTGGGGCGGATCTGCCCCGTCTGCGGCTTGCAGACCCAACCTGTCGAGTTGTCAGCGGCTACCGGGAAGGCGTCGCCGTCATCCACGATCGAGATGGTGTTGAGGCCGTTGACGGGATTGGCGGGGAGCTCCGCTTTGATGTAGGGGCCCAGGGTGAAGCCCGCGGTGCCCGGAGCCGCCGTCGAGCCGTCGGCCTTGCTGGCCTTGACCATCTGGTCGGAGAATTCGGCCGCCGTGGGAGCGCCGCCGGCGCTGGGGTAGCCCGGGTACTTGCCGTCGTGCTGCAGCTTGTACAGCTCCATGGCGTTGCGCATCACGCCCATGTTGGCCTGCAGGGCGCTCGCCTTGGCATCCTCGGCACTGCTCGTGAACTGGGGGATGGCCACCGCGGCCAGGATGGCGAGGATCACCACGACGATCAGTAGCTCCACCAACGTGAAGGCGGCGCAGCGTGAACGGGTGTTCATCTCGTGTTCTCTCAGGGTGGGGATGGTTAAGGGGATGAGTCGGCCCGCGCTCGTGCCACACGCGGGTCCGTCGACCCGGGGTGGATCGGGGACTCGCAGACGCCGTGGGACGAATCGACTCGTCCCTGCATCGACCGGAGCGAGGAGCCGACTTGAGACAGGCTGGCGGGTCGGTGGACGAGTCCTGAGAGGGGGCGGATTCCTAGAGGAGGGCCCACGCGCGGGGCTTCGGGATGCCGACTGGCAGTCCCGGGGATGGGAAACAGCCGCATTGGTGGAGGCCGAGGGCCACCCCCGGAGAGGGGGCCCGTCACGGGTCACGAGGATCCGAGCGCTGCCGAAGCGTCGGACCCCGATCGCGAGGGGGCGAGGGTCTCGCTGCCGGATCGATCGATCTCCTCGGGAGCGCCCGGATGGAAGATCAACCCGGTGCGCTCGAGGCCAGCCCGGGGGACCTCGCTCGCAGCGTCGCACACCGAGTCGACCTCGAAGCTCTACAGGTCCCGCTGGCGAGGTCGAGAGCGAGACACTGCGCGCCGGATCGCCACCGGCAGCGACGAGTCCTGGCCGTCGGCCGCGGCCAGCGACGTGAACGGTGGCCTCGTGGCTCCTCATCTGGCCTGGATCGCTCCGACAGACCCCACCCTGACCTGCAGCGTGGGATGCGTGGCGGCTATGCTCTTGCCAGCAATTCGATCTCGGCCGCCGATGTCCGCGCCCGCAGCCCCGAAGCACGTACCAATGAAGAACGTCAAGCAACTCCTCGAAGGCAAGAGCCCGCGTATCCACTCGACCTCGCCCGACGCCACGGTCTACGAAGCACTTCAGAAGATGGCCGCAGAGGGGATCGGCGCGCTGGTCGTGCTCGAGGGCGAGAGACTGGTGGGGATCATGTCCGAGCGCGACTACGCGCGGAAGGTGATCCTCAAGGACCGCACCTCCAAGGAAACACCGGTGCGCGACATCATGACTGCCGACGTGCTGTGCATTCCGCCGACGGTGCTGGTCGACGCCTGCATGTCGCTGATGACCGACAAGCGCATCCGTCACCTGGTGGTCATGGACGAGGGAAGGCTGCTGGGTGTGATCTCGATCGGCGACGTGGTGAAGGCGGTCATCGAGGGGCAGGAATTCACCATCGAGCAACTGCAGCACTACGTTCAGTCGAGCCGCTGAGCAGGTCCGCACTCCTCGAGAGAGATGGTGAGACGATGCTGGTGAAGCAGTGTGACGTCGCCGTGATCGGCAGCGGACCCGGAGGGGAAGGCGCTGCGATGAAGGCGGCCAAGGGTGGCAAGCAGGTGATCATGGTCGAGGCGTTCCCCCGAGTGGGAGGAGCCTGCACGCACTCGGCCACCATCCCGACCAAGACCTTGCGCTACGCCGGTCGACTGCTCTCCGATTTCCGCTCCGACCCGCGGCTGCGCAAGGCGACTCAAGGGCCTCCCGTCGGCTTCCCCGAGCTGCTGCAGACCGCCAGGACGGTGATCGCCAAGCAGGTGGGGATGCGCTCCGGGTTCTACGACCGCAACCGGATCGAGGTCACGCATGGCCGCGGGGCGTTCGTAGACGCGCACACCCTCCAGGTGACCCCGTCCGACGTGAGCGACTTCAGGATCGAAGCGGAGTACTTCGTCATCGCGACCGGCTCCCGCCCGTACCATCCGCCCGACATCGACTTCACCCACCCGCGCATTCGCGACGCGGAGACGATCCTGAAGCTGGAGCGGACACCGAAGTCGATGACGATCTACGGTGCGGGGGTGGTGGGCTGCGAGTACGCCTCGATCTTCCGCAACCTGGCCGTGAAGGTGAACCTGGTCAACACCTTCGATCGCCTGCTGGCCTTCCTCGACTCGGAGATCGTCGACGCCCTCGCCTACCACCTCCGCGAATTGGGAGTGGTGATCCGGCAGGGCGAGGAGTTCGACCGCATCGACGGCGACGATGGGCACGTCGTGCTGCACCTCAAGTCCGGCAAGCGGATCAAGGCCGACATCCTGCTCTGGGCCAACGGTCGCACGGGCAATTCGGGCGAGCTCGGGCTGGAGGAGCTGGGGATCGTGGTCGACTCACGCGGCAACATCGAGGTCAACCGGAACCACCAGACCGCGCAAGAGCACATCTACGCCGTGGGTGACGTCTCCGGTCCACCGGCGCTGGCGAGTGCGGCGTACGACGAGGGTCGCTTCGCGGCGCGGCACATCCTGGCGGAGACCCCAGCGCGGCTTCTGCAGGACATGCCCACCGGGATCTAC
>CAZDQL010000031.1:0-62969 GCA_964507325.1 uncultured Planctomycetaceae bacterium | reverse complement strand
TTCGTCCGGGAGGCCGTCACCGTCGCAGTCCGGTTCACAGTCGTCGGGGATGCCGTCGCCGTCGCAATCCTCTTCGCACTCGTCGGGAATGCCGTTGGCGTTGCAGTCCTCGCTGGTGCCGTTGGCGATGTCGATGGCGTCGTCGATTCCGTTGCCGTTGCAGTCGGGGAAGTCGTCGTAGCCCAGCTCCGCAACCCAGGTGCTCCACTTGTTGGTGCCCGCGTCCGCATACTCCTGGACGGTCCAGAAGGTGCGGTCGTCGGTGGGATCGACGCTGGTCAGGCTGTAGTCGCCCCAGCGGTTGCGGCCGTAGCTGTCCAGGTTCTGGTAGGGACTCTCGCCGGCCTTGTACAGGATCGGCACTCCGGCCTCACCCGGGGGGTCGCTGGCCAGGCGGCCGGTGAAGTAGGTGGCCGCGTACTGAGCCGAGTTCGAGCCCGTGAACCCCATCACGCAGTCGCCCACGTCGTTGACCGAGATCGACGGCATGATGTAGTAGAGCGACGGGTCGTCGATCGTTCCCACTTGCACGGTGGACACGGTCCCCGGATCGACCTCGTACCAGCGCACCGCGGTGCGGCCGCTGTACTCGATCGCGTGGATCATCCACACCGAGCCGTTGCGGTAGACCGAGTTCATCGGACGGTGGTCCACCGAGTCCAGCGGAACGCTGCTGCCCAGCGCCGGGGCGTCGGGCGGGTAGCCGTGCGAGGGGATCGAGACGTTCCCCAGATTGGTCAGGGTGGGGCTCGTCAGCGGGCCGGTGACCTGACGCAGACGCAGGTTGCTGGAGTTGTAGCGCGAGATGAGGTACTCGGCCCCGGGCGTGCCGTAGGTCACGCAGGGCTGGATCGCGCCTTCGAAGCCCATACCACGGAAGGCGGTAATGGTGCCCAGGCTGGGGGATCCCGCGATCAGCGGCGCCTTGTCGATGGCGAAGATCGTCATCGTCGCCCCGCTGCTGAACTGGGCCAAGGCGACGTAGACCCCGTCGGAGTTGACCCCCAGGGTGGGGTAGTCGGGCCACTTCCCGGAGTCGCTGCCTCCGTCCGTTATGAAGTAGGTGGTGAAGAAGCTACCCGTGGGATCGCTGGAGGTGGAAGCCGCCAGGAAGATGCGGTCGCTGAAGTTCGTGGCGATGATGAAGAAGCGCTGGGAGTTGGGGTCCCACACCACGCGCGGGTCACCGGCGATGCCGCCGGTGCCGAAGAAGGTGCTCAACGGCATGTTGACCACCCGGTTGCCGGTGTCCTTCTCGAACACGGAGAGGTTCGTGTTGACCACCTCGACGAAGTGGTCGATGCCGCAGGAACCGCAGGTGTCCGGCGGGATGTAGCCCGCGCCCGGGTCGAAGAGCTTGGCTCCCTCGAAGTCGAAGAGCAGGTCGGGAGCGGTCCCCAGGCCGCTGGTGGGATCGAGGAGGGGGTCGGTGGGGGTGAGGTCCTCTCCCGCTCCAGGCGGGGTCAGCGGCTGCTCGATGACGCGCACCTTCTGGTCGAAGCTGCCCGTGCCCATCTCCCAGGTCAGCCCGGCGTAGCCCGAGCCGGTCAGCTGGACCTTGTGGTCGAGGTCCTCGAAGTCGAGCACAACGGGCTGCGGCTCCGCTCTCACCGGCGCGCTCCAGGGGAGGAACGTCAAGTCGTCCAAGGCGTACCAGCCGGCGCCGGAGACCACCGGCTTGGCTTCGAAGACGACCCGATCGACTCCCTCGAGGCCGATTTCGAACCAGGTGGGTTCCTCGCCGATCGCGGTGAACCAGTCGCTGTACGCGATCACCTCGCCGTCGCGGTAGCCGACCACGCGCAGGCCATCGGTCCAGACCGCCGAATCCGACTGCCCGAAGACCCAGGTGCCCTGCAGGTCGACGACCTCGTTGAAGGCGATCCCCATGTGGGTGTCACCCCACTTGTTGATGACGTAGTAGCGGCCGGAGCTGGGGGTCACGCTGGCCCCCATCGAGGGGACGGCCCAGACACCCTGGGCGCCGTTGCGCAGGCGGCGGATCACCTGCTCCTCGGGGGGCAGTGAGTCCTGGTAGGCCTGCAGCTCGCGCATGTCCACGATGCGCACCGGGCCCATGGCTTCCGGGGGCAGCTTCTCGCCGGGGATGGTGACCGGCGTGTCCGCGGCCACTCCCTGGGCTGGTGTGGCCAGCACCTCGGGATTCGGATCGGGGACTGGCCGGCGATCCGACTGGAATGCGAGGGCCGTGCTCGCGAGGAAGAGGGTGGCGAGGGCGCCATAGCTCCGGCGCACCGCCCACAGCGGGGGGATCGTGCTCATCTCGTGGGAGGGGAAGATGTCGGGGAGTGGAACCGGGGGAAACCGACGTCCTTAGGATACCCCGTGTTTGGCAGACGTAGGGGGAGAGGGTCTCGATCTCGGACAGGGACCCAGCCGGCGGCTAGGATCGAGACGTGGCAGTGCGCAGTCCCGAGCACCACCGACTCGTCCGTTTGGTCTGGCTGATCCCCGTGGCCTTCTTGGTCCTGAACCTGTTCCTGGAGCCCGACCCGCGGGGCCACGGCACGCACCAGCAGCTCGGCCTGCCCGCCTGTGGGGCCCGCGACCTGGTCGGTCTGCCCTGCCCCGCCTGCGGAGTGACGACATCAGTGACCGAATTGGTCCACGGTCGCCCGCTGCGATCGTTCGTCGTGCAGCCCTTCGGTTTCGCCCTGGCGGTGGGCGCGCTGGCCTTCTTCTTGTGGGCGCTGCGCGTCCACCGGCGCGGCGACGACACCTGGGCGATCCTGATGGAGCGCGTACCGGACCGCTGGGTGCGCGGGGTGATGCTCTTCGTCCTGGCCGGCTGGCTCTGGAGGATCGGGCTCGAGCGCTGGGCGCTGTGAGCCGCGCGGTCGCGACTACCCCTCGCAGTGCGCCTTGACCGCGTCCAGGTCCTTCTCGATCGCTCTCCGGATGATCCCCTTGATCAGGGGGTTCATCAACTTGGCCAGGAGCCTGTAGGCCTTGGCTTCCATGACGAAGTGGAGTTCGACGGTCCCCTCGCCCGCGGGCTTCACCGTGAACAGGCTGTCCCAGAGCGTGCCGCCGACGTCCGACACCAGGCGCACGCGCTCGGGCGGAACGTACTCGGTCACCTCGAGCTCGGTGGTCGCCAGCCGCTTGCCCATGCGGCGCGACTCGCGGAAGCGGGTGCCCACGCCGCTGCGCGTATCGCTCAGGAATTCGACGCGTTCGATCGCGGGGACCACCTCGGCGAACTGGTCGATGTGGGTCACCGTGTCGAACACGGATTGGGCGGAGGCGCGGATCGTGCGCACTGCGGTCGTCGTGGTCATGCCAACCCTCGGTCAGGTGCACACGTAGGGTAACGACCTGGGACGAGCGCCGGTGTGCGCCACTCACCGCTGCCTCGGCGTGGAGCACCTTCCGCCCAGCGGGAGACGCTTTTCCCCATATGGGCAGCGTCGCCGTCGAGATCGCAACACATGGTCAACAACCCACGACAGCCAGGGCGCTAGAGTCTCGAACCCCAAGGAGACCCCCTTCATGAAACCCCTCTTCACCTACACGGCCTGCGCCGCCGTGCTGACCTTCGCCGGAGACCGTCTCACCCTGCGGGAAGAGGCGGACCAGAGCCTGCAGCGCACGTTCCTCGTCGAGTCCGAGATGCAGCTCGCCGAGATGAGCATGTCCTTCAACGGGGAGGAGCAGGCCAACCCGATGATGGACGAGATGGAGCAGGCCCAAGCTCGCAGCTTCCGCCTGGTCGTGACGGACACGATCGAGAAGGCGGTCGAGGGCAGGGCGACGGCCTTCAGGCGCGAATTCGAGGAGATCTCCGAGACCAACACCAGCCACATGTCCATGCCGATGATGGATCCCATGGACGAAGAGGTGGAGGAGAGCAGCGAGCTGACCGGAAAGACCGTGGTCTTCCGCGAGGGGGAAGAGGGCTTCGAGGCCAGCTTCCCCGAGGATCGAGGCGGGGACGAGGAGCTCCTCGAAGGGCTCGCCGCACGGCTCGACCTGGCCCTCCTCCTGCCCGAGGAGGAGGTCGAGGAGGGGGACACCTGGTACGTGGACCTGGAGGTGTTCGAGATCCTGCAGGACCCGGGGGGTGACCTACACCTCGAAGCGGACGAAGGCGCCGGCGGACCGGGGGGGCTCGGCATGATGGTCGTGGAGAACGAGGAGCGAGCCGAGCCGGAGGGCGAGCTCCTGGCCGAGTACCTGGGGCAACGCGAGGAGGACGGCCGCGAGCTGGCCGCAATCCAACTCACGGTGGACCTGGCGACCTTCCAGGACCTGACCGATCTGATGGCGGAGATGAGCGAAGGCGAGCTGCCCGACGACGCCCCGCCGGAGGCGATCATGCCCGAGATCGAGTCCGCGGAAATGGAGCGGACCTACGAGGGCGAGGGCCTGGTCCTGTGGGACCTGGAGGCGGGCCGCCTGCACTCCCTCGACCTGGAGCTGGGAGTGGTCGAGAGGCAGACGCTGGTGATGCTGCTCGACCACCCCGAGATGGACGGCGAGATCGAGCAGACCACCGTCATGGAGGGATTCGAGAACTTCGAGGTGCGTTGCGATGGTTGACATGAAGCCCCTTCTCTGTGCGGCCGTACTGGTGCTCCCGGCGCTCTCGGCCGCCTCGCTGGTCCAACCCCAGACCCCGTCCCCCGCGGTCCAGAGCGCCGACGCCTTCGACGACCTCGACGAGGAGTTCGAAGAGGCTCGCGAGGAGTGGAGGGAGCGCATCCAGGAGACCAAGGGCGCCCGCGCGCGCCGCGACCTGCGCCGGCAGGACCCGGTCCACGCCTTCTGGCCCCGCTTCGAAGAGCTGGAGAGCACGGGTGAGATCCGCGCCCTCTTCTGGCTCCTCGACCACGTCCAGGACAGCGACGTCGAGCGCTCGAAGCGCGGCGCGCTGCGCCTCTCACTCTACGAGAAGCTCGTCGGTCGCTACGGCGACGACCCCGCCTTCTCCGAGGGTCTGGAGCGCATGTTCGCCGACCGGCGACTGGTCCGCGAGGCTGGGCCAGAGGCGCTCGAGCGCCTGAGCCAGCTCGCCCTCGAGCGGTCCAAGACGCCGCAAGCGCGCGCCACGATCCAACTGCGCCTGGCCCTGGCCACCCTGAGCTCCGACGACCCCGAGGCGGTCGAACGCGCCCTCACCGAGCTGGAGCGTCTCGCCGCGAGCGAGCACCTCGCGGCCGCCGACCGCGAGCTGGCCCGCCGGCGGGTCTTCGCCCACCGGCACCTGCGCGTCGGGTGCGTGGCCCCCGACTTCGAGGCCGCCGACGTGGACGGCGTGGAGCTGAGCCTCTCCGAGTTCCGCGGCCAGGTGGTCCTGCTCGACTTCTTCGGCTTCTGGTGACCCCCCTGCCGCGCGGAGATGCCCAATCTCCGGGCGCTCGTGAAGCGCCACTCCGACGACCCCTTCACCCTCCTGGGCATCAACACCGGGGACTCCGAGACGACCTTCCGCGAGGACTCCGAGGAGTTCGAGGTCACCTGGCCCTGCGTCTTCCAGGGGCGGGGGAAGAGCCCCGTCTCCGACCTCTACCAGGTCGAGGCCTACCCGACGATGTTCCTGCTCGACGCGGAGGGACGCATCCGCCACAAGGACCTGCGGGGGAAGGCCCTCGACGAGGCGGTGGCGAAGCTCCTGGCCGAGATGAAGGCGAAGCCGGGCGACTGAGCCACTATTTCTGGCGAAGGGGCCTTCCGCTCCGGCGCCCTGATCGCATGGGGAAGCGACACCCCCTTTCCCATTCGATGCATGGAGGGTCGGATGCCCAAGGACGTGAAGGACCTCTGGGGCTCGAAGACGCGCGCCGGCTGGGCGCCCCGTCTCCGGGTCATCGCCAACGGTGACCGACAGGTCAACGCTCGCCGCGCACAGCTCTCGCCGATGGTGCGGCGGGCTCCCACCCAAAAGGACGAGAAGCCCGTGGGGGACGAGCTGCTCCCCCTGCAATTGGCCCTCGACGCGGGCTCCCGGCGCCCAGACGTCGAGCTCGAGCCGACACCCAGCCTCTGCGAGCTGGCGCGCGGCGTGCAGGTCTCGGTCTTCCTCGATCTGGCGCCCGGGACCACCGAGGAGGGGCTCGGGCTCGCCCACTGCAAGGTGCGCGGCGGACAAGCCGTCGCCGACGCCACCCTGGAGGCCCTGCGGGAGCTGACCGAGAAGGGGGTGGTGCAGCTGGCGGAGCCGGGAGCGGTCCTGCGCCTCCCCGATCCCCTCGACGCCGATGGCGACCAGGCACCCGGACCGCCCCAGGAGCGGCGCCGCCCCGAGCACTTCCAGGACCACCAGGACGGCGCGGAAGTCCTGATCGGGATCATCGACGTGGGCGGCTTCGACTTCGCCCACGAGGACTTCCTCGACGACGAGGGGAAGACGCGCTTCCTGCGCATTTGGGATCAGGGGGGCGTGGGCACTCGTCCCGCGCCGTCCGGCGACCCTCCCTTCGACTACGGGGCGGAGTTCACCGCCGACATGCTCGACGCCGCCATCGGCGCGGCGGGTGGCCTGGGCGTTCCGGCGCACGAGATCGAGCGCCAGTCGCAGCTCTCCCCCGCCTCCCACGGCACGCACGTGGCCAGCATCGCCGCCGGCAATCTCGGCGTCTGCCCACAGGCCAAGATCGCGGGAGTCCTGATCGCCCTGACCGCCGAGGACGAGGACCGCAGTCGCTCCTTCTACGACTCGGTGCGGCTGGTCCACGCGGTGGAGTACCTGCTCGAGGTCGCCAAGGCCGAGCAGTGCCATGCGCTCTCGATCAACATCAGCCTGGGCACCAACGGTCACGCCCACGACGGCAGCGACCCCACCAGCCGCTGGATCGACGCGGCCCTCGTGCACGGGGGCTGCGCGGTGTCGGTGGCCGCCGGGAACGCGGGGCAGGAGGGACCCACCGACCCCGACGACATCGGGTTCATCATGGGTCGCATCCACACCTCCGGCCAGCTCTCGGGCTCGGGGGACGTGCGGGAGCTCCAGTTCCGCGTGGTGGGCAACACCATCAGCGACATCTCGGAGAACGAGCTCGAGGTCTGGTACTCGAACCGCGACCGGATCGCCGTGGAGTTGATCCTCCCCGACGGCAGCTCCGTCGGCACCGTCGAGCCCGGTGACGAGCTGGAGGGGCACGCCCTCCCCGACGGGACGCGCGTAAGCGTCTACAACCGGCTCTATCACCGCGCCAACGGCGACAACGTGGCCTCGATCTACCTGAGCCCCTTCCTCGGGACCACCCAGGTGCGCGGCATCCAACCCGGCACCTGGACGGTGCGGCTGCACGCCCGCGAGGTGCGCGACGGACGCTACCACGGCTGGTTGGAGCGCGACGATCCGCAGCCGATCGTCAAGATCGGGCCGGTGGAGTACTGGAGCTTCCCCTCCTTCTTCACCGAGGGCTCGAACGTCGACCAGAGCTCGGTCAGCTCCCTGGGTTGCGGAGAGCGCATCCTGTGCGTCGCCAACCACGACGTGGACGGCGACCGCATCAACGTCACCTCCAGTCAGGGCCCGACGCGCGACGGTCGCACCAAGCCGGACCTGGCCGCCCCGGGGACGGGGATCGTCGCCGCCGGCGCCTTCGACCCCACACGACCATGGGTGGCGAAGAGCGGCACCAGCATGGCCAGTCCCTACGTGTGCGGGATCGCGGGCCTGATGCTGGCGATCCACCCCGGTCTGACCGCGGCCCAGATCACCGGGATCCTGCGCCGCACCGCCCAACCCCTGACCGGCTCCTACGACTGGCGCGACGACGCCGGCTTCGGAGCGATCGACCCCGCCGCGGCCTTGGAGGAGGCCGTGCGCCTGCGAGACGGAGGAGTGACGCCGTGAGAATCGAGCTCTTCAAAGCCAGGGACGGCGACTGCTGCCTGATCCGCAGCGCCGCGGGCACCAACGTTATGGTCGACGGCGGGCGTGCCACCTCCTACGAGGACCACGTCGCCGCGCGGCTGGGCGCGCTGCGCGGGAACGGCGAGCGCCTGCACCTCCTGGTCGTGTCGCACATCGACGACGACCACATCAGTGGCGTCCTGCGCCTCTTGGACCATCGCATGCATTGGCGGGTCCACCACTATCAGGTGGGGCAGGGCAACCACCACCACGCCGCGCCGAGCGAGGCAGAGCCCCCCGAGATCGACGCCATCTGGCACAACGGGTTCAGCGACCTGGTCGGCCACAACGCCGGGGACATCGTGGACCAGTTGGCGTCCAGCGTCAGCTTCCACTCCCTGTCGCCCGGGTCTCAGGCCGCCGCCGCGGCGCTGCGGCAGAGGATCGTCCTGGGCGAGGCGACGGCGCTGCGGCTGCGGGCGAGGATCTCTCCCGAGCAGCTCGATATCGACCTCAACCCCCAAGCGGAAGGCAGGGTGCTGGCAATCTACCAGGACCAAGAGGCCCACGAAATCAACGACGACCTGGAGCTGACTCTGATCGGGCCCTACTTCGCGGACGTCGCAGCGCTGCGCAATCGCTGGAACGACTGGCTGCAGGACCACCAGGACCGGGTGGAGGAGATCCGCCGCGAGGCGCGGGAGGACGAGGAGCTCCTCGGACTGGAGGGCTTCGGCCGCTGGCGCTTCCGCATGCAGAAGCTGGCGACCGAGATCGGCACGACCGGGAGCCTGACTGCCCCCAACGTCGCCTCGCTGATGTTCCTGGCGCGGGATGGGGGGCAGACCGCCCTGATGACCGGGGACGGCGGACACGACGTGGTGTACAGCGGGCTGGAGAACGCGGGCGCCCTGCGCCCCGACGGCAGCCTGCACGTCGACGTCCTGAAGGTTCCGCACCACGGCAGCGAGCACAACACCTCGGTCCCGTTCACCCGCGCGGTGACGGCGGACCACTACCTCTTCTGCGCCAACGGGGCGCACTCGAACCCCGACCTGGAGGTGCTCGAGGCCTTCCTCTCCTCGCGCCTGGGCCCCGCTTCCAGCACCAACCCCGAGGAGGCTCGCAGCACCAACCCCGAGGCGGGCAACCCCTTCACCTTCTGGTTCACCTACGGCCCCGAAGCGAGCCTGACCACCAACCAACGCGGGCACATGACCACGGTACGCGATCTGGTGACCGACCAGGCGGCCGCGAGCAACGGCCGTCTGACGGTGAACTTCCTCGAAGCCGACTACGCGGAGATCGCCCTGCCCTGAATCAGGTGGGGAGGTCTCCGACCTCGCCCTCTTCCTCTTCCGGCTCGTAGGCCAGGTCCGGATCCGCCTCGTCGAGCATCTCCACGTAGCTCGCGTAGCGGGTCACCGCCAAGCGACCCTCCTCCACCGCGTCGCACACCGCGCACTCCGGCTCGTGGTCGTGGGTGCAGCCGGGGTAGCGACACTCCTCCTGGAAGGGGAGGAAATCGGGGAAGAGGTCGCGCAGGACGTTCCGTCCCACGTCGTGCAGGCGGAAGGCGCGGATGCCGGGGGTATCGATCAGGGCGCCCCCCATGTCGAGCGGGTAGAGCTGGGAGAAGCTCGTCGTGTGCCGCCCTTGCTTCCAGTACTTGCTGACGCGTCCCTCGCGCAGGTTGAGCCCCGGCTGGAGGCGGTTGGCGATCGTCGACTTGCCGCCTCCGGAGGGGCCGTAGAAGACGGTGGTCCTGTCGCGCAGCGCCTGCGCGAGCTCTTCGATCCCGCGGCCGTCGGTGGCGCAGGTCTCGTAGACGGGGATCGGGATCGCCTCGTAGGTGGCGCGCAGGGCGTCGAGCTCCTCCTGCTTCCCGAGGTCGATCTTGTTCAGGACCAGAGCCGCCGGGATCTCGTGCCACTCGCAGGCCGCCAGGATGCGGTCGGTGCGGTGGCTCGAGAACTCGGGCTTCTTGACCGAGGTGATCACGAAGAGCTGATCGACGTTGGCGAAGAGCACCTGCTCGCGCGGGTCGTGGGAGGAGGCGGTGCGCCCCAGGTAGTTGTCGCGCTCGAGGACCTCTTCGATCCCCGCCGGGTCCCCCTCCACCGACACGCTCACCCGGTCGCCCACCGCGACGGGGTTCTTGCGCTCGCCCAGGTCCTCGAAGAGCGTCCCCCGCGGAGCGGCCAGGACGACCTCTCCCTCCAGGTCCACGTGGCAGACCTTGGCGTCGACGCGGATGACGCGGCCCGTGCGCAGCTCGCTCATGGGGCGGGCTATGATAGCCGCCGATGGCTGGATCCCTACGAGTCGTGCGCTCGCGCGCCAACGCCTGCTTGAAGCGGGTGCGCGCCGTGCGCACGGGGCGCGAGCGGGCGCTGCTCCTGGAGGGGGAGCGCCTGGTGCGCGACGCCCTGACCGCCGGCCACCGCCTCGAGCTGCTCCTGGTGGGCGAGGAGCGGGAGGAGCTGGCGCGCGAGCTCGCCGGCCGGGCGCAGGAGGTGCGCCTGGTGCAGGGGGATCTCCTGGCCGCGGTGAGCGCCTTGACGACCCCGCCGGGGGTGGTCGCCCTGGCGAAACGACCCGCGGCGAGGCGTCTGGAGGAGCTCGAGCCGAACGAGCGCACCCTGCTGCTGGTGGTCGCGGGGATCGCCGATCCCGGCAATCTGGGGGCCCTGGCTCGATCCGCCGAGGCCGCCGGCGCCCAGGCGCTCGTCGTCCTCGACGGGGGCGCGCGCCCCTGGGGGGAGAAGGCCCTGCGCGGGTCGATGGGGAGCCTCCTGCGTCTGCCGGTGGTCGAGGAGGGGGAGGCGGCGCAGGTCGCCGCCCGCCTCGCCGAGCGCGGTTTTCGACAGGTGGTGGCCGCCACCCGCGATGGCGCTCCCCCCGCCGACCTCGACCGGCCGGGGCCCCTGGCCCTCTGGGTCGGTGGGGAGACGGGCGCGCTTCCAGTCGAGGCCGAAGCGCTCGAGCCGGTGACGATCCCCATGGCCGGGGCGGTGGAGTCCCTGAACGTCACCGTGGCGGCTTCGCTCTTGCTCTTTGCGGCGGGGAGGAACAGATGACGTTGTTCGGCGACGACCCCGACGCCGATCCGCTGGAGCCCGCTCCCGCCGACGCGCCGCTGGCCGACCGCATGCGGCCGCGCACCCTCGAAGAGTTCGTCGGGCAGGCGCACCTGGTGGAGCCGGGCAAGATCCTCGCGCCGGTGCTCGCGGGGGAGCAGACCCAGAGCCTGATCCTGTGGGGTCCGCCGGGGGTGGGCAAGACGACCTTGGCGCGCTTGATCGCCGCCGGGGGGGAGCTGCGCTTCGTGCCCTACTCGGCAGTGCTGTCCGGCATCAAGGAGATCAAGGCGGTGATGGCCGATGCCCAGGCCCAACGCCGCTCCGCCGGCCGGCGGACGCTCGTCTTCGTCGACGAGATCCACCGCTTCAACAAGGCGCAGCAGGACGCGTTCCTGCCCTACGTGGAGCGCGGGGACATCCTGCTGGTGGGCGCGACGACCGAGAACCCCTCCTTCGAGGTGATCTCGGCTCTGCTCTCGCGCTGTCGCGCGCTCCTGCTCGAGCCGCTCACTCCCGAGGAGGTGGTCGCGCTCTTGGGGCGCGCGTTGGTGGACGAGCGCGGTCTCGCCGGAGCGGTCACCGTCGAGCAGGATCAGCTCCTGCGCTTGGCCCACGCCTGCGACGGCGACGCCCGCCGAGCGCTGACCACCTTGGAGACTGCGGTGGGTCTGGCGCCCGGCGCGCGCGAGCTCCCCGACGAGGCCCTGTCGGAGGCGTTGCACGGCAAGACGCTGCAGTACGACAAGAGCGGCGAGGAGCACTACAACCTCATCTCGGCGCTGCACAAGAGCGTGCGCAACAGCGACGAGAACGCGACCCTCTACTGGCTGGCGCGCATGATGGAGGCGGGGGAGGACGGTCGCTACATCGCGCGCCGCATGATCCGCATGGCGAGCGAGGACGTGGGCCTGGCCGACCCCTTCGCCCTGCGCATCGCCCTCGACGCCGCCGAGGCCTTCCACCAGTTGGGCTACCCCGAGGGGAAGCTGGCCCTGGTGCAGGCCGCCGTCTACCTGGCGCGCGCGCAGAAGGACAACTCCCTCTACACCGGCCTGGCCGAGGCGGAGCAGGACGTCGAGCGCACCGCCGCCGACCCGGTCCCCAAGCACCTGCGCAACGCGGTCACCCCCCTGATGCGCCAGGCGGGCTACGGCGAGGGCTACCGCTACGTCCACGACGACCCCGACGCCCAGGAGGAGATGCGCTGCCTCCCCGACTCCCTCGCCGACCGCCGCTACCTGCGCAGGCCCTGAAGGGGCGAGAATCGCCGGGAAACCCCCGAAAACGTCCGATTCGGGCCCAAAAGGCCTTGTCGGTTCCGCGACTCCTCCCTACAAGGGGCCCCGTTCGCTTTGCGAACTCGGAGGACCGCGGGCCGACGGCCCGCAGGACACCGATCATCCGTGACGCAGCCCCGGAGTCGGCGCCCGGTGCGCCGCCCGGGGGTTTTCAATTGGGTTGGGGGGGGGGGGCTTGCGCTCGGGCTCATAGTTCGCGGTCTCTTCCGACCGAGTCGGCATCGCCATCAGGACGATCCGGGACCTCTTGGGCACGCAGGCATCACGACGACGATGATCTACACCTACGTCCTCAATCGGAGCCCATTGGGCGTCACGGGCCCGCTGGACGGCCTGCTGGGGACCTGGCCGTTGCGCACCGTGCGCGTGTGATGCAGGCTATGCAGGTCTGCTCGAGACGTCAGCCTGCCGGCGCAGGCTCGCCAACCGTTGGTGACTCATGACCTTGCGCCCCTCCATCAACGCCCGTTCCAGGGTTCTCCAGGGCGGCCTGTCCTGGATGCCGGTTCGTCGGGACCTGAAAAGACCTTGCTAGGCACGCCGAGATGAGCAGTCGCACCTGGGTTTGCTTCGATTGCCGCAAGGGGGTCCGAAGGCCCGCCGATTACTCCCCTGGCCCTGCCTCTGAACCAGAGGTGACATGCCCGGACTGCGGGAAGGACTGCGTGTACCTCGGGTACAAGATCCGCATACCTGCGCGACGCGACGTGGCTGCCTGGGCGGAACTGCGCGACAGTCTTGAACGGCAGACACTCGCCCAGGCTGAGGGACGGCGAACACTGGACGTGAAGAGACGACATGAGCTGGAACAGGAGATTGCGAAGCTACAGCGGAGGCCATCCGAGCCAGGTCGCTCCCAACTCGTCCGTCGGCTCCGCGACCAGCTCGATGGCGATGCCTGACAAGCCGCTGCAAGCGGACGCGGCTACGCCGCGTGCTGACCGGCATATTGGGCTGACTCACTGATACGAAGGTGCTTGATCCGATGAGCAACATCCTTGGTCTGGCAGGTCCGGGCTCGGATTGGCAGCAGCCGTTCTCGGAATCCGCAGGATTCCTTGCCGGCCTATGGCATGGAATCTTGCTTCCCCTGTCATTCTGGATCAGCCTGCTGTTCCCGGAAGTGCGGATCTACGAGACGAACAACAGCGGGCGCTGGTACGACTTCGGCTTTCTCATCGGCTCGGGTACGACGATCACCGTCGGAGTGTCCCAGGGATGAGTTCGGGATGGCGGTCCAACAGGCCGACGCAGCGGGCCCGCCTTCGGCACTCCGTTGATCGCGAGCAGCTCTGACGGAAGCAGCGGTATCGATATGGCACTGGCAATCACGCTCAGCTCAATTGGCGCTGTGTGCTCCCCCGTGACGGAGAGGACGGACATGGACTGGGGTGACGTAGCGGCTCGGGTCGAACTGAGGGCCGAGTACGCTGGCGCGCTCACGGGATTGGACGGCTTCTCCCACGCACTCGTGGTGACCTACCTCCACCAAGCTCACTTCGACGCCGGGGAGCATCTCATGCGTCGCCCGCGAGGTCGTGACGACCTGCCCCAGGTCGGCATCCTGTCGCAACGCGCGAAGAACCGTCCCAACCCGATCGGCATCACCGCCGTCGAGATCCTGAAGGTCGGCGAGACGAGCCTGGAGGTACGGGGACTCGATGCCATCGACGGGACTCCCGTTCTGGACATCAAGCCCTACTTCCCAGCCTACGACCGGGTGGAGAAGCCCCGTGTGCCATCTTGGGTCGAGGAACTGATGGAGGGGTACTTCTGAGTACCCACGCATCCTGCGAATGACCCATGGAAGAGCCTGAACTCGTCGTAGAGGAGATCTCGCCCCACGGGAACCTCGAGGCACTCGTCGAGCAGGACGAGCGAGTCGCCTACCTGTACCTCCGCGCGCCCGAGAACGAGGAGTTCGGGACCAAGGCTTGCTGGGTTCGCAATCTCAGGCGAGCCCCTGATGAGCCGGACTGGAGTGCCATGCGCGAGGGCATGCCGCCGATGCTGCCACGAGCGGGTTGTCTGCATCCCGAGGGACAAACCCGGTTGGACGCCTCACGGCTGCGCCTCGTTTGGTTGCCCGAAGGGGACGGAGTAGCTCTCCTCGAGGACGAGGGGTTCCTGGCCGTCATACCACCATGGAGTGGTGAAGATGAGTTCCCGGGATATGCGCGCGACTGCGTTGGGCAAAGCCCCGTCTGCTGGGAGCTGGAAGACCCCAGCGAGATCAATGACCGCATCGCGAAAGCGGATCGATACTGGAGTGCCTGGGAGCAAGACGACACCCCCTGGCCTCACTGCCAGGAGGCGTTCATGGATGCCTATGAGACCGTCCTCGGCAAGCACTCCGGGTACTACGCGATCGACGGGGGGCGGTGGCCTCCGAAGGCGGTCGCTCGATTCGATGGGCCAGACCGCACCTATCTTCTCACCTTGGGTGTCTCGCTGCGACCGCAACCGTCGGTCGACATGCACTGTGCAGAACCCGCCGACTTCCAGAGAATCGAGCTCGCGGCGTGCCTGTCATCGGAGACCTCGGGCGGCACCGTGACCAGGCTGGGCGGGTACCTCTCGAGCTGGGCGGCCATCCCATGGGAGCAGTTCACCTTCCTCGCCCATGGCCACACGATCCGATGTGACGGGCTCTCTGACGACCCCGTGCTGCGGAAGTTCACGGCAGTCCTCCTGGTCGAAGCTCCAAGAGGCGCCCCGGATTTCGACACGCCCAGCACCGGTGGTGAGAGGGTCTCGCTCCTATGGGTGGTGCCAATCACCTCCGTAGAGCAGCAGATTGCCGAGCGGGGCGGCAGCGAGGAGCTCCTCCAGCGATTCCCGGCCGAGTGGGCGCTCCACGTCCTCGGGGATCGAGCGCCGATCGAGGAGTGACGATCGCGGACCGGGTGGCCGGCGGAGCGGCGCCTCACTCCACCAGACCGGCGGCACGCATGTGCTGCTCGAGTTGGTCGTCGTACTCGACGTCGTCGTGCTCGACGGGTACGTGGATCACGCCCTCTTCATTGGGGGCGTAGTGCACGCGAATCCCCGACTCGTCGGCGGTCACCGAACTGGCCTTCAGCATCGGCCGCGCGAAGTCCAAGTCAACCTCCGCCGCGCTCGCCAGATCGGGGCGCTCCATCCCCTTGGCGAAGTCGGCAGGGGTGATGGGGATTCGGATCTCGAGCGCCCCCTTCACAACCGCAATCCAAGGGCGCCCGTCGCGCACGTGAGCCCGGAGGAGATCGCGGGACTCTGGGCTGAGCTCCTGGTCGTTCACGCTCCCCTCTCCGACCTTCTCGAGGTCTTCGCGTAGCGCGGCGTTCAATCCGTCATTGATCGTCGCCAAGCCCGCAGCCAACTCGCTCCAGCGCAGGTGCTGCCGGGCCGCGAGGCGCCCGGTCTCCTCGTCGATGTAGAGCTGCGCCTCGAGCATCTCGATCGAGTCGACTAGGGTGCGCAGGCGCTGCTCATCCACAGCGCTGGGTTTCTCCCCCTCCTCTCCGACGGGCAATTCCAGCCCCCCCGGCTCATCCAGGTCGAACACGAAAGGCCAGTCCACCAGGATGAAGACCCGCTCCCCCGCGGCCAGCCGGCGCAGCCAGGTGGAAGCCTCCTCCAGACGCGCCTCACCACCGAGGGGCTTCGGCGGCGTGCCGTCGTGGGTGTTGTAGACCGCGGCCGGACGCGGGGTCAGCCCCTCGTAGGTCAAGGTGACCTCCAAGATGTCCGCCTCGGCGTCGTGGCGCAGGTCGATCTCCTGGTTGGCGAACTTCACGGGGGCGCAGGCGCCCGCAGCCAGCAGCAGGGTGGTGGGCAGGTGTTTCATGGGGTGCTCCTACGGCTTCAGGGCAGAGCTCTGCCCGCGGGATCGACGACTTCGAGTTTTTTCGGGGGAGCGCCTTCCCGTATGCCCTCGGACACCCGTGCTACGATCCATCCCGCACCGCGGAGCCAGCATGCGGATCATCCGGCACGCCCTTCCACTCGCCGTGCCCCTCCTGGTTGTGGGCGTCTGGGCCCTCGGCTCGTGTCCTGGGCAGGGGGGGGAATGGGCCCCCCTGACAGCCGCCGGCCCTTCCCACGCTCGGACCGTGCCTTCGATGCTGCAAGAAGATGCGCGCACCGTGGGGGAGATGCGGGCCGGCGGGGGACAGGGAGCCGAGTCGCCCGATCCACACCCACTGATGGGAGCCATCGCCGAAGGTACGCCGGCGAGGAAGGTCACCGTCGAGGGCCTGGAGCGGGGTGAAACCCTGCGAGTCGTCACGTCCGAGGATGGCGTCATCGAGGATGTCGAGACCTACCATCCCGACGGCACCCTCTGTTCGGTCTACAAAACCGTGGGCGGCCACGTCCATGGAGAGGCCCTGACCTACGACGAGGACGGAGCCCTGATCGAGATCGCCAACTTCGAGCTGGGGAAGAAGCACGGGCTCTACGAGTTGTTTCACCCCAACGGAGTGAAGGTCGTCTCCGGTGCCTACGTACGCGGGCGGAAGGATGGGCGCTGGCTGCACTGGAGCATCTCCGGCAATGGCCGCTTGGAGCAGGAGCTCACGTACGCGGACGGCGAGTTGCACGGGGAGTGCCGTACTTGGGACGAGTCCGGCAACCTTCTGCAGCAGGCGTCAGGCCTCTTCGAGAAGGGGCAGCGAGTGAGGGACCTGTAGATGCGAGCGCCCTTCATTGCATGCGCGGCCCTCCTGACCATCGCAAGCTCGGCTCCTCCTGGCGGGACAAGGACCCAGGAGCTCCTTTGGATCGAGGGGCGGGTCCTGCTCCCCGACGGGCTCCCCGACGACGAGGTAGTCTCGGTCGTCTCCTACGGGCGCAAGTTGCCGACCGGAGAGCGGCCTCGCGCGAGGGTGGGGGACGACGGGCTCTTCCGGATCGGCGTTCCGAAGAGTGGCTTTCGGGTCCGTCTGGACGTGGAGGCCGACCATCTGCACTTGGGGCGCACGGCCCGAATCAGACTGTCGGAGCCCCCTGCGCTGGTCGAGCTCGAGCCCGAGCTGGCGGCCGAGGTCGTCGTACAGCTCGAGCCCGACCCAGCGGAGACCACGGTCTGGGATGCGGCGGTCGTCGAGCTCTCGGCCGTTGAGAGCCTCCTGGGACGGCTCAATCGGAAGCCGCCCTATCACGCCTACGCCGCGGTCGATGCACTCCGACGCGCCACCTTCCCCGGAGTGCCTGTGGTCCACCAATACAGCGTGACAGTGACGCCATCCTGTGGGGGGCTGAGCAAGGAGCGGAGCATCAACGACATCTCAGCGGGAGAGACGACCCTGCTGACCATGAAGGTGCGGGAGTGGGGCCGCATCCGAGGACGGGTCACGGATGAGGAGGGTCGTCCCCTCTCGCAGGCTGAAGTCAACGTGTCCGTAGAGTGGGGGAAGGGCCGAGCGATAGATCGTGACTTCCAATGGTTCGTCCCGGTGAGCGCAGCGGGGCAATTCGACCTCGTCGGCGTCGGTGGACGATCGGTAGCCCTCGAGATCGTGGCGGAAGGCTACTTGAGCTCCGTCGTCGAGTTGGGAGAGCTCGAGCGGGGGAAGATCTGTGAAATCGAGCCCGTCGTCCTGGGGCGGGGTCACTTCCTGGAGGTCGAGCTCGTCGGTTCCGATGGCTCCCAACTCGAGCGCGGGGGGATCGTGATCGGCCGGCCAGACGCGCAAGAGATGCCCGTTGAGGACTACAAGTACTCAGGCAGCCCTCTCCTGATCCAGGGTCTACCGCCAGGCCCTTTCACGGTCTCGGCGGAGGCGAGCTGCCGCACCGAAGCCGGCAAATGGGAGCCGGTCTACGGTCGCGTCGTCGATGTCCCTCCCGACACGAGCGTGCGCATCGTCCTGGAGCGTGGGAAGCGTGTCGAGGGGGTGGTGGTCGACGAGAGTGGAGAGCCGATCCGGCGCTACTCGCTCGACCTCTCCCCGAAGGAAGGCTCGTTGGGGCGCCAGTTCCTGCACATCGATGATCCGACCGGATCCTTCGCCGCCGATCTCCCGCCGGGGCCCTGGACACTCGAGGTGTCGGGGGGCGGATTCGGGTCTTGCGACGTAGAGGTCCCGACGTTCTCCTCGCTCCAGGTCGTCGTACAGCGGGGAGTGAGCTACTCAGGTCGCGTCTTGGATGCTGGCGGCGCGCCCATAGCGGGCGCCAATGTGAATGCGGTCCAGCACCGGAGGCAGGGCAGAGGCGCCCTGACGAGGCAGTACCGGAGCTGGACTGAGGCGGACGGCAGTTGGTCATTCGACCTCCCACCGGGATCCGTCCGGTTCACGGCGAGTGATGGCCAGAAAGAGGTCAAGTCCCCCCGCTTCGATCACGAGCCCGGAGAGGTCGTCGAGGGCATCGAGCTGGTGATCCCTCGATAGGGGCGGTCGCGATCGCGATCGACCTCGGGGTCCGCTACCTTCCAGTAGGCATGACCGACGACTTCTACTGCGACGAAGTGCTGAGCGGCCGCACTCCAGTGCGCGTGGTCCAAGAGACCGAGAGCGTCCTCGCCTACCACCACACGCGCCCCTTCTGGCCGGTGCACATCGTCGTCATCCCCAAGCGGCACGTGCCCTCCCTGGTCGATCTCGGTGACGCGAGCGAAGAGCTCCTCTCCGAGCTCCTGGCCGTGGTGCGCGAGGTGGCCGCGAATGTCCAGGCGGAACACGGAGCCTGCCGCGTGCTCACCAACCTGGGCGCCTACCAGGACTCGAAGCACCTGCACTTCCACGTGAACTTCGGGGAGCCGCTACGCTGACACCTCCACCTCGCGCACCACCCGCGCCGCCAGGGCGCTCTCCCGGCTCGCCTGGTCCGCGTTCCCGATCGCCCGCTCCAGCGCCCTGCGCGACCCCACCAGCACCACCAAGCGCCGCGCCCGGGTCACCGCCGTGTAGATCAGATTGCGCTGCAGCATCACCGCGTGCTGCATCACCAGGGGGATCACCACGCACGGGAACTCGCCCCCCTGGCTGCGGTGCACGGTGATGGCGAAAGCCGGCCGCAGGTCGGAGAGCTCCGCTCCGACGTAGTTCACGTCCTGCTCCGGGTAGCGCACCCGGACGATCCCCTCCGGGGTGACCTCGACGATCACCCCCATGTCGCCGTTGAAGACCTGCTTCTCGTAGTCGTTGCGGGTGTGGATCACGCGGTCGCCGAGGCGCCAGCGACGGTCGCCGCGGATCACCTCCCGGCCGCCGATGCCGCGCGCCTCGCGCAGGCGGTCGTTCAGGGCGTCGACGCCGCAGTCCCCGCGGTACATCGGCGCGATCACCTGCACCTGCTCGGTCCAGTCCAGGCCGAAGGTCTCGCCCAGGCGACGCGTCACCACGTCGATCAGGAGGTCCGCGGCGTCGGCGGGGTCCTCGCTCGGGAAGAGGTAGAAGTCCGCCGAGCGATCGCCGCGGGGCGGGAAGAGGGGCGTCTCGCCACCCAACATGCGGTGGGCGTTCTCCACGATCAGGCTGCCGCGCTCCTGGCGGTAGATGCGAGAGAGGCGCGCGACCGGGACGCGCCGCGAGGCGAGCAGGTCTGCCAGCACGTTGCCGGGGCCCACCGAGGGGAGCTGGTCGGGATCGCCCACCAGGACGACCCGCGTGCCGCGGGCGATCGCCGCCAGCAGGTGGTTGGCGAGGACCACGTCGAGCATCGAGATCTCGTCCACGATCACCATCCCCGCCCGCAGGGGCTTCTCGCGACCGTGCACGAAGCCCCCCTGCTCCGGGTCGTAGCGCAGCATGCGGTGGATCGTGGCGGCGGGGCGACCGGTGGCCTCCGACAGGCGCTTGGCCGCTCGACCGGTGGGGGAAGCGAGCAGGAGCTTCGCACCCGCCCCCTCCGCCAGGTTGGCGACGATGCGCACGATCGTCGTCTTGCCCCCCCCCGGCCCCCCCGTCAACAAGGCGACGGGGTGGGAGAGCAGGGTCAGCACCGCCTCCCGCTGGACGTCGCCGAGATGCAGGGACGCGTCGCGCTCCGCCTGCGTCACGGCCGCGACGTCCGCCAGCGGGTGCGCCGGCTCGCCGAGCAGGCGGGCGAGGTGGCGCGCGACCCCCTCTTCGCTGGCGAAGAGGTAGGGCAGGTAGGCGAGGGTCTCCTCGTCCCCCGGGGCGGCGTCCTCGGGGAGGAAGGAGCGGTCGAGCACCAGCTCCCTCTGCGCCGCCAACTCCGCGGCGGCGGCCAGGAAGGCGTCCCCCTCCCCGACCCCGCGCAGCTCGTGGCGGGCGCGATCGATCAGCCCCCCCAGGGGCAGCAGGCTGTGCCCATCCTCCGCCCCCCGGCCGAGGACGTGCCGCAGCGCCGCCGCCAGTCGCCGCGGGTCGTCCTCCGCGAAGCCCAGCGCCGTCGCCGCCCGGTCGGCGCTGCGGAAGCCCATCCCGGCGACCTGGGCCAGGCGGTAGGGATCCTCGCGCAGGAGCTCCTCGCACCCCGGCCCCAGGGTCTGGATCACCGCGTGGGACTGCACCGGGCCGAGGCCGAGACCGTGCAGGAAGGCGTAGGCGCGGTGCACCTCCTCCTGGGCGCGCACCGACTCGTGCAGGCGTTGGGCCACCTCCGCCGAGAGCCCCCGGATCGGGGCCAGGCACTCCACCCCCTCCGCGATCCGCTCCAGGGCGCCGGCGCCGAGGGTGTCGACGATGCGCCCCGCCAGGGTGGGGCCGATCCCCTCGAAGGCCTTCGAGGCCAGGTAGCGCTCCAGCCCCGCCCGGTCCACCGGCGGCAGGATGCGCAGGGAGTCGAACTCGAACTGGTGGCCGTGGACGGGGTGGCGACCCCAGCGCCCTGTGAGGCGCACCCGCGCCCCCTCGGGCGGATCGGGCACGCGGCCGACGGCGGTCAGGCGCTCGGAGGCGAAGAGCTCCCCCGTGGAGGGCGCGGCGAATCCCGGCTCCGGGACCAGCCGCAGCACCGTGTAGAGGGTGCCGCCGTCGTGGTAGGTGACCACGTCGACCAGGCCCTGGAGCGCCTCCTCCTCCTCCCCCCCGCCCGCGTCGGGGTCGGGACGCTCCCGGGGGTCGAAGGTGGCGGCCACCGGGGCAGGATGGCCGCGGGGGGACGGGAAGTCCAGTCGAGCGCCCGCCGCGCCTCGCGGCGCGACGGGCGCTCCGTCGTCTCTCGGGTCGTAGCTTGGGCTCAGTCCGCGTCGACGAGGACGTCGTCCACGTGGACCTGCCCCCGCCCGGCGTTGACGGTGAACCGGATCCTCAGATCGGGGTTGTCGTCCGCGAGAACGCCGAGGGAGACGGTCGTCGTGCCCCAGCCGGTGTTGCCGGTTGCCTCGACCAGGTGCCACGACGCGCCGTCGAACCACTCGACGACGAGGGCTCCGCCACTGGCACGGATGGCCCTCCGCGCGTAGCTCAACGTCACTCCCGTGCGTCCCGTCGTGTCGACCGCCACTTCGATCGCGGTCGTGCGGCGCAGCATCGCCCCGTAGAGTCCCGTGTAGGCGGCCTTCGTGTGGACGCGGGCTTTCTTGTTCGCGACGATCCAGCCGCCGGTGGCGAACGAGCCGCTCTCGAAGCCGTCCGAGAAGATCGCCCCACCGCCGTCGTTGACGGTGATGTAGCCGGGCAGCGTCAGAGTGTCGCTGCCGGCGGCGTTGCTCACCGTGAGGCTGACGGTGTACACCCCGGCCGTGGTGTAGGTGTAGTCCGGGTGCTGCGCCGAGGAGGTCCCGCCGTCTCCGAAGTCCCACGACCACGAGGTCGGGTCGTTCAGGGAGAGGTCGGTGAAGGAGACCGGGAGCGGCACCGTCCCCGAAGTCGGGACGCCGACGAAGTCGGCCACCGGCGGGGTGCCGGGGTCCGGATCGACGGTGATGTAGTCGGTGCGCGTCAGCGTGTCCGAGCCACCCGCGTTGGTGACCGTGAGGCTGACGGTGTAGACCCCGGCCGCGGTGTAGGTGTGGCTCGGGTGCTGCGCCGTGGAGCTCCCACCGTCACCGAAGTCCCAGTCCCAAGTCGTCGGGGACTCGGTCGAGAGGTCGCTGAAGTCGACGGTCAGCGGCACGATGCCCGAGACCGGATCGCCCACGAAGTCCGCCACCGGAGGCGGACCCGGATCGGCGTCGACCGTGATGTAGTCGGTGCGGGTCAGGGTGTCGGAGCCGTACGCGTTGGTCACGGTCAGGCTGACTGTGTAGACGCCCGCCGCCGTGTAGACATGGGTCGGGGCTCCGTGGAGGAGTCGCCGTCACCGAAGTCCCAGTCCCAGGTATCCGGCGCGCCGCTGGACGTGTCGGTGAAGTCGACGGTGAGCGGCACGACGCCGGAAGTCGGGTCTCCGGTGAAGCCGGCGGTCGGCGCGACCCCGCCTCCGACGAGGTTCAGCGCGCCCAGGACGTCGATCCGGCCGTAGCCGTAGGAGTTGTCGGGACCGGCCGCCCCGAGGTCCTCGGCGCCCTGCTTGAGGATCGTCTCGACCTCGTCGGGGGTGAGGCTGGGGTCCGCGGACCAGATCAGGGCGCAGAGGCCCGCGGTCAGCGGGCACGAGAAGCTCGTGCCGCTCACCGAGGCGTAGCTCGAGTTGGACGAGCTGCTGGTGGTGTGGACCGAGACACCGGGGGCGGTCACGTCGACGAACGGCCCGTAGGCGGTGAAGTAGGCCAGGTTGTCGCCCGAGTCGGTCGCGCCCGCGACGATGATGTCGTCCGCATCGCGGTCCCCGTACGTCAGGTTGCGGCCGTCGTTGCCCGCCGCCCAGACGAGCAGCCCGCCGCGCGACTTGATGTAGGTCGCCGTGGTCAGGTTCGACGACGTGTCGACGCCGGAGTAGCTGACGCTGGCGACGCGGTCGCCGGCCTCGACCGATGTGCGCGCCGCGTGCTGCAGGTCGCTCATGTAGGCGCCGCCGCCGGAGCTGTTCGAGACGCGCATCATGCGGTGGCTCAGGTTCCAGCCGACGCCCGCGACGCCGACGCCGTTGTCGCCGTTGGCCGCGGCGCAACCCGTCGTCTGCGTACCGTGCGGGTGCACGGCGCCGATGTTTCCGCCCTGGGACTCCCACAGCCGATCGACCGCGTTGTAGCCCTCGAGGCGGTGGAGCTGGAGGTCCTCGTGGGTCGTGCGCACGCCCGTGTCGCAGATCCCCACGGCCACCGACGGCCCGCCGGTGTGCAGGTCCCAGCCCGCACAGGAGTCCATGTTCACGTGCTGCCACTGGTTCCCGAAGCGCGGGTCGTCCGGGCAAGCGATCGGATACAGGATCCAGTCCGGCTCGACGTACTGGAAGTTGCCCGTCGCCAGCAGAGCCCTCGCGATGGTGGCCTCAGCCTGACCGGCGGGCACGCGGACGATGTACTCGTCGGTCGCCGGCACGAAGTCCGCGACGTCGTAGGCGGTCATCGCGAGGCGGGCGGCGGCGACGCGCTCACGGGCCGCGTGGTGGACGAGTCCGGCCGCGCGCCAGGCCTCGTACTGGACCGGGCGCGCGATCAGGCGCCCCGAGAGCTCGCGCTCGCCGGGCCGCTCGACGAAGTCGCCGCGGGGGGCCGGCTCCTGGGCTGCGCCGGGGGCGGGGCCGAAGGTGAGGGCAGCGGCGAGGGTGAGGCCGAGCGGGAGGATGCTCGTTCGCTTGGATGTCATGTCTATGCTCGCTGGGGAGACGTGCCGGGCCGCAACTCGGTGGGATTCCGGGGTGGCGCGGCCTGGGAGGAAGGATCGGGGAGGACGCCCGGAGGGGGCGGTCCAAGCCTCCCACGGCTCCCCGGATGTGGCAAATCGAGGTGCCCGTACACCCCCTGAACCGCGTTTCGCGGCGCGGAAGGCCGCTCGGAAGCAGGTGGGAAATCCCGCCGGGTGGTTCCCGCAGGGGGAGGCTGACGCTAGGGTATTCCGCCCTTCCGTCCGACCTACCCCTTCGAACCCCAACCACCGTCCCCGCCTTGATCAAGGTCGCCGTCCGTTCCAACGAGTCCCTCGAAGCCGCCCTGCGACGCTTCAAGCGCCAGTGCAACTACAGCGGGATCTTCCGCCTGGCCAAGGCGCACAGCTGGCACGAGAAGCGCTCCGACCGGCGCCGCCGCGAGCGCCGCGAGCGCCTGCGGACGATCCAGAAGGCGACCCGCAAGAACGACCCCAACCGCCGCCGCAAACGCCGCCCCCGCCGGCCCGTCCGCCGTTAGCCAAGGGGGATCGCGCACCGGAAGGGGCGCGGAAGGGAGCAGGGAGCCGCCGGGAGGCGGCTTCCTTCACATCCGGACCGAGTGGTTCGATCGCACCACCAACGATGGGCTTCCTCCCCAAGGACCGCGACCTGACCGAACCCGTGGAGCGGGTCGAGCTCACGGTCGACGCCAGCGACTTCCGGGTCAAGGCGCGGGACTTGGTGATGCGGCTCGACCAGTTCCTGGCGGAGCACCTGCGCTGGCGCTCGCGCACCTCGATCCAGGAGCTGATCCGCGGCGGCCACGTGCACGTCGACGCGGCCACCCCCGAGCACCCCCAGGGCTGCGGCGAGTTGGAGTGCGAACGGCGCCCGGGCCGCAAGCTGCGCCACGGCTCGCGGGTGGTGATCGTCGTCCCCGAGGAGCAGCGCCAGACGGTGCACGTCGGGCAGATGGGGCCCCTCTCGATCCTCTACGAGGACGAGGATGTGGTCGCCCTCGACAAGCCGCCGCTGGTGGCGGTGCACCCCTCTGGCCGGCACGTGACCGACACCCTGATCCAGCGGGTCCACGCCCACTTCAAGGCCGAGGTGGAGGCGGGGAGGATGACGCCGCGCCTCTGCCACCGCCTCGACCGGGAGACGAGCGGCATCGTGCTGGTCGCCAAGCGCGCCGCGACCCACCCGCGTCTGGCCCTGCAGTTCGAGGATCGCGAGGTGGCCAAGACCTACCTGGCGATCGTCTGGGGGCGGGTCGAGCCGCAGGCCTTCTCGATCACCGATCCGATCGGGCCCTCCCGGGCGAGCGACGTGCGCCTCAAGATGGCGGTGCGCGCCGACGGGCTGCCCTCGCGCACCGACGTCGAGGTGGTCGAGCGCCTCGGGCGCTACACCCTGGTGAGCTGCCGGCTCCTGACCGGGCGCCAGCACCAGATCCGCCTGCACCTCTCCGCCCGCGGGTACCCGATCGTGGGGGACAAGCTCTACGGCCCCGACCCGGGGTGCTTCGTGCGCGCGGCGGAGGAACGCCTCACCCCCGACGACCTGCGCCGCCTGGAGCTCGAGCGCCACGCCCTGCACCACCACCGCCTGCGCTTCACCACCCCCGTCGGCGGACGCGAGGTCGAGGTGGAGAGCCCTCTAGCCGCCGACCTCTCGGACTTCCTTTCCGCGCGCGCCTCCCAGTCGAGGCACCCGCTCGAGGATCAGGACGAGCGCCAGTAGGGCGAAGCCGGAGAGGGGACCGGGGAGCAGCCGCCAGGCGAGCAGCGCCACCAGGGCGGTGCCGAGGCCCACCGCGAACATCGCACCCGAACCGGAGTCGTCCCAGGCGGTGCCCAAGTCTCCGGCGGCGGTCGAGAGGGGCGGCTTGCGCACGAAGAGGGGCCAGAGCACCCGCAGGAGCAGGAGCCCCACCGCCGCCGCCGCCGGCGTCAGGCGCAGGGCGAACTCGGCGTCCATCAGGACCGCCGCCAGCACCGCCAGCCCCAGGTAGAGAGGCGTCAGGAAGCGCAGAGCGACCGCCTTGCGGGCGCCCGCGGCCTCCACTGCCGGGTCGAGGGGGGCGCTGTCCACCAGCCAACGCGCCGCCGGCGTGGCCGTGGCGGGCACGTGCAGGAGCAGGACCGGCAGGTACATCCCCGGGGCGAACAGCGCCAGGGCGAGCAGCCCCTCCCCCTTCTCGCTCCCGTCCCCTGCCCCGAGGAGCAGGAAGACGAGGGGCACCGCCATCAGGGGGTAGGCGCGCGAGACGAAGTCCCGCTCCGCCGGCAGGCCGTCGTACACCAGATCGAAGCCGGCCCGCTCTCCGCGGCGCAGCCACCAGCGCGTCACCACCCAGCGGAAGGGGGCCAGGAGGATCGAGAGGGGGGAGCGCGTCCGACGCGCCTGCGGTGCCGGGGGGAAGGGGGCCAGCGCCAGCACCACGGCGGTCGCCGCGATCGCTCCCATCCCCAGGAGCGCGGCGGTCCCACGGGGCGCGCCGGGCGTGAGCGCCGCGAACCACCCCGAGGGCAGGAGCAGGAGCGCTCCCCGCGGCTCGTCGATCTCCGCCAGCGCCGGGAGCCCCGAGAGCCCCACGAGGAACCCCACCAGGACCCCGACGAAGAGCAGGGTGTGCAGGAGCACCAGCAGGCCCTCGGCGCGCCGTGCGCAGAGCGCCTGGAGGCAGAGCAGCCCCGCCGCGAGGGCCAGGGCCTGCACCAGGCCCAGTCCGACCAGGGCCAAGCGCCCGAGGAAGCCGGCCCCCTCCGGCGCCAGCACCGCCGCGGGGATCAGGGCCCCGAGGGCCAGCCCCCCCAGGAGGATCGTCAGGACGATCGCCCGCGCCATGCGCAGCTCGATCGCCCGCACCGGGAGGGACCCGACCCACTCCGCGGCGGGGTCGGCGCGCAGAAGGGGCGCCAGCTCACCGAAGAGGGCGATGGCGCCCAGGCCGAGGGGGATCGTCAGGGCGAAGAGCGCGTAGGGGTGGGGCGGCAGGACGTCCCGGGCGATGGCGCACAGGACCGCGGCCACCACCAGCTGGAAGAGGATCGGCGCCACGGGGAGGCGCGCTCCGCGCTCGGCGTACCACTCGCCCGCGAGCTGGGCGCGGACGATCGAGGCGACGGGTTTCCACATGGCGCTGCGGGGGCCTACGGTACTGAACTGCCGCCCTTCGATGGGCATCGCGCGAGATCGCTCGCCGTAGGACCTTTGCCCACAAAGACTTGGGATGACAGGCCGCTCGAGCAGGCCCTACCGGGAGGGTGACGGACCGGAGGTGGGCGAACCGCTCCAGTGGGGCAGCCTGGAAGGGGGTTCGGCTGCGGCAGCGGAGAGGCCGAGCTCCGGGAAGCACACTGAAGGGAGGCAGTTCACTAGGGTAGATCCACGCCGACTCCAGTCCTTGCCGCCCCCCCCCACCCGATGACCCACCTCTCCCCCGACCGCTACCCCGACGACGCCGACCCCGCCATCCGCCAGGCGATGATGCCCCGCGACACCAACGCCCTGGGCACGATCTTTGGGGGGGTGATCCTCTCGGGGATCGACATGGCGGCCGCGATCGAGGCCTACCGGCACCACCCGGGCAAGGTGGTGACGGTGTCGCTGGACAAGGTGGACTTCAAAGCCCCCGTGCGGGTAGGCGATCTGGTCTCGTTCTTCACCGAGACGCGGGCGATCGGGCGCACCTCCATGAAGGTGCACGTGGCGGTTTGGGCACAGAGGTGCCGCGGGGCTGGGCGGCAGGACTACGTCACCGAGGCGCAAGTGACGATGGTGGCGGTGGACGACGACTTCCGGCCGATCCCGGTGGGGATGGTGTAGGGCCTCGTCAGGAGGCGCTGCCCAGGAGCCGTCGCGCCTGCTCGGTGGGGTCCTCGGTGTGGGCCAGGGTTCCGAAGACCTCCTCCAGGGTGCCTCCCCGCCCCGCCTGGGCGCGCAGCTCGTCCAGGCTGCCGAGGCCGACCAGGCTTCCCTCGGTCATGACCGCCATCCGGTCGCAGATGCGCTCCACCACATCCAGGAGGTGGGAGGTGTAGAGCACCGACCCGCCCTCCCGGGCCCAGGCGCGCAGCACCTCCTTGAAGACCGAGGCGGTGGGGGCGTCGAGGCCGGAGAGGGGCTCGTCGAGGACCAGGAGGCGCGGCCGGGGCAGGATGGCGCAGGCCAGGGCGGTCTTCTGGCGCATGCCGCGGGAGAACTCGCCGACCGGGTCGTCGATGCGGTCGGAGAGGCCCAGGCAGTCGATCAGGCGCTCCGCCTCGGCGGCGAGGCCCCCCTCGTCGATCCCGTGCAGGCGGCCCACGAGCAGGAGGTGCTGGCGGGGGCTCAGGTTGGGGTAGAGGGGCGCTCCGTCCGGGACGAAGCCGATGCGGCGCTTGGCGGCCAGGGGGTCGGCCGTGACGTCGGCGCCGTCCACCAGGACCCGCCCCTCCGTGGGGGTGAGCAGGCCGGAGATCATGCGCACGGTGGTGGTCTTGCCGGCGCCGTTGGGGCCCAGGAGGCCGAAGACCTCGCCCGCGAGGACCTCCAGGTCCAGGTCGCGGACCGCCACCACCTCGTCGAAACGGCGCGTGACGCCGTGGAGTTCGACCAGGGGGGTGGTCATGGCAGGGCCGAGCTTACGACCTTCGAGGCTAGACCAGGAGTGCGTCTTCCTCGTGGATCGAGACCGTCACCCCGAGGCACTCCGCCGCCTCCTCCGCGATCTGCTTGCGGCGGGTGGGGGTGACCGGCTTCACCTTGCGGGTCTGGGGGCCGGCGCCGGTCAGGATGTGCACCTCCCGGGGCTGGACCTCCTGCAGCTTCTTGATCCAGTTGGTGACCTCGCGCTCGGTGGAGTTGTCCAGGTCACCGCGGAAGAAGTTGGCCTGGACGACCAGGTGGTCGAGCCCCTGGAGCTGGCGGGTCAGGACCCCGAGCTGGGTTCCCTTGTCCCCGGTGGCCGCCGAGAAGACCTTGGCGGTGCCCCACTCGTAGCGCAGGAACACCTTGTCGTACATCCCGAAGGTGGCACGCAGGTCCCACCCCTCCAGGTCCCGGGAGTCGGTCATCAGGACCAGCTTGGCCCGTGGGAACCACTTGTCCCGCAGGGTGCGCAGGTTCTCGGTCACCTCTCGCAGGTCGGGGTGGTCGGTCGGGTCCCCTTCGGAACCCACGACCGCCACGGTGTTCACCTTCTCACCGCCCCGGGAGAGCTCGATTAGCCGCCGGGCACAGGTGGTGACCACGACGGAGCCGCGGGCGAGGGTGCTACCCCGCTCCACCACCATTTGGAGCTGGGGGGCGGTCAGATCGAGAATGAGGGTACGCCCCAGACGGGTCCGCGCGGGACCGTGGAGGAGCTGATTGGATTCCTGCCGGACTGACATTCGAGCGGTCGTAAGAGCCTTCCTGGGCCCCAGTTAAAGCTTCGGCCTGCCGCGACGGCAGGCCCCCCGAAGGGCGAATATTATAGGGCCCCCTCGAGATGTTTCCTAGGGATGACCGCGAGGGAGGTCTCAGAGCCCACGATAGGAGCATCAGCCCCACTGCGCTGCGAAATGGGTGGTCCAGGACAGTCGCTGCCCACCTTCTGACCACTCCAGATCCGGGATCGGGCATCCAGCCGGTGGTGCCCAGCCACCGTAAGACCAGATGGCAGGTCAGGAGCAGGGCCAGCCACGGCCAGGGGGAGCTGCTCCGGTGGGTGAGGGCCGCGTCGAGCTCGGCGAAAGGACGCACCGACCTGTGAGACCCACCGAAGTCGGAAGGGGTTGCACACCCCACATCAGGGGCCCGTTTCCCCGCCCGATGAGGAGGTCTCCACCCCCCTCAGCACACCTTGCACTGGCTTCCGAGCACTCCTAGACTCTCCGCCGACTTGACCACGAGGGCGGTGAACCGCGCCCTCCCCGGGCGTCTCCGGAGCGCCCGCCGAGGGCCGCAAGTCGGTGTATCCACGGAAGATACGCGCACCGTCGAGCTCTGGAGACGGTGACCAACCGGGCGCCGGATCCCCCCATCTCCTCCCCCCGGCCGCGCCCCACGGCATGCACTTCGACTATCTGAACCTCCTGGTCTTCGCGGGAGTGGGTTTCGCGTTCGTCTTCGCGGCCATCATCTTGGGGGCCTTGATCCGGCCCCAGCGCAAGACCGAACGGGGCCGGGAGACCTACGAGTGCGGCGAGAAGACGATCGGCGCCTCGTGGGTGCAGTTCGACATCCGCTACTACACGGTGGCGCTGATCTACGTCATCTTCGCGGTGGAGATCGCCTTCCTCTTCCCCTGGGCGATGGTCATCCGCAAGGCCTTCGAGACGGACGTGATCGGGTACTGGGCGGTGGCCAAGGGCGCGCTGTTCGTGGTGATCCTCTTCTTCGGCCTGGTCGCGGTGTGGGCCAAGGGGGACCTGGACTGGGTGCTCGCATATCGGGGGAAGGACTACCGGCCGGAATCGCGGTCGGAGGCTGGACCGCTCATCCCTCCGGAGGAGCAACAGCCCGAAGATCCAAAGAACGACGGCGAGGCCGCCTGAAGGGGTTAGGACACCGTGGCACTGCTTCGAGAAGCCTTCAAAGAGAACGTCCTGACGACCAAGGTCGACTGGCTGCTCAATTGGTCCAAGGCCCACAGCCTTTGGCCCATGACCTTCGGTCTGGCCTGCTGCGCCATCGAGATGATGGCGGCCGGGGCGTCGCACCACGACCTCGACCGCTTCGGCGCCGGGGCCTTCCGGGCCACGCCGCGGCAGGCGGACCTGATGATCGTGGCCGGTACCGTCAACTTCAAGATGGGCGAGCGCGTCAAGCGCCTCTACGACCAGATGGCGTCGCCCAAGTACGTGATCGCCATGGGGGCCTGCGCCACCGGCGGGGGCCCCTACCACACGTACGGCTACTCCGTGATGAAGGGCGTCGACCGCATCATCCCCGTGGACGTGTACATCGCCGGCTGCCCCCCACGGCCGGAGGCGCTGCTCGAGGGCCTGATGAAGCTGCAGGACAAGATCCGGCGCTCGAACGTCATCCGCAAGCCCGCTTCCGGGGGTTGAGCCATGGACTTCCAGGCAATCGTCGACCGACTGAAGGCCGTCCAGGCGCCGGGCATCGTCGAAGTCGGCGAGCCGCGCCCCGCGGACAAGGCCGCCAAGGACAAGGGGCGCTCCGGTCAGCCCTTCGTGCGCGTCGAACCCGACGCGCTGGTGGAGTTCCTGACCATCTGCCGCGACGAACCGCACCTGCGCTTCGAGATGCTGGTGGACATCTGCGCCTCCGATCCGGGCAAGGACGAGCCGGAGCTCTGGATCCTGATCCAGCTGCTCTCGGTGGAGCTGCGCCACCGGCTGTTCATCAAGGCGCACCTCCCCAAGGAGGCCCCGCGCATGCCCACGACCACCGCCGTCTACCGTGCCGCCCAATGGCACGAGCGGGAGTGCGCGGAGATGTTCGGGGTCACCTTCGAGGGGCACCCCGACCCGCGCCACATCCTGCTGCCAGACGACTGGGAAGGCCATCCGTTGCGCAAGGACTACGAGTTCCCCACGCAGTACCGCGGGATCTCCTGCGATTAGGACGATGACGACGCCCACCGGAGAGAACGGCAAGAGCATCCTGCCCCCGCCCGACGAGGTGCGCGTGCTGCCCAACGGAGAGCGGGAGTTCTTCTACGACGTCGCCACCTCCGACCTGGAGGTCAACATGGGACCCCAGCACCCCGCCACCCACGGCGTGATGCGGGTCCTCTTGCGGACCGACGGGGAGTTGGTGACCGGCGCGCAGCCGCACCTGGGCTACCTGCACCGCAGCGCCGAGAAGATCGGCGAGAACGTCGAGTGGATGCAGTTCCTGCCCTACACCGACCGGTACGACTACCTGTCGGCGATGAACAACAACCTGTCGTACAGCCTGGCGGTCGAGGCGCTGATGCCCGACGTCGAGGTGCCGCGGCGGGCCACGATGCTGCGCATCATCTGCGCCGAGCTGAACCGCATCGCCAGCCACCTGATCTGCTTCGCGTGCTACGGGCTCGACATCGGTGCCTTCACGCCCTTCTTCTACGCCTTCCGCGAGCGGGAGTGGATCCAGTCGCTCTTCGAGAAGATATGCGGCGCGCGGCTGACCTACACCTACATCCGCATCGGGGGGGTGTTCAACGATGCTCCCCCCGGCTGGCTGCAGGAGGTGAGCCACTTCTGCGACCTCTTCGAGGAGAAGTGGCACGACTACTACAACCTCCTGGTGGAGAACCACATCTTCGTGCAGCGCACCGCGAGAGTCGGTCCGGTTTCGCGCGAGATGGCCCTGGATTTCGGTCTGACGGGGCCGATGCTGCGCGCCAGCGGAGTCGACTTCGATCTGCGGCGCGACATGCCCTACATGGCCTACGGGGAGGCCGCCGCCGACGGCGCTTTCCAGATCCCGATCGGTCGCGGTGAGAAGGGGCTGGTGGGGGACAACTGGGACCGCTTCTACGTGCGCATGGACGAGATGCTGCAGAGCATCGGCATCGTGCGCTGGTGCCTCGACAACATCGAGGAGGGCCCGGTGATGCCCAAGCTGCCCAAGACCCTCAAGGTGCCCGCGGGTGAGGGCTACGTGGGGATCGAGAACCCGCGCGGCGAGCTGGGTCACTACGTGCACTCCGATGGTGGCAAGGTCGCCGTGCGCTGCCGCGTGCGCGCGCCCTCCTTCGTGAACCTAGCGGTGCTCGAGGACCTGATGCCAGGCACCTTGCTCGCCGACTCGGTGGCCATCGTCGGATCGATCGACCTGGTGGTCGGGGAGACGGATCGCTGATGCCTGCGCACGACTCGTCGAACTTCCTGCTGCGACTCCTCGAGTGGCTCGGGCTGTCCTCCTGGGTGCCCGGCTGGGCACTGATCCTGGGGACGGCCCTGGCCGGGGTCGTGCTCCTGCTGGTGATCATCGCGCTGGTGGCGCTCTTCTCGGTGTGGATGGAGCGCAAGGTCGGCGGTCACATCCAGTGCCGCCTGGGTCCGATGTACCCCGGCGGCTGGCACGGCTGGGCGCAGACGATCGCCGACGGCCTCAAGCTCTTCCAGAAGGAGGACATGATCCCCAAGGGTGCCGACAAGGTGCTCTTCGTGCTGGCGCCGGCGCTGGTGCTGGCTTCGATCTTCGGCGCTCTGGTCGCCATGCCGCTCTCGTACGACTGGTACTTCGCGCGCATGGACCTGGGGATCTTCACCATCCTGGCGCTGGGGTCGACGACCACCATCGGTGTCATCATGTCCGGCTGGGCGTCGAACTCGAAGTGGTCCCTCTACGGGGCCATGCGCGAGGCGGCGCAGGTGGTGGCCTACGAGATCCCGCTGGGGCTGGCGCTCCTGTGCCCCTTGATGACGCTGGGGACCTTCAGCCTGCTCGAGGCGAGCTCCCTGCAGTCGGGGTGGTTCGGGCTGCAGTGGACGATCTTCCAGGACCCGTTCAACATCGCCGCCTTCATCATCTTCTGGATCGCCGCCCTGGCGGAGACCAAGCGCGCGCCCTTCGACCTGCCCGAGGCGGAGTCGGAGCTGGTGGCGGGATTCATGACCGAGTACTCCGGGCTGCGCTGGACCTTCTTCATGATGGAGGAGTACGCCGCGATGTTCCTGATGAGCGTCGTCGCGGGGGTCTTCTTCTTCGGCGGTTTCGAGAGCCCCGCCACGGCGCTCATGCGCCAAGTCGAGCTCGACGGCACCGTGCTCTACTCCTTGGTCTGCTTCGGGACGCTGGTCGCGAAGGGCTTCGCCGGGGTGTTCCTGATGATGTGGCTGCGCTGGACGCTGCCGCGCGTGCGCATCGATCAGGTCATGACCATGGGGTACAAGTACCTCACGCCCCTGGCGCTCTTGTGCGTCCTGCTCACCGCCCTGTGGGAGGCGGCCCGCTTCGCCCTCTTCGGTTGAGGTTCCCATGACCAACGTGAAGGAATACCTCACAAACGTCTGGAAGGCGCTCCGCACCACCACGGTGGGCATGGGGATCACCGGCAGGTACTTCCTGCAGAAGCCGATCACGATCCAGTACCCCGACGAGCGCCTGCCGATCCCCGATCGCTTCCGGGGCGTGCACTATCTCGAGCAGGAGAAGTGCATCAACTGCCTGGCCTGCGCGCGCGCTTGCCCGGTGGACTGCATCGAGATGGACGCCGTGCGCCACGCCGGCAACGAGCTGGAGTGGGTCAGCTTCACGGTCGACTACCAGAAGTGCATGTTCTGCGAGCTGTGCGTCTACCCCTGCCCGAAGGACTGCATCCACATGGGCGCGGAGTTCGCCTTCGCGGTCTACGACCGCTCGGAGCTGAAGCTCGATCTGCTCTCCTACCTGGGGATGGCGCCCGACGCTCGGGTGCGCATGAAGGAGGCCGAGGCGAAGAAGAAGGCCAAGGAAGAGGCCAAGCGCAAGAAGGCCGAGGAAGCCGCCAAGAAGAAGGCGCAGGAAGCGGCTGAGAAGCAAGCGGAAGAAGGGGAGGGGGAGGCCTAGATGAAGGACAAGTCGCAACTCCTCTTCTACTGCGCCCTGGGGCTGGCGAGCCTGGCCGCGCTGGTCGCGGGCGGGCTGCACGCCGGAGGCCTGGGCGTGGCATTCGCATTGTGCGCCGTCCTGACCCTGGGCGGCAGCGCCATGTGCATCTGGGAGCGCTCGGTGGTGCGCAGCGCCTTCTGCCTGATGGCGACCTTCGTGGGGGTGGCGGGACTCTTCCTCCTGCTGGGGAACGACTTCCTGGCGATGGCGCAGATCCTGATATACGTGGGCGGGATCCTGGCGCTCTTGCTCTTCGGGGTGATGCTGACTCCACCCGACCTGAAGGAGCGCAAGCTCCCACGGCTGGGTTGGGCGACGCTCCTGATGGGGATCGGAGTGGCCTTCCTCGTCTCCCGGGTCGTCGGGCGCGGGGTCGGCACCTGGGCCACCGCCGAGGAGCTGCCTGAGATGACCACCCGCGCCGAGGACATCGGCCTGGCCTTCCTGCACCCCGAGCAGTACGTGGTGGCCTTCGAGCTGGCCGCTTTTCTCCTGACCGTGGCCCTGGTGGCCGCCGTCTACATCGCGCGCCGCCGGCGCCAGGACTTCGAACCGGAAACCGATTCCGAGGAAGGTGCCGCCTGATGGGTTTGGACGCCTACCTGGCCGTGTCCGTCGCGCTCTTCGCCCTGGGCGTCGTCTGCATCGTCAGCCGGCGCAACGTGCTCTACGTGCTGATGGGGATCGAGATGATCCTCAACGCCGCCAGCATCAACTTCGCCGCCTTCAACCGCTTCAACGGCGGCGGGCTGGAGGGGCGCATGTTCGTCGTCTTCATCATCATCTTGGCCGCGGCGGAGGCGGCGGTGGCGCTGGCGATCGTGCTCAACGTCTTCCACCTCTTCCACTCGGTCAAGCCGAGTGAGGCCGACCTCCTGCGCGAGTAATCCCGACACGATGCCACGATGACCACCGTTCAGGATCACGCGACCCAGGCTGTCGAAGCGCTGAGCTCCAACCAGTGGGCACTGCTCTTGGCCGTGCCGATGATCCCGCTCTGCGCCTACGTGGTGCAGATCTTCATCGGGCGCTATCTGCCGCGCCGGGGTGACTGGCTGCCGACCGGGGGCATGTTCGTCGTGATGTGCATCACGGTGTACATGTTCATCCACGCCATCGGCGCCGCGGGCCACGGGGCGGGCTTCTTCCACGAGTCCCTAGCGGAGGACGGCCCAGCCTTCCGCTGGCTGTACGCCTTCTCCGAGAAGGCGCCCGGCCTCAACATCGTGGCCGGTCTGCTCTACGACGGGCTGGGCGCGGCCATGCTGGCGGCCGTGGGGGTGGTCTCCTTCTTCGTGCACCTCTTCTCGGTGGGGTACATGCACGGGGACCGGCGCTACCACATCTTCTTCGCGAACCTGAGCTTGTTCACCTTCGCGATGTTGGGGTTGGTGCTGGCGGACAACCTGCTCTTCCTCTTCATCTGCTGGGAGCTGATGGGGTTGATGAGTTACCTGCTCATCGGCCACTTCGCCCACGATCCGACGAGCCCGCGCATCACCCACGCCACGGCGGCCTGCAAGAAGGCCTTCATGACCACGCGCGTGGGGGACACCTGCCTGCTGCTCGGGATGGCGATCTTCTACTACCACTTCGAGACCTTCCGCTTCAGCGAGATGTGGCGGTTGGCCTCCGAAGAGGTGGCGCGCAACGGCGGCTCCTATCCGGAGTGGATGCAGCTCGCCGGCCTCCTGGTCTTCGGCGGCACGATCGGCAAGTCGGCCCAGTTCCCCCTGCACATCTGGCTGCCGGACGCCATGGAGGGTCCCACCCCCGTCTCGGCGATGATCCACGCGGCGACGATGGTGGCCGCGGGGGTCTTCCTCCTGGGGCGCACCTTCCCGCTGATGTCGCCGGAGGTGCTGATGGTGGTGACCGTCTTCGGCGCCTTCACGGCGCTCTTCGCCGCGACGATCGGCTGTACGGTGAACGACCTGAAGGGGGTCCTAGCCTACTCCACCATCTCCCAACTCGGGTTCATGGTGGCCGCCATCGGCACGGCGGGATTGGGGTTGGTGGCGGGGCTCTTCCACATGGTCACCCACGCCTTCTTCAAGGGCTGCCTCTTCCTGACCGCCGGCTCGGTGATCCACGGCTGCCACCACGAGCAGGACATGCAGAAGATGGGGGGGCTGGCCAGGAAGATGCCGGTGACCTGCATGGCGATGCTGATCTGCACCTGCGCCATCGCCGGCATGCCGCTCTTCAGTGGCTTCTACTCGAAGGACATGATCCTGGCCTCCTGCTGGGAGTCGGTCCTGAGCCACGGGCCGTGGACCGGGACCTTTGCCCTGGTGTTCCTGGGGCTGGGCGCGATGCTGACCAGCTTCTACATGTTCCGCCTGCTCTTCCTGACCTTCTTCGGGAAGCCGCGGGACCAGCACGTCTACGAGCACGCCCACGAGTCTCCCCTGCCGATCCTGATCTCGCTGGTGGTGCTCGCCGTCGGCGGGCTCTTCGCCGGCAACTTCTGGCTGACGGGCGACTTCTTGCCGCACCACCCCTGGTTCAGGAACCTGGTGACGCTCGAGACGATGTACCCCGGCGTCGACCTGGGGGCGATGAACGTGCAAGTGTTGGCCAGGGAGCCCGTCGCCGATCAAGCCCACTCCTACGCCCTCTACCTCTCCGTGATCGTGCTGGCCCTGGGGCTCGCGGGCGCGACCTGGATCTACCTCCTGCGCAAGCTCGATCCCGGCCGCATCACCGCCGTTCTGGGCCCCGTCTACCGCCTCGTGCGCGACAAGTACTACATCGACGAGGCGGTCGACAAGACCGTGCTCGCCGGCACGCGCGTCGTGACCCGCAGCTCCAAGTGGGTCGACGAGAACGTCGTCGACGGCCTGGTGATCGCCACCGGCCGCTTCGGCAAGGGCCTGGGATTCCTGTGCGCCTGGATCGACCAGCACATCGTCGATGGGTTGGTGAACTTCCTGGCCCACCTCACCCAAGCCTGTGGCTCGGTCGTGCGCTTGCTGCAGACCGGGCGCATCCAGCAGTACGTCTCCCTCGCGGTGGCCGGCGGGATTCTCCTGGCCGCCTTCCACCTCTTGACCTGATACCAACTAGGAGCCCGGACCATTCATGAGCCCCCACCCCAGCACACCCCAGGTCCGCCGTGGCGCACGAGTTGCCGCCGCTCGGTGCTCGACGGGGCGCAGAGGCCCCGCCTGCGCGCCGATCGACGCCAACTCGTGCACCACGGCGAACCTGGCGCGCACTGGGGCGGACGCTCACGAATAGTCCGGGCTCGGCCCCGCCCCCCCCCAGCCCTCCATGGATCAGCTCAAAATCGTCAGCGAGTCGTCGGTCCTGACCTGGATCACCTTCATCCCACTGATCGGGATGGCCGCGGTGATGTTGGTCCCGAAGACCCAGATGGGCGCCATCAAGCTCATCACGGGGATCGCGACCTTCATCCCGCTGGTGCTCGCGACCCAGGTCTACTTCGGCTCCTTCGACCCCAGCGCCAGCGGCTACCAGCTCGTCCAGGACGTGAGCTGGATCAGCCTGGGGACCTTCGAGGTGCGCTACACCGTCGGCATCGACGGGTTGTCGCTGCCACTGGTGTGGTTGACCGCCATCCTGCTCTTCGTGGCGGTGCCCGCCAGCGAGACGGTGAGGAGGGTGTCGAAGGCCTACTACGCGCTCCTGCTCCTGCTCGAGGTGGGCATCCTGGGGGTCTTCATCTCCCTGGACTACTTCCTCTTCTACGTCTTCTGGGAGGTGATGCTCCTGCCGATGTACTTCCTGATCGGCATCTGGGGCGGCCCGCAGCGCGAGTACGCGGCGATCAAGTTCTTCCTCTACACCTTGGCCGGCTCGGTCCTGATGCTGATCGCGCTGATCGCGATGTACCTGGACCAGGGCACCTTCTCGATCCCGGCCATGGTGGCGGTCGGCAAGGCCGGGAGCTGGGGCGGTCCCGCGCTGCTCGGGATGCCCTTCACCACCTGGGTCTTCTGGTTCCTGTTCGTCGGCTTCGCGATCAAGATCCCGACCTTCCCCTTCCACACCTGGCTACCCGACGCCCACGTGGAGGCCCCAACGCCGATCTCGGTCATCCTAGCCGGCATCCTGCTGAAGCTCGGGGGCTACGGCCTGATCCGGGCTTGCTTCCCGATCGTCCCCGACGCCTTCCAGAGCTTCGCCTTCGCCCTGGCGATCCTGGGCGTGATCTCGATCGTCTACGGCGCCTACGTGGCGCTGGGGCAGACCGACTTCAAGCGCATGGTGGCCTACTCGTCGGTCTCCCACATGGGCTTCGTGCTGCTCGGCATGGCGGCCCTGACCGAGTGGGGGATGAACGGCGCGGCCCTGCAGATGTTCAACCACGGCACGAGCTCGGCCGCCTGCTTCCTGATCGTGGGCGTGATCTACGACCGCGCCCACCACCGCGACCTGAACGCCTTCGGCGGGATCGGGCAGCCGATGCCGCGCTACTGGGCTCTGTCGACGGTGGGCTTCTTCGCCTCCCTGGGGCTACCGGGGATGGCGGGTTTCGTGTCGGAGGCGATCACCCTGGTGGGCTCCTTCCAGGCCGACGACACGCGCTTCCAGATCCTGGTGGCGATCTCCTGCATCGGTATCGTCTTGACCGCGGCCTACATCCTGTGGGCCTTGCAGCGCGTCTTCCTCGGCCCGCTGAACGAGCGCTACAAGGACTACCCCGACATCAACGCGCGCGAGATCTTCTCGCTGGCGCCGCTGCTCTTCCTGTGCGTTTTCCTGGGGATCTTCCCCCACTTCCTGCTCGACTGGATGAACGTGAGCGTCATGGACCTGATCCAGATCCTCACGCCGGGTAACTGACCGACGAAAGGGCTCCCCCCGTGTTCGCGCTGTTGCAGGAACCCGACATCCACCTCCAGGGGCTGAAGCTCCTGGCGCCCGAGCTCTTGCTCGTGGCGGTCTCGCTCCTGGTCCTGGTGTTGGACCTGGTGTGGAAGGAGCGCCACTGCGCGCGTCTGGGCTGGATCTCGATCGCCGGCCTGGCGGCGACCGCGGTGCTGCTCGGCTTCGCCTTCGGCAACCCCGAGCGCGAGGGCACCGCCTTCGGGCTGGTCACCGTCGACCGCTTCGGAAACTTCTTCAAGCTCTTCACCTGCGCGTCGCTGGCGGTGGTGATCTTCTTCGTGATCAGCGACCGGCGGGAGCGCAAGCACCACATCGGGGAGTACTACTTCCTGCTCCTGGCGGCGGCCGTGGGGATCTTCTTCATGGTCAGCACGAACAACCTCCTGCTCCTGGTGCTGGGGCTCGAGCTGCTCTCCCTCTCCTCCTACGCCCTGGCGGGCTTCCACAAGGGGGAGAAGCGCTCGGCCGAGGCCGCCATGAAGTACGTGCTCTTCGGCGGCCTCTCGGCGGGGGTGTTGGTCTACGGGATCAGCCTGCTCTACGGTCTGACCGGCACCCTCGACCTGTCGGTGATGTCGGGGGCGGCTGGGGGCGAGGGGGTCACCCGCAGCCTGGCCGCGGCCATCGAGGAGAGCCCCGGGATGGTGGCGGTCGCGATGGTGATGATCCTGGGCGGGATCTCCTACAAGATCGCGGTGGCGCCCTTCCACTTCTGGGCGCCGGACGTCTACGAGGGCGCGCCGACGCCGGTCACCACCTTCCTGGCGGTGGCTTCGAAGGCGGCGGGGTTCGGGGTGCTCCTGCGCTTCCTGGGCGTGCTCTTCATGGGGGATGCCGTCGAGGCGGTGCGCGCCTACGGCGACCAGGTGGGAGCGCTGATCGCGCTCTTGGCCGCGGTCACGATGACGCTCGGCAACCTGGCGGCGGTGCGCCAGGAGAGCGTCAAGCGCATGCTGGCCTACTCGTCGGTGGCCCACGCCGGCTACGTCCTGGTGGGTGTCGCGGCCATGTCGACCGCGGGCCTCGAGGCGGCGATGTTCTACCTGGTCGCCTACTACCTGATGAACCTGGGCGCCTTCGGCTTCCTCCTCTACCTGAGCGGGGAGACGGGCGAGGAGACCTACGACTCGCTGAACGGCCTGGGCTTCAAGGCACCGGTGGCGTCGATCTCGATGGTGGTCTTCCTGATCAGCCTGACCGGGCTGCCGCCGACGATCGGCTTCATGGGCAAGCTGGAGCTGATCAAGGCGGTCTGGTTGGACTACGGCTGGCTGGCGCTGCTCCTGCTCCTGAACTCGGTGGTGAGCCTCTACTACTACATGCGAGTGGCGCAGCACCTGTTCCTGAAGGAGAAGCCGGCCCAGGAGACGGTCCGCCCGCAGCCGGGGTTCGTGGGACTGCTGGCGGTGCTGGCGGTCTTGAACGTGATTCTGCTGCTCTTCTCCAAGCCGATCTTCGAGTGGACGAAGGCGAGCTTGGATCTGGTGGCGGCTTCCTGAGGGGGCGCCACCCGGGCCTACTCGAACACCTGCACCTCGGTCAGCCTGCTGAAGCTCGCGAAGACGAAGGCCTTGTTGCCGTCGGTGACGATCTTCACGTAGCCGACGGGGCGCGGTTCCAGCTCGTGGACGACGTGGTTCGCCTCGCCGCGGGTTCCCTGCCACGCCTCGCCGACCTTCTCGAAGCGCTGGCCGTCCTGCGAGACCTCGACGCGGTATTGCTCGTAGCTCCCTCCCACCGCCGTCTCGTAGACCACGATCTTCGAGATCTCGGGCGTGCCGTCGAGCTCGATGACGATCTCGAGCGGCTCGGGGACCGTCGGGTAGCCCAGGAAGTGGTCGAGGAAGTCGGTCACGCCGTTGGTCAAGCGTTCGGGGCCGAAGGGCGGCTGGGCCGCGCCGGTCGAGGCGCGCACCGGCCGGCCGAGGGCCAGATTGCCCGGCGGCGTGACCGCCTCCGCCCGTGGCGCGCTGGGCTCGGGGACTCCGGCGAGCTGCCAGAAGCGAGCCATCACCCGCTCGTTGCGGCGCTGGTACGACGCGAAGTCGCGCTCCCCCGCGCGATTCCACGCCGCGCTGGCGACCGCGGCGAGCCGCGGTAGGCAGAGCGGCAGGAGGTTCTCCTCGCGCCCCTCCCACCAGGGCATGCAGAAGCCGAGGATCCCCTCGACGGAGTCGACCCGGTGCGGCTTCCCGAAGGTCGGGATCCCCGGGTTGACGTGCTTGAACACGCGGGGATCCCAGTCGTAGCAGCGCTCGACGTCCACCGCGGTGAACATCGTGCGCGGGTAGTGGTCGACGATGTAGAGCGGATCCCACGAGGCGTTCACCACCTCGTATCCCGCCGCCAGCATGTCGCGCGCGGGGAAGTCGATCGTGCGCCAGTTGAGGTGGATGACGTCCTCGTCGACCTTGTTCTCCCCCTGACCCAGGCGGGGGCCCTCCCACACCACCGTGCGCTTGCCGAGGGAGCGCACGACGCCGTTCAGGTGGTTGATCAGGTCGCGCTGGAGCTCCTGCGGAACGCCGTAGGCCTCGTCGCCACCGATGTGCATGTAGGGCGTGGCCTCGAACACGGAGGCCAGCTCGCGCAGCAGCGTCTCGATCCCCCGCTGGGCCTCGGGGCTGGCAGCCAGCTCCTCGGGGGTCTCGCCGAAGACTTCGGGGTAGGTCCTGCGCAGGACGCTCGAGTGCCCGGGCACCTCGAGCTCGGGGACGATCGCCACACCGCGCGCCTGGCTGTACGCCTCCAGGGCGACGAAGTCCTCCCAGCACCAGCCGGCGTTCGCGCTCAGGAGCTCGGGATAGGCCTTGGAGGGCCAGGAGAAGAGCTGGTCGTCGGTGAGGTGGAGCTGCAGGAGGTTCACCTTGTAGAGCCAGCACATGTCGACGACCGCGCGCAGGGTCCCCGGGCCGTGCGGGTTGCGGCCCATGTCGACCATGAAGCAGCGGTAGGGGAGATCCGGGGCATCCTCGATCTCGGTGACCGGCCACGACGCGCCCTGTGCGTCGAGGGTGACGAGCTGCATGAGGCTGGCGGCGGCGTGGGCGGCTCCGATGCCGTCCTCCGCCAGCACCCGGACCTCGGAGCCGCGGGCGCGGATCCGATAGGCGAGGCCGTCACCCGGCTCGCCCTGCTCGAAACGCACGAGCCCGTCGCCGGCTGCGCCGTCGGAGACGACAGTCGCCTCGACGCCGAGCCGCTGCAATCCCATGGCCAGCGCCTGCGCCTGCGGGCGGAGCCGATCGGCCTCGACGAGGATCCGGTTCGAGAAGCGCACTCGACCCTCGCCATCCACCCGGCTGCGCGCGGCCGGCACCAGCTCCTGCGCCTCCAGGACTCCGCTCGTCGCGGTGACGGAGGCGAGCACCATCCCCATCACGACCCTCTTCGCTCTGCTCATGCAGGCAGAGTACGTGACGAGCTGGCGTCACGGACAGAAGGTGATCTCCAACCCGTCCGCGAAGTTGTAGCCAGCGGTACCGAAACCCGGATCGCGGTACCAGAAGGAGTAGCGCCAGGTGTCCCCCGCTTGGATGGTGAGACCTGCGGGAAGGTCGTCGTAGTCGACCTGCATGTCCACGATCCCGAGGCCGTCCACCTGCAGGGCGGGGAAGCGCCACAGCGAGCCGCCGGCGCACAGGATGCCGTCGCCGGCCGGGGTGTTGGCGCGCTCCGTGCCGGTGTAGAAGAGGCCGAACTGGCTGGGGGGACACCCCAGGGAGACCAGGGTCAGATCGTCGGCGGCGATCCCGCTCGAGCCCATGTACCACATGACGGCGCCCGCACCCGCCGAGTTGGGTGAGGTGGTGCAGTAGCTCGTCGGCTCGGGGCAACCGACGGAGGCGTAGGAGTCGACGCGCCCCCACCCCCAGTAGCTGTCGTTCCCCGGAGCGCCGAGATCGACGCAGCCGTAGTAGAGGCGCTCCTCGACCTCGTCGGCCGTGAGGTGGGGGCGATTGCTCCAGATCAGGGCGCAGATGCCGGCGACGATCGGCGTCGAGGCGCTGGTCCCGCTGCCGGTGGCCAGACCACCGGGGAGGCCGGTGCTGACGATGTTCGTGCCGGGCGCGTACACGTCGACCGCCTGGCCGTAGGCGGAGAAGCTGGCCTTGCCGTCGTTGGGGTTGGTGGCCCCGACGATGATCACGTCGTCCCAGTCGAACCAGGAGAGGTCGCGCGAGTCGTTGCCCGCCGCCCAGAAGAGCAGGCTCCCCCGGTTCTTCAGGTAGGCCCCGGTCGTCTGTACGGAGTTGTACTCGACTCCGGTCTGACTGACGTTGACGCAACGGGCCCCGTGGTCGGCGGCCCAGCGCGCGCCGGCCAGGATGTGGTGCAGGTAGCCACCACCGGGGGAGTTGTAGTAGCGCACCGGCATGAGCGAGAAGTCCCAGCCGATGCCCGCCACGTGGATTCCGTTGTTGCCGACCGCTCCCGCCAGACCGGCGACGAAGGTGCCGTGGCCATCGACGTCGCTGACGTCGCCGCCGGCGCTCTGGGCCAGGTCGTCGGCGGCGTTGTACCCGGGGACCAGAGCGCCGACGAGGTCGGTGTGATCGAGCATCACTCCCCCGTCGACGATGGCGATGACGAGGCTCGCATCTCCGGTGGTGGTGTCCCATGCGAACGGCGAACGGACCTTGATGTGGTGCCATTGCGCCGGGTAGCTCGGGTCGTTCGGGATCGTCTGGGTGGGATGGCAGATCCAGTCCGGTTCGGCGTACTCGTAGTCACCGGTGGCCATCAGCTCGCCCGCGAAGCCGTTCTCGTCCTGCCCGGAGGGCAGGCTGACGATGTGCTCGTCGGTCTCTGGCACGTACTCGACGAGATGGGGCCGCAGGCGCTGGGCAGCGCGAGCACGCAGCGTCTCTGCGCCTACCGCGGAGAGGCCGCGCTCGGCGAGCGTGGCGGGCTGCGCCGGCCGTACGATCAGCTGCCCGGAGAACTCCAGGCTTCCGGGACGCTCGACGAAGTGGGGCACCTCGACCTGGGCGCGGGTCAGGGCCGCGGCGGGGAGGCCCGGCAGCAGCAGCAGGAGGGCGATTCGCATGGGACTGCAGTCCAGCGTACACGAGTGGATTCGCGCCAAGGGCCTCGATCCCCGCCGCAGCGCCGGCGACCGCTAGAATCGACGGCGAACCCGCGCAGGTGAGGCCGTACCGATCCGGATGAGTCCTGCGCTGAAAGGCGTCAAAACCATGTTCGAGTCCCTGCCGGCCGCTTGGCTCACGTCCCTGCTGCTCTTGCCCTTCTCCCCGGCCCTCGCCGAGGAAGACGAGTTGTACGAGGCGTTTCGCAGCCCACCGGCGGAGGCGCGACCCTTCGTGCGCTGGTGGTGGAACGGCGATTGCGTCACCGAGGAGGAGCTCCTCCGCGAACTCGACGTCCTCGCCGAGGCGGGCGTCGGCGGCGTCGAGATCAACCCCATCGCCATGCCCGCCGGCGCCTCCGTCACCGAGGCCGAAGCGCTCGAGTGGTTGAGCCCGGAGTGGAACCGGATGGCCGCGGTCGCCGCGCGTGGCGCCCGGGAACGGGGGATGATCGCGGACATGATCGTGGGCTCGGGGTGGCCCTTCGGAGGTCGTTTCCTCGAGTCGGGCGAGACGATCCAGGCGGTGGGGGTGAGTCGCCGGACGATCGAGGGGCCCACGCTCTTCAAGGCTCCACTCGAGGAGATCATGAAGCCGCCGCGAGTGCGGACCGTCGTGGAGGGCGCCGCGGCCCCGCGGCTGGTCTACCTGCGGCTGGTCCCCTCGAACGCCACGGGCATCGGTGACTGCATCGACGTGTCGGACCGGATCGATGCGGATGGCAGCGTCGAGTTCGAGGTCCCGCCCGGCGAGCACACCCTCTACTCCGGAACCTGGCAGGAGGCCTTCACGGCCGTCGTGCACGGCGCGCCTGGATCGGACGGACAGGTGCTCGATCACCTGAACCGAGCCGCGGTGAAGCGCTACCTGGACAGGATGTCCTCCGAGCTGGGGCCCGCCCTGGGCGGTCGGCTCGGGGATGGACTGCGCGCGATGTTCTGCGACAGCATCGAGCTCTCCGGCGCCAACTGGACCAGCGACTTCCCCGAGGAGTTCCACAGGCGGCGCGGCTACCGCCTCGAGCCGTGGCTGCCCTTCGCCCTGTACGACCCCCACGCAGGCTACGTGGATCCGCTGCCTGACGACCCGGGGTTCGCCGACGAGGTCCGGCGCGTGCGCTACGACTTCAACAGGACGTTCATCGAGCTCTTCCACGAGCGCTTCATCGAGGTGTTCCACGCCTGGTGTCACGAGAACGGCGTGCAGAGTCGCTACCAGGCCTACGGCAGCCCGGGACTGATGGACATGCTCTCCGGGTACCAGATCCCCGACATTCCAGAGGGGGACACCTGGCTCTTCTTCAAGAGGAAGGCGCATCTCCCCCTGGACGACATCCGCTACGCGGTGTGGAACAAGCACGCCTCTTCCGGAGCGCACCTGAGCGGCAGGAAGCTGGTGGGCTGTGAAGCGATGACCAACCTGCACGGCGTCTTCCAGGCCACGCTCGAGTACGTCAAGCAGGGCGGTGACCTGAACCTGATGTGCGGGGTGAACCACTTCGTGCTGCACGGGTACAACTACTCGCCACCCGAGGCGGGCTTCCCGGGCTGGATCCGCTACGGCACGTACTTCAACGAGCAGAATCCCTGGTGGCCCCACTTCCGCGAGTGGGCGGACTACACCGCGCGCCTGTGCAGCGTGCTGCAGTCCTCGCAGCCCCGGGCGGAGGTCGCGATCCTCGGCCCGACGGCGGACGTCTGGCAAAGGAGCGGAGTCGAGCGACAGGGGTTCATCCACACGCCGCCCTATCTCCACCTCCTGTGGCAGGCGATCCAGCAGAACGGGTGCACCGCCGACTTCGTCAACGAGAGCGCTCTGCAAAGGGCCTCCTTCGAGGGCGGCCTGCTCCGGCACGGGCCGATGGCCTATCAGGTCTTGCTCGTGACGGAGGTCCACGCGTTGGAGCCGGAGACGGCGCAGGCCGTCGAGCAGTACGCGCAGGCCGGTGGGAGAATCGCCTTCGTCGGGCACACCCCGAACGCCTCTCCCGGATGGAAGAACGGGGAGGAGAACGACCGGGCCGTCCGGGAGGCGATGGCCGCAGTGCTCGACGTGGATGACGCGCGAGTGGCGGTCGTCGCCGGACCGGACGAGGGCGAGCTGTTGGAGTGGGTCGACGAGCTGCTGGACAGGTTCGGCGTGGAGCGTCCGGTGCGCATGACGACGCCTCACCCCAGGTTGCTCCAGATCCATCACGAGAGGAACGGACGCGAGCTGTTCCTGTTCAGCAACCAGCAGCAGACCGACGAGATCCGCTTTCGCGCCCGGTTCGCGACGGGAGTCCGGACTCCGTGGCGCTGGGATCCGGAGACCGGCGAGCGCGCGGTGTTCCCCCACGGCGAGGAGCGCAGCGAGCTCGACATCATCCTGCGCCCACTCGAGTCGCTGCTACTGGTGTTCGAACCTGAGTTGACCGGGGAGGTGGAGCCTCGCCCTTCGATCGACCGGGAGGGAGCCCTCGCGGTCGAGCCCCCCTGGCAGCTGCTCCTCGATCCCGTCGTGGGGGAGCGCTTCGGCGTCGAGCTCGACACGCTGGGGGATCTGGGCGCGTCGCCGGACGAGCGACTCAACACCTTCGCCGGAGTGGCCACCTATCGCGTCAGCTTCGACGCCTCCGACACCGGCTACCAGCTGCTGAGCCTCGGCAGGGTACACGGCACCTCGGAGGTGATCCTCAACGGCGAACCCCTGGGAGTCCGGTGGTGGGGCACGGAGCACCTCTACGACCTCGGTGGCTGCCTGCGCGCTGGGCAGAACGAGCTGGAGGTGCGCGTGAGGACCGTCCTCTCCAACTACTGCCGCACGTTGAAGGACAACCCGACGGCGATGCGCTGGGCGAAACGGCACGAGCTGGTACCGACGGGGTTGATCGGCCCGGTCGAGCTTCTGCGAGACTGAGCCCGCCCCGCCGGGATCAACGGACCTCGAACGCGAATTCGCACACGTCGACGCCGCGCTCCATCGCCATCTCCCGCAGCGCGCGCAGGGCGCCGGGGGCCGAGAGGTCGTCCAGGGGCGCGCGCGCACCGATGACGACGAGGCGCTGGCCCGTCGCCTCTCCCGCGGCCCGGTACCAGGTGTCGGCGGAGGGGAGCCAGACGAGCTCGCGGGCCGGGAGCAGGCCGGAGGCGTCCTCCTCGACCGGGAACAACCGCTGCGCGCCCGCCTCGTCGTCCGCGGTCGCGGCGTAGACGTACACGTGGCGCTCGGCGAGCAGGTGCAGGGCGAGCCGGAAGTAGTCGTCGGCGCCGAGGGGCACGGGGGGCGGCAGGGCGTCTTCGTACTCGATGCCGGCGACGACTTCGCTGCCCGGCGCGTGCGTCTGCAACAGGACCTGGGCGAAGCTCCCTCCCCGCTTCTTGGGCGCCATCTCCAGAGGCGCCGGGCCTTGCGTGCGGACGCCCTCGAGCGCGAGCTTCGGAGCGTGTGTGCCGATGAAGACGGGCGCGCGCGGCGAGGTCGGGGGCGCGAAGTACGACCGTCCGAACACCACGACGAGCACCGCGGCGGCGGCGAGCGCGACCCACCCCCACGGGCGTCGGCGCTGCGCCCGCGCCTCAACGATGCGACGCATCTCCGTCGTCGGGCGGAGCTCGGGGGCCGCGCGCCGCACTTCCTCCGTCCAGCCGTCCATGATCTCGTCGAGGCGCTCGTCGTCGATGGGGGTCACCACGCGCTCACCCCCTTCCCCGAGAGGCAGTGCCTCATCCGCTCCCGCGCCAGCCCGACCAGCTTCTGCGCCATGCTCGTCGACTTGCCGAGCGCCTCACCGACCTCGCGGTAGATCTTGCCGACGAGGTAGTAGAGGACAAACGCCTGCCGCTCCTCCTCACGCTGGAGACGCTCAACGCAGGCACGCACCGCCGCCATGACCGTCGTTCGGTCGAGCTCCTCGTCCACGCGCCCCTCGCCGTCCGCGGGAGCGCCCGCCTCGCCCACGTCGTCCAACGACGTCATCGGCACCTGTGCCTCGTGACGGGACGCGTCCAGACAGAGATTGCGGGCGATGCGGAACAGCCACGCGGCGAACGAGGCCCGCCTGGGATCGAACTGCGACGAGGAGCGGACGACGCGCAGGAACACGTCGTGGACCATGTCCTCCGGCACCGGCGAGGACATCGTCGCCGCGCAGTAGACGTAGAGCTTGCCCGCGTAGCGGCGGTACAGCTCGTCGAGCGCCTCCGTCTCGCCGCGGTCGATTCTCGCGACCAGCTCTGCGTCCTGCTTCTCGCGCATTGCGGAGCTTCTCGTGCCTCAGCCCTGGGTCGGATCCGTCACGCGCCCGAGGAACAGGATCGTACCCGTCTGGCGATCCCGGATCAGGAAGAGGAAGGGATGGTTGACGTGAATCGCCGGTCCGCCGCGCTTCTTCATGATGACCGCGGTGGCGCCGGCGGCCTCGGTGCCGGCCTCGTCCACGGTCACGGTGGCGGCGGGGATCACCTCGTCGATGAAGATCTCCCGGTCGTTCTCCACCATGCCCGTGAAGTCGGCGCCCTTCCCGAAGGCATCGACCATCCCCAGGGCCTGCAGGGTCTCCTTCAGCTCGAAACGGGAGCTCAGCGAGAACTTGGGCAGGTAGAGCGTGGTCTCCGTCGGCTGCAGCTTCGACAGGCGCTCGTTCAGGAGCTCGGGCGTCAGCGCCGCCTCAAGGTGCGGCAGCCCGTCGTGGTCGCCCGGCAGCAGGATCACCATCGACAGCCGGTCGCCTGCGTAGGGCAGCTCGACGATCGAGAGGCCCTTCTGCCGCAAGTAGCGGAGCTCCTTCGTCTGGAACATGGTCGGAACGTCGATGCGCCGCATCTCGGTGCCCTCGCCCTCGCGCGGGGGAACGAAGAAAGGTCGCGGTCTGGTGTTCTCCTCCGCGAACCGGATCGGCCACGCGCCGTTGAAGTAGACGGCATTGACCAGGGTCAGGATCACTTCGCCGTCGAGATCCCCTTCCTCGAGCAGCTCATCGATGCGCCCGCGGGTCCTGTCCGCGACCCAGCCGTTGATCGCGCGACGGGCCTCCTCGGAGGCCGTGGCGTAGTCGACCTCGTTGTACGAGGCAGCGTGGGATTCCCGCAGCAGGTCGAGGAACTGGGGGCGAATCGGCAACCCGACCTGGCCCCACAGCGAATTCGCAAAGGCCAGCTCGCAGTCCGCGTCGTCGTCCGCCGCCGCCAACTCCGCGGCGAGGCGCCCCAATCTGCGCTGCAGCGCCTCGTCCCGCTCCCCGAAGCAGAGGACGCGTCGCATCTCCTCCGCGGTGCGCCCCCGCGCCCCGGCGCAGGTCATGGCGAGCGCGGTGCGGATGGAGTACGAGCACAGGAACAGGTTGCCCTCCTCCCCTGCGAGCTGAGAGTAGAGCTGCAGGGCGAAGCGGTTGTTGTTCGCCGCCGCGGTGCGGGTGTCGGTCTTCGTCGCCTCCTGTGCGGGAGGGGTTCCCACGACCTGTAAAGGGGCGGTCAGGGAGCAGAGGAGTGTGATGAGCACTGCTTTCATGGTGGGACCTCCTGGTCGTCATCCTCTCTTCAGCTACGACCCGCCGCTTCGGCGTGGCACCGATTTTCGGTCATTTCCCGGGAGGGGGGGAGCTGGCCGGGTTTCCACGCTGTCTCCCCTCGGCTAGCCTGGATTCTCCGTCGGCGAACTGACTCCCGAGGCCATCCCATGCGAATCCCCCCGCTGGCAACGACTCCCCTCCTGATCGCAGGGCTCGCGGGCTCCGTGAGCGGGCAGCACATCGCTCCCGTGGAGTACGACTCCGACCACGACGGTCTTCCCAATCGCTGTGACGCCTGCCCGACGGTGATCTACTCGCCGGGCTTCAGTGCGGATGTGTGCCAGCCCATGGACCTGAATCCCGACAACGATTCGCTGCCGGAGTGCAAGGCGCGAGAGCGGGTCGCGCAGTTCATGGTCGGGGACCCGACGTTCATGCGCCACATCGCCTTCTCGGTGGTCAAGGATGGAGAGGTCCACTTCGCCGACGCCTTCCAGTACCTGGGCGGCGGGCAGTTCGCGCACGATCCCGAGGGCATCCATCGCATCTTCAAGATCGGATCGACCTCCAAGTCGGTCGTCGCGGCCACCGCCAAGATCATGGAGGAGCAGGGTGAGCTCTCGCTCGGAGACCACGTGAGCGACGACGACGCCTCCCAGGTCCTGGTGGGAGGAGAGCGGACGCTGCTCCAACTCCTGACCCACGACGGGGCCTTCCTGCTCGACGTCGGCGCGATCCACCTCTACGCGTATCCGGGAGACCTGGCGGCATTCTGGGCGGAGCCCGACGATTCCGTCTCGCCCCACTACGATCAGCCTCCCTACGGAAATCTGGGTGGAGGGTACCAGTACTCCGCCTTCAACTACTCGCTCGCCGGAGCCTACCTCTCGGTCAAGACGGGCGAGACCTTCGAGAACGTGATCCAGACGCGGCTCTTCGATCCCGCGGGCATGTGCACCGCCACCCTCGCCAAGTACCGCGCGGCCAGCTCCCCGATCGGGGACTACGTGGCGACCGCGCAAAACACCGGCAGCATGCACGTCGGGCCGTACATCAACCTCGTCAGCCCCACGGATCCTCTGGTCGAGGACAACTACTACAGCAGCGACGCGCTGTACGGCGACTCGTACACCTGGCTCCCCTATCGGCTCGACGAGGCGTCCGCGGAGGCGCGCGATCCCGCCGGTGGGGTGATGGCCTCCGTGGTCGACCTGGGGAATTTCGCGGCCATGCTGCTGCGCAGCTACCACGGCACCGGAGGCCTGCTCTCGCCCTTGGGGGTGCGCGAGCTGTGGTGGGCCTCGCACGACCTGGGCTGCCATCCGAGCTGCCCCTACGCCCGCTACTACGGCATCGGCTTCTTCACCGAGGCACAGTGGGGGGAAGCGGTCGTGCAATGCGAGCACGGCGGCGTGCGCCCCGGCTTCACCAGCGCCTTCGTGCTGCGGCCCGAGGCCAATCTCGCGGTCAGCATCCTGACGGACGGCAACCCGAGCTCGGTCGCCCTGTCCAACCTGGCGAAGGCCATCCTGGACGACTTCTAGGGGTAGGCACGGCCCCGCCCCTCACTCAAGGGCGGTAGGAGAGCACCCGGTAGTGGAATTCGGTGAAGGGGCCGTGGCTCGGGCTATGACGCGGGAGGTCCCCGCCATAGCGCGGGAGCAGCCATATCGTGAGTCGGTCCTTGCCTCGGGTGAAGCGCGGGTGCAAGTCGAAGTCGGAGTCGTACCAGCGCAAGTGCTCGTTGCCGGCGGCGTGGTACCAGACGCCGGCGCGCTCGCCGTCGACGAAGACCAAGGCGGCCTGGCGGTACGGCCATTGGTCGAGGCGCCGTCGCAGGCGGACGCCCTCGTTGGCGGGATCGACGGCCACGGTGAAGACGATCTCCCCGCCGGCGTGGGTGCGACCGGTCTCGCGGCGGGAGGTCAAGTGATGCTCGCCCTCGGGACGGGCTTCGAGAGTGGTGACGGAGGAGGCGGAAGCGGCGTAGTCGTGGGCCTCCTCACTGGCCGCATTCCCGACATCGATGAAGTCCGTCTCCACCAGGGCGGGGCGGGAGCGGACGTAGGCGAAGGCCAGGCTCCCGTAGCTCGAGCGGATGGTGTCGAAGCCCCCGTGCTGGATGCGGGCGTCGAGGTGCGACAGGAAGGAGAGCGGCGCCTCCAGGTGGTAGCGCGCGTAGCACGCCCGTAGCCCGTAGGCAGCGGCCATCGACCCCCCCTCCTCCTGGATGTCCCCGACGACGCAGGCGAAGGGGCTCGAGTACTCGCGGTTGGGCCAGAAGCAGCCCAGGTAGTAGTCCTCGGATCCCGTCCCGTTGATCTGCGGCGAGATCGCACCGTCCAGTGCGATGTGCTCGTCCCCCTCGCAGTAGTGCTCGCCCAGCATCGTCTGGACGGTACCCACGTACCAGCCGGTGCCGGGGCCCTCGGCGAGGAGCCAGTCGCGGCCGTAGGTGGTCCAGCCCTCGCGGAGGGTGGTGGTGAAGTAGGCGATGCGATCGGCCGGAAGGGACTGCGGGACGAGCCGGTAGTGCACCTCGATCGGCTCCACGTCCGCGGTCGACCGGCTCGACAGCGTGACGCGAGCGGAGCGCGCGAAAGCCATCGGGAAACGGCATCCGAGCCGGATCCGATCGTCCTCGAGGACCTCGGCGGAGAGGGCCAGGCTCACCGTGTTCGCCGCCCGCCCCGCGGTGCCGAAGAAGTACCCCAGGGGGGCGTGCACGTCGTAGCGCTGGTGCTCGTCCCAGCAGATACCGATCCAGGTCTCTCGCAGGAACGCGTCGCTGGCGGGGCCCTCGAGGACCAGCTCCTCCAGGATCCCGGGGGCGCCGGACTTCAAGAGCACGAGCTCTCCCCCCGCATCCAGCTTGGCGCCCGCAGGGCCCGTGCTCCACTGCCCGTTCTCCCGGTCGGACCGGGGGCCGGTCCAGGCGAATGCCCGTTCGACGAAGGAGCGATCCTCCTTCCCCGTGAAGGTCGTCACCGGCGTCCCGTGGGGATAGCTCTGCCAGAGCACGTGGTAGAAGTGCAGCTCGCCGCTGACGGTGATCTTGAGGTGCTCGGCGAAGGGGATCGGCACGAAGGAGTTGCCGGCGAAGGGCCGCTCGCCCCAGTGCCCGCGGCGCTCGTAGGAGACGAGGGGTATGGGGAAGAGCGGGTGCTCGCCCTTGTAGAAGGCGAGCATGGGGATCGAGTAGCGCGGCTCCTCCTCACCGTCGAAGTGGAAGTGAAAGACCGCGTCCTCGCGGATGTCGGTGCTCCACATGCTGCGTACGCAGCCCGGCCCCGCCGCGTCGAAGATCACTGCCCGGCCGTCGGCGTCGTCGTAGAGCCGCCATCCGTCGTCGCCGTTGTGCCCCTCCTTGTTGTGGCTCGAGAACTGATGCACCCCCCCGAAGGGAGGCACTAGGCAGAGGTCGTCGAGCGCGGTGAAGGGTGGGGGCGGGGCGGGCGCGGCCGCGGTCTGGGGCGACGTGAAGGAGAGGGCGACCAGGGCGAGGTCGGCGATCATGGGCATCTCCACCGCAGGGCGGGCTTCGAGGAGGGGCGGTCGTGGGAGGTGACGGCCGGACCGGATCATGATACCGGCCGCGCAGTTATCGTCTGGGGATGCCGGAGCTCTTCCCGACCTCCCCACCTTCCTGCTCTGCGGGCTGATCATGCTGGTCGCGCAGCTGATCTACGCCACGATCGGCTTCGGTGCGGGGATGTTCGCGATAGCGCTGCTGGCGTTGATCCTGCCCGACCTGGAGGGGTCGGTGGTGACGTTGCTCTACCTGACCTTCGTCACCGAGGTCTGGGTGTTGGCGCGCGCCTGGCGCCACGCGCGGCCGCGCCTGTTGCTGGGGCTCCTGCCGACGATGGCGGTGGGGATGTGGCTGGGAACGCAGATGCTGGCGGGGGGAGACGTCGGGCTGCTCAAGCAGGCGCTCGGCGTGGTCGTCGCGACCGCGGGGACGTGGTTCCTCCTGCGCGACGGGCGCAGCGAGCCGAACCCCGAGCCCTCGCGCGCCCGCAACCTCATCGCCATTCCCTTCGGCCTCGGCGCCGGACTGCTCGGGGGGCTCTACGGCACCGGCGGTCCGCCGGTGATCGTCCTCCTCAAGAGCTACGGCCTGGACAAGAGCGCGTTCCGCGCGACGCTCTTGTGGATCTTCTTCACGATGAGCTTGCTGCGGGGGGGCACCTACCTGCACGCGGGACTCTTGACGCTGGACGAGCTGCACGCCGCCCTCTGGTTGCTGCCCTTCTCGGTGGCCGGAACGCTCCTGGGGATGGTCGCCCACGGACGGCTCTCCGAGCGCCTCTTCGGGCGCGCGGTCTCGATCCTCCTGGTCCTGCTGGGAGCGCTGCTCCTGATCGGGCGCTGACGTCACCGGCAGCCAAGCTCGAACTTTCGGCCTCGATCCACTTAGACTACGGGGCCCGAGGGGGCTGAGACGGTCAGTTCGGTGTGAGGTCAGCTAGAGAGGTGTCGCCATGGAGCTGCTGCTGAAAAAGGGATTGCCGATCGCGGGTGCCGTGTTGGGCGTGGCGATCATCGCCGCCATCGTCCTGGGCGAAGTGAACCCCGCCGCTGTCGAACAAGGTTGGCAGTTGATGACGAGGTTCATCGGCGTGTCATTCGCCGTCCTCGCTCTGGTGGAGATCGTCATGGCGGTGCTCGCGAAGCCCGAGCCGAGTCGCGCGATGGTGACCTGGCTCGTCGTGCTTCTCGGGGGAGTGCTGCTGGCCTCGCAGAACTGGGGGGCCGCCATCGCCTTGGGAGGCATCGCCGTCGCCTGGCTCTTCAAGGGGACCTGCGACGCAAGCGGCGACGGGGACGGCTGACGAGGCGCCCGAGTCAGGCCCGCCGCAGAGGTAGGGCCGCGCTACTTCGACTGATCCTCGAAGCGGAGCGAGCTCGTCCCTTCCAGATCGAGGAAGCCCTTGTGGCGCTCAGCCCCCTCGTCAATGGCGAGTCTCACGCGGGCCTCCGTTTCGCCCTCGAGGGTGAGCGAGCGCACGCGGCGCCGGACGGGATCCCAGACCATGCGCCCCGTCGCTGACCACTCGACCCGCGGACTGAGCTGGGTGTAGCTCTTCGGTTCCCCCGGCTCGCTCTTCACCCGGACCTTCCACACCGCACGCAGGTCGAGGTCGAGCTCGAAGACCTGCAGGCTCGGGTCCTCCTCGTGCGGGCCGACGAGGACCAGGATGAGCCCTCCCTTCGGCCTGTCGAACGCCTCGGAGGGCGCCCGAAAGAAGCCGAGGCAGTTCGACTCGACGCTGATGCCGTCCCAGATCGGCATGTCGAGGGGTACGTCACCGCCGGGGCGGAAGAGGGGCCCCAGGTCTTGCGCCGGAATGCGGTAGCTGGAGCCGTGGGAGAGCCCTTTGCGGGGCATCAGCTCGCGGAGGTCGAGATCCGCCTCGAGTCCTTCGAGGAGCTCGGGCGGAACGACCCCGGGATCGGCGCGGGGGGCCGTGACGCTCCACTCACGGGTCAGGGGGTCGCGGGCGAACTCCAGCAGGACGCCTTCCAGGGGACTGCGCGTCACCGGATCGGCCCCTCCCTCGGTGCCGAGCGTTCTCAGCACCGCCAGCCGCTCGTGGGTCCGACGGAAGTGGACGGCTCCGTCGTGATCCGAGGCGAGGAGCTCGTCCACGATCTCCGCCTCGCTCCGTTGAGACAGCGTCGCCTCCTCCCCGTTCCGCTGGTCAGCCGGCAGGTCTTCTCCATCGATCCGGACGCGGCTCTGGCCGAGATCGAAGACGCTCTCGAAGGTGATCTTCCGGCGCACCTTCTCAGGCGGCGAATCGCTGGTGACCAAGACAGGAGGACGCGACGTCGCGGGCGGCGCTCCGTCCTCGGGGTCGGACGAATCGCGCACCGGGACCGTGGTGGTGGCCGGCGCGTCGACCACCGCTCCGGTTCCGGACTCAACCACCTCGGGCGGCAAGGAGGCGGTTGAGGCGATGGCGACGGGTGTCCGCGGCGTCTCTACGGGGGAGGATGCGGGGCGAGCCACAGCGGTTTTCAAATCCGGTTGCGATTCAGACGCCTCGATCGCAGCCGGATCCTCGTTTGCGGTCGACGCCCGCCAGACCAGGGCGAGGGCGACGATCAAGGTGATCCCCACCGCGACGACCTTGACGTTCATGCTCATGAGCAAGGCTCCGATCCCGGAACTGCCCTCTCCCAAGACCGCCGCGCCGCCTGTCGCGGCCTGTGGCGGGGAGAGCGCCGCCGCCAGCGCCGCCATCCACGAGCCGGGATCGCCTCCGGAGTCGCGCTCCAGCCGCTCGCGCAGGAGCGCCAGCCCGCGATGGATGCGGCTGCGCACCGTCGCCTCCGCGATCCCGAGGCGCGCCGCGATCTCCGGCGTCGGCAGGTCGTCGAAGAAGCGCATCCACAGCGCGTCGGCGTAGGGCTCGGGTAGGGATTCGAGCGCGCTCACCAACTGGTGCAGCGCGGCGCGGCGTTCGACGAGCTCGCTGCCGGCGTCGACCGACTCGGGGCGGGCGGCGATCCGGTCGCGCTCCACCCGGCGCGCCTCGGAGCGCAGCCAGAGGCGCGCGCGGTTGCGCAGCACGCTGCGCAGCCACGCCCCGAGCCCCTCGCGCTGCCGCGGCGGGCGCTCGAGGGCGGCCAGCCACGTCTCCTGGAGCACGTCGTCCGCCGCCGCCTCGGCCAGCAGGCCGCGTGCCAGCGCCCGCAGCGAGGGGGCGTGGGCCAGGAGCAGCTCGGGGGTGATCGGCGGAGGAGATTCCAAGGTCGGCTCCCCGGTGGACCGGGGCCTCGCGACAAGATTGCCGCGCAGCCGGCTGCGTTCCCGGGATCTCCTCTTTTTTCAGCGCGATCCCGCGCTGCTTCAGACGATGCGCGTCTCCAGACCGAGCAGGTGGCCGAAGGCCCTGAGCTCGCGGCCGTAGTCGCCGTAGAAGAAGAGCTGGTGGAAGCCGGGGAAGGTGAGCACGTTCTGGTCGCCGTCGAACTCGGCCTTGACGGAGACCACGCACCCTCCGGCGGGCGGGACGTCGATGTTCTCGGTCACGGTGCCGGTGGAGATCAAGAGCTCGGCCTTGCGGTCCGCCTGCTCGTCGCCGGGCAGGACGTCGAGACAGGTGATGCGCTCGCCGACCTGCCAGAGGGTGCGGGGAACGGCGTCCCGGTTGCCGTGGTGGTGGATCAGGTCGAAGGGCTCGCTCGGCTGGTCGAAGCCACGCAGGCGAGTCGGGGAAGAGCAGTGGGCGCCGATGAGGCAGTCATCCGACGTGTCCGCCACCGGATCCTGCTGGAACCCGGGGCGATCGAAGAGGTACTGGACCAGCATGTGCGAGGCGACGGCGCCGTGGTCCGCCTCGCAAGCGGCGGGGATGCCGTCGTCGTTCATCCGCGACCAGGCGATGCACGGCAGGCTCACCTCGGAGTTGGCCAGAGTGCCGAGGCAGTCCATGGTGATGGCGTCGCCTTCCTCTCGCTCGAGGATCGAGCGCGCCACGAAGTAGCTCTTGAGGCCGTTGAGCACGTCCTCGTCGGTGGCCCCGACCTGCCTGCGCGCCTGCCGCGCGTACGAGCGCGCCATCTCCAGCATCTCGTCGCTGACCGGCATCCCGCGGTACTCGTCGAGGAACTCCTGCGCCGGGACGTGCCGCAGCGTGATGCCGAGGTCCGCCATCCTCGAGTCGTAGCGCTTGCCGCCCCTCAGGACGATGCAGCGCGCCCGCTCGAGCTTGGCCCGCGCCGCGAGCATCTTCATGCCGTACGCCGGTTGGCGGAAGTCGTCCGTCGCGTAGATGACGCACCCCTGCTGCTCGGCCAGCCGGATGGTGTTGGTGGTGAAGGAGCTCCCGAGCGGCGAGAAGACGATCGTGGGCAGCCCGCTGTCCGCGGCCTTGTGCGCGGTCGGCCAGGCGTGCTGCTGCCGATCGAGCAGGACGACCATGAGGCCGTCGACCTCCTCCGCCAGCGCCTGCGCCACCCAGGTGTCCGCTTCGGCGGGGGAGTAGATCGGTTCCGAACGCAGATCGAGCTCGACGTCGAGGCCGGACGCGGTCTCTTGCAGCTGTGTGGTGTACATGCTGCGCGCCGCCTCGCCGTCGTAGACCGCGCCGGGCCACCACATCCCGTACTCCTCCTTGCGGCGCACGAAGGCCGCCTTGATGCGTGGGATGTACTGCGATCCGGGACCGCACGCCAGCCCAGCCCTCGGGACGACCGTGCGCCGTCCCCACCCCGTTGCGCAGCCCCCCAAGAGCGAGGACGCGACGAGCACCCCCGTCGATCCCCCCAGGAAAGCCCTGCGAGTCAGTACGTGGTCCTGGCCCGGATGCCCGGGGCAACGTCCCTGCTTCATGATCGTCTCCTTAGGGGGCTCGAGTTCGAGGGAGTGTATTGCAGGCGCGCACTCCCGCCCAGGTCCTCTCCCCCTGGAGTTGGTGAGCGAGGTCTACCGGCGGCATTGGACTGCATCGGTCCACATCTCCCGTGACCGGAATGGCACGATGGCCGGCGACCTCCATCGAGCCCCACGAGCCGCCCATGATCACCAGCCCTCTCCTCCTGTGTGCCGCCCTGTCGACTGGAGCCGAGGCCCAGGAAGTGCACACGGCCTACCTGATGGCCTACTTCGGGCCGCAGGAGCAGCTGTACTACGCGTGGAGTCGCGACGCGCGCCGCTGGACGGCGCTGAACGGCGGGCGCCCCGTCTTCGACGCCGGAGTCCGGCTGCGCGATCCGTTCGTGCAGCGGGTCGGCGATCGCTTCCACCTGGTCCACACCAAGGGTTGGGACCACCCCACCCTCTACCACTGGGAGTCGACCGACCTGATCGACTGGGAGGGCGGTCCGATCGACGTGGTGCCCCCCGACCGCGTGCGCGCCTGGGCGCCGGAGTTCTTCTACGAGGAGAGCTCCGGGCTGTTCCACGTCTTCTGGGCCTCGATCCACGACGGCCACAACACGATGCACGTGGTCACGACGCGCGACTGGAGCGACATCACCCCCGACCGTTCGCGGATCTTCTACGACCTCGGCATCCACGACATCGACCTGACGATCGTCGAGCACGACGGCCGCTACTACGGCTTCCACAAGCCCGGCGGAGTCGAGGACGTGATGGGCAATCGCCTGTCGACCTCCCTCACCCTGGACGCCGTGACGAACACCTTCGGAGCGGGTGGACCCGGTGCGGTCGTGCTCGAGGGGGAGGTGAAGCCCACCGAGGGACCCGAGCTGATCGAGTTGATCGGCGAGGAGCGCTGGTACGTCTACGGCGACCCGTTCAACAGCCCCATGCAGGCGTGGGAGACCACGGACTTCGTCGAGTTCGCCAGGATCGACGTCGAGACGGTGCCCGGCTCCAAGCACTGCAGCATGCTCTCCATCACCGAAGCGGAGCTGGAGCGGCTCCTGGAGGAGTACCCCGATCCGCACTCGCCGGCCTACGAGCGCCAGCGCGGGATCACCACCCTCCTGCCGCACGCCAAGAAGGCCCCCGGGGAGTGGCGCTACACCACGAGCGAGCCGACCGCGGACTGGTTCGAGCGCGGCTTCGACGACTCGGAGTGGGCGTCGGGCAAGGGGGGCTTCGGCACGCCCGAGACGCCCAACACGGCGGTCGGGACGCTCTGGAACACCCCGGAGATCTGGCTGCGCCGCGCCTTCGTGGTCGACGAGCGGGTGCCCGGTGGGCTCTACCTGGAGCTGCACCACGACGAGGACTCGACCGTCTTCCTCAACGGCGTCGAGGCGGCCAGCGTCACCTCCTACACCACCGACTTCGCCCTCGTGCCGCTGCGAGAGGAGGCGGCCGCGACGCTGAAGCCGGGCGAGAACGTCATAGCGTTGCACTGCCGGCAGACCACCGGCGGGCAGTACGTGGACGTCGGCCTGATCGCGGTGCAGGAGCAGCGCTGGTCGCGCGAGCGAGCGTGGGAGTGGTACCGGGACCAGCCGTGGCCCTGCGGCTTCAACTACGTGCCGGCGAACGCGATCAGCTACACGGAGATGTGGATGCCCTACGCCTTCGACGCCGCGCTGATCGACGAGGAGCTGGCCCTGGCCGAGGAGATCGGCTTCAACTGCCTGCGGGTGGTGCTGCCCTTCGTGGTCTGGGAGCACGACCCCGAGGCCTTCGAGGAGCGCTTGCGCGCCTTCCTCGAGATCTGCGACGCGCACGGCCTGAAGGTGATGCCGACCCTCTTCGACGACTGCGCCTTCGGTCCGATCACCGATCCGGTGTACGGCGAGCAGCCCGCGGTGGTGGAGGGGTGGTACGCCAACGGCTGGACGCCCTCTCCCGGCCACGACCTGGTGCGCCGCGCCTCCACCTGGCCCCGGCTGGAGGAGTACGTCAAGAGCGTCCTCACCGCCTTCGCGGACGATCCGCGCGTCTGGGTCTGGGACCTCTACAACGAGCCGACCAACGGCGGGCTCGGGGCCGCCTCCGTTCCGCTGGTCGAGAGCGTGTTCCGCTGGGCGCGCGAGGTCGATCCCTCCCAGCCGCTGACCGTGGGGCAGTTCAACGGCTTCGAGGAGCTCAACCGGGTGATCTTCACCCACAGCGACGTCATCACCTTCCACGACTACGGTCCCGCCGGAGCGCTGAGGCGCCACCTCGAGAGGCTCGAGGCGTATGGGCGCCCCCTGATCAACACCGAGTGGCTGAACCGCGGCCGCGGATCGGGGGTCGCGACCTGCTTGCCGGTGTTCGCGGAGGCGGGAGTCGGCTGCCTGCACTGGGGACTCGTCAACGGTAAGACCCAGACCCACCTGAACTGGGGCCACCGGCCGGGGGATCCCGATCCCCCCGTCTGGCAGCACGACCTCTTCACCTCGGAGCGCGAACCGTACGACGCGGCGGAGCTGGAGCTCTTCCGGGAGACGATTCGCTCGGGCGCCCAGCCTGGTCGCCTCCAAGGCCGCTGGTCGGTTGACGAGGCGAGCGCCTGGTACGCCGAGCTCCCCTGGCTGGTCGGCTGCAACTTCATCCCCAGCACGGCGGTCAACCAGCTCGAGATGTGGCAGGCGCAGAGCTTCGACCCAGAGACGATCGAGCGCGAGCTGGGTTGGGCCGCGGGGCTCGGGATGAACGTCGTGCGCGTGTACCTGCACGACCTGGCCCACGAGCAGGACCCGGACGGCTTCCTGGAGCGCGTCGAGCGCTTCCTCGGCCTGGCCGACAGCCACGGCATCGGGACGGTCTTCGTGATCTTCGACGACTGCTGGCTGGCCGAACCAGAGGCCGGTCCGCAACCGCAGCCGTGGCCCGGGGTGCACAACTCCGGGTGGTTGGAGAGCCCCGGACTGCCGCAGCTCCAACGCTACCGGGAGGATCCCGCGCTGCGCCGCCGGCTGGAGGGGTACCTGAAGGCCGTGCTGACGCGTTTCCGCGACGACCCGCGCGTGCTTCTGTGGGACCTCTACAACGAGCCGGGGGGCTGGTGGTACCGGCGCGGGGAGGCGCCGGGCTCCTACGAACGAGGCCTCACGGGGGCGCTCTGCGTGCCCCTGCTCAGCGACGCCTATCGCTGGGCGCGCGAGGTCGCGCCGAGCCAGCCGCTGACGAGCGGCTGGTACCGCGGCGAGCTCGAGGAGGAGGCCGCCCTGCGCTGGGCCGACGTCGTCACCTTCCACCACTACGGAGACGTCACGGGGGTCGAGGCGCTGATCGAGAGACTCCAGCGGGAGGCGCCGAAGCGTCCGATCCTCTGCACGGAGTACCTCTTCCGCCAAGGCGGCAGCCGGTTCCAGTCCCACCTTCCGGTCTTCCTGGAGCACCGCGTCGGGGCGATCAACTGGGGGTTGGTGGCCGGCAAGACCAACACGATCTGGGGCTGGGGCTCCTGGGACCAGCCCGCCACGGGGGAGCCCGAGACCTGGTTCCACGACGTGCTGCGCAGGGACGGGACCCCGTACGACGACGAGGAGGCCGCGTTCCTGCGGGCGGTGACGGAGGAGGGTCGCGCCCGGTAGCGCCACGGCGAACCGGGGTGGACAGATCCTGGAGCGCGCGTAGGCTGCACGGCCCCCGAAACCCCCTCATCGCGCGAGACCTCCATGCGTCAGCTCCATCTCACCGCCGCCCTGCTGCTCTCGGCCACCGTCGCGGGAGCCCAGGACACCCAGGTGCTCTTCCTGGGCAACAGCTACACCAACGCCAACGACCTGGCCGGCATGGTGCAGAACCTGGCGGCGGCGAGCGGGGTGACGCTCTCCAAGGACAAGAACACGCCCGGTGGCAATACGCTCGGAGCGCCGCAGTCCAGCGGCTATCCGCACAAGTCCCATCCCACCTCGCTGGCCAAGATCGCCTCGACCGACTGGGACTTCGTCGTGCTCCAGGAGCAGAGCTACCTGCCGGTGATTCCCAACGCCAAGACGAAGTACATGTTCACCGGGGCGCAGAGCCTCGACGCCTCGATCGCGGCCAACGACCCGCAGACGGAGGTGGTGCTCTTCCAGACCTGGGGGCGGCGCGACGGTGGGACCTTCTGCTGGGGCGGGTGCGTCAGCTTCGCTGACTTCGACGAGATGCAGGATGCCCTGACCGCGGCCTACGACGAGTGCGCCGCGCTGATCGGCGCGCGGGTCGCCCCAGTCGGCGAGGCCTGGCGGCTGGCGCGGACCCTCGACCCGGGGATCGTGCTCCACAAGAACGACGGGGCCCATCCCAATCTCTCTGGTACCTACCTCGCCGCCTGCGTCTTCCACGCGGTGCTCCTGGACGAGTCCCCCGTGGGGCTCGGCTACACCGCCGGTCTCGACCTGCGCGACGCGCTCTTCCTGCAGGAGGTCGCCGAGCGCATCGTCTTCTGCGGGGTGGAGATCGGCTGCACCAGCGCACCCAACTCGGCGGGGGCGGGCGCGCGCATCGGCCACGGGGGGTCGGTGAGCGTCGGTGCGGCGGATCTGGAGCTCACCGTCAGCGGGGCGATTCCCGGCAACTTCGGCCTCTTCTTCTACGGAGGCGTCACCGGCGAGCAGCCCTTCGGCGACGGATACCTCTGCACCGGCGCTCCCCTCTTCCGCCTCCTGCCGGCGACCGCGGCGGACTCCACGGGCTTCGACTCGCGCGACCTCGACTTCGACGCGCCGCCGCTGAGTGGTGGTGCGGGAGAGGTGTTCCCCGGATCGACCTGGAGCTTCCAGTACTGGTACCGCGACCCCGCCGGCCCCGGAGGCAGCGGCTTCAACGTCTCCGACGCACTCGTCGTCCGCTTCTGCCCCTAGCGC
>CAZDQL010000030.1:0-64514 GCA_964507325.1 uncultured Planctomycetaceae bacterium | reverse complement strand
GGACGTGGGCGCCGCTCGCCGGGGCGGCGGTGGTGTCGCTCACGGACTCCGACGAGCAGATCGCGGAGTGGGCGCACGAGAACACACCGCTGTTCGGTTCGCCGAAGCGAGCGCAGGAGATGTCGAACGATCTGTGGTCGGGGCTGCAGACGGCCTCGGTCCTCTCGACGCTCGCGACGCCCGGCGGTGATGACGCGCTCTCCTACCTGGACGCGAAGGGACGCGCGCTGCTAGTGCGCGCAGCTGCCAGCGAGGTCCGCTCGCAGACGACCTCGCGGCTCAAGCGTGGCGTGGGGCGGCCGCGCCCCGATGACACCGACGACCTCTCCTTTCCTTCCGGCCACACGTCGGCGGCCTTCAACCACGCGGCGTGGACGGCGATGGCGCTGGAGGAGATGCCGATCGACGAGGACGTGCGGACAGGCATGCAGTGGACCGCGTACGCTGCGGCGGTCGTCACGGGCTGGGCGCGCATCGAAGGCGGCCGCCACTACCCGTCCGACGTGCTCGCGGGGGCGGCCCTGGGCAACTTCACCGCGCGCTTCTTCCAGCACGCCTTCCTCGGGCCGGCGGATCCCGACGCACCGCAGATCTCGGTGTCGTCAGACGGGGACACGTTGTTCTTTGGTCTACGCTGGTCCTTCTGACGCGCACCCTCCGGGTTGCCGCCGCGATCTCGGTCAGCTTCGGCCTCGCCTTCGGGACGCAGATCACGCTGACGCTCGTTCCGGTCCTGCTCTTGGCGGCTGGAAGTGGAGCTCGGCCCGAGTCCCTCCCTCGGGGCCAGGCTCGATTGTGAAGCTCCATTCGAGTCGCTCGCAGAGACGGCGGACGATCGTGAGACCGATGCCTGCGTCTCCGTCGGCAGCACTCAGCCCAGGCCCGGTATCGCGGACGCTGACGTATCCGGTGCCCGTCGTGACCTCGACACGCCCTTCCCGCGTGTGCTGGAAGGCGTTGCGCACGAGGTTGCCAACGGCGATCGACACCGTCGGAGTGGGCGCGTGGACCGGTTCGGAATCCAGGTGCTCCACTTCGACGACGACCGGCTTGCCTTCCAAGAGGTAGCGGTGCGCGGCCACCACGTCATCGACGGTGCACTGGAGACAGCAGGCCTCGTCCCGCGGAGCCGTCTTGTCGTGTCGCGCCAAGAGCAGGAAGGTGTCGATCAAGACCTCGATGTCGGCCACGGAGCGTTCGATGCGCGCTAGGGGCTCCAGGCGCTGCGCGTCTTCGGCATCGATCCGGCTCCTCAGGATCTCGACTGCCCCCTTGATCACGGTCGCGGGAGTTCGCAGCTCATGACTGGCGTGGGCGGTGAACTCGCGCTCCCGACGCGTGAACTCGGCGCTGCGCTGGATCAGGTTGTCGATCGTCTTCGCCAGCGTGCCGATCTCGTCCGGGGCTTCGTAGGCCGCGAGCGAGGAGTCCTCCCTGTCGGGCGAGAGGGTGCGCACACTCTCGGCCAGCTTCGTCACCGGCCTGAGGATGCGCTTCGCCAGGACGTGCGCCAGGAGCCAGCCGACCAGGAGGAAGGCCACCGCGATCACGATCAGCGTCAGACCCAGGGCACGTTCGGAGCTCTCTGAGATCTCGATCGCGCCCGTGTCGTAGAAGAGGTAGAGGGTCTCTCCGGTCGAGGGGATCTCGGACACGGCCAGGTGGTAGTCGAGACCCTCTGCGTTGATCTCCTTGACGCCGAGCCGATCGGGATCGATGTGCTCACGCAGGCGAGGTGGCACATCCTCGAGCCGCCTGTAGGCGGTCATGTGCAACGGCAGGCGAGGTGGCAGGCTTCTCTGCTCCTCGACGTGCTGCACGATGCTCTGCGCCTCCTTCGCGATCTGCCGGTTGAAGGCGAGGTCTTGCACCTCCGTGGTGGATTGGTGCAAGGCCAGCGAGTACACGCAGAGCAGGACGCCGAAGTAGGTGAAGTAGTAGACCGCCATCCGCCGGCGCAGGGTCTGCGGCGTCTTCATCCGTCTTCCCTCATGCGGAAGCCCACCCCGTGCACCGTCTCGATCTGAGAGGACTCGGCGCTCTCGTCGAGTGCCTTGCGCAGCGCGTAGACGTGGCTGCGCAGGGCGTCGCTACCCGGGCGCATGTCCCCCCAAACGAGCTGCTCCAAGTCCTCGCGCGTGACGACATCGGGGGCCTTGCTCATCAGCTCCACCAGAATCTGGTAGCCGGTGCGGTTGACGACGACGGGGGAGCCTCCCTTGGTGACGAGCATGCGCCCCGTGTCCACCCGCAGCGAGCCGATCTCCAGCACCCGCGCGCTGTCCCGCCCGGAACGGCGGACGAGGGCGTGCAGGCGGGCTTCGAGCTCCTTGAGGGCGAAGGGCTTGACGAGGTAGTCGTCGGCCCCGGCGTCGAAGCCGGCCAGCTTGTCGTCGAGGGTGTCCCTGGCGGTGAGCATCAGGATCGGGACCGGCTTCTCCGCGTCGCGTCTGAAGCGCCGACACAGCTCGAGCCCGTCGATGCCCGGCAGCATGATGTCGAGCACGATGACGTCGAGCGGCTGGGTCACCGCCAGGTGCAGCCCCGTGACCCCATCCAGCGCGAAATCGAGCACGTGCCCTCGCTGCTCCAGGAAGTCACTGATGTTGCAGGCGAGGTCGCGATTGTCCTCCACCACGAGGATGCGCAGGCTGCGGGTGCGGCTGTCGTTCACCTCGCTCCTCCCGGTCGCAGGGCCGGGGCAGGGCGTCGGGGGAGGCGCAGCATGCAGGGATGGTAGCCGGGGGCACGTGAAAAGAACGTGATCTCGTGGCCTGGGCTCGCGCCCGGCGGTCCCGCTCCAACCCCTGGGGAGAGGCCGACCCTGTCAGTGACGTGGAGCGACCGTCAGCTGTCCGATTCCTCCAGCTCGATGACGTTCTGGACGGTGTACACCTCGTCCACGTCGAAGATCACCGGCGTCGTGACCCCGTAGCCACGGGGGAGCTCCCGCAACGACCAGTCGTAGAGCGCGTCCTGGGGCTTGACGTCGGTGACGACGTCGCTGGCGTCATCGGGTTCCGGAACCTGAATCAGGATGATCGGCCGGTCGGTGATCGGCTCGACCTGCAGCTCGAGGAAGTGCTCCCGGCACTCCTCGCAGGAGAGGCGGTAGACGATGACGTTGGCCGGCGGCGGCACCAGGTCGACCACGCTGGGATCCTCCAACCAGCCGATCAGGTCGAGGTCGTGCAGCAGGACCCCCTCCCAGTCGGCCGGCTCGAAGCGGTACCAGTCGCCGGTCGCTCCATTCTCGACTGGATCCTGACTCCCCCCGTTCGTCGGCGCGGGCAACTGGGCCTCCTGGAAGAAGCCGGGAATCGGGAACCAGGGCAAGGCCAAGAGCAACACCACCACCGGCAGGATGAACGCCGGAGTGAGCGGGCGCTTCCTGAACCCCGACCAGGGCCGCGTGATCCAGATCCCCAGGAGCAGCGCCGTGTCGATCGCCATCATCTGCCAGGGCGCGAGGGTCACCCGCGAACCGAAGCACCCGCAGCTCGCCTCGCCGGCGACCATCATGCGCCACAAGAGGAAGTCGAAGGAGAGGAACAGGAGGCTGATCGCGATCCAACCCACCCGCGGTCGCAAGAGCGCCAGGCTGACCACGGCGAGCTCCGCTCCGATCGCGAACCGGAAGGTCCAGACGGGCTTCAGCAGGGGGAACTCCTGCACCAGTCTCGGCAGGTCGTTCGGGGTGCCCGCGAGGAGCTTGAAGAGCGCCCCCAGGACCACCCACACCGCTGCCAGGAGGAGCATCAGACGGGCGGAGGGACGGGTCCGGGGGGTGGTCTTCTGGTCGGTCATGGCGGCTCGCAGTGGATCGATTCGGGGCCTACGACCAACGCGGGCGGCCGTGAGCGGGCCCTATGAATACGGAACGCCGAGCGCCCGGGCCAGGGCCGGCCACAGCCGGTCGTCGCGGCCCCACTCCGTATCGATCAGAGCCACCCAGCGCGCCTGACGCAGCGCCCCCAGGGCTTGGGTGCAGAGGTGGTCGGCGAAGATCTCGAGCTCCGCGCTGGCCGCGCCTGGGCCCAGGGCCAAGAAGGTCTCACCACCGCGCAGCCCGAGGGGGGTCTCCGCCTCCCCCTGAGACCCCAGCAGCAGGCCCGGCTCGCGGGCGAGGTCGCGCAGGGTCTGCTCCATCCCCCGGGAGGCGAAACCGCAGACGAAGGCCCGTCGCAGCTCCAGGCGCCCATCCGCTCCAGCACGACCCGGAGCCCCGGGCTGGGAGGCGACGGTCAGGAAGCCCGCCCGGTTGGCCGCGGCCAGGAGCGGCACCAGGGGGAGGGTCTCCTCGTCCACCTCCTCCGCCCCCCATCCGGGAAAGCCGACCGAGCAGCCCTCGAGGAAGCGCGCCCCCAGCTCGCACAGCTCTCCGAAGCCCCGCGCCGCGCGCCAGGGGCCGCGATCGTCCGCAGAAGGGGAATCCACCGCCCGAGTCTACCGCGGCGAGCTGATTCGCCTCGCGCACCTCTCCAGTGCGCCGCGCCGGCTGGCCGAAGGAGAGGCGGGTGTGCACCGCTGGAGCCCCCACTCCTCACCCCTGTCCTCGACGGAGTACCCATGGCCTGGATCGACGCCCTCTTCAAGCGGATGTTGGAGCTCGGAGCTTCCGACCTCCACATGACATCCACCAAGAAGCCCATGGTCCGCATGAGTGGCGACATGGCACCGATGTCCGAGTGCCCCGAGCTGGCGCCCGAGCAGATGCGGCAGGTCCTGTTCGAGATCACCCCCGAGGACAACCGCGAGGAGTACCTGTCGGACAACGACACCGACTTCGCCTACGCGCTTCCCGGGGTGGGGCGTTTCCGCTGCAACCTCTTCACCGACCTGCATGGACCCGCCGGGACCTTCCGGCTGATTCCGGACGAGATCCTGACCGTGGAGGACCTGGGCCTCCCGCCCTCGGTGACGAAGTTCTGCGAGCTGTCCAAGGGCCTGGTCGTGGTTACTGGGCCGACCGGGTGTGGCAAGTCGACCACCCTGGCGGCGATGATCGACTCCATCAACAAGGAACGCGCCGAGCACATCATCACCATCGAGGACCCGGTCGAGTTCGTGCATCCCCAGGAGCGTTGCCTGATCAACCAGCGTGAGGTGGGCAAGCACACCCAGAGCTTCAAACGCGCCCTGCGCGCCGCCCTGCGCGAGGATCCCGACATCGTCCTGGTGGGCGAGATGCGCGACCTGGAGACGGTCGAGATCGCCATCGAAACCGCCGAGACGGGCCACCTGGTCTTCGGGACCCTGCACACCACCACCGCCGCCTCCACCATCGATCGCGTGATCGACCAGTTCCCGGCGGACCGCCAGTCCCAGATCCGCACCATGCTCTCGACCTCCCTCAAGGGGGTCGTGGCCCAGACCCTGTGCAAGCGCAAGGAGGGGGGTCGCGTGGCGGCGTTCGAGGTGCTGGTGGTCAACTACGCCGTGTCGAGCCTGATCCGCGAGGGCAAGACCCACCAGATCAAGTCCAGCATGCAGATGGGGGCCAAGGAGGGGATGCGCCTCCTGAACGACTCCCTCTTGGAGCTGGTGCAGAGCGGCGTAGTCGATCCGCAGGAGGCCCATCTGAAGTCGGTGGACAAGGACGGTTTCAGCGCGCGCCTGCGCGAGCTGGGCGTGGTCACGGACGGAAGCCCCGCCCCAGAGGTCGCCAGCGCCCCCGAAGCGGCTCCCCAAGCTCCCCTGCCGGTGCAGCCCGAGGAGCCGACTGCGTCCGAGGCGCAGTTCAATCCGCACTTCGAAGAGGATCCCTTCGAGCAGTTCAAGGCCCGCCGCAAGCCCGGCTGAGAGGGGACCTCCTCCCGGCCCCGGGGGCGAGTATGCTCCGCCGCATGTGCCCCCGGATCCTCCTCGCGCTGACCCTCCTCGCCGCCCCCCCCGCGACCGCCCAGGAGGGCGGGCTCCTGCGAGTGGGCGAGCCCCTGCCCGCGATCGAGCTGCCCACCGTCGACGGCCGCTCCAGTCTGCTCCTCAGCGAGTTGGTCGGGACGCCGACCCTCCTGATCGAGTTTGCCTCCTGGTGAGCGGGCTGCCGCCGGAGCGTGCCGGTCTGGCACGCGGTCACCGAAGAGCTGCGGGCCTCCGGCCGCCTGCGGGTGGTCGGCATCACCCAGGAGCAGCACCTCGATCGCGCTCTCCTCTACGCTCAGTGGCAAGGCTACGACTGGCCCATCCTCTGGGATCCCTTCAACCTGACGCGCAGTTCGGTGGTGCCCAGCATCTGGGCGGTCGACGCCCACGGTGTGATCCGCCGCGCGCTTAGGCGTCCGGGGAGCGTGGAGGAGGAGCTGGTGCGCGGCTTCCTGGAGGTGGAGTTCGCCGCGCACCCCAAGGCCCCCGCCGATCCCTATCCGCAAGTGCGTCGCCGGCGGGCCGCTGAGGGCGAGATCCTCGATCCCGAGACGGCCCTGGCCCGGCTGCTGTGGCGCGCCACGGCGGCCGAGGAGCCCCTCTCCGTCGCGGAGTGGGCCGAGGCGATCGCTCGGCTCGAGACCCACGCCTTCTCCGAGGCGGGGAACGCCGACGATCGCTTCCGGCTGGGGGTGGCCTACCGCCTGCGCCACGACTCGCCGCGGAGTCTGACGGGGGACTTCCAGTCGGCGATCGATCACTGGGTGGCGGCGCTGCGCTCGGAACCGGGCCGCTACATCTGGCGGCGGCGCATCCAGCAGTGGGGGCCGCGCCTCGACAAGCCCTACGCCTTCTACGATTGGGTGGAGGAAGCGCAGCGGGAGATCGCTGGACGGGGCGAGGAGCCCCTCGCGCTGCGGGTCCCCTTGACCGGCTCGGAGGTCGCGGGCGGCGCGCGCGGGGACCTTCCGCCCGCAGCCGACGGGCCCCACCCCGACCCGCAGGGACGCCTGCCGCGCGATGGGGAGGGGTTGGTGAGGATCGAAGTGGCGGTCGCGCCCCACACCGGCTCCCCCCGCGCCGGGACCGAGCCACCCTCGGGGATCTACCGCGTGCACGTGAGTCTCTGCCCCGACCGCGATCGCGACGTCCACTGGTCCAACGAGGTCGGACCGACCGAGGTGTTCCTCAGCGCCCCCGCGGGCCATCGGATCGACCGCCGTCTCCACCTCCTGGTCCTCCGCGACGAGCCCGAGTCGAGCGAGGTCCGACGCCTCGACTTCGAGGTGCGTCCCGCCCCGGGGGAGGAGCCTGCGCGGGCCGGCCTGGCTCGGGTGCGCGGGGTGGCCACCTACTTCGTCTGCGAGGGAGAGAGCGGGCGCTGCCTGCACCTGGCCCAGGACTTCGAGATCCCTCTCGGTGCTTCCGCCCCCCGGGCCCCGGACGAGGGAGGACGCTGAGCGAGCGCCCGCTGCGCCCCGCCCGCTGGTTCCAAGCCCGTTTCCCACGGTTACACGGGACCCTCCGCCGAGTAGGATCCGTCCCCCGGGCTGGCGCCCTCCCCCTCCCCCGCATGATCGATCGCTTGCCCGTTCTGCTCCTCGCAGTGCCGCTCTTCGCTTGCGTCGCGCACGACCCCGCGCCCGCTCCGGTCGTGCGCGGCCCCCTGGCGACCCGCAACCAGCACCCGGTCGCTCTGACCTTCCTGCACCACCGCCCGCGCCGGCCGGTGACGCAGCCGGAGGGCACTTGGGGCGCCGCTTTCGAGCTGTCCCACAGCTCGATCCACGAGATCGACAAGGCGCCGCGGCAGACCGTGGCCTTCGACGGGGAGACGACGCGTCTCTCCGGGCGCGTGCGCTACGGGCTGGGTGAGGCGACCGACGTCGAGGTGGAGCTGGCCGGGATCTACGCCAGCGGAGGTTTCCTCGACGGGTTCATCAGCGACTTCCACTCCGTCCTCGGGTTTCCCCAGGCGGGGCGGGACCAGGTCGCGGAGGACCAGTACGACATGCGCCTGCGCCGCAACGGCCAGCTGATCTACGAGCTGGAGGAGGACCGCGTGCTCCTCGGGGACGTCCCCGTCGTCGTGACCCACCGCCTGCGCGCGGAGGATCCGCAGGGGCCGGCGGTCGCCGTGCGCGCCGGGGTCGAGCTGCCCCTCGGCTCCGAACGGCGCGGGGTCGGCAACGGAGAGCTCGACTTCGGGCTGGGCGTCCTGGCCGAACGCAGCCTGGGTCGTTGGACCCTGACCGGCGCGCTCGATCTCCTGCTGCCCGGAGAGCCGGATCCCTGGACCGCGGCTGGGGTCGATGCGCGCGAGATCATCTCCTTCCAAGCGGGTCTGGAGTACCGCTGGTCCGACGCGGCGTCCCTCCTGGCCCAGACCTTCTGGACCTCCCCGATGACCCGCGACTACGACCTGGAGGAGTTCAGCCGCGAGATCTTCGACATCGCCGTGGGAGTGGCCTGGGACACCCCCTCCGGAGCGCGCTGCAGCCTGGCCATCAAGGAGGACGTGGTGGCGGCGACGGGGCCCGACTTCGGGGTGTTCTTCGGGGTCGACTGGGGGTTCTGAGGACTCGGCGCTACTCGATGTCCACCACGGCGTGGACGTCGCGGGCCTTCTCGCCCTGCCACAGGATCACCGCCCGTCCGGTCCCGCGCACGAACCAGCGCACCCGGACCTCGTCACCCTTGACGAGTCCCTCCTCGCGCAGGAGCCGACCGGGCTCCTCCTCGGCCAGCTCGACCTGCTCGGGGCGGTAGCGATCCTGGCGGAACCCACCCGCCAGGAGCTTCAGTCCGCGCCGCGGGTCGAGCATGTAGCGATCGGGCAGTCCGATCGCCTGCTGGCTCGCCCGCTCGGTGCGGGTGGGGATCGCGCGCAGGTTGCGGAAGACCACGTCGATGGCGTGCACGCCGCTGCCCAGGTCGGTGACCACCGGGTCCTCGATCAGGACCTGGGGGCAGGCCTCGGCGTGGGCCAGGCAGAACATGGCGTTGCGGTGCAGCATCTCCTCGATCAGGAAGCTGGGCGGGATGCGCCCCACGTCCTTGCGGAAGCCCCCGATCTCGATCGCGCCGTAGAGGGGGTGCTCATAGGGCTTCCACTCCACGAACCCCGCTCCCGAGAGCAGGTGATCGTCGAACCACTGCCGGCCGGCGGCGTCCACCCGCTCCTCGTCGCCGAAGCGGCGCTTGCCGGTCCACAGCTCGTTGGTGAAGGAGATGACGCCCAGGCCCTCGTAGGCCCAGGTGGCGAAGCCGCCGAAGACCGTGTAGAGGTCCTTCCACAGCACCAGGTAGCGGTAGAAGGGCAGCATGCGCTCCCCCTCCTCGCCGAGCTGGTCGAAGACGCGCAGGTCCCCAGCGGGGTAGCCGCCGAAGGACTCTGTTCCGGGCCCCCGCAGGATCATGCCCCCCGCGTTGTGGAAGGACTGCACCGCGGCCACGTTGGGGTGGGAGAGGAGGAAGCCGGCCACGGCCCTCGTCTCCGGCCAGTAGAGGGGATAGGGGCCTCCGCCGCGCTGGACGTGCCACGGCTGCCAGAGGGAAGGCCAGGCGCGATTCATGTCGTAGCGACCCGGGCCGTCCTCGTCGATGCGGCCGTCCCCGTCGTCGTCGATCCCCTCGCGGCCGAGCAGCACCCAGTCACCGCGGATGCCCCGATCGTTCTCGGGCACCCTCACCATCACGCGCGGATCGTCGGGATCGAGGCGGTGGGTTCCCTCGCCCGGGAGGTACTTGCGCATCTGCGTGCGGTGCCCGTCCCCGTCGAGGTCGTTGGGGGGGTCCTCGTCCGCCACGCCGTCGCGGTCGTCGTCGACGGGCATGTAGCCGCTGCGCGCGGAGCTGGAGCTGTGGACGTCGGCGAACCAGTGCGCCCGCCCGTCGGGGTTGACCGACGGCACGAGGTAGAAGACGACGCGCTCCAAGAGCTCGTCGACGCGCGCGTTGTGGCCCTTGTTCTCGAGCAGGTACCAGGCGGTGTACAGCACGGCCTCGCCCCCCTGCACCTCGTTCCCGTGCACGTTGCCGTCGATCCACATCGCCGGCTTCTTCTCCGGGGGACCGGTGGCGGGGTCGTTCAGGACGTAGAGCCGCAGCTCCCGGTTCTCCGTCGAGTACCCCAACCGCTGGCTGCTCAGGTGCTCGGGCCAGGCCTGCTGCAAGCGGTCGAACTGGGCGTAGAGCTCCTCCAGGTCGTAGAAGCGGTTCCAGTGGATCTCGACGCGTGGCTCGTGCCCGACCGGCAGACCCGGAAACCCGGTCTGGACCTCGTCCTGGGACAGCGTCAGGCAAGTCAGGAGGATGGCAATCATCGGCTCTCTCCCGCGACGGCGCGGACGGTGCCCGCGTGATCGGTCTCGACCAGTACGCCGACTCCCCCGGCGGTGGGGTTCCTCACCAGCCAGCGCAGCTCTTGGCGCCCGCCGAGGCCGGGGAGCTCCTCGACCAGTTGCACGGCCTCCCCCGCCACGAGCTCGACGGTCGAGCCCAGGCGCAGGCTGACCTTGGCCGGCCGCACGGTGCGCGTCCGCTGGCCCCAGGTGGAGGTCAGGGGCAGGTGGCCGCGGTTGACCACCGTGGCGCTGACCTCCGCCAGCCCGCCACCGAGATCCCGCCAAGCCACCTCCTCCAGATCCACGCGGGCCAGGAGCTCTCCCAGGCCGAGCAGGAACTCGAGCTGGCGATCCGCGATCCGTGCGCGCTCCGCGGGGGGTGGCTCGAGGAGGGCGTAGGGGCGGAAGCCGCCGATCTCCACCGGACCCAGGGTGGGGTGCTCGAAGGGGGTCCAGCCGAGGTGAGCGTCGACGCCCTGCTGCTCCAGCCAGGCCAGGCGCCGGGCGTCCGTGGAGACGCGCTCCTGCTCCTCGTCGCCCGCCTCACCCTCTCCTGGGTCGGCGTCGTCGTCGAGGGGGATGGTCCAGGGCTGGATCGCCAAGGTGAGCAGGCCGCGGTGCTCGTAGCACCAGCGCGCGAAGGTCCCCGCGTCCTCTTCCGGCTGGCTCTCGCCGCCGTCACCGACCACCTCGCCGTAGCGGCGCGCGAGCTCCGCGACGAGCAGGGCGTCGGAGTGGCGCAGGCCGGCGGGTGGGATCCTGTTCTCGTCGCTCGCGTCGTCGGGGATCCCCTCGCCCACGTCGGCGAGGCCGCCTCTCTCGCCGTAGACGAGCACCAACTGGACGTCGGGGTGCCCCAGGACGAATTCGCACAGGGCCCTGGCCTCCGGCTCGCAGGTGGCGAAGGGGCCCGAGCGCGGCGAGTGCTCCTCGAAGCCGGCGGGAAAGTTGCGATCGACCTCGGCGTCGAACGGTGCGTCCTCCGCCACCTCGCCATCCCCGTCACTGTCGAGACCCTCCGGCTCGAGCCGCCAGCGCCCGCGCTCGCCCCGCTCGCGACGGGCCTCCACCAGGATCCTCGGATCGGCCGGCTCCTCGACCCAGCACCCCTCGGGATCGGGTACGCGCATGACCGAGACGTATCCGTCGCCGTTGACGTCCTGCGGCGGATCTTCGCCCAGACGTGCGTCGCGGTCCGTATCGGCGTCCTCCCCCGTCGCGCGCCGCTCCGACACGGTGGCCGCGAAGCGCGCCTCCGCGGCAGCGGGGTTGACGCGCGAGACGACGTAGACGGTCGTCGAGTCGAGCAGGGCTCGCACCCTCTCGTCGCTCTCGTAGCCGGATGCGAGGCGCCGCGCGACGTCCAGGGCGATCCCGCTGGTGTAGACGGTAGGGCCTTCGACGTTGGCGACGATCAGGATCGCGGGTCGCCCTCCACCCAGCTCGCCGGCGGCCAGCCGCACCGCCTCGATGCGCAGCGGCTCGTCGTCACCAGCCCGCGACAGGCCCACCCCCAACAGGGTGGCCAGGGTGGGGTGTTCGGCCACCAGGCGCGCCAGGGCCCGGCGCAGCTTGGCGTGGGAGAGCAGCGGTGCGCGGGCGCTGTCGGGCTCCTCCGGGCCGTCCTGGAGTGCAGGAGTGGCCGCCAGGAGGATTCCTGCGAGCGCGAGGGAGGGGATCGGCATGGTGGGACCTCAGTGCGCGGGATCGGGCGCGCGCTCGCCGCCCTCCAGCTCGGCGGGGAGCTCCGGGAGCTTCACCCGCTGGTGGAGCTTCTCGGTGATCGGGCTCTGGTTCTGCCTCTCCACGTTCGCCAGCAACTCCGACAGGGGGGGCACGCCCATCGCCGCCCGCTCCTCGTCGGTGGTCAGGGGATCGACCGCGTACAGGCGCCACTTCCCGATCACCGGTTCGTACACGATCTGGGTGCCGTAGCGCTGGGGCTCCCCCTGCTCGACGAGCAGCTTGTCGGTGGCCATCGCGCACACGATGTAGCCGCGCTCCTCACCCAGCTCCGTGGCCCGCACGCCGATGCGGCGGGCGAGGATCAGGTGCTCGACGTGATCGGAGGTGACCAGGGTGGCGGCGGTGTAGAGGTGCTCCTCCGCGCTCTCCAGCCGCCCCTCGGTGTACCAGCCCGCGGCGGTCTCCCAACGCCCCTCGAGGTTCTCGAGCACGTCGTGCCGCAGCCCGCCGGTCCCCTGGTGGGAGTCGAGCAGCTCGAGGGCCTCGTGGTAGGCGCGCTCCGGGTAGGGACGGCCCATGCAGCTCGCGAACAGCAGCATTGGACAGAGGAGGAAGAGGGACGGGATCGGGGCTCGCGTCACGGTTGGGTCCTGTCGGGGGCTGATCGGGTTCGTCGACGGCAGGCCATCCTGAGCGCCCGAGATCCCACGTCAAGGGCGTGACCGAAGCGAAACCAGGAGGGCTCCGCCCGCGCTGGTGGAACGGCACTCGGCCACGCCCAGGGCGCGCCCCGCGGGACCCTTGAGCCACGCGCTCAGGACCGGGCCGAGCACCGGCTTCTGCCCCGGGCTGTTCCAACCGCGGCCGGTGATCACCAGGAGTGGGCTCAGGCGCCGCGCGCGACAGAAGGTCAGCTCCTCCTCCAGCCGAGCCCGCGCGCGTTCGATCCCCAGGCCGTGCAGGTCGATCTCGCGCGCCGGCTCCGGCTCCCCTCCGCGTTTCACGGCGCCTCGACCTTCAAGAGCTCCACCTCGAACTCGAGTGACGCGCGGGGTGGAATCAGGCCCTCGATCCCATCGTTGCCGAAGGCGCGGTGGGGGGGGACGAAGATCCAGCGTCGGCCCCCGACCCGCATTCCGGGGATGCCGTCCGCCCAACCGAGGACCGGGGCCGCGGTGAGGTAGAAGGTCTCGGGCAGGCCACGGTCGTAGGTGGAGTCGATCGACTCCCCGCCGTGGACCTCGGCCGTGTAGTGGATCGTCACGCGGTCCTTGGGGCCGGCGCACTTGCCCACGCCGGTGAGGGTGTCCTTCCAGCGCACTCCCGACTCCGTCACCGTCTCGACGTACTCGACCTCCAGGGGCTTGCCCCGGAAGAGTGCACAGCCCGGAAGGACCAAGAGCAGGAGCGCTAGTCGTTTCACAGCGAGAGCACGGAGGCGATGCAGGCCACGTTCACGATGTCATCGGCCGAGCAACCCCGCGAGAGGTCCATGAAAGGCTGCGACAGTCCCTGCACCAGGGGGCCCAGGGCCTGCGCCCCCGCCAGGCGTTGCGTCAGCTTGTAGCCGATGTTCCCCGCGTCGAGGTCGGGGAAGATCAAGACGTTCGCGCGGCCGCCGAGGGGAGAGCGCGGCGCCTTGCGCTCCGCCACGGAGGGGACGATGGCGGTGTCCACCTGCAGCTCACCGTCCGCGGTGAGTCCCGGCGCTCGCCGCAGGAGCTCCTCGGTCGCGCTGCGCACCTTGTCCACGTGGGGGTGGTCCGCCGAGCCCTTGGTCGAGAAGGAGAGCATGGCCAGCCGCGGAGCCTGCCCCGTCAAGCGGCGGTGGCTCTCGGCGGAGGCGATGGCGATGTCCACGAGTTGCTCCTCTGTGGGATCGGGGACGACGGCGCCGTCGGCGTAGGTGTAGACCGTCTCCTCCAGGATCATCAGGAAGCAGGAGGAGACGGTCGAGTTCCCTTGGGAGAGCCCGATCACCTGCAGACCCGCCCGCAGGACCTCGGCGGTGGGGGACTCGGAGCCGGCCACACCGGCGTCGCAGTCCCCCGAGGCCACCAGTCCCGCTCCCACCCACAGGGGGGTCTGCATGCGCTCGCGCGCTTCCTCGATCGTCATCCCCTTCGCCTGGCGCCGGACCAGCAGCGCTTGGGCCATCGGCTCGATGCGCGGGTCGTTCCCCGGTCGCACCACCTCGACCCCCTGGGGAGGGTCTCCCAGGCCCGGCGTCTCCACCAGCACCGGCCGACAAAGCCCCTCGGCCGCCAGGGTGGCGGCGGCTTGCTGCACGCGGGGATCTTGGCTCTCGGGCAGGACGATGCGCTTGTTCAGTCGACGGGACTTCTCTTGCAGTTCGAGGACGAGGTTCATCGGTGCTCTCGATTCGGTTCAGGGGTGGCGTCGAGGATCGCTCGCGGGACCTCGAGCTCGAGGCGCAGCAGGGCGAGCCCGTGGGTCTTGCCTTGAGCGTCGGTCTTGAGGGAGGCGGAGCCCCCGCCCCCCAGGCTGTCCTCGAGCAGGAAGTTCAGGACGCGCAGGTTGGGGGCCGCGTGGCGCTCCACTCCGCCGCGGTTCAGTCCCGCGAGGTGGGCGCGGACGACTTCGGTGGTGAGCGCCTCCGCGAGGAAGGCGTAGGCCTCCTCGGAGCGGGCGATCACCGCCGCGTTCGAGCCCTCGCCCTTGTCACCCGAGCGCGCCATGGCGATGCGTGAGAGGGGAACCAGCGGCATGAGAGTCAGGCGCAGAAGACGGAGACGCGCGGCGTGATGAGCGACTTGGAGACCAGCGCGGGCCAGAAGCCGATGATCTCGGTCGCCTTGGGGCGCCCGCCGGCGAAGCCGGTGACCCCCGGCGGGCCAGAGGTTACCAGCGGGACGAGCTCGGATCCGAAGCGTTCGATCTTGGCCCGGTCATTCCCCTTGACCCCCATGCGCAGGACCACCTCACTCGCCTCCCCAGCCTCCGGTGTGGCGATGCCGGTGTGGCAGACGTTGGCCCCGATCAACTCCACCAGCCGTTCTTCCTCGCCGTACTCGCAGCCGTCGTAGGCCAGACGGCGCCAGACGATCTCCGCGCACAGCTGCGCCTTGGCGCGGGCGTCGGGACCGGAGACGGTGAGCTGACCGGCGGCCTTCCAGCCCTCCAGGTAGCTCAGCGACACCTTGTAGGTGTCGGTGGCGGGAGCCCCGCGCACCCCCTGGATGCGCACGCGGTCGCCGCCCAGGTCGCTGATCTCGAAGCTGGTGAAGTCCGCCACCACGTCGGGGGTGACGTAGGCCGCGGGATCGCCCATCTCGTAGGCCAACTGGTGCACCACCGTGTCCCGGGAGATCATCCCCCCGGTCTCTTGGTGCTTGGTGACGTCGAACTCCCCCGTCGGCCGCGCCTCGATGATCGGGTAGCCGATCATCGCCAGGTCCGGGACCGTGCGCCAATCGGTGAAGTTGCCCCCCGAGCACTGGGCGCCGCACTCGACGACGTGCCCCGCCACGGTCCCCGCCGCCAGTCGGTCCCAGTCCCGCTCCCCCCAGCCGAACTCGTGGATCATGGGGCCCAGCACCAGCCCCGGGTCGGTCCCGCGGCCGGTGATCACGATGCGCGCCCCGCGGTCCAGGGCCTCGGCGATGGGGAAGGCGCCCAGGTAGACGTTGGCGCTGGTCACGCGCTCGCGCACCGTGGACAGCGGCTCGCCGGTGTCCAAGTTCGTGAAGGTCTCCCCCGCTGCGCAGAGCTCGTCGAGCTCTTCGAGGATGTCGTCCCCCTCGACCACCGCCACCTGCACGCCCTCCAGGCCGCGCCGGCGCAGGGCCTCCAGGACGGCGTCCTTGCAGGCGTGGGGGTTGACCCCACCGGCGTTGGCCACCACCCGCACGTCGCGCTCGACCAGCTCCGGGGCGACGCGCTCGACGAGCTGCACGAAGTCGGTCGCGTAGCCCCGCCTGGGGTCGCGTGAGCGGAGCTTCTGCATGATGCTCATCGTCACCTCGGCCAGGTAGTCGAGGGTCAGGTAGTCGAGAGGGCCCTCGCGCAAGAGACGGATCGGGCCGAGGATCGAATCACCCCAGAAACCCTGACCGTTGGCGATGCGGACCGTGTCCTTCATGTAGGAAGCTCAGGCGGAAGCGGGCGGACAGTGTAGTGTCCGCCCCAGCGAGCCACAGGGGGGTTCACACGACTAGAATGGGCCCGTGGAAGCGCCCCTGGTCCTGCTCTCCGGATTCGGCACCTTCGAGGGCGTCGAGCACAATCCCAGCGGTGCGGTCGCCCGAGCGCTGGACGGGGCCGATGGGGTCGTCGGAGTCGAGTTGCCGGTGACCTTCCGCGGCTGCACCACGGCCTGGGAGGTGGCCCTCGAAGGTCTGCGACCGAGGAGGCCGGCGATCCTGCTCGCCACCGGCGTGCACCCCGGAGCGACCTTCCGCCTCGAGCGCCGGGCGCGCGCGGCCCTCTCCAGCCAACGTCCGGACAACGACGGGGAATGCTGGAGCCCCGCTCTCCAGGCTTCCGATCGCGGGGAGGCCGAGCTGGTCACGGGCCTCGACCTCGAGCGCCTGGCCCGGGCCCTCGCCGAGCGGGACCTGGCCGCGCCGGTGGTGGTCTCCGACGACGCCGGGGGCTACGTCTGCGAGCGGATCTACCGCCACGTGCTGGAGCGCGCCGCCGAGCTGGACTGCCCGGGGCTCTTCCTGCACCTGCCGCCCCTGGATACGGTCGAGGTCCAGGGGCAGGTGGCGGCGGTCGGGGCCCTGCTGGAAGCGTTGCGGGGGGAGCTCGGGGATCGGGGCTGAATGCGAGGGGGCCCGGCGGTGCCCCGCGCGTGGAGGCGCTACCCTCTTGGCCATGAGCTCCCCGATCGACGGCGCCCCGGAGTTGTTCGAGCAGGTCGCGCGCCTGGCCGGCGAGTACGTCGAGACCCTCGCCGATCCGGACCAAACCGTCACCCACCCCCATACACCCGAGGAGCTCGCGCGCATCCTGGAGCTCTCCCTGCCCACCCGCGGCCGTCCCGTCGAGAGTCTCGAACGGGATATGCGGGCCATCCTCGACTACAGCGTGCGCACCGGCCATCCGCGCTTCATGAACCAGCTCTTCGGGGGAATCTCCCCTCCGGCGGTGGTGGGGGAGTGGCTCTCGGCCCTGATCAACACCTCCATGTACACCTACGAGGCGGCGCCGGTGGCGACGCTGATGGAGGTGGAGCTGATCGCGAAGCTGTGTCGCATGGTGGGCTTCGAGGCGGGAGAGGGGCTCTTCGCTCCGGGGGGCAGCATCTCGAACCTGATGGCGGTGCTCGCCGCGCGCCACTGGGCCTTCCCGCACGCCAAGGTCGAGGGGCTGAAGTCGGAGGATCGCCCCCTGCTCCTGACCTCGAGCGAGTCCCACTACTCCCTGCGGCGCGCCGCCGCGGTGGGGGGGATGGGGATGGACGCCGCCTGGGAGGTGGAGACCGACGAAGTGGGGCGCATGAGACCGGAGGCGCTCGAGCGCGCCATCGAGACCGCCCTCAAAGAGGGGCGCCACCCCTTCCTGGTGGCGGCCACCGCGGGCACGACGGTGGCGGGCGCCTTCGATCCGATCGAGCCGATCACGGAGATCGCGCGCCGGCACGGGATGTGGTTGCACGTGGACGCCTCCTACGGCGGGTCGGTGCTCTTCTCGGAGCGGCACCGCCACCTCCTGGCGGGGATCGAGCGCGCCGACTCGGTGGCCTGGAACCCGCACAAGATGATGGGGGTGCCGCTGGCGTGCTGCGCGACCCTGATGCGCAAGCGCGGGCGGCTGGAGGCGACCCACGGGATGAACGCCGACTACCTCTTCCACGAGGGGGAGGACGCCTCGTGGGACCTGGGGGACATGTCGCTGCAGTGCGGCCGGCACGTGGACGCGCTCAAGCTGTGGCTCGCCTGGCAGGTGACCGGCGACGAGGGCTACAGCCGCCGCATCGACCGGCTCTTCGAGCTGGCGGCGGGCTTCCGCGACCTGGTCGTGGCGCGGGATGGCTTCCACCTGGTGCGCGAGCCCCAGGGGGCGAACGTCTGCTTCCGCTACCTGCCCCCCGGCGAACGGCATGCCGTGGGCGTGGAGCGCACCCGGCGTGAGCACGAGGCGACGATCCGCATCCGCGAGCGGTTGACGCGGGAGGGACGCTTCCTCATGAACTACGCCACCCTGGAGGGCGCCGCCACCCTGCGACTGGTGGCCAACAACCCGCTCGCCACGCCCGCGGACCACGAGGCGCTGCTGGAGGCGATCGAAGCGCTGGCGTAGTCGCTCGCGGTCAGCTCAGGACACGACCTCCACCACCAGCCCCTCCACCTCGACCTCCGCGTCCCGGGCGAAGACCCCCACGTGGGTCCAGGGGGGGAGCTCGATCCCGCTCTCCGCCTCCAGCGGCTCCTGGTCGCCGACGCGCACCGTCAGGCCGCCGTCCGTCTCCACCCGCACCGCCAAGAGCACCGCCTCCCCGGGGGGCACCGGCTCGTCGAGGAAGACCGTCTCGATCAGCCGCACCCGGGCGCTCTGTCCGTTTCCTCCCCTCACCGCCCAGATCCCCAGCTCCCCCTCGTCGTCGAACCCCACCACCAGCCAGTCGGTGGTCGGCGTACCGGCGACGACCAAACCGGAGGCGCTCCCCATGCGCCGCTGCTCCCCGACCAGCAGGCGGCCGCGCACCTCGTACTCCCCGTGGATGCGCACGCTGCCGTCGATCATCCCCGAGGGGCGTACCGTCTCCAGCCGCACCCCGTCGCTCCCGACCGTGAACTCGTCCGGCGGACTGGTGAAGATCGTCTTCCACCCGGAGCGGGAGCCCCCCACGGCCTCCACTCGACCGAGGAGGCGGCCCGCGGCGCGCGCCTGGTCCCTGAGGCTCGCGGCGCGCTCCGCGAGGGCACCCTTGTCCTCCAGCGCCTCGGCGGCCGCCCAGGCCAGGGTGTACGCGCGCAGGACGAGCTCTGGTTCCTTCTCGACGTACTCGTCGACCAGCGCCGCCAGGCGACGGCTGTGCGACTTGGCCCGCGACCGGATTCCGCGCAGGGCGTAGTTGCCGCGGTCGAGCGTCGAGAGGCTCTTCTCGAAGGCGGCGTACTCCTCCTCGGTCACCTCGATCCGCCCGTCGTCGGCGAGATCGAGCAGTTGCTCGAGCATCGCCGCGGCGGCCTTGTCGCGGTCCAGGCGCTCGAGCAGGTCGGCCAGGGGCTCCAGGACGTCCCGGCGCGGCTCGTCGCCGTCGATCTCCGTACGGATCAGCTCCAGCTCCCCCAGGGCGCGCAGGAGCAGGCCCTCCTCGGCGGCCCTCGCACGCCGCCCGCTACCCGCGGTCGCGTCCGCGGCGCTCAGATAGCGTTGGGCGCGGGCGCTGCGCAGCTCCCGCCGCTGGGCCGGGGTGCCGGAGTAGAGGGGCAGGACCTCCTCCAGGATCCACGCCTCCCAGTCGCGAGCGAACTGTGCCAGGTGCTCGTGACCGAGGGGCGATTCCCGCCCCAGCATCACCTCTTCGAAGAGCTCGAGCCCCTCCTGCGACGCTCCCACCGCTCGCTCGAGGTAGTCGCGGTAGAGGGGCCGGTAGGAGTACTCCAGGGTCTCCGGGTGCTCCCACTGCTGGAGGAAGAAGACCAGCCCCCAGCCGTGAGCGTAGAAGCCCCCCGGATAGGAGCCGGGACCCGGGTAGACGAGCAGCGCCTCGATGCTCGGCCCCCGGCGCGGTTCGGACTTGAGATCCGCCGCCAGCGCCCGCAGGCGCCCCTCGGCGGCGCTCGGCCAGAGCACGCGCCCGTCCGCCATCGCGGTGGCCCCCTCGAAGAAGCACGCGGTGCCCTCGTTCATCCAGGTCGACACGCCTCCCCCGGTGGCGAAGGTCGACATGAACTGGTGACTGGCCTCGTGGAAGAGGGTCAGCAGGGTGGAGTCGAGGGAGCCTCCCCTCGAGCGCGCGTCGTAGGTGTGGATCTCCTGCGACCCCGCTGACCACCAGCCCTGCACTCCGGGGGAGGGCTCGCCCCCGTAGTAGTTGGCGGCCATGTCCTCCCACGTGCCGTAGATGCGGATCTTCGGTCGGGTGCTGGGCGCGCCCTTGCCGCGGGTGCCGAAGTAGATCTCCACGTAGGCGTCGAAGATGTCCTCGACCGTCACGGCCAGGAGGTCGACCACCTCCGGCTCGAGGTTGCAGGCCAGGCGGTAGTGCTCGGTATCGAGGTTCACCAGGGGCCAGGACCCCGCCCCCTCGGCCCCCTCGCCGGCGGCGTCCAGGTCCACCACCGCATCCCTGGAGGTGATGCGGTCGATCGCCTTCTCGATCGCGGTGAGCGCCTTCCCCGAGGCCAGCGGGCGGATGCGCAGGTAGACCTCGAGGGCGCGCTCCTCCTGAGCGCTCTCCTCGAGCTTCTCCCCCGCCCGGGAGAGATCGCGCACCATCCCCTCCAAGAGCCGGGCGGCCTTGCCCGCCAGCGGATCGGCCTTGCAGAGCGCCTTCCAGGCGCGGTTCGCGTCCCGGCGCGCGCCGGCACGGGTGTGGGTGCGCCAGGCGTGGGCCAGCCAGTGCGCGGCCTCGTCCTCGCGCTCCAGCTCGCAGAGGGCGCTGGCGTAGAGCTCCGCCGCCGCCGCGTCACCGGCTTGGCGGTCCAGGTGTTCCGCGAGCAGCACGCTGGCGGCGCTCCACTCCTCCTCCGCGAGCAGCTCGCGGGCGCGGTCGTGGATCTCGTCGGCGGCTCGGACCGACTCCGGCACCGCCAGCACGGTGAAGAGGCCCAGCAGGAGGGCGGTGGGGGATCCCATCGGTCGCGGCGCTGTCAAAGGAAGACTTCGAGGGTGGCTTCGCGCAGGGTCACCTCGCCCCCCTGGACGAAGACCCCCGGGTAGCCGACCTCGGGGAGCTCGTAGTCCAGCTCGAACTCGATCGCCTCCCGCTCGCCCACGGTCACCTCGAGGCGACCCTCGGCGAAGGCGCGCACCGTGAACAGGGGCGTCTCCCCCTCTGCGAGGGGTGGCTCGAGATCCACGCCGTCCAGGACGTCGTGGGTCACCGCTCGGCCGGGCGGCGCGGTGGTGGAGCGCAGCTCCAGCTCGCCCGCGTGGTCGAGACCCACCGTCAGCCACTCCTCTGCGGTGGCCGAGAAGACGATCCCGTGGAAGGCGCCGAACTCCAGGCTGCCGCCGCGGATCAGGGTCCCCGAGATGGTGTAGTCACCGGTCAGGGGCAGGTCCTGACAGATGCGCCCTGCGTGCTTGCCGCCCACTCCGCCGACGCGGATCTCGAGCGGGTTGACGCGGAAGGTGGCCTCGTCGGTGGCGGAGAAGATCGAGACCCAGGAGCGGGCGGGGGCGTAGAGGCTGCGCTTGGCGCCGCGCATCAGCCCCGCCTCCTCGGCGCGGACGCGCAGGAGATCCGCCCGAGCGGGGAGCACCTCCCGGTCGTCCAGGAGGGCGGCGGCCCGTGCGGCGAAGGTGTAGGCACAGAGGAGGCGCGCCTGGCCTTCCTCTTCCTGGGCTTCGTAGTCGTCGAGGATCGCGAGGGCGTCCCGGCGCAGGTTCTTGGCCCGTGCGCGGGCGGTGTGGGCGGCCGCGCTCTTCTTGTCCAGCACCCGCAGCCGTCGCACGTGGGACTCGCGGTCGCCGTCGGAGAGCTCGTGGATCCCGCGGTAGTCGAGGTCCAGCACCCGCTCGATCGCGGCCGCCTCCTCCTCGTCGAGTCCCAAGCGGGCCAGGATCTCCACCTCCCGCAGCGCCAGCTCGCCCCGGGGGGCGCGCAGCACCTCCTCGCGCAGGAAGCGCACGTGCCCCAGGGCGCGCTCCAGGAGCACCTCCTCCGACTGCTCCAGACGACCCGCGCGAGCGGCGTCCGCCGCCCTCAGGGCGTCGTCGATCGCCTCCAGCCGGCGCGCCTCACGCGCGTCCCCCAGGTAGAGGGGGCGCACCCGGGAGTCGATCCAGCGCCGCCAATCGCGGTCGAAGTCGGCCAGGTCGGCGTGATCCTGGGGAGAGCGCTCCCCCAGGAAGGTCTTCTCGAAGAGCGCCACGGGATCCTGCCCCTGGCTCGTGATCGCCTCCAGGTACTCGGCGTACAGCGGGCGGTAGGGGAAGGTGCGCGTGGCCGGGTCCTCGTACTCCATCAGGAAGTACACCAGGCCCCAACCCCAGGCGTAGTACTCCGCCGGGTAGCTGCCGGCTCCGGTGAAGCCCAGGACCTTCTTCACCCCCGGCTTGTCCCCCGGCAGCATCATCGTCAGGCTCCCCAGGCGTTGGACCGCCGCCTGGGGCCAGAGGACCGAGCCGTCCTTCATCGCCCGCGAACCCTCGAAGAAGGTGGCGGTGCCCTCGTTGAGCCAGGCGGGGCTCCATCCGCCGTGCTCGCGCACCAGGAAGGTCATGAACTGGTGGCTCGCCTCGTGGAAGAGGGTCCCCAACATCTCGTCCAGCCCGCGGGCGCCCTCGCGCGTGTCGTAGCAGACCACCGTGTTCTCGCCGGGGGACCACCACCCGCCGAGGCCGGGCGAGGGGGGAGTGTCCCCGAAGTAGTGCTTGGCCATCTCGTCCCACGTGGGGTAGATGCGGATGGTCGCCTTCTTGAACCCGGCGGGAGGCTCCGCCCCGCCCAGGTAGATCTGGCGGTAGCTCTCGAAGATGTCGTCCATCGTCTCGGCCACGAGCTCGACGAGCTCCGGCTCGAGCTCGCCCTTGACCACGTAGCGCAGCGACTCGTGGGTGTGGACCGCGAGCCCCTGCTTGCCGCTCGTGGCCGCTTCCAGGTCGACCTCCTCCTCGGCCGCCCGTGCCTCCGCCGCCTCCGCCAGGGCTGCGCGGCGCTCCTCGCCCCACAGCACCTCGGCCACCTGCTCCAGGTAGGCCGCCCCGCGGGCCAGGTCCCCCTCCCCGAGCAGCTCCCGCCCCGACTCCGACAGCTTCTTGGCGGCGCGGTTGAAGAAGGCGATGCGGCGGCCCGCCAAGCGGTCGGCCTTCTTGATCGCCTTCTCGAGGTTGCGCACGTGGCGCGTCTTCTCCTGACCGCTGGCGCGCGACCAGTCCAGGGCCTGCTCGAAGGCGAAGGCGGCCTCGTCCAGCCGCTTGAGGCCCAAGAGAGCCTCCCCGCGCAGGCCGAGGGCCACCGGATCCTCCGGATTCGAGGTCAGCAGCTCGTCCGCCCGTTCGAGGGCGACGTCGTAGCGTCGTTCCTTGAGCAGCTTGCGCAGGGACTCGTGGTCGTCCTGGGCGGGGGTGGCGAGCGATGGGGCGAGTGCGAGGGGCGCGGCGGAAAGCGGCGTGGGGGCCGCACCCAGCCAGGACACGGCCCCCACGAAGCACCAGCCCGCGCCGCGGGCGGCGGGGGACAAGATCATGGTCGACTCTATTCCGTCTCGACGGTGATCTCCATGGTACCCGACATCTCCATCGACATCTCCATGGTCATCGACTGACCACCGAAGTCCATGCCCATCTCCATGTCCATGGCGGCCGCCGAGTCGCCCTCCAGGCTGAGCGACTGGACGTGGCCGGCGCCGATGTGCCACAGCATCTCACCCGTGGTCTCGAGCGCGAACTCGACGTCGACGCGGTCGAGGGAGAACTCCATCCCCTCGGGCATCTCCTCGCTCATCATGTCCGACAGGAACTCGCTCATGTCCTTGGCGGCGTCGATGTTGATCTCCAGGGCGATGACGGCCACGCGCTCGTCTCCGCTGCCGCGCACTTCGCGCAGGGTCCCCTGGGCGCTGCCCTCGAGCATGTCGCCCAGCAGCTCGCGCATGTTGGTCAGCAGCTCGGGGTCGGGGCCACCCGCGCCGCCTCCCAGCCCTTCCATGTCGACTTCCACCTTGAGGTCGCCACCGGGGGCCAACAGGTCGACCAGGTTGATCAGCGCGATGTCGTAGCTCTCGCCTTCCGCCAGGTCACCCTCGGGGAGCAGACCGCGCAGGTCCATGTCCTCGACGAGGTTCTCCAGCATCTCGGTGTCCTCTCCCTCGAACTCCTCGGGCCAGCGGGCCTCGAAGTCCTCCTCCTCCTCGTTCCACTCGAAGATCACCGAGCGGCCCTCCAGGGGCGAGGTGCCGGAGCCGGTGGGGCTCTGCTCCTCGGTCGTCCCCATCACGTCGATGGTCATGTCCAGCTCGAAGTCCGAACCGATCTCGTCGAAGGAGCGCGTCAAGAGCGCCGGCCGACCGGAACCCATCTTGTCGTAGGTGTCGGAGACGGTGATCGTCTGGACGACCTGCATGTCCATCTCGATCTCCGGCATCATCGGGTTCTCCTCGCCGTTCATGAGCATGGACATGTCGTCGAGGCCGAAGTTCATCGTGTTGGTGAACACCTTGGTGACGGTCGAGCCCTCCGAGGGCGCGAAGGCGATCCTCTCGGCGGTGGGTTGGAAGGCCAGCAGGCAGGGGAGGCCCAGGGCCAGGGCTGCGAGGACGCGGGTGCGGGGGTACTTCATGGAGTGGGTAGGGCTCAGGCTGTCTGGGACAGGAGGGTCAGTGGGGATCCGGTCGTTGCGGTCGGAATCGGGGCCGGGCGGCCCCTCGGCGTGGCCCATGCGCCGAGGGGGATCGGTTCGCCTCATTTCTTCACGAAATCCTGTGCGACGGGGCCTGTGACCCTTGTCAGGGGGGGCGACTAGCTCGGCGGCGGCCGGTGGCGGGGACTCGTTCTGACCCACAGGCACGTCTGATCGCCGTCACCGCCGCCATCTGTGGGTGTGTGTGGGGGGGGCGGGCTCGGTACTGCCCCGCACCCCGCACCGTCAGGTCAGCGGCGCCGCATCACAGATCGCAGAACTCGACCGAGATCCCGTCACTGAAGTTGTACCCGGCCGGTCCGCCGGCGGGGTCCCGGTACCAGAACTGGAAGTTCATCGTGTCCCCGTTCTGGATGTCACCGCCCAGCGGCAGCGAGTTGAAGTCGACCTGGAAGGTGGCGATGCCCATGAAGTCCGTCTGGACCACCGGCAAGCGGAAGAAGCTCCCGGTGTCGATGCACATCGTCCCGTCGCCGACGGAGGTCTGGCCTTGGCCCGGGCCGTAGAAGAAGAGACCGAACTGGTTCGCCGGGCAGATGCCGGCACTCAACAGGAGGTCGTTGTCGTCCACGTCCTGTGAACCGGTGACGTACATGACCGCGCCCGGGCCCACCGAGTTGGGGGTCGTGACGCAGTAGTTCAGCGCCGGCGTGCAGCCGTCCGTCAGGAAGGTGATCGCGACGTCGTCGATCGCGGCTTCCACGATCGAGCCGGAGGTGGCCTTGTCCTCGGCGACGAACTTGAAGACCATCGTCGAGGTCGGGGTCATGAACTCGTCGACCAGGAAGCCACCCTCGAACCAGCCGCCGGACGACTCGGAGCCGCCGGGGCCGACGGTCTCGACCGTGGTCCAACTGCTGCCGCCGTTGCCCGAGAGCCGCACGCGCAGGGTGTCCTCGTTGGGTGCTGCACCCTCGTCGTTGGAGTACCAGCGCCAGTAGTCGACCCGCACGAACTGCAGCCCGTCCATGTTGAGTACCGGAGACTGCAGGGTCGTGATGCCGTTGTCGACGTCGTTCTCACCGACCGAGCCACCGGGGCTCCCCTGGCCCGTGAACCAGCAGTTCACGTTCCCGGATCCGGGGGTGTGGTCGTTGCCCGGCTGGGCAGCGGTCGCGATCGGGTCGCCCCGCACCCATTGGCCCGTGGTCGCCGTGTCGCCGGCCATGCCTCCCTGCCAACCCTCGTCGCCGGTGGCTTCGAAGTCCCAGGAGGTCAGGGTCACGATCTCGCCCACCACGAAGTCGAGCACGTCGTCCTCGGGATAGGTCTCGTTGCCGCCACCGGAGTCTTGGGCGGAGAGCCAGTAGTCGACGAAGCCCAAGCCACCCAGGGAGGGGATGTCAGCGCTGTAGGTGTCGCCGCCGACGTTGGGCATCGGGACGTCCACAGTCGCCGCGCCGTTCACGCTGTAGTGCAGCGTGACCGAGGTCACCGGCGGGGTGAGGGTCGCCACCACGTCGGCGTTCACCGTGTAGGGGCCCGCATCCGAGGGCACGTCGGGCAGGTCGGTCACGTTGGACCAGGTCATGAAGTCGAGGTCGTAGCCGGGGAATCCCTGCTCGCGGAACCCGGAGTCGATGTCCTGGTAGTTGGGCGTGCCGTCCCCGATGTCGCCGTTGTCGTCGTCCAGGGTCAGCCACTGGATCTCGATGATCGAGTGGATCTGGGTTTGGTTGTAGGCGTTCAGCCAGCCCACGAAGAGCTGGTCGGCGGTGGCGCCGCCGAGCGCGTCGCCCAGGGTCGTCTTCAGGTTGCGGCGCACCTTCCAGGAAGCGCCCATCCACACCTCGCCGTCGGCGTGCACCTGGCCGTAGCAGCCACCGTTGCCGTCACCGCAGTACTGCCGCGTGTTGTTGCCGGTGCGCACGTAGCCGCCGCTAGTGAAGAAGTAGCGCCCCACGATCGGATCGTCGTAGACGTACATCGAGAAGGTGTCAGCGTTGCCCTCGCCCATGCCGTCCGAGCCGTTGCCAGTGCCGTACTTCACGTTCAGCCAGTGACCCAGCTCGTGCACGATCACCGACGAGAAGGCGGTGTTGTTGCAGCTGCCCCCCGCCTGGTAGAAGTTGACCGAGCTGCCGTCGAAGTAGGCGTTGCAGGTCGAGGAGATGTTGGTGTTCGAGAGGGCTTTGAAGTCCGCTGTCGAGTCGGTGGGCACCGTGTCGCGGATGTAGTCGCGCAGCACGTTCATGTGCTGGTAGGCGTTGGCCTGGGCCGTGATCAGCGCCCCCGAGGAGGGGTTCATCACCAGGTGGTTGGCCGTCCCCGGTTGCACGTTGTTGAAGGTGACCGTGTAGTCCGATCCCGCCTGGTTGTTGACGTTGTTGAAGGTGCCGTTGTACTCGAGCGTCAGATCGACGGCGGTGTTCAGTCCGGCGAAGTTGAAGTTGCCGTCGCGGTCGGTCCACGTCGTGTCACCGCTCGACGAGCTGACCCTGATGTAGGACATCGGCATCTCCTGCTCCGGGTTGCCGGAGTGGTCCGCCTCGGTCCCCGGAGTGGCCATCGACATGAGCTGTCCCCAGACGTCGAAGTGATGGATCGCTTCGTCCCTGCGCACGATCTGGCCGTTCACGGCGTCGATGGTGTAGGTCTTGCCCGCCGGTTGGTCGTGGTTGAAGACGTCGACGCTCCAGGCCAAGAGGGCCACGCGCTCGCGGCCGTTCAGCACCTGGGCGTGGAGCAGCTCCGGGATCTCGCAGTGCAGCGCGGGCACCCCGGTCTCGCTCTCGAAGGCGGCCTGGGCCGTGCGCAAAGCGGCGCTCGCGCTCACCGAGGGCAGCCCACTCAAGTGCTGCGTCGACGGTGCGGCGGTGGAGTGCACCGAGAGCAGCCGGCCGGTGGTGTCGAAGAGGACGTTCACCCGGGCACTCTCGACCGGCAGGCCGAGGATCTCCTGGTGGAACTGCACCGTGAGCTTGTCGGTGCCGTTGGCCATGCCGAGGGGCAGGTACACCACGCGTCCGTCCACTAGCTCGCCGGAGGACACCCCGTGCAGCCCCTCGGTCGCGGCGACCCAGTGGCGTGCCAGGGCGAACCAGTCCGCGTCGTCGGCCGAGTTGGGGGTGAAGTGCGCCGGAGCGTTACCCCCGTAGAGCATCTCGACGTAGCCGGTGTTGCTGTCGATCTGCGCGCGCCAGTTCACACCGTGAGCCGCGCGCCACGACGTCAGGGTGGCCTGCAATTCGGCCGGACCCGTGGGCGCCGTTTCCTCGTCTGTCTGGGCCGCGGCCAGGGGGGCGGCGGCGAGGAGGGCCAAGAGGCCCAGGAATCGCTCGTTCATGGAAAGCTGTGTGGGGATGGGGGGCGCCGGTGCGCCCGGGTGGGAGGAGGGTGATCAGGCTCTGGAACCAGAGATCCCGACGGAACGTATACCCGTCCCGGTTCCCGCAAGTGCGGATCGAGGTGGTTTGACCTGCGTATGTGCAGCGGTCCGGATCGAGACGGATCCGTCGGGAAAGGGGTGCCAGCCCACCCTCGCGGAGGTAAAAGGGGCCCCTTCCAACCACCCGGTCCCACCCCCATCTCCGGAGCCCCGAGCCGATGAAGGTATCCATCGAGTATTGCGGACGCTGAAAGTTCCTCCCCCAGGCGGTCGGTCTGACCGCCGAGCTGGAAAAGTCCCTCACCGACGTGGAGGTCGAGCTGATCGAGGGTGACGACGGTATCTTCGATGTGAAGGCCGACGGCCGACTCCTCTTCTCGAAGCAGTCGGAGGGTCGTTTTCCCGGCTATCGCGAGATTCCGAAGCTCTTGGGCGCCTGCTGATCCGCTCGCTCCACCGCCCCACCCGAAACTCAGCGACCCCCTGCGCGCGCTGCGTGTGGGGGGTCGTGGCGTGCTCCCGCGAACTCCGGACTCGCTCACCCCGCGGGAGCTGGGGATTCGAGAGTCCTGGATTGCCGGGGAAGGAGAGCGGGAGGAAGGGGGTTGGGTGGGGGGGCAGGTGCGGGTGGCGGGGGAGTCCTCTTGCGCGGGGGGTGTCCGTGACCTACTGCAGCTCGATGCGCCAGAGCCAATCAACCGAAGCTACAGGCGTAGAGCAGCAGGCCGAGCACCAAGGCAAAGAGGAGCGCCGTCGTCGTCGACGGCGCTTGCCCCCGGGTTCCCGCAGTCGGGTGCGGAGCCATGGGTGTCTTACCGCGGGGAGAGATCCGCGGGTCGGAAACGAGGATGGAGTAGGGAGAGAGAGCCTCGGGCCTTTCGACCCGCTTCCAGGGATACCATATGCCGGCCGATCCGGGCCCACCGGCCGGGACTTTCCACGATGTCTCAATCCGAGGGGAAACCCTACGGACACCTCCAGGTTGCACCCCGCTGAAAGCTGTCGTGAACTCCACTCCCCCCGCCCGCCTCGCCCTCCTCGCTCTGGCACTGGCCGCCCTGACGTCACCGGGAACCGGTCGCGGGCAGGATAGGGGGGGCAAGTTCGTCAAGCCCCCCCTCCCTCCGCAACCCTCCGACGTCCTGCTCGAGGACTCCTGCGTCCACCTCGACCAGGTCGGTGGTTGCCTCCAGACGGTGCTCTCCGCCGCCGGCGCTCCCGGAGGGGGCTTCGGGGTGCTCTGGCGCGACACCCGCGACGCCAATCTGGGGCTCTACCTGCAGCTCCTCGACTCCGAGGGGAATCGCCGCGGGTCCGATCGGCCGATCCACGCCCACCGCACCACGCGCCTGTTCGAACCGACCCTGGCCCTGGCGCGGGACGGATCGGGGGTGGTGGCGTGGCTTCAAACCCGTGCGGCGGGCTGCGAGGTCTACGCGCGCTTCTTCGGGGAGGACGCTGAGTTCCTCCGCCCCGGCTTCGGGTTGGAGAGCCGCCAGGCGGGCAAGCGCACCGAGCGCAAGGGGAGCGCGGCGGAGTTCGACATCGCCACCGCTGCCTTCCCCGAGCGCGGGGGAGTGGTGGCGTGGCGGGACGGCAGCCTCCTGAAGGCGCAGCGCTTCGACCGCCGCTACCGGGCTGCCGCCCCGATCGAGATCCTCTCGGGGACCGAGCATCCCGCCGCCGGGGAGGTGGGGGTGCTCGGTTTCGGCAGGGGGCGCGCCCTCCTCGCCTGGGACTCGCGGTCGAGCATCGCCCTGCGCTATTGGGATGGCCAGCACTGGTCCTCGATCTCCCGGCAGCCCGGCGAGCTCCTGGGGTTGGCCCCCGCCGAAGGGGGGGGGGCCTGGCTCTCGACCCGCGTGGACGGGAGGTCCCAGGCGATCCTCCTGGACGCGGAGGAACTCGAGCCCACCACCCCCGCCCGTTCCTGGGCACCCGACGGATCCAGCGACCACCCCACCCGTGCGGTGGCGGGGGGACTCGCCGCGGTGACCTCGGATGGGGTCCCCGGCTCCGCCGCAGTCCTCGTCGGGGGCGCCGGAACCGATCGACGCTTCGAGTACCTGCCGGACGAGGCCCGACCCCAGGCGGGAGCGGCCCTCGCCTCCGACGGATCCCGCCTGCTCGTCGCCTGGACCGATTGGCGCGAGCGGGACACCGACGTCTGGGCGCGGCTGATCGACCCAGAGGCGGAAGCACCCCTCGGGACCGCGCTGCGCCTCAACACCGACCAGGCCAGCGCGCGACAGGACCACGCGACCCTGGCGAGTGACGGCGAGGATGGGGCGGTGCTCTGGGAGGACGATCGCCACGGCGAGACCCGGCTCTACGCCCGCTTCTTCACGCAGGACGACGGCCTGGCCGAGGAGGAGCACCACCTCCCCACCGACGGGCCTCCGAGCTGGCCCGCAGCCGCCCTGGGCAGCCGGGGCGATCTGTGCGTGGCCTGGAAGGAGGGGGGGCGCAGTGCAGCGCGGGTCCTGGCCCGCGTCGCGGGCCCCGACGGCTCCTGGAAGTCCGCGGCGATCGAGCTCGACCCCGGCGAGCTCTGCCAGCCCTCCGACCCGCCCGCCGTGGTCGCAGTCTCGCGCGGGTACGTCGTCGTCTGGTGCCGGCGCGACGGTCCCCTCTGCTCCCGCCGACTCGACGCCGACGGCGAGCCCACGGAGGAGGCGCCCGAGGTCCTCAGCGGAGTGCGTCAGACCTGCTCCCGTCCCGACGTGGCGGTTCACGGCAGGGGGCGTCTTCTGGTGGTCTGGGACGCGACGGAGCGCCGCGCCAAACCCACCATCCACGCGCGGCTCCTGGGGGAGGACGGAGCGCCCAAGGGGAAGGAGCTGGACCTCCCCGCCTCCCCGCGGGGCGTCGGCTGGGATCCGAGCGTGGCCGTCGCCGGCGGAGTGACGCTGGTCACCTGGTGCGACGGGCCCCCCCAGGACCGCAGCCGGGACGTGGTCGCCCTGCGCCTGGATCGCCGCGGGCGGGCGAAGGGGGGCGTGGTCCCCCTCACCACCCGCCCACTGGAGCAGGACTTCCCCGAGGCGGCCGCCCTGTCGGACGGGAGCTTCGTCGTGGCCTGGGAGGACGACCTCTACGGCTACGACCACACCTACCTGCGGCGGGTGCACTCCGACGGCGAATTGGGGCCGGTCCACACCCTCAACCAGCGGGGCGAGGTCTTCGCCGAGACCCGCACCCGCCCCCTGGTCGCCCCCCTGGGCAAGGGCCTGGTCGGCGCCTGGGCGGACCGCCGGCGCAGCCTGGGCTTCGACGTCTGCCTGCGCATCCTGGGATCGAAGTTCGACAAGCCGCGCAGGCGCTGACGGGTCCGGGAGCGGCATGGGGCTAGACTGCTCCGAGCATGGCCAGCCAACCGGAGTCCCAGCCCCCGCCGGAGTCCCAGCCCCCGCCCCTGCCGCACCAGCGCGCTTCCTTCACCAAGGTGGTGGCCACCATCGGGCCCGCCTCGGAGGACCGCGTCGGAGAGATGCTCGACGCTGGAATGGCGGTGGCTCGGATGAACTTCAGCCACGGAACCCTGGAGGACCACCGCCGGCGCATCGACAAGGTTCGCGGCGCGGCCGACGCGCGCGGGATCGCGGTCGGGATCCTGGCCGATCTCCCCGGACCGAAGATGCGCATGGGGACCTTCCCCGGCGGAGAGCTCGAGCTCACCCAGGGTCAGGTGGTCGCCCTGCGCTCCGGCTCCGGAGAGACGGCGTCGGGGGAGGTCCTGATCGGTGTCGAAGACCTGCACCGCGCCCTGCACCCCGGTCATCGCGTCGCACTGGCGGACGGCAAGGTCGAGGTGGTGGTGGAGGAGGTCCGGGGCGAGCGCGTGCTCTGCCGCGTGCGACGTCCCGGGGCGGTGGGGGACCGGCAGGGCGTGCACATGCCCGACTCCGACGTGCCGTACCAGCTGCCCACCGCCGAGGACCGCGAGCTGATCGCCTTCGCCGTCGAACGGGAGATCGACTTCCTGGGGATCAGCTTCGTGGGCACGGCGGAGGAGGTCGAGGAGGTGCGCTCCTTGGCTCCCGGACTGGGGATGGTGGCCAAGATCGAGCGCTCCTCGGCCCTGGCCAACATCGACGCCATCCTGGAGGCTTGCGACGGGGTCATGGTCGCCCGCGGCGACCTGGGGGTGGAGCTCGAGCTGGCCAAGCTCCCCATCGCCCAGAAGCGGCTGCTGCACTCCGCGGTGCGCGCTGGCAAGTTCACGATCACGGCCACCGAGATGCTCGAGTCGATGATCCACGAGAGCCGCCCCACCCGCGCCGAGGTGACCGACGTGGCCAACGCGGTGCTCGACGGCACCGACGCGGTGATGCTCTCCGCGGAGACCGCGGTGGGGCGCTACCCGTTGCAGGCGGTGGCGACGATGACGCGCATCGCCCAGGCGGTCGAGGAATCCCCCCGCTACCACAAACGCCCCCGCCGCCAGATCGACCCCGAGCGGGCCAGCTTCGCCACCGCCACGGCGATGGCAGCGGTCCAGGTGGCCAACGCCCTGGGCCTGGCGAAGATCGTCTGCTTCACGGAGACGGGCGCCACGGTGCGCGCGCTCTCCAGCTACCTGCCGCGCTGCGAGATCATCGGCCTGTGCCCCGATCTGCGCGCGGTCCGACAGATGAGCGTCTTGACCCACGTCCGGCCGGTCCACTTCCGGCGCGAGAAGAGCCTGGAGGAGATGTTGTACGTGGCGGGGGAGGTGCTGGTGGTGCGCGGCCTGCTCTCCTACGGCGAGGAGATCGTCTTCGTCGCGGGCGTGCCCCCCGGCCACGCCCGCAACACCAACGTGATGAAGCTCCATCGGGTGGGGGAGGAGGTGCGTCTGTCCTGAGGGACGCGCGGGCCAGGACCTCCGGTCCGCCCGCCAGGCCCATTCCCGCAGGGGTCGGGACTTCCCCGAGGCACTCGGTTCGACCGCCTTCGTACCCCTTGCCCATTGACGCGGGCCTCGCCGATCCCGAGGGTACTCCCTCGCCCCTCCTGCCATGCTCAATCGGTTTCACTTCGCCCGCTTGCGCTCCTTCCGGCGTGCCTCCCGGCTCGAGGAGCGCTCCCACAGCCCCTCGACCTCGGGCGCTCGGGTGGTGTGCATCGCCAGCGGCAAGGGGGGCACCGGCAAGAGCATCCTGGCCACCAACCTGGCGGTCCACCGGGCACGCCGGGGGGAGCGGGTGCTGCTGGTGGACTTCGACGCGGGTCTCGCCAACGCCCACCTCCTGCTCGGGTTGGCGCCCAACCACGACTTGGGGCACGTCCTCCAGGGGGCCGTGGGCGCTCGGGAGGCGCTGATCGAGGGGCCCCACGGCCTGCGCCTCCTGTCGGGAGGGGTGGGACGGCAGGTCCTGATCAACCCCACGCGCCGGGAGCTCGATCGCCTCTTCAAGGCGCTGCGGCCGCTGGAGCGCGACTTCGACCTGGTCCTGATCGACCACGGGGCGGGACTGGGGTACTCCACCGTCGCCCACCTGGCGGCCACCAGCACCCTGCTCCTGGTCACGAACCACGAGGTGACCGCCCTCTCCGACGGCTACGCCCTCTACAAGCGGGCCACCTTGGAGAATCCCGGCATCCGGGTGGGGTTGGTGGTCAACCGGGCTCCCGACGACCGTCTCGCGGACGCCGCCTGGGATCGCTTCCGTGCGGCCTCCAACCGCTTCCTGGGGCATCACCCCGAGTACGTGGGCTGGATCCCCACCGATCCCGCGGTCGGCAAGAGCGTCGAACGGCGCGAACCGGTCTTGTTGAGCTACCCCGAGAGCTCCGCAGCCCAGGCGCTGAGACGGGTGGCTGGGTGGGGGCCTATTGAACACGCCCGGACCACTAGTGCATTCTACGAGAAGGCGCGCCGCGCCCTCCGCTGAGCTACGTGCAGGACGGTGACGGGTGGGAGGCGCGTTCGTCCACCCCCCGGAGCCCGGGGAACTCGAGCCCCCTATGACCGATCCGAGTCCGCCCATCTCGGTGCTGTCCCTCGTCAACCAGAAGGGGGGCTGCGGCAAGACGACCACTGCGGTGAACCTCGCCGGGGCGCTCGCCGCGCGAGGAGAGCCGGTGCTGATCGTCGATCTCGATCCGCAGGCCCACGCGACGATGGCGCTGGGCTGCGCACTCGACGACGAGCCTTCGATCGCCGAGGTCCTCTTGGACGAGGTGCGCGCCGCCGACGCCGTCTACGCGGGACCGGGGGGGATCGACCTCCTGCCCTCCGACCCGCGCTTGGCCGAGTTCGAGGAGGTCTCCGAGCGCCTGATCCACCCCGAGCAACGGCTGGCCCGGGTCCTGGCTCAGATCGCCGACCGCTTCCGCTGGGTGATCGTCGACTGCCCGCCCCGCGCCGACGGGGTGCTGTGCGCCAACGCCCTCTTCGCCAGCACGACCGCGCTGCTGGTGGTCGAGACGGGTGCCTTCGCACTGCAGGGCGCGCTGCAAGCCCTGCGCGTCTTCGAGCAGACCGCCGAGCGGCAGGGGCACCGCCCGCCGGTCAAGGTGGTCGGCACCATGTTCGACCGGCGCACCAAGTTCGAGCGCGAGCTGCTGGTCGCCATGCACCACCGCTTCGGTGACGACATGTTCGACACGGTCATCCGCACCAGTGTGCGCCTGCGCGAGGCGCCCGCGGTCGGCCTGCCCGTGCAGGAGCTCGCCCCCAGCTCGCGGGCCGCGGCCGACTTCGACGCCCTCGCCCAGGAGGTGATGGCCGCCCTCTCTCCCTGCGCATCCTCCGCCCCCGACCGTCCGGCCCCCAGCCCCGTCCGCTGATCCGAACCTAGACGACCATGGAATCCCTTGCCCTGCTCTGCACGCTCCACGCGGATGGCCCGGCCAGCCTGCGGCGCCTCCGGCGAGCCGGTTGCTCGACCCTGGGGGACCTGGAGAGTCGCGATCCCGGTGACCTGGCGCGCATCCTCGACGTGCCCCCGTCGGTCGCGCGCCGCCTCGGCCGGGAAGCCCGCGGGCTCTCCCAGCGGCTCGAGGTGGAGGTATTCGACGATCGCGAGGAGGCTCCGGAGATCGGCGGGAGCACCTTCGAGTTCGAGCCCGGCCCCCTGAGTCCCGCCGGCGGACTCGATCGGCGCGACCGGGCGATCCTCGGCGAGGTCCTCGGCCGCTGGAGGCGGAGCGACGAGTCCGCGGGCGCTGCCTCCGAGTCCACGCCCGTTCCCACTCCGCCCCTGGTGGTGGATGGGATCCCCCCGGAGCCCGAGCCCGAGCCCGAACCCGAGCCGCAGCCGGCGGGCCCCGAGCCCGGCCTGATCGACGGCCTCGACGAGTCCCTCTGCGAGCAGCTCGGAACGTTGGGGATCCAGGACCTCGCCGGCCTGGTGGAGGCGAACACCCTGTCCCTGGCACGCAGCACGGGGCGCCCCTTCGCGGCTCTGCGGCGCCTGCAGTTCCTCGCGCGCCGCGAGGTCCCGCTGGAGCCCGAGGCGGTGGAGAGCGCGGCCGCGGAACCGAGGGTGGAGGTCGCAGCCGTCGAAGCCGTCGAGGAGGTTCAAGAGGCTCAAGGGGCTCCTGAGGTTCGAGAGGTTCAGGAGGTTCCGGAGGTTCCGGAGGTCGTGGAGCGAGCGGAGGAGCCCTCACCCGCCCCGGTCGCACCCAGCCCTCAGCCGGAGGTGCCGCGCCTGGAGCGGGAGGAGCCCCGAGAGGTCCGGGACGTGGAGCCCTCGAGTGACGCAGCGCTCCCCGACGAGGGAGCGCCGCGCAAGTTCTGGGAGCCGCGCCGGGATTGGGTTCCGACCGCTGTCGAGGAACCCGAGGTGATCGAGGAAGCGCCCGCCGAACCCACGACGCTGGATCCGCCGCGCCGGGTGGGGCGCACCCTCGGGTGGACGTTCGAGATTCCGCCTCCCCCCGCCCCTCCCGGGCCCCCCGTCGAGAGCGTGCGCGCCGAAGAGGAAGAGGGGCCTGCAGGACCCTTCGCCTGAGCGCTGGTCCGATTGAAACCAGCGGCTCCTACCCCCATATAGTGGGTGGAGGAGCCCCATGGTCCGACTGCGAACTCGGTTCGCGTGCCTGGCGGCGCTGGCACTCCCCGGGGTGCCGTCCGCCGAGGGGGACTTTCCCCGCGGCACGGCTCCCGACGGTCGAGTGGGCTTCGGGTCGGCAATCGATCCCAGCGACCTCGCCCTCTTGTTCCGGAGCGCTGACGGGACGGGCGCCGCCTTCGTCGAAGAGTTGTGCCGCCTGACCCGCGACGTGGAGGTGCTGATCGCCGTCGCGAAGCACCGCTACGAGCGCCTCGGGTACTTCAACCTGGTCGAGGACCGGGTGGCGGCGAGTGAGCGCGATCTCGACGCCCTGCACCGGGCCTTCCTGAGCTTGGAGGCGCGTTGCGCGCGGGTGGAGCTCGGACCCGATCGCGCGCCGCCTCAGGCGCGCGCCCTACTCGACGACCACTTCCGGGCTCGCATCCGACTCGTCGAAGGGGTCGAGGACGATCTGCGCGAAGTGCGCGCGGCCCTGGCTCTCTTCACGGCTCACGTCCATGGACGGGCCGACCTGCGCCCCGGCGCCGAGTTGAACGAGATCGCCCGCCGCGCCGACTTGTCCGCCGCGCGGCTGCGCGCCCGACGCGCCGACCTCGAGGAGATCTACCAGCCGGCTTGGGCTACGGAACCCGCCGACCCGACGATGGTGCGCGACCTGACCCTTGCCCTCGCGCAGGGGAACTTCCTCCAACACCCGATCCTGCGCGTGGCGTGTACCCGTTCCCGGAGCAGGGCTGAAGCCCTGAGCTCCGGCGAGCTGGTGGCCTTCGAGAGAGCGCATGCCAGGGAGCTGCAGCGCAGCTGGAGGCGCTCCGGCAAGGCCAGCCGGGGCTACCTCGAGATGGCGCAGTTCCTCAACGGCTCGCGGACGGATGGCGCGGATCTCGGTCTCTCGAAGGCCGAGTGCCACCGGCGCTGCACCAACGCCGGATTCGAGGTGGTGCAGAACGATCCCTTCCTGGCCAATGCCCACTTCACGCTGGGGCTGGCCCTCGAGTTCAAGGGCAAGGAGAGCGCGATTCCGCGCTACGACCGCTATCTGGCTCTGCGCGGAATTCGTCACTGGGACCATCGGACTTTCGCCACTCGCCACCTCAATCCTCAGCAGGAGTACGCGCTCTTGATCGTCGCTGGCTGGAGACCGCCAAAAAGGCGATAATCTCGCCCTTCCCAACGGCTTCTTTGGCCGATGTGCCCCAGCGATGACCTCTCCTCCTCCGACCACCCACTCCATGTCCTCACTCATTCCCGACGCCGCCGAGCGTCCCGGAGACGATCCGATCTTCGCGTTGAACGCCATCGCCCAGCGCCGCGCCGCGGAAGGTGAGGAGGTGATCAACGCCAGCCTGGGTGCTCTGATGGAGGACGACGGAAGTCTGGCGGTCATGTCGACGGTGACCGACGCCTTCCGACGCGTCGATCCCTCCCGCGCAGCGGCCTACGCGCCGATCGCGGGGGACGTCCCCTACCAGAACGCGGTGGTTCAGGACGTCTTCGGAACGAGTGCATTGGAGAAGAAGGCGGTGGCCGTTGCGACGGCAGGCGGCACCGGTGCCGTGCACCACGGGATCGTCAATTTCGTCGAACCCGGTCAGACCTTCCTCACGACCAGCTACTACTGGGGCCCCTACGCCATCATCGCCAAGCACACGGGACGGGGGATCGAGACCTTCCCGATGTTCGACGACGAGGAGCGCTTCGACCTGGGTTCCTTCGAGTCCGCCCTGAACGCACTGCTCGATCGACAGGGGCGCGCCCTGATCATCCTCAACTTCCCCTGCCACAACCCCACCGGCTACTCCCTCGACGAGGGGGAGTGGCGCGCCGTGGCGGAGATCCTGATGCGCGCGGGGAGTCGCGGACCGGTGACCCTGCTCCTCGATCTGGCCTACGCCCGCTACGGAGGACCCGGGTCGGATCGCTGGGTCGAGTGGCTCGAGCCGGCGGTGAAGCACTGCACCCTCTTGGTTGCCTGGAGCGCGTCCAAGGCCTTCGCCCAGTACGGATCGCGCGTGGGCGCGCTGATCGCGGTGTCTGACCAAGCGGACTCGCGCGACCAGGTCTTCAACGCCCTCTCCTACTCCTGCCGCGGGACCTGGTCGAACTGCAACCACCTGGGCATGCTGGCGATCGGCTCCCTGCTCTCCGACCCCGAGCTCTCCGCCGGCGCGGACCGCGATCGAGCGCGGATGCAGACCCTGCTCGGCGAGCGCGTCGCCGCCTTCAACCAGGAGGCGGCCCGCGCCGGCCTGCGCACGCCGCGCTACGAGGGAGGCTTCTTCGTGGCGGTCTTCACCGACAACGCCGTGGCGGTCTCCGACGCGACCCAGGAGGAGGGCGTCTTCGTCGTACCCCTTCAAGGCGCCGTGCGGGTGGCCCTCTGCTCCACGTCCGTCCGGGACATCCCGCGCCTGGTCGCTTCCCTGGCGCGCGCCATCGAGTCGGTCGGGTGATGGGATCGGTCGGGATGGAGCACGGCTACGGTCCGCGCGTCCATCTGGTGGGGGATGCCTGGAGCCTCTCCGCCCTGGCGCGTCTCGGATCGGGACGGACCTCCCACCCCGAGCTCCTGGCCCTGCTCCGAGAGCTCTACCGGGGCCTCGCCCAGCGCGCCTTCGGCCGGGAGCTGGCGACGATCGAGGGCGAGCTTCCCACGCGCATGGTCGAGAGCCACCCCGAGGCGGGGATCTACCGCGGTCCCCTGCTCGACCCCGCCACCCAGGTCGTCGTCCTGGACGTCATCCGCGGGGGGATGATCCCCTCCCAGGTCTGCTTCGAGACACTGGTGGGGGTCCTGCCCCTCGAGTCGGTGCGCTTGGATCACCTGAACCTGGCGCGGCGCATCGACGAATCCGGCCGGGTGCTGGGAGCCGATCTTTCGGGTGCCAAGGTCGGGGGCAGCGTCGCCGGGGCCACGGTCGTGTTCCCCGACCCGATGGGAGCCACCGGCTCGACGATCATGCGCGCCCTGGACCACCTGGTGGAGCGCTGGGGGAGGCCGGCCAAGATCCTCTGCTTGCCCCTGATCGCGACCCCCGAGTTCCTGGCGGCGGTGCTGGAGCACTGCCCGGAGCTCTCCGTCTACGCCCTGCGCATCGACCGCGGGCTCTCCCCCCCGGACGTCCTGGCCACTCCCCCGGGGACCCACTGGGATCGGGAGCGGGGGCTGGACGAGCACGGCTACATCGTGCCCGGCGCCGGCGGTCTGGGCGAGGTGATCAACAACTCGTGGTGCTGAAAACCACGCCGCCAAAATCCATGGTGCTCCGAGGACCGCGGCGGTATGCTCCCGGCCCCATTTCCCCAGAACTCTAGCCCCACCCCACCAGGTGCAATGACCTACGTCGTCTGCGAGCCTTGCGTCAAGTGCAAGTACACCGACTGCGTCGATGTCTGCCCGGTCGACTGCTTCCACGAGGGAGTGAACTTCCTCGCCATCAACCCCGACGAGTGCATCGACTGCGGAGCGTGCGTGCCCGAGTGTCCCACGGACGCCATCTTCGAGGAGAGTGAAGTCCCCGAGAAGTGGACCGAGTACACCGAGCTGAACGTCAAGCTGGCCGAAATTTGGCCCATCATCACCGAGCAGAAGGATCCGCTCGACGACGCCGACGAGTGGAAGGACGTCGACGAGAAGCGCGAGCACCTCTCCCAAGAAGCCTGGGCCGAGTGACCGCAGGCGCTCAGGGCCGTCGGCGGTCCTGAGCGCGACGGGTACGGGGCGTCCGTCGCGAGCGCGGCGGGACCAAGCAGTCGGGGCCTGAGCCGATCAAGTCGGTGCGCCCGGCCGCCGTCAAGGCCTGGCGCACCAGCTCGTGGTTCTCCGGCAGGAAGAACTGCAGGAGGGCGCGCTGCAGCCGTCGGTCGCGGGCGCGGTGTGCGCTTTCCACGGGGCGCATCGTCAGCGGATCTAGCCCCGTGTGGTACATGCAGGTGGCCAGGTCCATCGGGACCGGGATGAAGTCCTGCGCTTGGCGCGGGCGGTAGCCGCGACGGCGCAGATAGAGCGCCAGCTCGATCATCTCCTCCAGACCCGAGCCGGGGTGGGAGGTGATGAAGTAGGGGAGCAGGTATTGCTCCTTGCCCGCGCGGGCGGAGGCGGCCTCGAAGCGCTCGGCGAACTCGTCGAACACCTCGGGCCCCGGCTTCTTCATGCAGTCCAGGACCCGCGGGCTGACGTGCTCGGGCGCCACCTTGAGGTGTCCGCCCACGTGGTGCTGCGCCAGCTCGGCCACGTACTCCGGATCCTCCACCGCGAGGTCCATGCGGATCCCCGAGGCGACCAGCACCCGCGCGATCCCCGGGGTGTTGCGAGCCGCGCGCATGAGGTGGCGGATCGGACCGTGATCGGTGTCGAGCAGCTTGCAGACCGTGGGGTGCACACAGGAGGGGCGACGACAGACTGCCTCCACCTCGGGCCGCCGGCAGGCCATGCGGTACATGTTCGCCGTGGGCCCCCCCAGGTCGCTGACGGTGCCCTTGAACCCCGGGGTGGCGGCGATCCGCTCCAGCTCCGCCAGCACCGAGCGCTCGGAGCGGCTCTGGATGCGCCGCCCCTGGTGCAGGGTCAGGGAGCAGAAGGTGCAGCCGCCGAAGCAGCCGCGCATGATCGTCACCGAGTCCCGGATCATGGCGTGGGCCGGGATCGGCTCGGTGTAGCTCGGGTGGGGGAGCCGGGTGAAGGGCTGGTCGTAGGAGCGGTCGAGCTGGTCGGCCTCCATCGGCAGGGCCGGGGGATTGACCACCAAGAGGCGGTCCCCGTGGCGTTGGGTGAGGCGGCGCCCGGAGAAGGGGTTCGTCTCCCGGTGCAGGATGCGCGTCGCCTCGGCGAAGCGGTGGCGGTCGGAGCGCACCTCTTCGAAGCTCGGCAGCTCCCGTGTCGCGCCGTCGCCGCGGGAGTCCTCCCAGCGGTGGTCGGGGAGCTCCTCCCGGCGCCCCAAGAGGTAGGCCACCCCGCGCAGGTCCCGCAGGGCCGCGACCGGTTCACCCGCCGCCAGTCGACGAGCGCTGGCGAGCAGCGCCGGCTCGCCGATCCCGTAGACCACCAGGTCGGCCTTGCTGGAGACGAGCACGCTCGGCCGCACCGCGTCCGACCAGTAGTCGTAGTGGGCCACCCGCCGCAGGCTGGCCTCCACGCCGCCGGCGATCACCGGCACCCCGGGGAAGGCCTCCCGGCAGCGCTGGGCGTAGACCCCGGTGGCCCGATCCGGCCGCAGCCCGATGCGCCCGCCGGGGGAGTAGGCGTCCTCCCCGCGGCGCTTCTTGGCGGCGGTGTAGTGGTTCACCATCGAGTCCAGGTTCCCCGCGCTGACCGCGTAGCAGAGGCGCGGTCGACCGATGGCGCGCCAGGGATCGGCGCTGCGCCAATCGGGCTGGGCGAGGATCGCCACCCGCACTCCCTCCGCGGCCAACCGGCGGCCGAGGAGGGCCGCGGCGAAGGAGGGGTGGTCGACGTAGGCGTCCCCGGTGACGAAGACCACGTCCGGGGCGTCCCAGCCCTCCGCGCGCACCTCCTCCACGGTCGTCGGCAGAAAGGGGTTCGGGGAGGAGGACATGGGATCAGCGCGGAAGAACCGGCTCCCTTCTACGCAAACGGTATCATCCCCGCCCGTCCCGCCGCCGACCCGGAACGCTGGCCATGCAAGCCGTTCACATCCCCGCCCACGGCGACCCGTCCGTCCTCGAGCTGGTCGACCTTCCCGAACCCACCCCCGGCCCCGGGGAGCTCCTGCTCGAGGTGCTCGCCGTCTCCGTCAACCACCTGGACCTCTGGGTGCGGCGCGGCATGCCCGGCATGCCGATTCCCCTGCCGCGCATCCCCGGCTGCGACGGCATCGCCGAGGTGGTCGAGGTGGGGCCCGCCGTGGCGGGGTCCACCCCGCGGCACGCCCTGCGCCCCGGCGACCGGGTCGTGCTCGAGCCCGGCTTCGCCACCAAGGACGAGCAGCCCGCCGACCCCGACGCCGACCACATCGAGTCCGACTACGGCATCCGGGGGGAGCACGGGGACGGCTTCGACGCCGAGCGGGTCGTCCTGCCGGAGCGCTACGTCTTCCCCCTGCCCGACGGCGTCGATCCGGCGCAGGGGGCGGCGGTGCCCTTGGTCTTCCTCACCGCCTGGGGGATGCTGCACTTCCGCGCCGGGCTCCGGTCGGGGGAGACGGTGCTCGTGATCGCGGGGGCCTCGGGGGTCGGTTCCGCGGCGATCCAGATGGCGCGCGTCGCCGGCGCCCGGGTGGTGGCCACCGCGGGGAGCGAGGAGAAGCGCGCCCTGGCCCGGGACCTGGGCGCCGAGGAGGTCTTCGACCACCACGACCCCGACTGGCCCAAGCAGGTGCGCTCTGCCACCAAGGGGGGAGCGGACCTGGTCGTCGAGCACGTGGGTCCCGCGACCTGGAGCGGCTCGGTGCAGGCGCTGGCGCGCAACGGGCGGCTGGTGACCTGCGGGGGCACCACGGGGCCCAAGGTCTCGCTCCTCCTGCCGCACCTCTTCATCAAGAACCTCTCCGTTCACGGCTCCACGATGGGCCCGCGCACCTGCCTGCCGACGGTCTTCGACCACGTCGCCCGCGGGGAGTTCCGTCCGGTGGTCGATCGCGTCCTGCCCCTCTCCGAGGTGACTCGAGCGCACGAGCTGCTCGAGGAGGGACGCGTCCTCGGCAAGCTCGTGTTGGTCCCGGGAGGTGAGCGGAGTGAGTGAGGATTGGGGCGAGCTGGAGACCCTGCCGGAGCGCAAGGGCTCCAAGTCCAAGTTCTTCTGTCTGGGGTGCGGCTGCCTGCTCCCGGTGCTGGTCCTGATCGGGATCGCGACCAAGATCTACTTCTTCATTCAGACCGGACGCGACGCCGAGACCCAATGGGAACGGCTGGCGGAGTTGGTGCCCTACGACTCGCGGCCACAGGGCTGGCGGATGGAGTTTGGCTGTCGCGTCGGCCTGCTCTGGGATCTGGAGTTCTACGTCCTGCAACGTGAGGGCCAAGCGGACGGCGAGACGGACATCGTCACGATCATGCAGCCCGGCGAGCCGATGGACGACTTCTTCGACCCCGGCGAGGAAGGGGTCGCTCCCTGGAATCCGCAGCAGGCGGACGAACCCGTCTCGACCGTGTCGATCCAGGGCCGCGAGCTGCGCGTAGCCCTCGTCGCCCCCGAGACGAAGGGAGGGGAGAGCTTCTTCTGGGGGGCTGACCCGGAGGAAGGGGAGTTCGAAGGCCCCGTCCTGGCCCTCGACCTCACCCCCGAGGGTGCCGAGTTCGACGTGGTGCTCTACTGGGCGACCGAGGGGGAGGAAGCGGTGGAGCTCGACGAGCTGGAGGAGTTCCTGAACCACTTCCGGATCGGCCCCGAATGAACGCGCGCAATCCGCATCCCACCCCCGCTCCCAAGGCGAGCGTGCCCCTGGTCCTGGCGATCGGGTTCGGTCTGGTGGTGATCTGCGCCTTGGTGGCGCAGCTCGCCCGGAAGCCGCTGCAGGAGCTCCCCCTCGAGGTGGGAGAGGAGCGCCTCGCCGAGTGCTTCACGCTGCGCGGCCAGCCGCCTTTCGCCCTCGAGATCGGCTCCGTGTCGCGCCTGGCCCGCGGGGAGCTGGTGGTCACCCTCAGCGACCCCGCCCGGCCCCCCGACGAGCTGCCTCCTCCGCCTCCGCGGGGTCACGGCAAGGGACCGTGGGGGGGTGGAGATTGGGGGGGTGGAGACTGGGGCAAGGAGCGCACCGACTGGGCGTCGGTGGAGGAAGGACCGGCCGACACCCCACCGGTGGAGGTCGCCTACATCTGGTACCCCCCCAAGCTCGCCGAGTCCGTGCTCGAGAAGCAGTTCTCCGCCGTGCGCTTCCGGGACCTGAAGCACCTGCCGAAGCACGGAGGCGACGTACCGATGGACTCAGGGCACCTCTCCTGGGGGCGCTACGACGCGGGCTACGTGCGCCACCGGCACTTCCGTCTGGTCGACGAGGAGCCCACCTTCCACGACAGCCTGCGCATCAACCTGACCCTGGGGCGCCAGGCGTGCGTGCTCTACATGCGTTGGCCCCAGGGGACCCCGGGTCACGTCGCCGCGGCGGAGGAGCTGCTGGCGGCCTACGCGCCGCCCCCGAGCGACGAATCCTGAAGCGCGGTCACTCCGGCAGGGAGCGCGCCAGCACCTCCGCCAGGTGCAGCACCTCGACCGCGAGTCCCCGCCGGCGCACCCCCGTCTCCCAGCTCAGGTGACAGCCGGGGTTGGCGGTGACCAGCACCCGCGCCCCGCTCGCCTCGAGCTCGTCCAGGCGCGCGTCGAGGATCGCGCGGCCGGTGTCGGGTCGCAGCAGGGAGTAGACCCCCGCCGAGCCGCAGCAGCTCTCCGGTCGTGCGAGCTCCACGCGCTCGAGGCCGGGGAGCGTCGCCATCAAGACGAGAGGCTGCTCCCGCACCCCCTGGCCGTGGCAGAGGTGGCAGGGCGCGTCCCAGGCGGCCGGGCCCAGGTCGGTGGGGGCGAGGGCCGCGCCCAGGCGCTCCAGGCGCGCGGGCTGCGCCAGGTACTCGCCGAAATCGACCACGCGCGCCGCGAAGGTCCGCGCGCGCTCCGCCCATTCGGGATCGTCGGCGAGGAGCTCGCCGTAGCTCTTCATGTGCGCCCCGCAGCCCGCGCTCGCCACCACCACCGGTCCCGGTCGCCCTTCGAAGGCAGCGATCGTCTCCCGCGCCAGCCGGCGCGCCCCCTCCAGGTCTCCGTTGTGGGCGTGCAGGGCACCGCAGCAGGCGTGGTCGGCGGGGGTGGTGACCTCGGTTCCCACCGCCGCCAGGCAGCGCGCCGCCGCCCGGTTGACGCGCCCGTAGAGGAGCGGCATCACGCAGCCGGCGAGCATCGAGGCGCGCTCGTCAGCGGGCTCCTGCGCCGGCCAGCGCTCCGGCAGGGGGCGGCGCTGCGAGCGCCCCGGCACCCGCGGCAGCTCCGCCAGGGCGCGACCCCGCGCGCCCGCCAGCGGCACCAGGAGTCGCACCAGACCGAGCCGCTGGGCGAGGCCCAGGGCGGTGGCGGCGCAGGAGAGCCAGCGCCGGCTGGGGAGCACCACGCCGAAGCCGATCCAGCGCGCCAGGCGCGCCAGGGGACCGGGGGGGAGCTCGACCGCCAGCCGTTCGCGGGTGCGCCCCATCAGCGCCTCGTACTCGACCCCCGCCGGGCAGACGCTCTCGCAGTTGCGACAGACGAGGCACAGCTCCATCGACTCCTTGAAGGAACGATCGAGCTCGATGCGCTGCTCCTCCGCGGCGCGCATCAGGTGCACGCGCCCACGGGGACCCGCCGACTCGCGCCCGAAGAGGCGATAGGTGGGGCAGGTCTCGAGGCACAGACCGCAGCGGATGCAGTCCAGGCTCTGCTCGTAGAACGACTTCACGACCGTCCCGGGAAGGTGGGCGAGGCGAGGAGCCCCCGCGGGTCGAGGACCTGGCGCAGGGAGGTCATCCAGCCGAAGGCGCGTCGTGAGTCCAGCCGTGGCGCGAGGGCGGCGTGCAGCCGGGCGGGGAGCGCACGCGCTTCGAGGCGCGCGCCCCGCTCCGCCGCGGCGCTGGCCAGGGACTGCAGGCGCTGCTCGCTGCCGCTCCCCTCGCTCGCCGCGAGCCCCCCGATCCAGGCCAGCGAGATCCCCACGCCCGGCAGCAAGAGCAGTCGGTCGGCGCCGGCGTCCAGGAGCAGGCGGGCCGTCTCCGCCAGGTGGCGCACGCGGCCGCCGGCGACGAGCTGGGGCCACCCCGCGGGCTCGACCTCCTGGGCGCAGAGCTTCCGGAAGGCGTCGTGGGCCTCCTCCCCAGCGAGCTCCTCCGCGGAGGGGACCAGGGAGCGCGCCTCCTCCCGCTCCCACGCCACCTGGGGGGCGAGACCCGCCAGGTGCAGGTGCAGCCGCCACGCCCCGGGCTCCCCCTCGACCACCAGCGCCAGGGGGGAGAGAGCCAACTCGTGCAAGCTGGCCGCGCGCTCGAGGATGCGTTCGAGCGACTCGTCGGCCGTCACCAGGACCAGCCTCCGCTCCGGCGCGGGGAAGAGGCGCAGGCTCGCCTCGAGCAGGATGCAGAGGGTTCCGCGGGAGCCGCAGTAGAGGCGGTGCAGGTCGAAGCCGGCGACGTTCTTCACCAGCCGCCCCCCGCTCTGGGCGAGGGTCCCGTCGGCGAGCATCACCCGCGCGCCCAGGACGTGGTGGCGCAGGGGGCCGAACCGATAGCGATCGAGGCCGGAGTGACCCGCCGCGAGGGTGCCCCCCAGGGTGGCCAGGGCCGGCTGAGCCGTCGCGGGGGTCAAGAGGTGTCCCCCCTCCGCCACGGTGGCCTCGAGGCGCTCCCAGGGACACCCCGCCCGGGCGGTGATCGTGCCGTCCCCCGGCACGTACTCGAGGATGTCGTCCAGCCGGGCGAGGGAGAGCAGGAGATCGACCCCGTCTCCGACCACCTCCGGCCGACACCAGGCGAGCCGACTCCCACTCCCGGTGGGGACGACGCGCAGCCCGTCCGCCGCGGCGCGCGCCAGGAGGTCGGCGAGCTGCGCTTCGTCCGCGGGTCGGGCCGTGGGAGGAGCTCCGCCGGAACCCTCCGCCACCTCGAAGCCGTCGGCCCGCAGCCGGTCGATCAGGGAGGGGCTCATCGCTCCCCCTCTCCCTGCTTGCGGCGCAGCTCGCCGCAGGAGTGCAGGGGGACCATCTTGCCGGGGTTCATCAGCCGCGCGGGGTCGACGGCGGAGCGCACGCGCTCCATCACCGCCAGGTCCGCGGCGCTGAACATGCGGTCCATCATCTCCTGCTTCTCGAGCCCGATCCCGTGCTCGCCGGTCAGGGAGCCGCCGCGATCGAGGCAGGCCTCCATGATCAGCCGGCCCGCCTCCAGGACGCGCTCCACCTGCTCCCGATCGCGCCGGTCGTAGGAGATGTTGGGGTGCAGGTTGCCGTCGCCCGCGTGGAAGACGTTGGCGATCAGGAGCCCCCGCTCGCGGCAGATGTCGGTCGCCAGCCGCACGATCTCCTGCAGCCGGGTGCGCGGCGCCACCACGTCCGCCACGTAGAGGTCGGGGCCGACGCGGCCCATGGCGCCGTAGGCCCCCTTGCGCCCCGCCCACAGGCGGCTGCGCTCCTCGGCGTCGCGCGCGCGGCGCACCTCGAGTCGGCCGTGGGCCTCGAGGATGGGGAGGATGGCGGAGGAGGTGGCCTCCACCTCGGCCGCGCCCCCCTCGACCTCGAGCAAGAGCACCGCCTCCGTCTCCCGCGGGTAGCCCGCCGCGTAGACGCTGGCCTCGACCGCCTCGATCGTCAGCTTGTCGATGATCTCCAGCGCGGACGGTTCCAGGCGCGCGGCGATGATGTCGGTGACCGCCTCGCAGGCGGCGTCCAGCTCGGGGAAGAGCACCAGCAGCGTCTCGGTCACCGGGGGCACCGGCGTGAGCCGCAGGGTGACCTCGGTCGCGATCCCGAACATCCCCTCGGAGCCGACGAAGAGACCCGTGAGGTCGTAGCCCAGCGGATCGGGCCCCGGCTCGGAGAGGTCGATCACCTCCCCCTCGGCGGTCACGATCACCAGGCCCAGGACGTGGCGCGTGGTGGAGCCGTACTTGAAGCAGTGGGGCCCACCGGCGTTCTCCGCCACGTTGCCCCCGATGGTGCAGACGGTCTGGCTCGAGGGATCGGGGGCGTAGAAGAGCCCCTTGGAACGGGAGGCGCGGGTCAGCTCCACGTTGACCACCCCCGCCTGCACCCGGGCGAAGCGGTCGACGGGATCGAGCTCCAGGACGTCGCGCATGCGCGTGGTGGCCAGGGTGACTCCCCCCTGCACCGGGGTCGCTCCCCCCGAGAGCCCCGTTCCCGCTCCGCGCGGGACGACCGGCACGCCGGCGCGGTGGAGGACCCGCATGACGCGCGCGGTCTCGTCCGTGTCTCGCGGCAGGACCACAAGCTCGGGGCGCACGCTCAGGAGGGAGAGGGCGTCCGACTCGTAGACGATCAGCTCGCCGGGATCGTCGACGATCCCGACCTGGCCCACGATGGAACGGAGTCTCTTGGTGACGGCTTGATCCACGGGCGCAGAGTCTACGCCCCCGCCAGGATCACGCTGCGCGCCGCCCCGATCCACCCCGCGCTCGCCCCCAGCTCCGCCGCCAGGAGGCGCAGGCCCGCGCCGCCGTAGTCGCGTTCCTCGAAGACCTCCTCGATCCCCGGGCGCAGCATTTTCAGGGCGCGGCCGAAGCCCCCGCCGATCACCACCGTGGCCACGTCCAAGAGGGCGTCCACGGCCAGGAGGCCGGCACCCAGATCGCGGCCCACGGCGTGCAGCAGCTCCCGCTCGGGGCCCGGCGCGGCGTCGGCGCACCGGGCGAGCTCTGCCAGGTCGTCGGTCAGCCCCGCGGCCCGCGCCCGGCGGCTGGCCGCCGTGGCAGAGGCGAGCCGCTCCAGGCAGCCGTAGGCTCCGCAGCCGCAGCGCAGGTCCGGATCCTCGCTCTCGCCGTGTGCCAAGCTGCGCACGACCGTGTGTCCGATCTCACCGCCGCGGCCGGTGGGGCCGTGGTAGGGCTGGCCGCCGATGATGGCGCCCCCGCCGATGCCCGTGCCCAGGGTGATCAGGAGCAGGTCGTCCAGGCCGCGACCGGCCCCCAACCAGCTCTCGCCGACGGCGGCCAGGTTGGCGTCGTTGTCGACGACGACGAGCTGCTCTCGGCCCATGCGCCCGCGCAGGGCGCGCACCAGGTCGAGGCCCTCGACCGCCCTCAGGTTGGCGCTGCGCACCAAGATCCCCGAGCGGGGATCGAAGATCCCGGGAACACCCACGCCCAGGGCGACCTCTGGCCAGGGCACGTCGTCCGTGAGCTCGTGGGCGAAGTCGATCAGTCGATCGAGGAGGTCCTGGCCCCCGCGCTCGGCGAGGGTGTCGATCGCCCGCGTGCGGGGGATCAGCTCGCCCACGTCGGGGGCCCCGCCGCTGGCGGCCAACTCGTCGGCGCGGATGAAGCCCCCCTTGACCTGGGTGCCGCCGACGTCGAGTCCGACGTACGACCGGGGGCGCGACACCTACTTGCGCCCGCGTACGCGGCGGGTCACGCGGCGGTAGGCCTTCAGGTACTGGCGCCCGCTCTCCATCCACGAGAAGTCCTGCGCCAAGCAGCGCTTGACCAGCGCCTTCCACTCCCCGGCCTTGCGGTAGATCGCCCGCGCGGCATCGAGCCCCTCCAAGAGGCTCTCCGAGTTGTAGCGCTGGAAGAGGAAGCCGGTGCCCAGGTCCTTCTGCTCGGTGGCGTCGATCACGGTGTCCTCGAGTCCGCTGTGCGCGTACAGGATCGGAGCCACCCCGTAGCGCATGGCGATGGCGCACAGGGCATTCGAGGCGTGGTAGTGGGAGGGCTGGATGAGGATGTCCGCCCCGCCCAGCAGGGTGTGGGCGGTGTTCACGTCGTAGCCCTCGATCACCCGGCAGCGGCCGACGAAGGTCTGTTCGACGGTGCGGATGCGCTCCAGGATCTCAGGGCTCCCGGGCCCCATCAGGACCAGCTGCAGGTTGCGCTCGAGCACGGGGGTCAGCGCCTGGGCCAGGATGTCGAAGCCGCTGTCCGTGTCGAAGCGTCCGATGATCGTCACCAGGGGGGTGCGCGGACCGCTGTCCAGTCCCAGGCCCTCCTGCAGCGCGGCCTTGCACTTGCGCTTGCCCTTGGTGGGGTCGGCCTCCTCCCCCGAGAAGGGCTTCGCCAAGAGCGGGTCGCTGGAGGGATCCCAGGCGCGGTAGTCGATGCCGGAGAGCACCCCGACGAGCTCCTTCTTGCGTCGCTTGAAGGTCTCCTCCAACCCGTCGCCGCGGTCCATCTCGACGATGCGCCGCGCCGTGCTCGGTGAGTGGGTGCCGATGATGGTGGCGAACTCGGCGCCGGCCTTGAGGAAGTTCACCTTGCCGTCCAGCTCGACGCCATCGATCGACCGGAAGTAGTGGTGGGGGATGCCGATGCGCGGCAGGATCTCGCGCTCGAACGCCCCCTGCATGGCGAAGTTGTGGATGCCGAGGTAGGTGCCCGCCTTGGCCGTGGCGTGCTCCTCGCGGGGGCCGAATTCGAGCTTCTGCAGCAGGGGGATCAGACCAGCAGTCCAGTCCAGGCAGTGCAGAACCGCAGGGGCGAAGCTGGCCACCTCCAAGGCCTCCAGCACGGCGCGGGCGAAGACCGCGTAGCGGCGCCAGTTGTCGGCGTAGGGACCCTCGTCCCCCCCGTAGGGGTGACGGTTGCGGAAGAGCTCGGGGTGGTCGACGAGCACCACCGGCAGCTCACCCAGCATCCCCTGGTGCAGGTCACAAGTCGTCTTGCGGTTGCAGTCCTGCACCTGGACGGAGCCGATCGTGACCAGGTCCGCGAGCTTGCGCTCGTCCACGTCCTCGTGGTAGGGCAGGAAGATCCGCACCTCGGTCCCCAGGCGCACCAGGGTCCGCGGTAGGAACTCCGAGATCTCCGCCACGGAGGTCCGGCGCACCAAGGAGAGGAGCTCGGGGGTGACGAAGGCGACCTTCACGGGCGTCGCTGGCGCTCCTGGCGGTGGCGGATCTCGCTGGCGGGAATGGGCGACGACCCCGGGGAAATCCCCGGGGTCTAGACGTCTGTATCCGCAGCATCGAGCTTTCCGGGGGCGAGCTCCTCGACAACTTGACGAAAAGATCCCCTGTCGCGAGGAGGGGACAGGCGTAAGCCCTTGTAAAGCAAGGGTTTGTGGCCGACGGCGTGCCGGGGGTCAGCGGCCTTGCGCTGCCTGGGATGCCTCGTAAATCGGGATAGCTTCCGACAGCTGGTCCTCGATCTGGTCGATGCGGCGCTCCCCCGACGGATGGGTGGAGAAGAACTCGGGCGGGGCCTCGCCCCCCGCCTCCGTCATGCGCATCCAGAAGCCCCGCGCCGTGCGCGGGTCGTAGCCCGCTCGCGCCATGTAGATCAGGCCCTTGGCGTCCGCCTCCAGCTCGGCGCCGCGGCCGTACTTGAGTTGCAGGAGCGCGTTGGCCAGGTAGGCGAGGTCCTTCGAGTCCCCCTCGAAGAGCAGCTCGATGATGACCGCGTAGCCGAGCTGCTTGGTCATCGCCTCCGTCCCGTGGCGCTCGATCACGTGGGCGATCTCGTGGCCCATCACCACCGCCAGCCCCGCCTCCGTCTGCGCCACGGGCAGGATCCCCGTGTAGACCGCCATCTTGCCCCCCGGGAGGGCGAAGGCGTTGATCATCTGGTCGTTGGCGATCAGGTTCACCTCCCATTCGAAGGCGTCCACGATCTCGGGCTCATCGACGCGGGCGGAGACCACCAGGCGGTCCATCACGCGGTTGACCATTTGGTAGGTCGGGCCGGAGACCACGAGCTGCTCGCTCGCCAGGATCTCCGCGTAGGTCTGCCGGCCGAGCTCCAGGTCCTCCTCGAGGGAGAAGAAGTTCATCCCGGCGCAAGAGGGCGCCAGGACCGCCACGCATCCGGCCAACAGGAGGCGCGGTCCCCGGAGGGCGCGGCGTCCCCCCCTCGGGTAGACTCTCGCCCCTTCGCGATCCCGCCCCGTCCGTTCCTTACGTCGCCACCTGATCATCGCCATGGCTTGCTCTCCTGCTAGGGGGTCCACCGGTGCACCTGCCGGGACACCGGTCGTCGACAGTATGGCTCCCCGGAGCCGCCGGTGCGAGGTGTCGGCGTGAAGCGGCCCCTGCTCTTGCTCGTTCTGGACGGCTGGGGGCACCGCCGGGAGGAGGATTCGAACGCCATCCTGCCCGCCGCGCCCTTCTTCCACGAGCTCCTCGCCAAGTACCCCCACACCCTGCTCACCGCCTGTGGGCGCGAGGTGGGGCTGCCGCTGGGGATCATGGGCAACAGCGAGGTGGGGCACATGAATCTGGGCGCGGGCCGGGTGGTGTACCAGAACATCTCGCGCATCGACAAGTCGATCGAGCAGGGGGAGTTCGATCGGCTGGAGGCCTTCTCGACCCCGATGGACCGGGTGCTCCGGGAGGGGAAGAAGCTGCACCTCCTGGGCCTGGTCTCCAACGGGGGCGTGCACTCCGCCGACAACCACCTGCGCCAGCTCCTGAAGCTCGCGGCCAAGCGCGGCTTGGCTCCCGAGACCGTCTGCGTGCACGCCCTGACCGACGGCCGCGACACCCCGCCCCGCTCGGGTGCGGGCCTTATCGAAGCCCTCGAGCGCGACATCGCCGACGCCGGCGTCGGCCGCATCGCGTCGGTGGTCGGGCGCTACTGGGGGATGGACCGCGACAAGCGCTGGGAGCGGGTGGTGCGCGCCTACGACCTCTTCCTGCTGGGCGAGGGTGAGCGGGCACCTACGGCGGTCGAGGCGCTGCGTCGCTCCTACGAGGCGGACGTCACCGACGAGTTCGTCGAGCCGGTCGTGATCGGCTCGCCCGAGGAGGGGCGCTTCGAGGAGGGGGACGCCCTGATCGTCTTCAACTTCCGCGCGGATCGGGTGCGTCAGATCTGCGAGGCGCTGGCCTACGACGACTTCGACGGCTTCGAACGGCGCAAGCGCGTGCGCCTCGAGATCGTCACCATGACCCAGTACCGCGCCGACTTCCCCTTCCCGATCGCCTACCCGCCGGAGGAGCTGCGCGGCATCTTTCCCGAGCTGGTCTCGGCCGCCGGCCTGCGCCAGAAGCGGCTGGCGGAGACGGAGAAGTACGCCCACGTGACCTTCTTCTTCTCCGGCGGCGAAGAGGCGCCCTTCCCCGGCGAGGAGCGCCTTCTGATTCCGAGCCCCAAGGTGGCCACCTACGATCTGCAGCCGGAGATGAGCGCCCCCGGGGTCACCGACGCCCTGCTCGCCGACCTGGCTGCCGGGGAGACGGACGTCTACGTGGTCAACTTCGCCAACGCCGACATGGTGGGGCACACGGGGGTCTACGAAGCCGCCCTGCGGGCGGTCCGCACCGTGGACGAGTGCCTGCGCCGCATCGTGCCCGCGGTGGTCTCCCGTGGCGGCCTGGTGGCGATCACCGCCGACCACGGCAACTCCGAGCAGCTCTGGGACCCGGAGAACGACCAGCCCCACACCGCCCACACCCTGAACCCGGTGCCGATCGTCTTCTGCGCCGACGATCTGATCGGGACCCGACTGCGCGAGCGCGGGATCCTGGCGGACGTGGCGCCGACCCTGCTGGGCTTCCTCGACCTCGAGCCCTCGGAGGGGATGGACGGGGTCTCGCTCCTGGCCTGACATGAGCTTCGCACCCGGGCACTCCACCCGCATCCCCTGCGCCGTCCTGGGCGCCACAGGGAGCGTGGGGCAGCGCTTCGTCGAGCGGCTCGATCGGCATCCTTGGTTCGAGCCGGTGGCGCTGGCGGCCTCCCCCGGGAAGGCGGGGCGAGCCTACGGCGAGGCGGTGCGCTGGATGCAGGCCACGCCGCTGCCGGAGCGCGCCGCGGCGCTCCCGCTGATCGAGCCGGCGCCGCCGATCGACGTGCCGCTCGTCTTCTCGGCCCTCGACGCCTCCGTCGCCGGACCGCTCGAGAGCGCTCTCGCGCAAGCGGGGGCGCTGGTGGTCACCAACGCGTCGAGCCACCGCATGGACCCCGACGTGCCGCTCCTGGTGCCCGAGGTGAACCCCGACCACCTGGGGATGCTCCCCAGCCCCGTGGGAGCTGCGACCTGGCGCGGCGGCATCGTCGCCAACCCCAACTGCTCGACGATCGGTCTGGTGCTGGCCTTGGCTCCCCTCGAGCGCGCCTTCGGCGTGCGCCGCGCCCACGTGGTGACGATGCAGGCGCTCAGCGGCGCGGGCCTGATCGGGGCCCACAGCCTGGAGCTGATCGACAACCTGGTGCCCTACATCCCCTCCGAGGAGGAGAAGCTCACCACCGAGACGCGCAAGATCCTCGGCACCCCCGAGCGCGAGGCGGAGGTGGTGGTCAGCGCCCAGTGCAACCGCGTGCCGGTGCTCGACGGCCACACGCTCTGCGTCTCGCTGGAGCTGGAACGGCCCGCGACGCGGGTGGAGATCCTCGCCGCCTGGCGCGAGTTCGTCTCCCTACCCCAAGCGCTCGACCTGCCGAGCGCTCCCTCCCGCCCGGTGCACTACCTCGACGACCCCGCCGCACCCCAACCGCGCCTCCACCGCGAGCTGGGTGGCGGGATGACGTGCACCGTCGGACGCCTGCAGCCCTGTCCCGTGCTGGGTTGGCGCTTCGTGTGCCTCTCCCACAACACCGTGCGGGGAGCGGCGGGGGGAGCGATCCTGGCGGCGGAGCTGGCGTACGCGGCGTCGGGCTAGAAGCCTGCGGACACCTATGGCGCAGGCTCCTATTCGAGCTTCTTGCCCATGATCGCCTCCTTGACCACGCCGTCCATCAGGAGGGCGGCCAGAGGCAGGGAGGCCTGTTCCAGGGCGTCGCGGGCGGTCTGCAGGCGGTCCAGGTCGGAGGTCTCGCGCGCCTCCCGCGCCTGATTGACGGCGGCTTCGAGGTCTTCGAAGGCCTCGCGGTCCAGGTGCTCGCGCCCGGTGTCGAGGTTCTTCTCGATGGCGTTCAGCATGGTGCCCAGCTCCGCGTCGAGGTCGGCGGCGCGGCGGGCGTCGAAGTCGGCGGCGGCGTGGTCGAAGGCGGTTTGCAGCATACCCTCCACCTCGTCGTCGGTGAGGCCGTGCAGTGGCTTGCACTCGATCTCGGCGCGCACGCCGCTGGACTGCTCCTTGGCGGTGACCGTCAGGACGCCGTCGGCGTCGATGTGGAAGCGCACCGCGACGCGCGGCAGGCCGGCGGGCATCGAGGGCAGGCCGCTGAGCTTGAAGCGGCCCAGGGTGCGGCAGTCGGTCGCCATCTCGCGCTCCCCTTGCACGACGTGGAAGTCGATGGCGGTCTGACCGTCCACGTAGGTGGTGAAGCCCTCCGTGTGGCTGCACGGCACGGTGGAATTGCGCTCGATCAGCTTGGCCACCGCGCCCCCCATCGTCTCGAGGCCCAGCGAGAGGGGGGTCACGTCCATCAGCAGGATGTCCCGGGTGCCGCCTATCAGGATCTGGGCCTGCACGGCGGCGCCCAGCGCCACCACCTGGTCCGGATCGAGCTCGGTGTGCGGCTCGCGCTCGAAGAGCTCCGCCAGGGCGCGGCGCACCGCCGGGACGCGCGTGGAGCCGCCCACCGCCACCACCTCGTCGACGTCGGAGACCTCGATCTGGGCGTCCGACAGGGCGCGCCGGCAGCAGCCCAGGGTGCGCTGGACGAGGGGCGCGATGCGCGCCTCGAACTCCTCGCGCGTCACGGTGCGGCGCCAGTTCAGGTCGCGGTCGGGGAGCACCAGGCGCAGGTCGTGCTCGCGGTCGGTGGAGAGCGCCATCTTGCACTTCTCCGCCGCCAGGCGCGCGGCCTGCAGGAAGGCCGGATCCGCCAGCTCCTCCTCGGAGAGGGTGCCGCGCAGCTCCTCGCGCGCCAGGTCGACCAGGACGCGGTCGAAGTCGTCCCCGCCGAGGCGCGTGTCGCCGTGGGTGGCGAGCACCTGGAAGACCCCATCCTCGATCGAGAGCGCCGAGACGTCGAAGGTGCCGCCCCCCAGGTCGTAGACCACCACCGTGCCCTCGCCCTTCTGATCCAGACCGTAGGCCAGGCTGGCGGCGGTGGGCTCATTGACGATGCGCAGCACCTCGATCCCCGCCAGGCGTGCGGCGTCGCGCGTCGCCTGGCGCTGGGCGTCGTCGAAGTAGGCGGGGACGGTGATCACGGCGCTCTTCACTTCGGCCTGACCGAAGGCGCGCGCCGCCTGGTCGCAGACCTTGCGCAGGATCAGGGCGGAGATCTCGGGGGGGGTCACGCTGCGCTCGCCGACCTCGATGCGCGCCACGCCGTTCTCGTTCTCGTTCACCCGGTAGGGGAGGGTGTCCAGGTCGAGCTCCACGTCCTTCAGCCCACGCCCCATGAAGCGCTTGACGCTGAAGATGGTGCTGCGCGGATCGATCACGGCGCGCGCGCGCGCCTCGTGGCCGACCAGGGGGCGACCCCCTTCGGGGAAGCTCACCGCCGAGGGCACCAGCGCCGGCTCGCCTTCCGGATACAGGACTTCCGGGCGCCCATCGCGCCAGATCGCCGCCAGGGAGTTGGTGGTCCCCAGGTCGATGCCGATGACGATCTCCTTGACGCTGTCGTCGATGACGTCGAGCTCGATGTAACCCATGGCCTAGTGTCCTGTCCCCGCAGTCCGTGTGCAGAAGGCGCGTCTCGCGGCGCCCAGGGCGAGGCGCGCCGACGACGCCTTACCTGTGGGTAAAGCTAGGAGGTGCAACGAAGTCATGGGTGTCGCGGGGCGTGCATTCTGTGCACGGACTTCGGGGACAGGACACTGAGGTTCAGCTGGTGGGGGTTCCGTAGCGCAGGTCGCGGATCTTGTAGAGGGCGCGCGAGAGGTAGCGCACCGCGTTCAGGTCGCGCCGCACCTGGGTGAGGGACGGCGATCCGGCGGGGGGCAGGGGGGTCAGGAGTCCGCCGACCGCCTCCAGGCGCCGGTCGCGCTCCGCGAGCAGGGTGTTCGCCAGCCCCTCGAGGGCCGTGCGCTCAGGCGAGTCCAGCGGCGTCGCCGCGGCCTCGTCCAGCGCCTCGTTCCACTCCATGACCTCCATCAGGAACTCGGGGGGCATGGCGCGCTCCTCCTTCTCGCTGGGCCCCCCCAGGAGCTCGATCAGCCAGTCCGCCCTGAGGAACGGGTCGAGCAGCACCTCGTAGGCGCGGTTCAGGCGCGCGCTGTTGGACTCGGCCCGCGAGCGCCGCTCGGGGTCCGTGGCGTGGAAGTCGGGGTGCACCAGGCGGCCGATGCGCCGCAGGCGGCGCTTGAGGTCGCGCTCGTCGATCTCCCAGGTGGGCTCGAGCCCGAAGACCACGAAGGGGCCTGGCAGCGCCTCGGGGTCGAGCAGCGCGCCGCAGCCGTTGCACCCCAGCGGAGTCTCGAGACGCTCCTCGCAGTCGGGACAGAAGGACTTCAATTGGGAGGCCACTGGCTCAAACGCCGAAGGACTCGCCGCAGCCGCAGCTCTTGGAGGCGTTGGGGTTCTCGAACTTGAAGCCGCGCCCCATCAGGCTCTCCTCGAAGTCGACCACCGAGCCGTTCAGGTACAGGAAGCTCTTGGGGTCGCAGACCACCTTGATCCCGTTGCTCTCGCTGATCTGGTCGGTGGGCTGCACACGGTCGTCGAAGCCCAGGGTGTAGGAGAAGCCCGAACACCCACCGCCCTTCACGCCGACACGCAGCGCGGTCTGCTCTGGGAGCTCCTGTTCGTCGATGATACGCCGCACCTCCTTGAGGGCGCGCTCGGTGAGGCTGATCGCCATGACTATTCCTCTTGGTTCTGCTTGTCCTTGAAGTCCTGGATGGCGGCCTTTATGGCGTCCTCCGCCAGCACGCTACAGTGGATCTTGACCGGCGGCAGGCTGAGCTCATCCACGATCTCGGTGTTGCGGATCTCCAGCGCCTCGTCGACGCGCTTGCCCTTGATCCACTCGGTGGCCAGGGAGGAGCTCGCGATCGCCGAGCCGCAGCCGAAGGTCTTGAACTTGGCGTCCACGATCGTGTCGCCCTCGACCTTGATCTGCAGCTTCATCACGTCGCCGCACTCAGGCGCGCCGACGACACCGGTGCCCACTTCCTCGCTGTTCTTGTCGAGGGAGCCGACGTTGCGCGGGTTTTCGTAGTGGTCGAGGACCTTCTCGCTGTAGGCCATGATTGATTACGTTCGGTTCGCGGTTAGTGATGGTCCCACTGGATCGTGGAGAGGTCGATCCCCTCCTGGACCATCTCGTACAGGGGTGAGAGCTCGCGCAGCTTGCGCACCGCCGCGATCACCTTCTCGGCGGCGAAGTCCGCCTCCTCCTCAGTGGTGAAACGGCCGAAGCCGAAGCGGATCGAGCTGTGGGCCAGCTCGTCCCCGACCTGCATCGCCTGCAGCACGTGGCTGGGCTCGAGGCTGGCCGAGGTACAGGCGGAGCCGGAGGAGACCGACAGGTCGCTGATGCCCATGATCATCGACTCACCCTCGACGTAGGCGAAGGAGAGGTTCGAGCACAGCGGCAGGCGGTGCTCCGGATCGCCATTGACCGCCACGTGGTCGAGCTCGGCGAGGATGCGGCTCTCGAAGCGGTCGCGCAGGCGCGCGGAATGGCGCATCTCCTCCTCGAGCCGCTCTTCGCAGAGGGCGCAGGCCGCCCCCAGTCCGACGATCCCCGGCACGTTCAACGTCCCCGAGCGCATGCCGCGCTCGTGCCCGCCGCCGTCGATCTGCGCCACCAACCGCACGCGCGGCTTGCGCCGCCGGACGTAGAGGCAGCCCACCCCCTTGGGCCCGTACATCTTGTGCCCCGACAGGCACAGGAGGTCGACGTGGTCCGCCTCCACGTCCACCGGGATCTTGCCCGCCGCCTGGGTGGCGTCGGTGAAGAAGAGCACGCCGCGCTCGTGGCACACCTCGCCGATCTCGCGGACGGGGTTGACGGTACCCACCTCGTTGTTGGCCCACATGATCGCCACCAGGATCGTGTCCTCGCGCAGGGCGGCGGCGACCTGCTCGGTGCTGTGGCCGCCCTTGGAGTCGGGGGGCAGATAGGTGACCTCGAAGCCCTGCTTCTCCAGGTGCTTGGCGGTGTCGAGCACCGCCTTGTGCTCCGCCTGGCTGGTGACGATGTGGCGTCCCTTGCGGGCGTACATCTCCGCCACACCCTTCATCACCAGGTTGATCGATTCGGTCGAGCCCGAGGTGAAGATGAGCTCCTTGGGGCTGGCGCCGATCAGGGAGGCGATCTTGCCGCGCGCCTCCTCCACCGCCTCCTCGGCGGTCCAGCCGTGAGCGTGGCTGCGGCTGGCGGCGTTGCCGAAGACCTCCGTGAAGTAGGGCAGCATCTCGTCGAGCACGCGCGGGTCGACGGGCGTGGTGGCTTGGTAATCGAGGTAGATCGGAGTCTGCATCGGTTCAGGCTTCGGGTTCCGCCTCCCCTTCGAGGCGGGCGTGGGCGAGGAGCTCGACGGGGGAGAGGGTCGGTGTCGCCAGGGCGCGCAGGGTGGTGCTCTCGAGCAGGGTCCAGACCCCGATGCGCAGGCGCTGCAGGGGGGTGCGGATGGGGCACATCGGTTGCACCTCGCAGGGGGTTTGGCCGCCCTTCGCTCCCTCCCCCGGCGCTTGGCAGTCGGTCAGCGTCGGCGGCCCCTCCAGAGCGGAGATCACCTGCCCGAGGGTGATCCTCTCCGCCGGCCGGGCGAGCCAGTACCCCCCGGCCGCGCCGCGCTGGGACTCGACGATCCCCGCCCGGCCCAGGTCCTTCAGGCACTGCGCCAGGACGCGCGGGGGCATGGGGTAACGCTCCCCGATCTCACGCGCGCTCACCACCTCCCCCTCGCGGTCCGCGAGGTGCAGGAGGGCGATCAGGCCGTACTCGGCGCGTTTGGTGAACTGGAGCATCGGGGTCCGGGACAAAGGGCATCAAATTCGTGCCATTTGGGTGCCGAAAGGTGCCCGCAGGGGGTGTAAGTTCATCTTTACCTCCTGCGGGCTACGTTACATTGTAGTCTTATCGTCCGAATAAGCCAGAGCTGCAGAGGAAAAATCTGAACTGCCCCCCTTCAATGTGCACACGGCGTCCGGGTGCCTGCGTTCCACCGTCCGCAGCACCCCTCAGGCCCACTGACGACTGCCCTCGGCTGCCACGGGGGCCTGCTCCGAGGGGGGGACGCTCGAAGTCCTTGGTGGTAGCGGAGTTGCGGCGAGAGGACCCCGAAGATGCCCACTGAGGGGGGGCAGTTCGGCAGGACAGCGGGTGGGGCTTGGGGGTGGCCCCTGGCCCCCCTCAAGCGGCTCCCCTCCGCCGGTCGATACCACGGCATGCGCCAATCCCACGAGGTCGTCTGCTTCAGCTGCGGTCAACCGGTGGGGGATCCTCCCCGACTGAACACGACCCCCGGCGGAGACAATTGTCCCGCCTGCGCGGAGCGGCTCCTGGAGAGCCTTCCCGGGGTCTTCCACGCGCCGGTCGCCATCGAAGCGGTCGCCACGCAGCCGGGGGTGGTCGAGGGGGCCGATCAGGCCCAGGGAGCCGAGGGAGGTGCAGCGCCGGCCCGACCCCGGGCGGTGGGGGATCAGGAGCTCGCGGACTCCTAGTCCTGATCCGCTGCCAAGAGCTCGATCAGCTCGGGGGGCAGGGGGCGCGGTCTGCGCTCCCCGTCCAGGTCGATGCAGGCCAGCTCGAGGGTGGCGCTCGAGAGGTGCTTGCCGTCCAGGGGCCGGTGGATCTCGTACTCGAAGGTCAGCGAAGCGGCCCGCAGGCGGGAGATGCGCACCCCGACCGCCAGCTCGTCGCCGTAGTGGGCGGGAGCGCGGAAGCGCAGCTCGAAGCGCCGCACCGGCAGGCCCACGCCGCTCGCCTCGAGCGCATGGTAAGGGCACCCCAGCTCCGCCATGTACTCGGTGCGCGCCTCCTCCAGGTAGAGCAGGTAGTTGGCGTGGTGGACCACGCCCATCTGGTCGGTCTCGCCGTAGCGGACCTTCAGGCGGTGCTCGAAGCTCACGGCGGGGGATTCTCGCCGGGCGAACGGACCCCGTAAAGGCCTGGATTCCCTGGCCCACCCCGCGGAGGTGCTGGTAGAACCTCCACCCCGATGGCTCGAGGATCGAAGGCCGACCGCCGAGCGGGCGACCCGACGGTCGCCCTGCTCCTCACCTGGCTGGTGCCGGGCGCGGGGCACCTCTACCTCGGCCGGCTGGGGGTGGCGCTGGCGGCCTTCGTGGTGATCGAGGGCATGTACGCGCTGGGGGTGTGGTTCTCCGACGGGCTCTTCCTCTCCTACCTGCCGCCGGAGATGCGCGGTCGGTTCGCGGGGGTGCTCACCCCCGAAGCGGGCAACCTGGGGGCTCTGCTCCTGCACGTGAAGAGCTACCCCTACCTCGAGCAGCCGGTGCGCTGGGCCGCCACCATGGACCTGGGCACGACCCTGACCTCCGCCAGCGGGGTCCTGAACCTGATCCTGGCGTCGCGCGCGCACCTGGACGCCCGGCTGCCCGAGCGCAGCACGACCCCCCTCCAGGATCCCCCCGTCGCGGCCCTGGCGAGCTGGCTGGTGCCGGGAGCGGGGCACGTCCTGCAGGGTCGCCGCGCGCGGGGCGTGGCGGTCTTCGTCATGCTGGTGGGGCTCTTCGCGTTGGCCTCCCTCCTGGGGGAGGGGGTCAACCTCGATCGCGAGCGTCACTTCTACTACTGGGCGGGGCAGTTCCTCCTGGGCCTGCCGGCGATCGTGACCGAGTTCGTCCACGGACACCCGCGCTTGACCCACGACGTGGCCTACGCCGACGCCGCCGTCGTGCTGGGGTGCGTGGCGGGGATGCTGAACGTGCTGGTGATGCTGGATACCTTCGGTTTCGCCGAGGCGCGCGCGACGGGGCGCGAAGGTCTGGACGCGCCGAGCTCCGACGGATCCAGCGGGGTGGGGGAGGAGGTCGCGTGAAGGACTGGCCCTTCCACCTGCTGCTCTTCTTCATCGCCGGGACGATCATCGTGGTGATCGGAGCGATGTTCGCCGAGCAGGACGATCGCGCCATGCTCAAGAGCCTGCGCAAGCGCTGGGTGCACTTCTTCCTCGGCTGCCTGGCGGTGGTGGTGGTGATGCTGATCTGCGAGCACACCTTGGCGTCGGTGAACTGAGCGCCGCCGACTTCACGTCACCAGTCGGTACAAGCCCCCCGGAGCCCGCGCCACCGCCCCCGCCAGCTCGAGCTCCACCAGCCTCGCCAGGAGCGGACCCACCGGCAGTTCCAGGCGCAGAGCCAGCTCGTCGGCGGTCAGGGACTCCCCGGCGAGGGCCGCGAGCAGCGGGTCCTCGCCGGTCCCCCGCCCCCCCTCCTCGAGGGCCGCCGGGACGCTCCCGAAGAGGTCCTCCAGGAGTCGCTCGGGGGAGTCGACCGCGGTGGCGCCCTCGCGCACCAGCCGCAGGGTGCCGCGCGCCATCGGGTGGTCGACCCGTCCGGGCAGCGCGAACACCGCGCGCCCCTGGTCGGCGGCCCAGCGGGCGGTGATCAGGGAGCCTGAGGTCCAGGCCGCCTCCACCACCAGCACCGCCTTGGAGAGGCCCGCGATCAGCCGGTTGCGCAGGGGGAAGTGGTGCCGCCGGGGTCCCGTCCCCGGGCGGTACTCCGAGAGGAGCAGACCCTCGACGACCATGCGCTCCGCCAGGGGTCCCTCCGGCCAGGGGCGGTCGACGCCGCACCCCAGGACGGCGATGGTGGTCCCCCCCGCCGCCAGAGCCCCCTCGTGGGCCGCCTGATCGATCCCCCGCGCCAGGCCACTGACGACCACCATCCCGGCCCGCGCGAGGGCCGCCGCGAAGCGCCCCGCCTGGGCCAGGCCGTAGGGGGTGGGGGAGCGACTGCCGACGATCGCGATCCGCGGCCGGCGCAGGAGCAGCTCGGGGCGGCCCCGCGCCCACAGCTCGCCGGGGGACGGGTCGACGCTCTCCAGCTCCCGCGGCCAGGAGGGGCCCCCCGGCTGGATGCGCATCGACTCGCTGGTCCCCACGTCACAGGGACCCCCCGGCGCCGCGGCGGGTTGCGCTCCCGGTGGGAGGTGGCGTGCCTCAGGCTCCCGCCGTGGCGGGGGTGGACTCCTCCGGCTCCTCGTCGAGGAAGACGAAGGCGTCCTCGTCCTCCTCGCGCTTGTGGACCCAGCACGTGGAGTCGTCCTCGAAGCGACCGCGCAGGAGGTTCTCCGCCAGGGGATCCTCGATGTAGCGCTCGATCGCGCGCCGCAGGGGCCGGGCCCCGTAGTCCTCGTGGTAGCCCTTGGCGATCAGGAAGTCGATCGCCGGCCCGGTCAGCTTGAGGTCGATGCCGTGGTCCACGAGCCGCAAGCGCACCTCGTCGAGCTGCAGGTGGACGATCTTCTGCAGGTCAACGTGGGTCAGGGGGTTGAAGACGATCGTCTCGTCGAGGCGGTTCAGGAACTCCGGACGGAAGTGACGCTCGACCTCGATCATCACGTCGGAGCGGATGCGCTTCTTGCGCTCGTCCACCCCGGTCTCGCTCTTCTGCGCGCGCCCGAAGCCCAGCTCGGAGCTGGCCTTCATCTGGTGGGAGCCGAGGTTCGAGGTCATGATCAGGATCGCGTTGCGGAAGTCGACGTGACGGCCGAAGGAGTCCGTCAGGCGCCCTTCCTCCATGATCTGCAGCAGCATGTTGAAGACGTCGGGGTGCGCCTTCTCGATCTCGTCCAGGAGCACCACCGCGTAGGGGCGCCGCCGCACCTTCTCGGTGAGCTGGCCACCCTCCTCGTAGCCGACGTACCCCGGGGGCGCGCCGACCAGCCGCGAGGCGTTGTGCTTCTCCATGTACTCGCTCATGTCCATGGTGATGGTGGCGTCCTCGTCGCCGAACATGAACTTGGCGAGCTTCTTGCACAGGTAGGTCTTGCCGACCCCCGAGGGGCCCAGGAAGAGGAAGGAGCCCATCGGGCGGCGCGGGTCCTTGAGCCCCGAGCGTGAGCGGCGCACGGAGCGCGCGATCGCCTGGATGGCGGGATGCTGGTTGATCACCTCCGCGCCCAGCTCCTCTTCCATCTTGAGCAGGCGCTGGCGTTCCCCCTCCTCCAGACGCGTCAGCGGCACGCCGGTCATCTTGGAGACGGTCTCCTGGATCACGTCCGCAGTGACCTCGCCTACCTGCTCCTTGTCCGCCTGCTCCTTGCGCCATTCGGCCTGGATCTCCTCCTTCTTCTTCTTGAGCTGGTAGGCCTGGTCGCGCACCTTGGCCGCCAGCTCGAAGTCCTGGGAGGAGACCGCGGCGTCCTTCTCGTGCTCGAACTGCTCGATCTCCTTGGAGAGCTCGCGCAGGTCGGGGGGCGGCACCATCGAGTTGATGCGCACCCGGGCGCCCGCTTCGTCCATCACGTCGATGGCCTTGTCCGGCAGGAAGCGGTTGTTGATGTAGCGGTTCGAGAGCTCGACGGCGGTCTCCAGGGCGTCGTCGGTGTAGCTCACCCGGTGGTGCGCCTCGTAGCGGTCGCGCAGGCCGAGCAGGATCGCCACCGTCTGTTCGACCGTGGGCGGGTCGACGTTGACCGCCTGGAAGCGCCGCTCCAGGGCGCCGTCCTTCTCGATGTGCTTTCTGTACTCGTCGAGGGTGGTGGCCCCGATGCACTGGATCTCGCCGCGCGAGAGGGCGGGCTTGAGCACGTTCGACGCGTCGATGGCGCCCTCGGCGCCGCCGGCGCCCACCAGGGTGTGCAGCTCGTCGATGAAGAGGATCACGTCCTTGACGCGGCGCACCTCGGTCATGACCGCCTTGATGCGCTCCTCGAACTGGCCGCGGTACTTGGTGCCCGCCACCATCAGGGCCAGGTCCAGGACCACGATGCGCCTGCCGCGCAGGATCTCGGGAACCGTGCCGTCGACGATCTGCTGCGCCAAGCCCTCCACGATGGCGGTCTTGCCCACACCCGGCTCCCCGAGCAGCACGGGGTTGTTCTTGGTGCGCCGCGAGAGGATCTGCACCACGCGCTCGATCTCGTCGATGCGACCGATCACCACGTCCAGCTTGCCCTCGCGCGCCAGCTCGGTCAGGTCGCGGCCGAAGGAGTCCAGGGCCGGCGTCTTGCTCTTGCCGCCGCCGCCGGCGCTCGGGGGGTCGTCACCCGACAGGGGGGAGTCATCGTCCTCCTCGTCGCTGGTGTCGGCGCCCAGGAAGTCCAGCACCTCCTCGCGCACGTCCTCGAGCTTCACCCCGAGGTTGAGCAGCACCTGGGCCGCGATCCCCTCGTTCTCCTTGATCAGTCCGAGCAGCAGGTGCTCGGTACCGATGTAGTTGTGCCCCAG
>CAZDQL010000029.1:0-65398 GCA_964507325.1 uncultured Planctomycetaceae bacterium | reverse complement strand
CGGCCGGGGCCGACGTAGCGGTCGCTGCCCTCCAGGTCGTGCAGGTAGGCGATCCCCTGCATCGATGCCCCCCCCTGCCCGAGCCCGTCGCACTGGTAGGAGTCGTTCCCCCCCCGGTCGAGGAGCATCCCCACGCCCACGTCCCACGCCGCCCCCTGACTGGCCGCGGTCATCGACCAGTAGGTGTCGTCCCCGGCGTCGTCGACCAGGATCCCCGCCGCCTGGTGCACGCCGAACCCCTGGCCGTAGCGGTTGCCGTAGTAGAGGTCACGCCCCGCGGCATCGTGCAGGACGCCGAGCCCCCAGTAGTAGGCGCCCCCCTGGGCGAACTCCCCCGCCTCGTAGCGGTCGTCCCCACCCAGGTCGCTGATCATCCCGATCCCTCCGGCGGCGTACTGGCGGTAGCCGAACCCCATCCCCTGGCTGAAGGACTGGTAGACCGCGGCGGTGCCGTAGGCGCTGGGGGTCGGTCCGTTGGCGCGGTAGAGGTCGCGCCCACCTTCGTCGACGATGCAGCCGAGCCCCCGCGGTCCGCCGACGCCCTGGCAGAGGAAGTCGCCCAGGTACTGGTCGCTCTCGCCGCCCAGGTCGAGGAGCAGACCGGCGCCGTAGCAGGCCGCGCCGAGGGACCACTCCGATCCCTGATACACGTCCGCCCCACCGCGGTCGAGGAGCAGGCCGATCCCGAAGACCGCCGAGCCGGCGGAGAGCAGCTCGCCTTCGTAGCGGTCGTTCCCAGCGCGGTCGTCGATCACCGAGACGCCGTAGATCGCGCCCCCCGGCCCTTGGTCCGCGGTGCCCTTGTAGCGGTCGTTCCCCGACAGGTCGACGATGCAGCGGTTGCCGACCCTGAGGCCGCTGGCGGTGTACTCGTCGTCGCCACCCAGGTCGACCACCGTCAGGAGGTGGGTCACGTCGTAGCGGTTGGGACCCTCGCCTCCCACGACACGCCACGTTCCGTCGTCGACTTGTGAGGCGTGCAGCACTTCTCCCTCGACGAAGGGTGCCAGGGGGTGGTCTGCGGCGAGTGGAGCGGGAGAGGCGTCGGCGACCCCGGCGACGTGGTTCGCTTCGCACTCCGCCACGCAGGCCGCGAAGTCCGCCAGCAGACCCTCCCAATCGATCTCCATCGACTGGCGGATCACGCGCAGGTGCTCGTGGGTCTCCGGACCCGACAGGTAGAAGGTGCGACGCGGAACGCGCAGGAACTCCAGGCACTCCTCGGCGGTAACTAGGGGTTGCTCGGGATCGAAGGCGCGCGTCGTGACTCGCCAAGGGGAGGCCGCGCGCGGCCGGGGGTCGAGGTCCAGATTCGCCAAGAGCTCCCAAGCGACACCGAAGGGATCTTCGGGCGCCCGGTGGGTCACCTCGCTGAGCAACCCCTCCAGCTCGGGCAGACAGAAGGGGTCCTCGAAGGGCGCGCGCACCCGGGAGAGGGAGTGGAAGTCGTCGTTCCGCGCCAGGTAGTCGGCGAAGACGCCGGTGAGGGTGGCCAGGTGCTCCGTGAGGTCGTGCTCGCGAATCGCGCGCCCGAGATCGCTGTACGCGTCCTGCGGACAGAGCAGCGGCTGGCCGTCGAAGAGGACCTGCCCCGAGTGCCCGCGACCGCGCTGGATGGTGCCGGTCCACTCCTCGCGCGCTCCGAGCACCACCTCCAGGGTGCGCACCTCCTGCTCGTGGTCGAGGCCGTCGGGGATCGTGCCCCCGCGGCGCTTCGAGCGGCGCACCTCCAGGGTCACCTTCGTCCCCGGGGCCAGACCGCGGACGTAGGAGCGGAAGTCCTCGGCGTTCAGCGCCCGTCCGTCCACCGTCACCAGCAGGTCGGGGCGCGCCAGGTCCACTCCCGGCGCCCGCAGGCCCTGCCCCCCGAGGGGACCGGGGAAGACCCAACTCACCACCGTGTCGCCGCTGGCGATGTCGCGCACCGAGAGGCCGAGGTAGCCCTGCTCCGCGAGCGGCTGCTCGTCGATTGCCGGCTCTTGGGCCGCGGGGGCGCCGGCCAGCGTCACGCCCGCCGCGAGGGTGACGATCCACTTCATTTCCGATCTCCGTCCAGACGCCGCAGCTCACCGCCAAACGCCAGCGCGTAGCGCCCCGGCTCCACGTCCTTGAACTGCTGAGTCGCGCCTCGCGCCTGGGGCCACTGCACGACCAACGCGGCGGCGCGGGTCGCCTCACCCAGCCCGAAGTGGATGAGGAAGTCGTTCTGTTTGCCCGCGTGTCCGCCGGGGCCCACGAGTTGGCGGTGCATTTCCGTCCCACCGGGCAGGCGTACGTGTGCGATCGCGCCCAGGGCGTCCCGGTTCACCCGCTCGCCGTCCCCTTCGAGGCGCAAGGTGATCGAGCCGCGGCCCTCGGTGAGCTCGTTCAGGAAGAGGCGCGGGCGCGGCGTGCGCCCCTCTTTCATCTCCGCGGTGTAGCGGAAGAAGGTCTGCCCCACGAGCAGGTCCAGGTCCCCGTCGCCGTCCACGTCCCCCAGGCTGACCTGATGGCAGCCGTCGTGGTCGAGACCCAGCTCCGCGGTGCGGTCGGCGAAGGCCCCCGGCGCCTGCTGCAGCCACACCCGCAGGCGCTGGTCGTCGGGGTAGTCCCCCGAGCAGACCAGGAGGTCGAGGCGCGTGTCGTGGTCCAGGTCGGCGAGGGCGCAGAAGAGGTCCCCCTGATTCCAGTTGTTCACGCCTTCCGGGATGCGGTCCAGGTCGCAGGTGGGGTGAACTTCGAAGCGGCGCTCGCCCTGCTCCGACCGGTTGACGAAGAGGCGTGTGCGATCGGAGGCCTCCCCCGCCCACCCGTGGGTGATCTCCGCCAGGAGCAGGTCGAAGTCCCCGTCACCATCCACGTCCCCCACCGCACAATCGAAGGAGTTGCCGTTGGAGCGGAAGGGCTTCTCCGGCTCCAGCTCGATCGGGGGCTCGCGCTGCGCCATGCGTTCGATCGCCCACTCGGGATAGCGACCGTGCCGCACCCCGTCCCCGTCGAGCCCGGCGCCGGGCGCCCTGTCCCGCCACCCCCCCCGGGTCCAGGTCCAGACCCGGTTCCAGCGCCGGCCGTAGTTGAGCTCCAGGAGTTCCGGCTGCTCGCTCGCCCCGCCCCAGAGTCGAGCGATCAACGCCCCGTAGGTCGGTCGGCCGAAGGGGTCCAGGTCCTCGTCCAGCTCCAGCTCGGGGTCGCTGGGCGCGTTCGCGGGCAGGCGTTCGACGACCCATTCCCCCTCGGCGTCGCGGCACGCCAGCTCGTTGCCGTAGCCGAGGTAGGAGCCGCCGTACTGCACGTACCAGTTCCCGAAGAAGAGGTCCACCCGACCGTCGAGGTCCACGTCCCCCGCCGCGAGGGCCGAGGTCGTCGCCGGCTGCAGGCCCGCGATCGTCCGCGGCTCCTCGAAGGTGCCGTCCCCGCGACCGCGCTGCCAGCCGCTGCGCCGCCCGTGGTCGGTCCACCCCTCGCGGTGGAGATCGACGTACTCCCCGTGCACGGCGTCGAGCCGACCGTCCCCGTCGACGTCGCAGAAGATGGTCACGCGACCGCCCTCGGGTTCGAGCAGGTGGGTGGTGTCGTGGCTCTGGGCCCGGAAGGTGCGGGAGCCCGCGGGCTCCTCCGCCGCGACGTTCAAGTACACCAGATGTCGATCGAGCACGACGTCCGGCCAACCGTCGTCGTTCAGATCCGCAAAACAGAGCCGCGACACGCTTGCGGGAACCTGTTCGATTCCGAGTCCCCACACCTCGCTGGCGTCGACGAAACGGGCTGACGCGTCGGTCTGAGCCACGGTCAGCAGGAGCGCAAGTTCAGAGAGCATGGGGAGACCTTACCCGATCGCGCGGGAGGCGGACCGCAGGGGAGGGGCGTGGACGACGAGGTCCAGGTGGATGGCGCCTCGTGCCGACCGTGCCCGTACCATGCACGCGCGCGGGAGCGCGTTGGCGCACTCCACGCATCAAGACTTCGAAGCACACACCATGAACTCCAGCCACTCCCCCAATCGCCGACAGTTCCTCGCCGGGGCCTCCGCCGCGGCGCTCTACCCCACCTGGCCGCGCACCTTCTTCCCGCGTCGGCGCGTTCCAGCCAACGAGCAGGTGACCCTCGGGATCATCGGCATGGGCATCCGCGGCCGCAACATGCTGCGCGGCGCCTTCCTGCCCAACGACGGCTTCCGGGTGCTGGCGGTGTGCGACGTCGACACCACCCGCCGCCTGGACGCCAAGCGCATGGTGGACGAGCACTACGGCGATGAAGGCTGCGCCGTCGCTGGCGAGCACGGCGAGATCCTGGCGCGGGACGACATCGACGCGGTGGTGATCGCCACGCCCGATCACTGGCACGCGCACCAGATCCTGGACGCCTGTCGTGCCGGGAAGGACATCTACTGCGAGAAGCCGTTGACCCTGACCCTGGAGGAGGCGCGCCTGGTCATCGAGGCCGTGCGCAAGCACGAGCGCGTCTTCCAGACCGGCAGCCAGCAGCGCACGGAGTACGGGCACGACTTCGTCACCGCCTGCGAGCACATCCGCAACGGTCACATCGGACGCGTCCTGAACGTCAACGTCGGAGTCGGCGACCCTCCCCGCTGGTGCGATCTGCCGGAGGAGGAGTTGGAGCCCGGTCTCGACTGGAGCCGCTGGCTGGGCCCGGCCCCGCAGCGTCCCTACCACAGCGACCTCAGCCCGCGCGGGGTGCACGGGCACTACCCCTCCTGGCGAGGCTACCGCGAGTACGCGGGCGGCTACCTGGCGGACATGGGCGCCCACCACTTTGACATCGTGCAGTGGGCGCTCGGGGCCGACGAGTCGGGGCCGGTGAAGGTCGTCCCGCCCGAGGACCCCGAAGCCCTGCGGGGAGCGAGCCTGGTCTACGCCGACGGGACACGACTCACCCACGGCGGACCCAGCGGGTCCACCTTCGTCGGGGTGAACGGCGTGCTGCACGTCGACCGCCACCGCCACGCCAGCGTGCCCGAGAACGTGTTCGAGCGGGAGTTCGGCGAGGAGGACGAGCGCCTGCCGCGCAAGGCGAACCACGCCACCGACTGGCTCGAGTGCATCCGCGAACGCCGTCGCCCCGTCTGCGACGTGGAGGTGGGCGCTCGCAGCGTCGCCATCTGCCACCTCATGAACATCGCCTACTGGCACCGCCGGGAGCTGACCTGGGATCCGGAGCGCTGGCGCTTCACGGGGGACGAGGAGGCGAACAGCTGGATCGATTACGAGCGCCGGGAGGGGTACGAGCTGCCGACCTTCTAGTCTCGCTCCAGAGTGTCGTCGACGACCTGCCGAGTCGTTGGTCGGCCGCGTGGATCGGCCCGTCGGGGTAGAATGCGGCATCCTCGTCCTCCCGGTCCCACCCCAGCTTCGATGCCTCGCTCCATCCCCTTCGCGGCTGCGTTCGCCTTCCTCCTGCTCCTCGGCCCGCCCGCCTGGGGACTCGCCCCCCAATCGGGGCGCAGCAGCGACTCGACGCCCCCGCCCCCCGGCGGCCCCGTGGCGCCGATCCAGATCGTCGACCTCGACGTCGACAGCGACCGGGACGGCGTGATCGAGGTGGCTGGGCTCGACGACGACCTGGGAGAGGAGCTCTGGACGGCGGAGAAGGGCGCGGTCTTCCTCTACAACAACGACGACGACGACGGGAACGGGGCGGTCGACGCGACCGACCTGGACGTCGACGGCGCGGCCGACGCCCTCGACCTCGCGCCGGTCCTCCTGGCGCCGATCGGGAGAGCCGGTAGCGCGTGGGTGGGCAGCCTCGAAGTGGATGCCGAGGCGGCGTCGTGGGTGAGGATCTTCCGCGAGTCGGGGGGCTCCTGGACCCTCTTCGATCCGCTGTCGACCCCCCTGGTCGCCTCCGACCTGAGAGCCGGGGTCCGCTTCGGCATCGAGGCGCTCGACTACGCCCAGACGGCGAGCGGCGAGCCGGGGAAGTGGGGCGGCGAGGTGCTGCTCACCGTCGAGGTGTGGAACGGCATCGGTGTGCGGGTGGGGAGGGACTCGGTGCGTCTGCGCGTCGCGCCCTTCCTCCTGCACTCGAACCTCGACCCGGCGGAGATCGTCTACGTCACGAAGAAGAGCTACACCCAGTCCTTCATCGCCGAGCTGGGGCCTCCGGTCGCGGCCGGAGGGGCGCTACTGGATCCGATCGACGGGATGGTCCAGGAGCCGAGCTACGGGATCTGGGACCAGGACGCGATGGAGTTCGGCTACTCGGCGATCCCGGCGCCGGGAGGAGCGCGCTACCTGCCCGCGGTGCTGCGCGCCCCGCGCGGGAGGGCGCTGGACGCCTGGACCCTCGACTACCGCCTGGGCCCCGACTTCGGCTACGTCTACAAGGGGTGGTACCGCCCCGGGGTCGACTGGATCGACTGGTTCGGCAACCTCGACTGCACTCCACCGCTTCCTGGCTGGCCCCTGGGGCGGGTGTACTGCGGGACGCAGGGCTCGCGGACGCTGCACCCCGAAGTGCTCTCCTTCCTCGATGCGCAGCGCGTGCAGGGCCCGGTGCTCGAGATCGACACGGAGTGGCTCCTGATCGGCCACGTCGACGAGGAGATCTGCTTCGTGCCCGCGAGCCATGGGAGCCCCTATCGGATGCTGATCCCGAACACGGTGGACGCGCTCGCGATCCTGCAGGACCTCAAGAACCAGGGGAAGGGCGGGTTGACGGTCTTCGCCGGGACGAGCGACCAGACGACGGTCAACGGCCTGCTCGGTTGGTCGCAGTTCGTGAACTACAACCAGAACCTGCAGTCGACGATCGACGCCGTGCGCCAGCAGATGAAGACCGGTTGCGGCATCGCCGAGAGCGACATCGTCGACGTGCCCTCCCTCTTCTGGAAGTACGGCGGCAGCGGCGCGGGGATCGCCTACATGCCGAACATGGTGAACTCGCTGATCTGCGGCGACCGGGTGATCGCCGCGGATCCCTTCGGCCCCGTCGACGGGGGCACCGACAAGTTCAAGGAGCCCTTCGAGCAGGCGATGAACGCGATCGGTTTGGCGGTGGACTTCGTCGACGACTGGTACCCCTACCACGAGTGGCTGGGGGAGGTGCACTGCGGAACGAACGCCGTGCGGACGCCGAACCCGAGTGCCTGGTGGGAGGTGCCGTAGCGGCTACGGCTTGATCACCACCCCCACCAACTCGCTCACCTCACCACCCCCCGACCAGATCTCCAGGCCCTGGAACCAGAGGGTGACGCCCGCAAGGCTCCCCATCGCCGGGATCGCCTGCTGCGCGGAGAGCTGCCCCGTTTGTGGGATCAGCGAGGCGTTGTGGTAGGCGCGGCGCACCGGGCGTTTCAGGTGGATCCAACCGAAGGGGGTGCCCTGGTGGTCCTGCTCGGTCGAGAGCCAGAGGGACCCCAGGTGCCCGGGGGTACCGGTCAGGGTCAGGAGCAGCCTCGCGCCCAGGGCGCTGGAACCGGAGACGTGCAGCATGCGTCCCCCGGCCGCGCGCCCGCCGCGCCACTCGACCCGGTGGTAGATCGGCCAGCGGGCGGAGGCGGGGCTCCAGGTGTCGGGCAGGTCGTAGAGGTTGACGTAGACCGTGGTGGACTCGAAGGAGACCACTCCGAGCTCCACGTCGCCGTCCCCGTCGACGTCGCCGATCACAGCTCCGTTCTGGTAGGTGAACCCCGTGGGCCGCAGGGGGAAGCCAGGCAGGTCGTCACCGGCGGCGTCGACGCCGAAGAGGTACCCCTGGCCGCTGCTCATGATGTTGTGGCTGGCGAAGATCTCCGCGGTCCCGTCGCCATCGAGGTCGTAGACCGTGATCGGACCCGCGCTGCCGCCGCCGTGGTTCTGGCGGTAGGGGAAGCCAGCACGCACGTTGCCGGCGGCGTCCCAGGCCCAGAAGACGTCGCTCGGCACTCCGGGGCCGAAGCCCTCGCGCCCTGAGAGCACGTCGAGGATCCCGTCCCCTTCGAGGTCCACCACCGTGGGCGGGCAGTAGGTCCAGGTGCCCACCAGGAAGGGCCAACCGGCGACCGGCGTGCCGTCGTGGTGGAAGGCGTAGACCCCCGCCGCGGTCTTGTGCGCTCCGATCACCAGCTCGAGGTCACCGTCGTCGTCGAGATCGGCGAGGGCCGGAGACTGGTAGCTGAAGTTGGCGTTCAGGATCCCCTGGGGCCAACCGGGGAGCAGGCTGCCATCGGCGTTCAAGACGTAGATCGAGTCGTAGGACGCGACGACGATCTCGAGCTCGCCGTCCAGGTCGACGTCCGCCACTCCCGGCGTCACCGTCGGCACGTGGTCGAGGGTGACCGGGTAGTTACCCCCCCACTCGCTGCCGTCGCGCTCGAAGACGTGCAGGTGGGTCAGGGGGTAGTCGCGCTCCTGGGCCAGGATCTCCAGCTCACCGTCGTCGTCGAGGTCGACCAGGGTCGGCGATTGGCTCAGGTTGTTGCCGTTGACGTTCTTGGGGAACCCGGGCAGGGGCGCCCCGGTGTGGTCGAGCACCCACAGTCGCCCACCGGAGGTGATGCCCCGGGTGAACTGCACGATCTCGAGGTCGCCGTCGCTGTCCAGATCGCCGACGCTGGGAGCGGACTGGGCGTAGATGTTCGCAGCGTGCTTGAGGTTGACCGGAAAGCCCGGCAGCGCCGTCCCGTCGTGCTGCCAGGCGTAGAGCCGAGCATTGGTGCTCGACATGACGACCTCCTGGTCGCCGTCGGAGTCCAGGTCGCAGAAGACGACCCCTCGCACCGGAGCGAAGGTGGCGTTGCCCCCCACCACCTGGGGCCAGCCGGGCATCTGGGGCGCGGCGGCGGGGGGTGCGGTCAGGGACTCTGCGGCCCGCGGCAGGCGCGTGACGACCAGGCGCCCGGGGACGGCGTCGGCGGCGTCGCTCATGCTGGCGCGCTCCACCTGGGCCGCGGCGAATGGGGAGAGGAGGAGCAGGGTGGGGAGTAGCGATCTCACGGCGTTCACCTCGTAACTCGGAGTCTACGGGAGAGGCTCGTGGGCGCTACGGAGGGGAATCTGGAGGAGGTCGGCCACAGGTCCGGCAGGCCAGGGATTCACCCCCCCATGACCCCAGGGGCCCCCCCCAACAGCATCTTTGGAGAACACCGTGCGAGCTCTGCGGACGATCCTCGTGCCTGCCTGCTGCGCGTCCTTCGCGGCGACGGCGTGGCGGATCTGATCGTGGGCGCACCCTGTGTCGACGGCTTCAACGGTGAGGAGTCAACTGCAATGCCAGCGACGCATTGAAGGTGATCCTCTGCGATTGACCCCCTGACCCACCCTCCAGAATTGCCGCGGCCCCCTCCTCAACGGAGAAGGGGGCCGCAGTCTCTGTCTGTCCGACCCCATGACGGGCCAGGACTCGGGATCGGCGTCGGCTCAGAGCAGCGACGCCAATTGGAAGGCCGCAAAGCGCGCGAAGCGCTTGGGGGAGAGGAGGGTCAGCTCCCAGGTGTAGTCGCTGACATCCCCCTGGTGGGTGTCCGCCCAGGCCTCGATGCTGCGTCGCACCTGTTCCTGGGCGGCGTCTAGCTGCACCGAGGCGGACCACAGCACCTGACCGGTCTCGGCCGAGACCAGATCGACCGAGAGGCCAAGCCTCTGCGGCGGATGGTTCTGTAGGTCGGTCACCGACGGAATCAAGAGGGCATCGAGTGTGTAGCGCCTGGATACCGACAGGATCGTCTCCGCGGAGTAGATCCCGCGGCGGTAGGGCTCGATCCGAGGCAGGGCCTCCAGGTCCGCGGGTTCGAGGCGCACCACCTCGAAGGCCGCCCCGGCGCTGAATTCGGCGTAGCAGGCGGCTTGGATGTCGGCCCCCTGGGTCCCCTCGAGCCTGAGGCCGGTGGGGGGCAGGAGCCCCACCCGCCGCAAGGGGTAGGTGGCCAGGTCGCTCGTCATGCGGCCGCTCGCCAGGGGCGGGACCGAGGTCGCGGCGCACCCCGCCAGGAGGGCGGCGACGAGGAGGGGCAGGAGCTTCATCGGGGGCTCGGGGGTTCGGAGGCAGCGGCGGACGCGCCCTCCACGGCTCCGGCGGTGCGCTCGCTCAGGTCGCGCCACTCGATGGCGGACTCGAGCCAGGCCTTCTCCGCCTGCAGGCGGCGGATCTGGGCGGTCGTCAGGCGCGCGGCGAGGTCCAGCTTCTCCTGCTCCAGGGCCTCCTTCTGCGCGCCCAGGGCGTCGTAGGCCTGCTGGAGCTCCTCCATACGCGCCTCCAGGTCGCGCTGGCGACGCTCCGCCTGCTCGAGGGCGGTGTTCTGGGCGTCGACCTCGAGCGCCAGGGCGTCCCGGTCGCGCACCGCCTCGGCGTAGAGCTCGAGCACCACCAGTCGACTGCCACCGGTCTCCTCGAGGCCGCGGGGCATGGTGCCCTCCGTCTCCTGCACCGTCCCGGGAGTGGGACCACCGATCGGCCCCTGGCCCACCGGGTGGCCGTCGAAGCCGTAGAGGGTCCCCTGTGTGTCCGGCGTGGTGCCACTCCATCCGTTGGGGTCCTCAGCGGCGGGCAAGGCCGTTACGTGGTTCGCCTTCTCGAAGGGGCTCACGGCCCGGTACTGCCCCGACTGGCAGGCGCCGAGGAGGGACAGGGGAACGAGGGTCAGGACGATGGAGCGCATCAGGCCTCCTCCGTGGTCTCTGGTGCCGGAGCGGGTTCGGTGACGAGCGCCTCGGAGGGGCGGGCTACCTCGTCGACCGGCTCGGGGTAGTCGAGCTCGACCACCGTGGTTTCACCGCAGGCGCAGGTCAGCTCGACGGCGACCACCACGCCGCGGTCGCGCAGCACGCGCAGCCCCCGGCACGGCTGGCCGCGGTCGGCGCCCAGCGGCGGTGCGGGGGCCTCGGAGAGGCGCACGTCGCGGTTCTTGATGATGCTCTGGGGCATGGTCGGTCAGGCGGTCACGTCCAGGCGCGCGCCCGCCTCGTCGTCAGCGGCGGTGCCGAGGGGACGCTCCTCCTCGGGGGGACTGGTCTCGGACTCCCTCTCGGCCGAATCGCCCGGGAGCTTGAACTGCTGGCGGCCCTCCGGCTGACCCCCCTCGCGTCGCTGGCGCGGCGGCAGGACGCGCACGCGGGGGACGATGCGTTCGACGGAGCCGTCCATCTACTCCTCCCGGCTCCCCGTCAGGGCGCCTAGGGCGCGGTTCAGGCGGTAGATGGCGCGGCTGTGGATCTGGCTGGCGCGCGACTCGGTGACCCCCAGGACCTGGCCGATCTCCTTCAGGAGCAGCTCTTCGCCGTAGTAGAGGGTGATGACGCTTTTCTCCTGCTCCGGCAGCTCCTCGATCGCCTCGACCAGGATCGCCTTCAGCTCGCTCCACTCCGCGCTGCCCACGGGGTCGTCGCAGCGCGGGTCGTGGAGCATCTGGGCCAGGGGTTCGGCGGGCCCGTCGTCGAGGGATGTCTGCACCGCGGTGGCGGCGGTGAGCAGGATCTGGTCCACCTCCTCGGCGTTGAGGTCGAGCTCAGCGCCGATCTCCTCGGGGGTGGGGGGCAGCCCCTGTTCCTGCTCCAGGCGCGCGACCACCCCCTCCACCTCGCGCACCCTCTCCCGGCGGCCGCGGGGCAGGAAGTCGTCGCGGCGCAGCTCGTCGAGGATCGCCCCGCGGATCTTGGTGTACGCGTAGGTCGAGAACTTCAGGCCGCGGTCGGGCTCCCAGGAGTCCGCCGCGGTCACCAGCCCGATCATGCCCACCCCGTAGAGGTCGTCGTGGTCCATCCCCCCCGGCACGTCGAAGCACATGCGCCCCACGACGTGCTTGAGGAGCGGGATGTGGTCGACGATCAGGGCGTCGCGGTCGGTGGGCGCGCCGATGCCCTCCTCGGTCCACTCAGGCACGATCTCCCCCTGCCGCGCCGGGCGCGGGGACGGGCCGGTGGTGGCGGTCGAAGCGGGTCATGGCACGGCCAAAGCTCCGCCGCCAGCTCCTCCTCCAGGCGCCGCGGTGGAGCTAGAAGGCTCCGTCTGCGGATATCGACGAGGGGCTCGTGGACCCTTGAGGGGGATTCTCGATCTGGGTCAGGGATGGGAGAGGGGGCGCCTGGGGGCCCCCCGACCGGCCCGGATCACCGCCCGCCGCCGTAGCCGAGCGCCTCCAGCATGGCGGTGTTCGGCTCGGGTCTCTCACTCGGCACCCGGATCCGACGCCCGACGGCGTGGGCCATGTCGGAGAGCTGCTTGAAGCGCCGGCCGTCCGCCTTCGTCGCCGACGCGGCGATGTCGCGCTGCTCGTCGGGATCGCTGCGGAGATCGTAGAGATCCCGGGCCCATTGGAGCCTCTCCCCGCCCTCGATCGGGCGCACGATCAGCTTGCGCGTGCTGGAGCGCGCGGCATACACGGGGAGATCGTCGATGTTGCGCAGCAGGAGCTCCCGATCGGCGTCCGGCGTCGCTCCGTGGGCGAGCGAGCGCAGGGAGATGCCGTCCAGGTCCTCACCCGCGCTCTGGGGAACGTCCGCCCAATCGAGCAGCGTCGGCACGACGTCGCACAGGGAAGCGAGCGCGTCGACCCTGACGTCGCGCAGGTCCGCGTTCGCGGGCACCTTGAGGATGAGGGGGATGCGCAGCATCGGGTCGAGGAGCTGCGAGTTGTGCCCCCACCGGCCGTGCTGCCACATCGCCTCGCCGTGATCCGAGGTGACCACCACTAGCGCGTCCTCCCAGATCCCCTCTCGGCGCAGCATCTCGAACATCTCGCCCACGACGCTGTCCGCGTACAGGATGTTCGCGTCGTACAGCGCGCGCACGGCCTCGCGGTCGGCCGCGGTCGGCTCGATTCGGCCGTGGAGCGTGCTGATCAGGGTCTGCGAGTCACCCGCCGCGAAGGGCCCGTCGTAGGCGGGATCGAGGAAGCGGCTGCGATAGGGCTCGGGCGGGTCGTACGGCGAGTGGGGCTCGAGGATGTGGAAGTAGAAGAGCGCCGAACGCTTCGGGTCGCGCGCGGCGAGGAACTCCTCGAGCACGGGGATGAACTCGGAGGCCTTGGGGACGTGCATACGACCCTGATCGGTCTCGACGATCTGCGCCCCTTCCGGCCCCGGACCGTCCTGCACCTCGATGAAGTGATCGAAACCCTGATGCGTGTTCCGGTAGAAGCCGGCGTTGGGGTTGGCCGTGGCTCCGAACGTCTGCCAGCCGCTGGCCCCCAGGTGCTCGGCGAAGGTGACCTCTTCTTCGGAGAGCCCGCCCTGCAGCCTGTGCACCAGCTTGTGCCGGTCGGGGATGCGGCCGGTCAGGAGGCTCGGCACGCTCGCCAGGGTGTAGGGCGTCGGCGCGAAGACCTGCGTGAAGGTCACCCCCTCCTCGGCGAGGAGATCGAGGTTGGGTGTGGTCTCGCGCTCGTAGCCGAGGTGGTGGACGTGCTCGGCGTGCAGGGCGTCGAGCAGGAACACGACCACGACCCGGGGCTGCTCCGGTTCCCCGGAGCAACCACCAAAGGCGGTGAGGAGCAGCGCGCACGCACCGCGGATCCCGATCCGGGCAGACATGTGCAATTGCAAACTATCACGGCCACGCCTGCGCGGCGGGGATTGCGGGTTTGCCCCGACTTCGAGCGGGCTCGCCTCACAACCCGCTGTTCCATCGTGAGCATTCCGAGCGCCCCGAGGGCTCGGGCTGTGCTCTCACTTCAGGGTCATCACATGCTCGACGAACGGGCCGGTGCGGGCGGGGCCGGTGACCACCCATCCGCCGACCTCGAGCTCGAATCGCTCGGGGCGGGAGCCGCCGGTGACCACCCACCCGTCGAGCTCGAGCTCGAGCTGGTCGGGATCCTCGAGGTCGATCACCTGCAGCCGGCCGTCGGCGTCGGTCAGGCCCAGCTCGCGGCCCGCCGCGCTAGCCAGCACCCCTGGAAGTGGGCGACCTTCTTCGTCGCGCACGGTCAGGCGAAACTCGCAGCCCGGCTCGAAGTCAATGTCGGCGAACCAACGCCCCGGTTCGACCTCGACGAAGCTCTCCTGGTCGCCGAAGACGGGGCGCCTGCCCCAGCTCTCGAGGGCCCATTCGAAGCGGCGCGTGCGCGGGTCGATCGGGCCGGCGATACCGCCGGCGGCGAAGGCGCCGACGGGGTCCTCGCCACCGTCGAGCACGCGCGTGGTGAGGCGGGCGTATGGCACGGCGTCGACGTCCCAGCGAAATCCGAAACCTCGGGGGTAGGCGAAGCGGGTGACGGTGACGAGCTGTTCGCCGTCGGGTGGGCCGGAGATCTCGACCCTGTGGGGCTCCTCGAGGTACCCACCGTACTTCTTCAGGCTCACCTCCAACTCCCCGGGGGGGACCTGGTCGTAGACGAAGTGCCCCTCGCGCGGATCGACCGGCTTGTCGAGCAAGGCCGCCGCATCGATGCCAGTGCCGCACATCAGCGGCTTGGCGATCAGGTATCCGTTCCAGCTGTTCCAGGGCCGATCGCGTAGGGAGAGGGTGAGGGTCGCGGGGAGCAGACCCTCGCCGGTCTCGTCCTGGAAGAGCACGCGCACCCGACGCACCTCCTCGAGCTCTTGACGGACGAACACCACCGTGCGCACCTGGCCGGGCGGCAGTGTCAGGGGGTAGTCGCGGGGCACCATCCCGCGCTCCCGGTGGACGAGCTCGTACTGCCCGGGGGGCAGCCAGCGCCCAAGGTGCAGGCGCCACGGATCGACCTCCAGATCCCCCACCGGTTGCAGTCGGACGCCGCGGTACCGTTCCGGCGGACTTCCCTTCCCCCCCGCCCTCGTCGTCACCCGCACCACGCCCGTGTGGGCGATTGCGACGCAGCGTGTCGTCCCGTCCGCGAGCTCGGTCCAGCGCACGCGGAGGGCACCGCAGCGCATCCCATCGGCGTCGACCACCGCGAGGACCAGCTCCGGGTCATGTCTGACCCGGCAGGCCCTGGCATCCAGGCGGGCCTGGAAGCCGCTTGCCGTCGGGCGCAGAGCGGAGTCGACGAGGCAGCGAGGGAAACCTGGGCGGTAGAGCTGCACGCGCAGCGCAGCCGGGTCGTCGGGAACTTCTCCCTCGAGCGCGAGCCGCACGACGGGGCCGACGTCGAAGAAGAGGTCGGTGTCCTCTGCGAGGCCGGTGATCAGATCGAGCTCGTTCTTCGCCGGCGGCGCCTGACCCGGAATCGCGCGCAGGCGAACTCTCCCCCCTTGGAGGTCGCTGATCGAATAACGCCCTTCGGCGTCGGCGGCGACCTGGTGCGTGCGGGCGGGGCGCCCCTGGAGCGGGCGGGTGGCGATCTCGAAGCGATGGTCGGGAATGGGCGCCCCGTCCAGGACGGCGCGCGCGACGCCGCGCAGCGTCCCCACACGGCGTTCGGCGACCTCCAGCACGACCTCCTGCTCCCCGGCGGCTTGAGCTTGCGGCAGTGGCATGGTGTACATCCAGGGCAGTCCACCGGATCGTCGCCAACGCCAGGGGCTGTCCGGCAGCGCGCAGATCGTCGCTCGTTCGAGCTTCGGGCGTGCGGTCAACGCGAGGTGGCCCTGCAGGTCGCTCTTGCCCTCCGAGAGAAACTCATCCCCCCCTTGCACACGGACCCGACATCCCTCGACACCCACACCCGTGCGGGCGTCCACGACCCGCCCCCGCACGACCGGCCAACCCTCCCGGGGCGGTACGACGACCAGTGGACGAGAGGGTGAGGGGAAAGGACTGGCGTCGGGGCGGACCGCGCGCCGCTCCGTCTGCTCGAGGGCCGTTGCGACCTTCTCCGCGGTGCTGAGCTCCCGATGTGCGGGACTCAGGGGCTCTGCGCTCTGATCCGAGCAGGCCGCGAGCGCAAGGAAGCCGAGCGCGGGACATCTCATGGCGTGCCTACGCCAACGAAGCCCGCGGGTCACGGTTCATCCGCGCGAGGTCGCCCAGCCGGCGCTCAGATCTCGCTCAGACCACCTTCGCGGTGGAGGCGGCCTCCATCGAGGCCACCACTTCCATGATCTCCCCCAAGATCTCCGGAGTGATGCCTTGCTCGCCGTCGCAGGAGGACTCGGTGCGCTTCTCCGCCGCTTCCACCACCTCGATCAGAAGTCCGTGGGCTCCCACGGCCAGAGCGGCGCGGCTCATGCCGGCCACCAGGGTCCAGGTTCCGGTGGCGTGGGACGGGTCCACGATCACCGGCAAGGGCGTGGCCTCCATCAGCGGCTCGATGACGTTCAGATCGAGCACGTTGCGGGCGTAGGCCCAGTGGCAACTGGTCCGGATGCCCCGCTCGCAGAGGACGATGTTGCGGTTGCCCTCGGCGGCGATGTACTCGGCGGAGCCCAACCACTCGTCGAGGGTCGAGCTGAAGCCCCGCTTCAAGAGCACGGGCTTGTCGGACTTGCCCACCTCCTTGAGCAGCGGAAAATTCTGCATCGAGCGCGACCCGATCTGGAGCATGTCGGCGTAGCTCGCCACCTGCTCCACCAGACGCGGGTCCATCACCTCGGTGACGATCCCCAGACCGGTCTTGGAGCGCACCTCGGACAGGATCTCCAGCCCTTCGAGCCCCAAGCCCTGGAAGGACTGGGGGTAGGTGCGCGGCTTGTAGGCTCCGCCCCGCATGAGCTCGGCCCCCGCCGCGCGGCAGGCTTGGGCGATGCGCAACGTCTGCTCGTAGGACTCGACCGCGCAGGGCCCGGCGATGATCGTCGGTCGCCCTCCCCCGATCTCTGCCTCGCCCACACGCACGGTGTGGGTGGTCCCGCGCTCTGCGTACTCGGACCAGCAGCGCCGCAGGATGCTGAGATCGGGCAGGTTGGAGGTCATCGGTCTACTCCTTGACGATTCCCGGCCGTCGATATTCGTCCCTGGGCACCACCGCCGCACTGGCGGGAAGCGGGTCGATGCCGAAGGAGGTCGAGACGTGCATGCGCAGGTGGTTGGAGGTGTCTTTGTCCCGTTGGATGTCCCGGAGTGAGCCGGTGGACCGAATCACGTCGTGCCAGGTCGCCCTTTCGACGGCGAGCAGCGCAGGCAGGTTGCGATGAGTCCTGAAACACTGGGCCCCCAGAATCCCCCGAGTCGATGGTGCGGCCGCGGTGGTCGATACCGGCGGTGTCGGACAGGACCAGGAGCTCCGCGCCACCGAAATCTACCCCCAAACCGCGGCTGAGGGCGCTGGGTCGGGGTGAATCCTTGGCCGCAGCGGAACCGAAGGGGCGGGAAACCCCCAGCTGGTGGCGCTCGTCACAGGCCGCGGAGCTCGGCGGCCGGGTCGCCAGGCCCAGGGCCGCACGGTCATTCCCCACCCCCCCTATGGAAAAAAGGGGGCGCCCCCGCCGAGAGGACGCCCACGCGAGGGGACCGCTTCCACTCCGTCCCGGTCGCGACTCCCGGTGCTTTCCTGGGTGGGGACGGGCGGGAGCACCCGATCCGAAGGTCGTTCGCTCGTCCTCGCCACCCCCCCTGCAGACGGTGGTGAGGCGGCGCTCCCGCCCTGATCTCGCGTTGTCGGCAGTCGGTACCGCCCGCCCTGGTTGCACGTCTTGCATGGGGGATGCCCCCGGGGCTCGAGGGCGGGCTGTGTACGGTCGCCGTGTATTCCGGTGAGAGGATATCCGGATTATCGGGGAGTTCCAGTGTCCGCAATTGGGGGGGTCGGAGCCCCGCGATAGGGCGTAGCGGCGCTCTGGAGGGGGCTTGGCGAGGCACTCGCCTGCGCTCCCGGACGCAGGCTCCACCTCCCGTCAAGGGAAGGTCATCTTGCCCATGAGCGACTCGACAGTCTCGCTCTCGAAGTGGCGGTAGAAGGCCAGCTCCGCATCGCGACTGATCACCCGCACCCCGCAGGAGTCCTCCTGGGGGCAGTTGCCCACCGAGAGGAGACAGCAGCGCGACACGATCGGCCCGTCCAGCGCCTCGACCACCTCGATCAAGGGGATCTCGTCCGCCCCGCGCGCCAGCTGGTAGCCGCCGCGGGGGCCGGAGTGGGCGGAGGTGAAACCCGCCCGGGAGACCTCCTGGAAGATCTTCGCGATGTAGCTGGGTGAGAGCGCCAGGCGCGAGGCGTAGCTGCGCAGGTAGTGGAGGATCTCGTCGAAGGGCACCGGCGCCTCCTCCCCTCTGTGGGAGATGAACGCCAAGCCGTGCAGGGCGTAGCGGGCCTTCTTCGAGAGCAGGGACATGGGCGGCGGACGGGCGCCCAGTGTAGCGCTCACGCCCCGGGTCAACTCGTGGGATCCTCGGCGGCCTCTGCGGGGGGTTCCTTCTTCTCCTGCACCTCGACCCGTTCCAGGAGCCAGCGGACGGCCCGCCCGGCCAGGAGCACCGCCGCCCACCCCAGGGCGCCCCTCAGGCAGGCGATCTCGACGGGGGCGTCGAAGAGCAGGGCCGTCAGCGCGACCAGGGCACCGACGATCGCGGCGGCGCGCGACCCGACGGCGCCCCAGAGGGGTCTCAGGGGGATGTTCCGGACGGGGTCCTGGGTATCGCTCATGGCTCAGACGAGAACGCTAGGCCGGATTGGCGAGAGGGCGCGCCTGGCGCACGAGGGGTTGGGTGAGCTGCCTCAGGCAGAGGGCCTCGAGGCCACGGTCCCCCTCCAGGGCGAAGGGGCGTTGGTGAAGGGCGCTGCGCGCCACCACCTGGGAGCGCGGCAGCCACCCCGCCTGACGCGGGGCGCGCGACAGGAAGCGCACGCAGATCGAGCGCAGCTTGCGCGCGATCGCTTGCCCTTCCTCCACGTCGCTGGCGCGGTTGACGACCAGCTCGGGAGTGGGCACGTCCGCTCCGGTGCGCGCCCCGTAGCTGTCGAGGGCCTTGATCAACCCGTAGGCGTCGGTCAGGGCCGCCACCTCGGGGGTGGTGACCACCAGGACGCGATCGGCGGAGGCGGCGAAGACCAGCACGTCGGGGCCGATCCCCGCCGGGCTGTCTCCGATGACCAACTCGAACTCCCGGGCCAGCTCCGCCAGGGCGTGCAGCAGGCGCTCCCGGCGCTCGGGATCGTGCCGCGCCAGGCACTCGGAGCCGTTGGCGGAGGCGAGCACCGCCAGCCCTCCGGGTCCCTCGCGCACGCAGTCGGCGAGCTCCGCCTCACCCTCCAGGAAGTCCTCGATCGTCGGCCCGCAGGAGAGGCCGAAGAGCACCTCCTGATCGCCGAGCCCCAGGTCGAGGTCGACGAGCAGGATCCGGCGCCGTTCCTGCGCCAGGGCGACGGCCAAGTTGGCGGCCAACGTCGACTTGCCCACTCCTCCCTTGCCGCCGGTGACCAACACGAAGGGGACCGGCAGGCGGATCGGCTTGGCTTCGATCACGACAGCCTCCCCGTGAGCAGGAGGTCGGCGACCCGGCCGGAGGTGGGGCGGTGCAGGTGCTTGTCGAGCTCCGGGCCGTCGGAGAGGAAGGCCAGCGGGAGCCGGGCCTGCAGGGCGCACTCGAGCACCTCCGCCGGGCGCGCGGTGTGGTCCAGTCGCGTCAACACGCAGCCGTCCGCCGGCGTGGCCTGGGTGTCGCGGCGCAGGGCCTCGCTCCCGGCGCTGGCGGGCAACAACAGCAGGCGCTCCAATCGCGCCGAGACGGAGCCGGTCGCCAGCGCCGCAGCCAGGCCGTCGAGGGCCTGGCCGTCGGAGGCGGGGCGGCCGGTGGTGTCGACCAGCACCACGTCGAGGGCTGGCTCGGCCCCCTCCAGGGCCGGCGCCAGGCGCGCCGGGTCGCGCAGGGCGATCGCCGGGCAGCCGATGTGGCGTCCGAGGGCCTTGGCCTGCTCCACCGCCCCCACGCGGTGCGTGTCGGTGGTGACCAGGGCCACGCGCCTGCCCGCTGCGTGCAGGCGCAGGCCGAGCTTGGCCAAGAAGGTCGTCTTCCCGCTCCCGGGGGAGCCCAGCGCGGCGATCACGCTGGTCGCCCCCCGCAGGCGGCGGTGTTGGGCCACGGGGAAGATCGCGTCGATCTCCTCCCCCGCCAGGTCGAGGGGATGGCCCCCCTGGACCAGCCGACCCGCCACCGCCTCGACGATGCGGTCGATCAGGCGCTGGGAGGTCCCGCTGGCGGCCAGGCGGTGCTCGATCTCCGTCACGCTGGGTCGGGGCGCGGGCGCCTTGCGTACCTCGGGGGAGTGGGCCAGGAGGGTACGGGCGCGACCGCGCACGAGCTCCAGCTCGGACGCCGAGCGCGGCGCTTCCTCGGCCAGGGCCAGGGTGACCCCCCCACCGCCGCTGCGACGGGAGAGGACCACCGCCTGCTCGCCGACCTGGTCCCGCGCGCGCTCGAGGGCATCGCGCAGATCTCGGCCCTTCACTTGGTGGATGCGTGTCATATCAGTCCTCCATCCTCACGACCGCCAGGGTCTCCACGGCCCGTGCCGGAACGACTTCGTTGTAGGAGAGCACCGCTACCTTGGGCAGCGAGGCGCGCACCAGCTCGCCGACGAAACGGCGCACGTTGGAACGCACCAGGAGCACGACCTCGGCGCCGCTCTGGGTCGCCTGGGCGACCGCCGCGCCGACCTTTTCCATCAGTGCCTGTAGCCAGGCGGGGTTGACGCTGGCCAGCTCCGCGTCGGGACCCGCGCCCACCGCCGCGGCCAGCCGCTGCTCGAGGACCGGGTCGAGGGTGACGGCGTGCAGGGTGCCGTCGTCGCCGCCGTACTGCTCGCACAGGGCGCGACCCAGACGCTGGCGCACCAGCTCGGTCAGGGCTTCCGTATCGCGCGTCTTGGCGACGTGGTCCGCCAGCACCTCCAGGATGGCCGGCATGTTGCGCACCGGCACGTCCTCGGCCAGGAGGTTGCGCAGCACCCGCTGGATGTCGCCGAAGCTCATCTTCTCGGGCACCAGCTCCTCCACCACCGCCGGCGAGATCTCCTTGGCGTTCTCGACCAGGCTCTTGACGTCATCGCGGGTGACCAGCTCGCCGAGGCAGCTGCGCAGGGTCTCGGAGAGGTGCGTGACGAGTACGCTGGTGGGGTCGATGACGGTGTAGCCCAGCACTTCCGCCTCGTCGCGACGCACCTCGGGGATCCACCAGGCGGGGAGCCCGAAGGCGGGGTCGGTCGTCTCGTGCCCTTGGATCGCCCCGCTCACGCCGCCGGAGTCCATGGCCAGGTACTGCCCCGGCTCGATCGTGCCGCTGGCGACCTCCTGCCCGCCGATCAGCAAGCGGTAGAACTTGGGTGGCAGCTTGATGTTGTCCTTGATGCGCACCGGCGGCAGGACGATGCCGTGCCGCAGTGCGAAGCGGCGTCTGAGCTGCGCGATGTGACCCAGGATGCCGCTGCCGGCGGAGTCCTCCACCAGGGGGATCAGGCGGTAGCCGATCTCGAGGCCGATGCGGTCCACGCGCAGGAGCTCGCCGACCTCCGCCTCCTCCGACGCCTTCGGATCGGGGGCCTCCTCGACGGTGGGGGCGTCGCTCTCCTCGTCCTCCTCCGAGCGGCTGCGGGTGGCGCTCCAGACCACCAGCAGCAGGGTGCCCAGCACGAAGAAGGGCAGCTTGGGCATCCCCGGCAGCAGCCCGATCAGGAAGATCGTGCCGGCGGCGATCAGGGTCGCCTTGGGGCGTCCACCGACCTGCCCGAAGAGGATCGGGCCCAAGCTCGAATCGCTGGTGTCCTTGGTGACCAGGACGCCGGCGGCGGTCGAGATGAAGAGGGCCGGGATCTGGCTCACCAGACCGTCACCGATCGTCAGCTTCGAGTAGCGGTCGACGGCGTCGCCGACGTTCATGCCCGCCATGGTCCCGATCGCCACACCGCCGATCAGGTTGAGCGCGGTGATGATCAGACCGGCGATCGCGTCCCCGCGCACGAACTTCGATGCGCCGTCCATGGAGCCGTAGAACTCCGCCTCCGAGGCGATCAGCTGGCGGCGGCGCTTGGCTTCGTCGGAGTCGATCAGGCCGGCATTCAAGTCGGCGTCGATCGCCATCTGCTTGCCCGGCATGGCGTCCAGGACGAAGCGCGCGGCCACCTCGCTGATGCGCCCTGAGCCCTTGGTGATCACCACGAACTGGATGATGATCAGGATCAGGAAGACCACCATCCCGACCGCCAGGTTGTCCCCGCCGACGTACTCGCCGAAGGCGCGGATGACGTGGCCCGCCTCGCCGCCGGTCAGGATCAAGCGCGTGGAGGCGACGTTCAGCCCGAGCCGGAAGAGGGTGCTGAAGAGCAGGATGGTCGGGAAGGTCGAGAGCTCGGTCGACGACCGGGCGCTCATGGTGACCATCAGGAAGAGCACCGCCGCGGTGATGTTGGTGGCCAGGAGCAGGTCCAGCACCAGGGGCGGCATCGGCGCCACCAGGGTCACCAGGAGCCCCAGCACCCCCAAGCCGAGCAGCAGGTCGGAGTAGCGCTTCAGGGCCGCCCCCATGCGGTCGGTCTGTGTGGCGGTGACACCCATCCCTGATCAGGCCTCCACGGGGGCCTCTCCCCGCAAGCGGTAGACGTAGGCCAGCACCGCGGCGACGGCCTGGAAGAGCTCCTCGGGGACCTCGGAGCCGATCTCGCAACTGCGGTGCAGAGCGCGCGCCAAGGGCGGGTCCTCGAACATGGTCACACCGGCCTCGCGGGCGATGCGCTTGATCGTCTCGGCCACCTCATCCACGCCCTTGGCCACCACCCGCGGCGCGTCGGCCAACCCGGGGTCGTAGTTGAGCGCAACCGCGAAGTGGGTGGGGTTGGTGACGACCACCGTCGCGTCGGGCACGTCCGCCAGCATGCGGCGGCTCGACACCTCGCGTTGGACCTGGCGAATGCGCGCCTTGACCAGCGGGTCGCCTTCGCTGCTCTTCTGCTCGTCCTTGACCTCCTTCTTGCTCATGCGCATGTCGCGCTGGAACTGGTGGCGCTGGAACCAGAAGTCGAAGACCGACAGGAAGAGGATCGCGATCACGCCGGTGATGCCGGCGCGCAAGAGCAGGATGCCGAGTGCGGCCAGGAAGGGCCCGGTGTCGGCACCGGCCAGGCTCCCCATGCGCAGGATCCCCTGCCAGTTGGCCCCCACCACCGCCACGCCGACCACCACCAGCTTGAGCGCCGAGAGACCGGTGCGCACGAAGGAGCGCGGGCTGACCATGCGCTTGGCGCCCGCCATGGGACTGATCTTGCTCGGGTCGGGCGCGATCGCCTTGGGAGTCAGGCGCACCCCGCCGACTTGGGAGTAGCCCACCAGCGCGGCCACGAACGCGACCGGCAGCACCAACATCAACACCGGGGGAAGGACCTGCTGGGCGGCTGCACGCAGGAGCGAGGCGAACTCGGTGGCCTCGAGCTGCTCCCGGCCCAGGTAGGCCACGTCGTTCGCGCCGCTGACGACGATCCTCCCCGCGGCCTGTGTCAGGGCCGCTCCGGCGAAGCCGATCGCGAGCAGGGCAGTCATCAGCGTGGCCGCCGACATGATCTCGGTCGAGAAGGCCACCTGACCCTTCTCGCGGGCTTCTTCGAGGCGCCGTGGGGTAGCATCCTCGGTCTTCTCCTGCTCGTCAGGTGCGTCGGCCATCGATCAGGTACCCAGGGCGTCCAGGGTTGCGTCGAGCCCGCTCATCAGGCGGTTCAGCAGCCGGTGCAACGCCGGCGCCAGCAGGGGAGCGAAGAGGAACATGGCCACCAAGCCGCCGCTGATGCGCAGGCTGAAGCCGAACTCGAGCACGTTGATCTGGGGCACGGCACGCGTCAGGAGCCCGATCAGGACGGAGATCATCAAGAGCAGGACCAGCACCGGCGCGGCCAGCGTGATGCCGGCCGCGAAGAGTTCGACGAACTGCCGCAGGGCCACCGCCGGCAGGTCCCCTGCCGTGGCCACCTGGCCCACCGGTGCGCGCGTGTAGGATTCCGCCAGGGCGCGTACCAGCCAGTGATGGCCGTCGACCGCCAGCAGGGCCAGGAAGAAGAGCAGCTCGTAGATACGAGCGATCAGCGGCATGCTCACGCCGCTGGCGGGATCGACCTGCCGCGACATGTTGAAGGCCATCTCGTGACCGATCAGGCCGCTGGCCACGTGCACGGCCAGTAGTGCGGCGTGCAGGGCGAAGGCCAAGGCCAAGCCGACGAGCAGCTCGCGCATCGCCAACACCCCGAACTCGACCGCCCCCAGGTCGGGCAGTGCCGGGAACCCCGCCAGGGAGTAGAGCAGGATCGTCAGCACTCCGATCAGGCCCAGCTTGTAGCCGCTGAAGGTCGCCCCCGTCCCGAAGAGCGGCGCGCCCAGAACCATCGCGCTGGTGCGCACGAGGTAGAGGCCGATCGCCTCCAGGCTGCCGGGGGGGAGGAGCATCTGGTCAGGAGAGGCCGAAGTCGACGATCTGGCCGAAGACGCGGTGGGTGAAGTCCGCCAGGAGCTGCAGCGCCGGAGCGAGCAGGAGCAGGGTGACCGTCATCACCGCCAGCATCTTGGGGACCAGGGACATCGTCTGCTCCTGGACGCTGGTCAGGGCCTGGAAGAGGCTGACCGTGACGCCCACCGCCAGCCCAACCAGGAGCACCGGTCCGGCCACGACCAGGGTCGTGAGCAAGAGGTCGCGCGCCAGGTCCACGATGCGCAGGTCGAGGGTCTCTACCACGTCAAGTCACCACTGAGGGGTCAGCCACCCACGAAGGAGGTCACCACCGACTCGCAGATCAGGTGCCAACCGTCGACCAGGACGAACACCAGCACCTTGACCGGTGTGGAGATCATCACCGGGGGCAGCATGAACATGCCCATGGAGAGCAGCACGCTGGACACCACCAGGTCGATCACCAGGAAGGGCAGGAAGAGCAGGAAGCCCATCTGGAAGGCGGTCTTCAGCTCTGAGAGCACGAAGGCGGGCACCACCACGCTGAGGGGCAGGTCGCCGGGCTCCGGCAGGGTCTCGGCGCTTTCGGCCGCCAGGACCACGTTCGATTCGGCCAGCTCGGCGAAGAGCGCCAGCTCGCTCTGGCGCGTGTTGGCCACCAGAAAGGACGCCATCTCATCCCAAGCCACGTCGCCCGCCTCGGCCATGGAGAGCTCGCCGGCGCGGTAGGGTTGCCAGGCTGCGGAGTGCACGCGCTTGGCAACCGGCGACATCACGAAAACGGTCAGGAAGAGCGCCAGCCCGATCAGCACCGGATTGGGCGGCAGCTCGTTCACCGACAGGGCTCGGCGCACGAAGGAGAGCACGATCACGATGCGGGTGAAGCTCGTGATGGTGATCAGGACCGCCGGCAGCAGGCTCAGGACGGTCAATAGGACCGCGATCTCGACGGCGGTCGAGAGGCGCCCCTCCGCCCCGCCCTCTTCCACCAGGGTCTCCAGGGCGCCGCTCGGCTCCAGGGTCGGCGTCACCGACGGCGCGGGTGCGAGATCCTGGGCCGCCGCCTCGGGGACGAGCAGACCGAGGCCCAGGAACGCGAGCAGGATCAGCGCCCAGGGCCTCATCCCACGAGCTCCCGGTGACCCACGCGTTCCCGGTGTTCCACGCTGGGGGCAGGGGTCTCGGCGGCGGCAACGGACTCCTGCTCCTCCTCTTGCCCGCGTCGTCTGGCGGCCAGGCGTGCCTTGGCGGACTCGAAGAGGCGCTCGAAGGCGACCGGTTCTCCCTGCGTCGCGGCTTCCAGCTCTCCGGCATCCAGGGCCGAGTCGAGCTCGGCGATCAGCGACACCTCGCGATCACCGAGACCGAGGGCGAAGGTCCGGTCGTAGCAGCGCACCACCGCCACCTGCCGCTTGCGCCCCAGGGGCAGCACGTCCACCACCGCCAGCGAGCGCCGCGACGCGCGGGCGCGCAGCCCGCCCGACGCCCACTTGCGCAACGCCCAAGCGATGACCGCGCAGGCGCCGAGCAGAGCGCCGACCACGAACAGGTAGCGGCTGAGATCGACGCCGCCGCGACCGAGGTGGGCGGCGTCACCGGCGACGGCCAGGAAGCTGGGCATGACCCTCGGCCATCGCAAGGGACGTGCCAAGGGGCTGGAGGGTCATTCCCGCGCCGCAGCGCGCCGGTGCCTGTCGAAGAAGACCACAGCCTGTCGGGATCTTCGACAGGCAGCGGTCAAGCGGACCGATCGCAGGAGCGCCCGGTTCGCGCTTCGCCAGCGGCGCCGCTGGCGACCCGGCGGGCGGTGCGGGCCCGCTCGAGCAGGTACAGGGAGCGCTCCTTGTCACGCGCCACGGCGGAGGTCAGGACCGCGTGCAGGCGCGCGACCTCCTCCAGCTCCTCCGCGATGCACTCCCGTTGGCGCGGATCGCTCTCGCGACCGAGGGTGTCGAGAGCGCCGAGAGCCTGGAAGCCCTCGTCGAGAGTCGCGAAAACGCGACCGAGCTCCGGTTCGTCGGGCGCCGAAGCGTCGAGGGAGGCCAGGCACTCCCTGAGGGTCGCGCGCAGGGCGCGCAGGCGCTCCAGGGCCCCCTGCACCTCAGGCGACCTGGACCCCTTCCAGCTCCACCCGCTTCCAGGCGTCGAGCAGGATCTCGAGCACGCGGCGCACGTTCGCCAGGGGCTCGATGTCGCGCTCGGAGGCGGCCCGGCCCAGCTCGTCCTCGCAAAAGAGGTAGAGCCGCTCGAGGTTCTCGGTCACCTCGCGCGCCCCGGTGGAGTGATCGATCGCCAGTCGCAGCTCGGACACGATCGCGTCGGCGCGTCCGATGAAGTGCAGGAAGCGGGAAGTGGGATCGCCGGGGTCCTGCTTGCTGGCCTGATCGAGGAAACGCATGGCGCCCTCGTAGAGCAGGCGCACGATCTTGATCGGGGGCGCGGTCTCGATCGAGGACTGGCGGTAGGTGTCGGCTACGGAGCGGGGGTCCATGTGTTTCAGTCGGCGAGGGTCAGGACTGTTGGGAGCTCCATCCGGCGATGGCGTTGGTCAGCGCCGCGCTTTGGGCGTTGAGGGCTCCCATCAGCTCCTCCAAGCGGGTGAAGCGCAGCACGAGGTTGCGCTCGAAGTCATCCAGACGGAGCTCCATGGCATCTATCTGGTCCTCGTAGCGCTCGATGTTCTCACGGAAGGTGTCTTCCTTGAGATCGAAAAGGGCGTCCAGCACCATGCGTTCGCCGGTCTCGTCGTCGATCGGCCCATCGTAGGTGCCGAACATGCGATCGATCTCGCGCACCAAGCTGGCCGCCAGCCCCGAGTCGGCGGTGGTGTCGGTGTAGTAGTCGCCGGTGTTCGGCTCGGCATCCCCGTTGTCGAAACCATCGGAGTCGAGAAACAGGTCAGCCAGGAGATCGATGTTGCCGGCGAGCTTCTCGTCGAAGACCGAGGAGTCGACCGTCAGAGTCCCGTCGTCGTTGGTCTCCAGACCGATCAGGCCCAACGTCGAGTACCCCTCGGTATCACCCGTGACGTCGCTCAGGTCGACGCCGAAGAGCGCGCGGTTGATGTTGCGGCGCACCGTGGTGAGGATCGGGTCGCCGAAGAGAATGCCCGTGGTCCCCGCGCCTTCGTCCTCGTCCTCGGGAGGGGTGTAGGTGTTTTGGGTGTTGATGAACCCGATGACGGCGTTGTAGGCCTCGACGAAGGTGTCGACGTTGGCGCGGATGGCATCGGCATCGGGGTCGATCGTGAAGGTGATCGGGCTGTCGGTTTCCGTGGTCGAGAGCAGGTTGATCTCGACGCCGGTGTAGACGTCCGAGAAGTCGTTGCTGGAGCGCTCGACGAGCAGGCCGTCGATCAGCGCCAGGGCGTTGTTCCCGACGGTCAGGTTGTTGGAGCTGGTGGCGTCCCCGTTCCCATCGGGCGCCGAGTAGGTGATCGACAGCCCGGCGATGTCGGTCACGATGTTGGAGATGCGGTTGTCTTCCCCGGACTCCTTGGAGGCCAATACGAGACGGTAGGAGGGACTGGACTCCGTGCCCGCGTTGATCACCGACGCGGTGACGTCGTCCCCGGCCATGTCCTCGATCGCACTGGCGAGATCGTTCAGCGAGGAGTCGGACTGATTGACGGTCAGCGTGTACTGCGTCGTGCCGATGTCGAAGACGAGCTGCTGGCCGTCGGCACTGCCCAGGTCGGTATCGGGGTCGCTGACCGCGTCGAAGGCCCAGCGGTCTATCGAGGCGAGCTCCTGCACCTCCATCGAATGTGCGCCCGCCTGAGCACCCCCGGTGGCGGTGATGCTGGCCACCGTCGGGTCGGTGTTGTTGACCGTCCAGGCGTAGAACTCGTCGGTCGTGGCGAGCTGCTCGGCGGCGGTCTGCAGGGCCTCCACCAGGGTCGCGAAGTCGTCGAGCTTGTCGAGCTTGCTCTGCTCGGTGCTCTGCTTGGCCTCGATCAGTTGGATCGGGATCCTCTCCAGGGCGACGAGCTGACTGATGATGGCCTGGGTGTCCAGACCACTCGCCAACCCGCTGAAGGAGATGCCTGTGCCGTTGATCATCGCAAACCTCGTCTCCGCTCATTCCCAGTTCTCGGAAGGAAGCGCTGCGGAGTGAGCGGAAACCGGGGGACTGATCGGGAGGATCCGCTCTCAGCCGAACGGAAAAGCGTTCCAGGAGTGAAGAGGAAGAGCCCCGCCCAAAAGGCGGGGCTCCCGATGGCCGTCCGTGAGCCGTGGGGGGCCCACGTCGGATTTCGCTCTACCCGAGCAGCGACAGCGCGAGCTGCGGCTGGGTGTTGGCCTGGGCCAGCACCGAGGTGGCGGCCTGCTGCAGGATCGAGTTGCGGGTGAGGTCCGCCGTTTCGGCGGCCACATCCACGTCGCGAATCCGGCTCTCGGCGGCGGAGAGGTTCTCCCGTACGCTCATGATCGAGGCGAGGGAGCTCTGCAGCCGGTTCTGGTCGGCACCCAATTGCCCGCGAGCCGTGTTGACCGAGCTGATCGCAGTGTCCAGCGAGGCCAGGGCGGTCGACGCGTTGGCAACCGTGGTGACGAGCAAGGAGTTGATGCCCAACGTGCTGGACTGGACGTCCACGGTGTTGACCGTGATGGTCTGACCGGAATCGAGACCGACCTGGATCGCGGCGCCAGACGTGTTGTTCAACAGGCTGATGCCGTTGAACTCAGTCTGGCCAGCGATGCGGTTGACCTCATCGTCCAGCGCCTGGAATTCCGTGTTCAGGGTGGTCCTGTCCTCGGTATCCAGGGTGCCGTTGGCGGCCTGCATGGCCAGCTCACGCATGCGGCCGAGCATGTTGGAGACCTCGTTGAGGGCTCCCTCGGCGGTTTGGGCGAGCGAAATTCCGTCCTGCGCATTGCGCGCAGCGACGGAGTAGGAGCGGATTTGGGAGCGCATCTTCTCAGAGATGCCCAAACCAGCGGCGTCGTCAGCGGCCGTCGCGATGCGCAGGCCGGACGACAAACGGGCGAAGTTCCCCTGCAGCCTAGAAGTCACTCCGTAGAGGTTCTTCTGGGCAGTCAGGGACGCCACGTTGGTATTGACTCGAAGTCCCATTCGGTTCGGTTCCTTGGAAAGACTCGATGTGGTGCGGACCGGAGGTTGCGCCGGGTGTCGCGTTTGGGCGTCCGCGCCCCCGCCCCAGCCTTTCCCTCCGAGGTCCGCGATCCGGAGGTGGTCTGGGCGCTGGCGCCGACTTGACACCCGGGCGTGCGATCCCCCGTGGCGGGCCTTTCTGGGGAGGCGAGGCGGATCGAGGGCACGCTCGACCCGCCGTCAGCCACCCCCACGCCACGCCCGCTGAGGAAGGCGTGGAAGCCTCCGGACTTGGGGCACGTGGTCCGGAGCCACAGGGGTTGTTCGTCGTGTTTGGAGAGAGCTGGTTGTCAGGCGGCGGCGACCAGTGACCTGTGGGCCGGTGCTGCTGGGAACGGGGGGACCGCCTTGCGACGGCCCCCCCCCTCAGCGATCGGCACTAGAGGCCGTGTCTCCGCTACCCTTGGAGGAGGGCGAGGGCGACCTGCGGCTGCACGTTGGCTTGCTGCAGCACGGAGACCGCTGCTTGTTGCATGATGTTGTTCCGCGTCATGTCGGCCGTCTCGGACGCCACGTCGACGTCGCGGATCCGGCTTTCCGCCGCGGAGAGGTTTTCGCGGGCGTTGAGGATGCTCGAGAGAGCGCTCTGCATCCGGTTCTGGGTGGAGCCCAGGTTGCCGCGTGCAGTGTTGGTGGAGCTGATCGCGGTGTCGAGTGACGCCAGCGCCGTCTCCGCGTTGGTGACGGACGTGACCGAGAGGGCGTTGATCCCCAGGGTCGCCGACTGCGTGTCCACCGTCGCGATGTTGATCGTGTCACCCGAGTCGAGCCCAACCTGGATCGGGATCGAGGACGAGGAGCCGTCCAGGAGTTGGATCCCGTTGAACTCGGTCGTGGTGGCGATGCGATCGATTTCGGAGTCGAGAGCCTGGAACTCGGTGTCCAGGGTCGCCCGGTCCTCGGTGTCGAGGGTGCCGTTGGCGGCCTGCATGGCGAGCTCCCGCATACGGCCGAGGATGTTGGAGACCTCGCTGAGGGCTCCCTCGGACGTCTGGGCCAGCGAAATCCCATCCTGTGCGTTGCGGGCCGCAACGGAGTAGGACCGGATCTGCGAACGCATGCGCTCGGAAATCGCCAATCCCGCGGCGTCGTCCGCCGCCGTAGCGATGCGGAGGCCCGACGCCAATCGGGAGAAGTTCTCACCCAGACGGCGGGTGACCACACTCATGTGGCGCTGTGCCGTCAGTGAGGCGATGTTGGTATTGACTCGGAGGCCCATCTCTGGCTCCTTTGGAACGGCTCTAGTGCTGAGGTTGAGGTTGTCCGTTGCGACGCGGGGCCGCTTCGGGCGCGCTCGGTGTTTTCCCGAGCACGCCGGGGTTGTCGGTGGCGAGTCGAGACGGATGAGCGCGAGGTGGGCGAATTTTCGGATTCCGCCTGGAAAGTCGTTCCGAGTGGGAAATGTCTTCCGGCCGTTGAGGCTGTACCGCACTGCTGCTTAGGATCGCCTCCGATGCCTGCGCACATCCTGATCGCGGAGGACGACCCCGGCGTACGCGCGGGGTTGGTGGCGATCTGCCGCGCGGCCGGCCACCGCACGTCGGAAGCCGGCGGGGGGCGCGAGACCCTCGAGCTGGCGGGCATCGAGGGGCCGGACCTGATCCTGCTCGACCTGCACATGCCGGAGGGGACCGGCCTCGACATACTGCCCGACCTGGTGACCCTGCCCAATGCCGCCTCGGTGGTGATCCTCACCGGGCACGCGGACGTGCGCACCGCCGTGCGAGCGATGCAGATGGGGGCAGTCAACCTGCTCGAGAAGCCGGTGGAGGCGGAGCTCTTGCGGCGCGTCCTGGACCGCACCCTGGCCTCCCGCGGCGTGCGCGTCGAGCGCGACCGACTGCGCGACGAGCTGGGGGAGCTGCGCTCCGGACCGATCGTGGGGCGCTCGCGGGCGATCCGGCGCGTCCTGGAGCACGTCGACCGCGTGGCCGCCACGCCGAGCACCACCGCCCTGGTGACCGGCGAATCGGGTGTCGGCAAGGAGCTCGTGGCACGGGCCATCCACGAACGCTCTGAGCGCTCGGCGCGCCCCTTCGTGGCCCTGAACTGCGCCGCGCTGAGCGAGGGGTTGATCGAGTCCGAGCTCTTCGGCTACGAGCCGGGCGCCTTCACCGGCGGCCGTCCCCAGGGGCAGGAGGGGCTGCTCGCCGCCGCCGAGGGGGGCACCCTGCTCCTCGACGAGGTGAGCGAGCTGGGGCCCGCCTCCCAGGCCAAGCTCCTGCGGGTGCTGCAGGAGCGCGCCTACCGGCGTGTGGGCGGGTCGGTGGACATCCCCATGGACGTGCGCATCGTCACCGCCACCAATCGCGATCTGGCGCTGATGATCGAAGAGGGGAGCTTCCGGGAGGACCTCTACTACCGCCTGAACGTGCTCTCCATCCACGTCCCCCCCCTGCGCGAGCGCCCCGAAGACATCCCCCCCATCGCCACCCACTTCCTGGCCCAGTTCGGCCGGGAGCTGCGCCGCGACTTCACCGGTTTCTCCGAGGCGGCGATGACGCTGCTGCAGAGCCAGTCCTGGCCGGGCAACGTGCGCGAGCTAAAAAACGCGGTGGAGCGGGCCGCGATCTTGGTGGACGAAGGCCTGGTGGGTCCCCAGCAGTTGAACCTCTCCCGCCCGGCCCCCTCTCGCGTCGTGCCCGCGGGAGCGGAAGAGGAGATCGAGGGCCTGACCTTGACCTCTTGGTCCCTGCGCAGCATGGAGGAGCACGTCATCCGCCGCGCTCTGGTCGCCTTCGAGGGCAACCGCAGCCAGGTGGCGCGCGAGCTGGGGATCAACCGTACGACCCTCTACAACAAGCTGAGGGCCTACGGCATCGACTGAGCTGGGAAGCCCTTTCCGGGGCGGTCATTCCCTTCCGGCAACGTCGACATCCGCGACACCTGTCGAGATCTTGGACCGCGAAGGAAGCTCGCATTCCGTCTCCGATCGCCCCCGTTCCAGGAACTTTCTTCCGGAATCCGGCGCTGGACCCTCAACCGTTGCGGTGATCCGGTCGATCCACGCGCCTGGCACCGGCATTGCATCCGCCGGAGCGTCGCGAGGATTGCTCCTCATCCATGCCCGTCACCGAAACGACCCGCGAGCCCACCCTGCTGGAGACCCTGGGCGGCGCGCTCGAACGAGACCTGCGCGTGCCCCTGGCGGCCGTGCGGGCGGCGTTGGAGAGTCTCGCACCGACCGTCGATGAGCCCGCGCGGGGCGTCCTCACCAGGACCCTCGAGGGCTTGGCCGAGGTCGATCGGGGAGCTGAGGCCTTGGGGGCTCTGCTCGACCCGCCCCCCATCGCGCCCCAGACCTCGAGCCTGCGGGAGATCGTGGAGGGAGCCCGCGCGGCTCTCCCCTCGAAGGCGCGCGATCGACTCTGGATCGCCGTGGAGCCGGGACCCGTGTGCATCTCGATCGATGCCGTGGCGGTGATCCGCTCCCTCGCCTTCCTGCTCGCGGAGGCGATCGAGCACGGGGGTGAGGTGCTGCTGCACGCCCATGGAGACGACGAGTGGGTCTCCTTCTCGATCATCGACGACCTCGCGGCCAGCGACCTCGATCCCCAGAGCGTCCAGGGGCGCGTCCACTCCCTGGGTCGCCTCCTGGCCAAGTCCGAGCTGCGACGGCTGGGGGCGGAGCTCTGCGAGCACTGCGCTGGGGAGCACTTCTGTACCGACATCCGCTTCGTGCACACGCACATTTCGAACGAGGAGCGACGCCCGTGAGTCCCCACGTCCTGATCGTCGAGGACGAGCCGACCCAAGCCCAAGCCCTGGCACTGGCCCTGGGTAGCCAAGGCTGCGAGGTCACCGTCGCCCACTCCGGGGAGCAAGCCCTGGAGCACACCGGTGCCGACGTGCTGGTCGCCGACGTGGGTCTGCCGGGGATCGATGGCTTGGAACTGATCGCACGCCTGCGGGAGCGTGGAGAGCGCCCGCGCGCGGTGGTCGTCTCCGGTCGGCCGGACCTCGAGGCCTGCCGGCGCGCCCTGCGCCTCGGCGCGGCGGAGTTCCTGACCAAGCCGGTGGCGGTGGAGCGCATCGTGGTGGCGGCCCTCGAGGCCTCCGAGCCGGAAGCGCACCAACGCCACACGACTGCGCGCTTCGAACGCACCTTCGCGGCGGCTGCTGGGGCCGTCGAAGAGGCCCCGCGCGAGCTGGCCGCCTATGCCCAGCGCTGCGCCATCGGTCCCGCGGGCCGCGCGCGGATCGCTGGGACCTGCGCCGAGCTGGTGGAGAACGCGGTGCGCCACGCCTACCCGAGCTCCCCGGGCTCGGTGCAGGTCGCGGCTGAGGCGAGCCGGCGCGAGCTGCGTCTGACGGTCCGCGACGCCGGGGTGGGCTTCGATCCCCTCGACCGCGAGCTGGACCACCTGAGCGACAGCTCGGCGGGCGGGCTGGCACGGGCCGCGACCCTCGCCGAGGACGTGCGCATCGATTCGGCCCCCGGCTCCGGCACCTGCGTGCAGGCCAGCTTCTGCGTCCTGCGCACGCACTTCGACGAGGAGGAACAGGTGGACCTGAGTGAGCTCGACTGGCTCTCTCCGGAGACCTCCCGGCGCCTGCTGACCGCCTGCTCCGAACATCCCGAGGGAGCCTCGCGCTTTTACCTCTCCCCCGCCCTGGCCGTGTGTCTCGGCCGGCTCCTCGCCGGGCCGGACCCGCGGCGCGTCTTGCGTACCGCCCTGTGGAGCTGACCGATGGCGCTCGAGGACTTCGACGAAGCCGATGAGGAGCTGGACATCGAGCTCGAGAAGCTCGATCTGACCGCCACGAACGAGGGGATCGATCCCAACGACCCCTTGAACGAGGACCTCTTCGACTTCCCGGTGATGCCGGCCTTCGCCGTCGTCCCGGAGACCACCTCGCAGGAGGAGAGTGACGCCGTCGCGCCGGCGGAGGACGCCCCTCCAGCGGACGCGGCCCCCACGACTGCCGAGGAGGAGCCCGCCCAGGCCCCCAGCTCCCCCGGCGCACCCAACTACGACCCCGATCTGGACGAGGACCTCTTCAACTTCTCGGAGATCTTCGCCGGGGGCGACATCGTCGCCGACGCGGCCGGCGTCACACCCGAGGACACCTTCATCGTCCCCGACACGCTGGTCTCGCCCGAGCCGCCGGTGGCGAGCTCGGACCCGATTCCCGCTCCTCCCGTGGAGTCGGACAGCCCGCCGGCCAAGTCCGCACCGCGCAGGGCACGGACCGAGCGCGAAGAGCACGATCTCGATGAGATCGACCTGAGCGCGGAGCTGGCGGCGGCTTCCGCTCCGATCGCCGTCCCGGTCACCGCCGTGTCTAGCGGGCGCGACAAGCTGGTGCTGGTGCTCTCGATCTGCTTCCTGGTGGTGAACACCGCCCTGATCCTGCTCGCCTGGCAGGCCAACTCGAGCTTCCACGCGACGGTGAAGGGGGTCGCAGAGGGGATCGCCGACGGCCTCTCCCGGCAGACCCAGGCCGCCGCGCCCGACGTGCGACTGATCCCCGTTCCCTCGACCTCCGGGCCGCCGCAGGAGATCGATCTGCGCCCCTCGCTCTTGGACGTGCGGCCGGTGCGGTCGATCGAGCGCGCCCGCGGCATGATGGCCGAGGGGTACTACCTCGACGCGCGGCGGGTGCTCTATCACCTGCTCGCCAACCGCGACATGGTTCCCCTCACCGAGGAGCTCGCGATCGAGGCGGAGTACTTGGTGGCGCAGACCTATGAGCTGCAGGGCAAGGCCCTGGCGGAGGCGCAGCGATGAGGTCCCTCCTGGCGAGCCTGGGCCTGATCTGGGCCCTCTGCACGGCGCCGAGCCTGGCGCAGGATTCACCGCAAGTCGCGCCCGCGACGGGCATGACGGTCGAGACGGGCTACACCGAGGACGGCGCGGCACTGCTGACCGTCAAGGCCCGGGAGGTGTCGGTGGAGAAGCTCGTGCGCCTCATCGCACAGCGGCTCTCGATCGACGTGCGCGGGTTCGAAGCGATCGACCGCGACCCCAAGGTCACCGTCAACCTCGTGGACCGGCCCTGGCGCGACGCAGTGCGCTGGCTCCTCGGCTCAGTCGGCCTCGACGCGCATCTGACCGAGGGCTACCTGCTGGTCTACGAGGATGTCGGCCCCTACCCCGAGGCGGGGGAGATCCTCGAGAAGGCCAGTCGGCGCTACACCGACGTGCTGCGCCGCTATCCAGAGTACCCCGTGGCCGACCGCGCCCGGATGGCCCACGCCCAGGTCAACGAGATGCGCGGTCCGCAGAACTGGGGCGCGGCGGCGCTGCTCTACGACGCCCTCGTCGACGACAGCCCCGAGTCCGAGCTCCTGCCGGAGGCCCTGCTGCGTTCGGCGGACCTGCAGGGCAAGCTCGGCCTGTGGCAACAGGCGGCCTTGCGCTACGAGCAACTGGCCCGGCTCGAGTCCAAGCACCCGTACCACGCGCTGGCCCGGCTCAAGTTGGCGGACGCCCTCTGCCGCCATGCCGAGACGCTCAGCTCGAAGGTGGCGTGCGAGGACGCGGGTACCAAGGCGCTCTACGTACTGGGCGCCCTCGACACCGCCTATCCCACCGACGATCCCGACGAGCGCCGCACGCGACTGATGGTCCGCGCGCGCGCATACGCCAGCTCCAGCGCACCGGTCGACGCCTTGAAAGCCATCGACGCGGCCGCCCGCTACAGCGCCCAGGGCAGTGAGGATCCGGAGCTGCTCGAGCTGCGCGCGCGCTCCCTGGCTCGCGCGGGAGAGCACGGAGCGGCCTCCACCGCCTGGCTGGCGTACGCCGCCGAGCTGGCGGGGGAGCGGCACGAGGACGCCTTGGTCGAGGCGGCGCGCGAGGCGCTGCACGGAGGACACGAGCTCGCCGTCTTGATGATCGCCAAGCAGGCCTCCCAGGAGGGGTTCGGCGACGTGCTGGCATCGGAAGTGGCCGAAGCCCGAGCGCGGCTGGGGCTGCCGGCGATGGAGGTCGGCCAGCTCGACGCCCGCGCCCACCTGGCGCGGGGCGAGGCGATGCTCTCCGCGCGCAACTTCGAGGCCGCCGTCCAGGCCCTGCGACCCGCATTCCGAGCACGCAAGGAGCTGAAGGAGCCGGAGCTGGTGCGGCTGGCCCAGGCCTACGCGCGCGCCCTGCACTCCACGCGTCGCTTCGACGAAGCGATGGAGGCCCTGCGCCTGGTCGTTCCGATGCTGGGCCGCCGCTCGCAACGCGAGCAGATCTACGTGCTCGCCTCCGAGCTCTACGAGGACCGCAACCTCTTGGCCGAAGCGATCGAAGCCATCAAGGGACGTCTGTGATGATGCGCCACCACCAAACCCTCACTCTCGGTCTGGCCTTGGTCTTCGTGCTGCCGACCGCCGTCGGCGAAGGGCAGGAGCCCCTCGACCTGCAGAGCCGACTGGAGGCGACGATCGCCGCGGTCGAGCACCTGGGTGGCATCGAGCAGCGCCTCACCGAGGGGGACCACTCAGCCTTGACGGAGCTCGTGGCGGCCACCGAGCCCGCCGCCTCCGATCCCCAGACGCGCGACGCCACCCTGGCCCGCCTGCGCGGCGAGGTCTCTGCGCTGCAGCTCACCTACGACGAGCTGGGGGTGGAGATCCCCTGGGTCGCTACCCCTGGGACGCTGCCGTTCCACGCCCTGCCGACCGAGCCCTCCGGGCCTGCCGGGACCCACGTGGGCTTGGACGACGGCGCGCGCATGGCGCTGACGGGAATCGACCCTCCCCGTCCGCGTCTGGACACCGCGCCGCTCTCCCCCATCACCGGTCCCGAGACGCGCAGCTTCGAGGACGATCCGGAGTTCAGCGCCGACACGCGGCGGGAGGGGCTCCTCTTGGCGCGCCTGGGACGCGCGGCCGAGGCCTTGCCGCTACTCGATCGGCATCGGGAGGACGACCCCGAGGTGCAGTATCAGATCGCGCGCTGCTACGAGAACCTGGGGCGTCTGACCGAGGCGAGCGAGCTCTACGCAGCCCTGGTGATCGCCGGCCAGCCCAAGCCCGAGGGCGAGGCGCAGCCCACGTCCCTGCAGAAGACCTTCGCCAATCGTGCGGAGATCGACCGGCGCTTCCTCGAATTACGGCGCAGCATCGGCCAGCAGCAGACCAGCTCGGAGGACGCGCAGCGGTGAAGATCCCGCCCGAATTGGACGCCGCGAGCGTCGACCAGTTCGATCCGCGTGAGGTCGAGGGAGCGATTCGGTCCTTCACCGACGTGCTGGAGGACCTGCAGGCGGCCCACACCGGCCTGTCCGCCCGCGCCGAGCGCATGGAGGCCGAGCTCTGCCGCGCCAACGCCGCCCTGGAGGCCAAGGTCGCGGAGCTGGAGGCGGTGCTGGCCAGCCTCCCCACCGGAGTGGTGGTGCGCGACGCCGAGGGGCGCATCGTGCGCACCAACCAGGCGGCGCTCGCCCTCTTGGCGGTGGAAGAAGCGCAACTGCTCGGACGCCACGACCACCCTGGCCTCTTGGGGAGTGCCGCCGCACGGGAGCCGCAAGAGCTGGTTCGGGAGGGCGGACACACGTCGGTCGTGGTCAACGGTTACTCCGAGGTCACCCTCCCCTCGGGAGAGGCAGCCGGCTCGGTCGAGATCCTCGACGACCGCACCGAGCTGGAGGCGATGACGCGCCGCGTGCATCAGCTCGACAAGATGGCGGCCCTGGGCACGATGGCGGGAGGGATCGCCCACGAGGTGCGCAACCCGATGAACGCGGTGCGCGGCTTCGCCTACCTGCTCGAGGAGGCCTTCGAGCCGGAGAGCGTCGAACGCCGGTGGGCCAAGCTGATCCAGGAGGGGGTCGACGAGTGCGACGCCATCGTCACCTCGATGCTGACCTTCGCGGCGCCTGAGCGTCTGAACCTCGAAACGGTGGACGCGCAGGAGCTGGTCGACGAGGCGGTGGCCGCCGCGCGTCGCGACCTTTCCTGTCGCGGCCTGGACAAGCGCTACGAGATCACGGTCGAGGCCGAGCCCGGCCTCACCTTTTCCGCCGACCGCATCAAGCTGCGCCAAGCGTTGCGCAACCTGGTCGCCAACGCCACGGACGTGCAGACCGACGGCGGGGTGGTGCACGTCAGCGCCCGCCGCACGGGCAGCGCGCTGTGCCTGCGCGTGCACGACGCGGGCCCCGGCATCCCCGACGACATCGCCGGTCGCGTCTGCGACCCCTTCTTCACCACCCGCGCCGAAGGCACCGGCCTCGGCCTGGCCCTGGTGCACACGATCGCCCGCCTGCACGGCGGAATCCTCGAGGTGAGTCGCCTGCCCGGTCCCCTGGGCGGCGCCGACATCTCGCTCTCGATCCCCACGGATTCCCACCCCATCCCACCTACCCCCGACGCGTGATGACCGTTCAACGCATCCTCGTCGTCGACGACGACCCCCTCTCGCGTGAGTTCCTGACCGAAGCCGTCCAGTCCTTGGGCTACACCGCGCTGGCCGCTACCTCGGGTGAGGAGGCCCTGGAGAACATCACCGAGAGCCACCCGGACCTGGTGCTGACCGACCTGCGCATGCCGGGGGTCGACGGTATCGAGCTCACGCAACGGCTGATCGAGCGGTGGGAGGACCTGCCGATCGTGGTGGTGACCGCCAACGGCACGATCGAGTCCGCGGTGAAGGCGATGCAGTCCGGAGCAGTCGACTTCCTGCTCAAGCCCACGTCCCCCGATGCGCTGCGCATCGTCATCGAGCGCGTCGCGCACACGCGGCGCCTGGAAGCGGAAAACCGCATCCTGCGCGACGAGGCCAGCGGTGCCAGTGGACCGCCGATGATCGCCGAGAGCTCGGCGATGGTGGAAGTGCTGCGCTCCGCGGCGCGCATCTCGCGCTCCAAGGGCACGGTCCTGATCACGGGCGAGAGCGGGACGGGCAAGGAGCGCGTCGCCCAATACCTGCACCAAGCCAGCCAGCGGGCCGAGAAGCCCTTCATCCGCGTCAATTGCGCGGCGCTCAGTGAGCAGCTGCTCGAGTCGGAGCTCTTCGGGCACGAGCGGGGCGCCTTCACGGGTGCGCACAAGCAGCGTCAAGGGCGCTTCGAGCTGGCCGACGAAGGCACCCTGCTCCTGGACGAGCTGGGCGAGATCTCCCCGCGCATGCAGGCCAAGCTCCTGCGCGTCCTGCAAGAGGACGAGTTCGAGCGCGTCGGCGGCACCCAGACCCTGCAGGTCGACGTGCGCGTCATCGCCGCCACCAATCGCGACCTGGCGGACGAGGTGGCCGCGGGGCGCTTCCGCGAGGACCTCTACTACCGCCTGCACGTCTTGCCCTTGCACGTACCCCCCCTGCGCGAGCGCCGGGAGGACATCCTGCCGATGGCGCGCCACTTCGCCGAGATCTACGCGCGCCGCAACGGTCGCCCCGTGCCGCGCATGTCGTTGGAGACGGAGGAGCGCCTGCGCGGCTGGAGCTGGCCCGGCAACGTGCGCGAGCTCGAGAACGTCATCCAGCGCGCCGTCGTTCTGGGGGGCGGGGACGTGATCGAACCGGACGAGCTCGTCTTCGGCCCGGCTTCGGGGGTCTCCCCGGGTGGCAACCTGCAGCTCAGCCTCGAGGACCGCGAGGTCGCTCTGGCGATCGCCAACAACCCCTTGGCGGACATCGAACGGGTGGCCTTCCTGACCACCCTCGAGTGCGCGGGCAACAACAAGACCGAGGCCGCCCGTCGCTTGGGCGTCACCGCCCGCACCATCTCCAACAAGCTCAAGATCTGGAGGGCCACCGGTCTGGCCGTCTGAGGAGGCAAGCGTGGACATTTCAGGCAAGAACAGCGCTCTCCTGTTGCAGCTCATGAACGCCTCCCTCCTGCGGGCGCGCGTGCTGGCCGCCAACCTGGCCAACCAGAACACGCCCGGCTACCAGCGACGCGAGGTGCGGTTCGAGGAGGCCTTGGCCACCGAGCTGGCCAAGTCGCGTCCCAATCTGACCCGCATCGCCCCCGAGGTGCGAGTCGACGAGACGGCCGAGGCCAAAGCCGACGGCAACACGGTCTCGATGGAGAAGGAGGTCAGCGCCGGGCTGGAGAACCGCCTGCTCTTCGAGCTCTACGCCAGCATCAAGAAGGGCCGCTCGCGGCTGACGGAGATCGCGATCAGGAGTGAACGCTGATGGACGCCCTCTCGAAACTCTTCGGCGGCATGCGCATCGCCGCCAGCGGTCTACGCGCCGAGCGCAAGCGCGTGGACGTGATCGCCAAGAACATCGCCAACGCCCAGGTCACGCGCATCCCGGAGACGGGTGAGCCCTACCGGCGCGAGGTGGTGCACTTCGCCCCGCTGCTCGATCGCGCGGTCAACGGGGGGCGCAAGGAAGTGGTGGGCGTGCAGGTGACGAAGGTCGCCCAGGACTTCGCCACGCCCTTCGAGGAGGTCCACGACCAGGGCCATCCGGACGCGGACGCGCGCGGCATCGTGCGCTACCCGAATGTGAACACGGTCCACGAGATGGCGGACATGATCACCGCCGTGCGGGCCTACGAAGCCAACATCTCCGTGCAGGAGAACTTCGAGCGCATGGCCGAGCGGGCCCTGCGCTTGATGGAGTAGCGAGCGGGGTGCTCTGATGGTGAAAGGCATCGGATCGGGCGCGGGGGCCGTCGGACGTGAGGCCGTCCAAGCGGCCCTGCAACGCATGCAGCAGCGTGCCAACGCGGCCCAGCCGGGGGGCGCGCAGCCCGCGCAGGGACCCTCCTTCGTCGAGACGCTGAAGGAAGGCGTGCTCGAGGTCGACGCCAGCGTCAAGCGCACCGAAGAGCTGCCCCTGAGGGTGATCAAAGGCGAAGTCGACTTCCCCGAGATCGCCGCCCAGATCAAGGAATCCGAGCTGTCGTTCGAGTTCGCCATGCAAGTGCGCAACAAGCTGATCGACGCTTATCGCGAAGTGATGCGGATGGGGGTCTGATCGATGAAGGAACTCCTGGTCACACTCTGGGAACGCCTCAAGACCTCCAGCGGCCCCACGCGCGTCGTGATCGGCGCGGGAGTGGTCCTGATCTTGGCGCTGGCCGGCATCGCCGGCTATCGCGCCGCGAATCCGCACATGGTCGTCCTGCGCAGCGGGCTCGACGACGCGGACCTGAGTGCGGCCACCAGCGCGCTCTCAGCGGCGCAGATCCGTTTCGACACCACCCTGCCCCCGGGCCCCTACACGCTCTTCGTGCCGCAGGGGGATAAGTACTCCGCCATGAACGCTCTGGCGGCTGGCAACGCCTTCGGCGGACCGGCCAAGGGCATTCCGGCGAATGCCGAGTCGGGCTCGGTCTTCGACGACCACGCCACCCGCCTGCAGCGACTGCAGAAGCGTGACTGGGAGGACCTCGAGGTGCAGCTCGAGGAAATCGCCTACGTGCAGAGCGCCCGTGTGCGCATCGCGGGTCCCCCCCCCTCCGACTTCCTGCGTGACCGCCGCTCTCCCAGCGTCGCGGTCGTGCTCACCCTGCGCGGCGGGTACGTCCCCAGCTCGACGGAGCGCCAGGCCCTGGCCAGCATCGTGCGCGGGGCGTCGGGCGCTCCCCTGGAGAACATCACCATCTCCGACGGCCACGGCGAGGTGCTCTTCGACGGGTCGCGCGACCAGGCCCTCGACAACGTAGTGCGTTTCGAGGAGGAGGTCGCCCGCGCCCGGACCCGCCGAGCCCAGGACTACCTCAACGGGCTCTTCGGGCCCGGCATGGCGCTGGTCAGCGTGGCCGCCGAGTACGACCACGAGCGCACCGAGACGGTGGCGGAGGCCCTGGACCCGAAGCCGGTCAAGATGCACGTGGTCGAGCGCACGTCCAGCACGCCGGTCGACCCGCCGGTGGGAGGCCCCGCCGGGACCGTCTCCAACATCGATCCCAGCGACGGCAGCAGCGCCCCGACGGAGCGCGAGCTGGCGGAGACGAAGGACGAGGAGACCAGCTACGCCTCGGGCCGCAACACGACCCACCGGCTGAAGGACGCTCCGACCCTGAAGCGCCTGACGGTGACCCTGGCCTTGCACGAGTCCCTCGCGCAGCACCTGCAGGCGGCCACGGAGGCGGTCAAGGAGATCGTCGGTTTCACGGAGGAGCGCGACCACTTCTCCACTGCGGCCTTGCCGCTGGCCAGCGTCCAGGTCGACGAGCAGGGCAACCCGATCAAGCCCGTCGCGGAGCCGGCCCCCACGGCCCCCAATCGCACGCTGACCCTGCTCATGGAGCGCGGCGTGGAGATCCTGGCGGCGGTGGCGTTCCTGTTCGTCTTGCTGCGCAGCCTCAAGAAGGGGGTCACCGCCCCGCCGCAGCCCAGGGCGGAGAGCCGTAGCACTGCGAGCGTGCTGTCGGACCTCATCCCGGAGGAGGAGATCGACATGGAGATGCTCGCGCGCAAGCACGTCGAGAGCTTGGTCGAGGAGGACCCCGAGAAGGTCGCGGCGCTGCTGTCCCGCTGGGCGTTGGGTGAGAACTTCTACGCGGAGGCCAAGTGATGGCGACGCCTGACGCCGAGCACAAGGACGCCCCGGGAGCGCACCGTGTGGCGGCCTTCCTCCTCTCACTGGAGAAGGAGGACGGAGCCCGCGTCATGCGCCACCTCGACGGCAAGATCGTCGGCGACGTGGCGGAGGCGATGACCGAGCTCGATCCGGGGCTCTGCACTCCGGAGGCGGTCGACGGCCTCTACGCCGACCTGGCGCGCACGGTCTACAAGCGCGCCGGAGTGCGGCCGCAGGACGACTTCGAGCTGCACGAGATCCTCGAGTCCACCTACGGGGCCGAGGAGGCGCAGCGCGTGATCCGCGAGATCTACGACCGGCGCCGCAAGGAACAACCCTTCGGCTTCATCGAGCAGCACAACCCCGAGGTGGTGGCGCGCGTCCTGGGCGAGGAATCCCCGGGCGTGGTGGCGCTGATCATGGCGCACATCGCGCCCGCCGTCTCCGCCGAGGTCCTGGCGGCCTTCACCGAGGAGGTCGCGCTGGACATCGTCAAGCGCATGGCCAATATCAACCCGCCGGGAATCGAGACGATGCTGGCCATCGCCGACGACCTGCAGGAGCGCCTGGCCCTGGCGGCTTCGATGCCTCCACCCAGGGACCCCACCGACAGCCTGAAGACGGTCGCGGAGTTGATGAACTACTCCACGGCGGAGACCGAGCGTGCGGTCCTCGAGGGTCTCGAGCAGGAGAGCGAGACGGTCGCCGAGCAGGTGCGCGAGTTCATGTTCTCGTGGGAGGACCTGGCGATGATCGAGAAGCGCGCCATGCAGAAGATCCTGGCCTCGGTGGACACGCGCACCCTCTCGATGGCGCTCAAGGCCTGCTCGCCCGAGGTGGAGCAGAACGTGATGGCCAACCTCTCCTCGCGCGTGCGGGAGATGGTGATCGACGAGAAGGAGCTGACCGGTGCGGTGCCCCTCTCGGAGGTGGTCCAGGCGCGCAGCGAGGTCCTGATGGCGGTGCGCGGACTGATGGACTCGGGCGAGTTCAGCCCGGCGCGCGCCGGGTCGGAGATGGTGACCTGAGATGGGGGCGATGCTCATCCAACTCCACGCTCCTCCGTCCAGCGCCACGACCACCAGCGCCGACTTGCAGGCCCTGGCGGACGAGCGTCGTCGAACGCTCGAGGAGCGCGCCTTCGAACGCGGTCGCGCCTGCGGGCTGGCGGAGCTCCTGGACTCTCGGGTCCAGGCCCTGGAGCACGCCCTCGAGCAGCTCGACGCAGCGGCGGAGCGCGCCCAGGCCGAACTCACCCACCAGGCGGTGGAGCTGGCGGTGGAGATCGCCCGCCACCTGCTGCAGCTGCGCGTCGAGGCTGGCGACTACGACCTGGAACGCATCGTCCGGGGTGCCCTGGGAGACGCCGACGTGGGGCGCGGCGCGGTCACGGTGCACCTGAACCCCCTGGACCACGAGGAGTTGAAGGACGTGCTCTTCCGAGCCGGGACCACGCTGGAGGTGGACCCCTCCTTGCCCCGCGGTGACCTGCACCTGCTCACGGCCCGCGGCCTCCTGGTGCGCGACACGCAGGCCGCCCTCGACTCGATCTGCGAGCAGCTCCTGGAGGACTTGGCTCGATGATCGATCTGGCGCGGGCCAAGGAGACCCTCATGCGAGCCGCCAAGCCCTTCTACCGGGGCTTCGTGGAGGAGGTCTCCGGGGTCTTGATCGAGGCCGGTGGCGTACCGGCCGCCATGGGTGAGGTGTGTCGCATCGACCGCGGGTCGGAGAGCACCATCGACTGCGAGGTGGTCGGCTTCCGCGGCGCCACCACCCTGCTGATGCCCCACGGGGACGTGGCCGGCATCGCCCCCAACCAGGAGGTCTACGCCCTCGGGCGCCCCTTCTCCGTGGCCGTCTCCGACGAGCTCCTGGGCCGCGTGGTCGACGGCTTCGGCCTCCCCACCGACGACGGCCCCGCCGTGCTGGCCGGCATCCCGCGCCTCGTGCGCCGCGAGGCCCCCGGCCCCCTCGAGCGCACACCGATCGAGTGCGCCTTGCAGACCGGAGTGCGGGCCATCGACGGACTGAACACCCTGGGGCGCGGGCAGCGGCTCGGGATCTTCGCCGGCTCGGGGGTGGGCAAGTCCTGCCTCCTGGGTCAGATCACGCGCGGCACCGACGCCGACGTGGTCGTGTCCTGTCTGGTCGGCGAGCGGGGGCGCGAGGTGCAGGACTTCCTGGACAACGTCCTGGGCGAGGAGGGACGCCAGCGCTCGGTGGTGGTCGTGGCCACCTCCGACCGCCCGCCGATCGAACGTTTCTCGGCACCCTTCGTGGCGGTGACGATCGCGGAGCACTTCCGGGACCGCGGGCAGGAAGTGCTCTTGGTGCTCGACTCGATCACGCGCTTCGCGCTGGCAGCCCGGGAGATCGGACTGGCGGCGGGGGAACCACCCACCGTGCGCGGCTACCCCCCCAGCTTCTTCGCCACCGTGCCCAAGTTGGTGGAGCGCATGGGGCGCGTGCGCGGGGGCAGCATCACGGGGCTCCTGACCGTGCTCCTGGAGGGGGATGACGCCCACGAGCCGGTGGCGGACACCATGCGCGGGCTGCTCGACGGGCACCTCTTGCTCTCGCGGGAGTTGGCGGCGGAGGGACAGTACCCCGCGGTCGACGTGCTGGAGAGCCTCTCGCGACTGATGCCCGACCTGACCGATCTGGAGCACCAGTCCTGGGCCGCCACCGTGCGGGCGGATCTGGCGGCCTATCGCGCCGGCAAGGACCTGGTGGACATCGGCGCCTACCGCGCCGGAGCCAACCCGCGCCTCGACCGGGCGCTCGAGCGCCTGGACCTGATCCGCGCCTACCTGAGCCAGGGACTGCGGGAGACCTGCGCCTTCGCGGAAGCGCGCGATCTCCTGCGGCTGGTGGCCACCGCCGGCGAGGAGGTCGGCTCGTGAGCCGCCGTTCGGAACGCCTGGCGCGTGTCCTGGCGGTGCGCGCGCTGGAGGAGGAGCAGGCGCGGGCCGAGTGGCTGGCCGCGGAGCAGGAGGCGCGTCGTGCAGAGGACGCCACGCAGGCGCTCTGGGCGGCCCGGGACGAGCAGACCCGTGAGCTGGGTGCGGCCCTCCCCGGCCTGACCCCCGCTTGGGTGATGGTCAGCCACGGCGCGATCGATCGCACCGAGCGCTCGGCTCTGCGCCAACGGGAGCGGGCCCGCACAGAGCGCGAACGCGCGGAGCAGGCGCGCATCCCCTGGGAGGAGCGGCGCGCGCGCGCCCGCGGCCTGGAGCGCCTCGTCGACCGTCTGCGCACCAGGGAAGAGGCCGAGGCTCACCGCGCCGAGGCTCGCGTCCTCGATGAGATCAACTCGGCCCGCGCCCTCCGCGCGCGCCGCATGGAAGCCAGGAGCGAACGATGAACTCCAACCTTCTCAAGTACCTCGTCTTCGGCCTGGGCGGCATCGCGCTGCTCGTCAGCTCCTTCCTGATCATCGCCGCCGTGACCGGCACACCCCTATCCGAGCTGGCCGTGGTGGGCGGGATCTTCCCCGAGACGGAAGCCGGAACCCCAGTGGTGGAGTCCCCCGTGGGAGCCTCGGACGAGATTGCGGACGACAGGCGCTCCACCCAACAGGTGCTCGGCGACGCCGCGGGGCCCTTGGCGGCCTTCGTCCTTCCGGCGCCCTACAGCGAGAGCGAGTTGGCGGAGCTCCAGGAGAGCCTCAAGCTGCGCCTGCGCGAGCTCGACCTGCGCGAGCGCGAGCTCGAACGGCGCGAGGGGGAGCTGGCCGAGGACCACAACCTCTATCAGGAGCTCTTCGCCGAGCTGGAAACGCTGCGGGCGCAGCTCACCGAGCGCGACTCCGAGCAGGAGGCGCGCGCCGCGGAGTTGGCGCGCGACGAGGCTGCCATCGAGGAGGAGCGCCGAGCCTCCTATGTGCGCATGGCGGAGGCGCTCTACACGGAGGGCGAGGTCAAGGACCTCGTGCCCATGCTGCTCCAGGCCAACACCCCGGAGCAGGTGTCGCTGATCCTGGCCGGGCTCGACGGCGAGCGGGCCAGCGAGTTCCTGACCGAGATCTACCGGGTCGACCCGGACAAGTCGGTCCTGATCCAGCAGCTCTACCGACTGGTCCCCCGAGCCGAATAGGAGCTTCAACTCCGGCCCAAACCACGCAACCACAGCTCTGAAAACGACTTACGACCACAACTACCCAAATCCGGGCCATCAAGGGATCGGCCCGGGCGTCCGATAACGAAGCAGGCCGCTACGTCCCTGCCGCCACTCCCCCATGGATCTCAACACCGTCATCGGTGCCACCCTAGTCGTCCTCCTGGTCCTCTTCGCGATGGCCATGGGCCCGGGTGGCGTCGCCACCTTCGTCGACGTCCCGTCGGTGGTGATGGTTCTGGGCGGGACGACGGCCGTGACGATGCTGGCCTTCCCCATCTCCGACCTGAAGCCGGTGATCAAGGTGATGATGGTGGCGGCGGTGCGCAAGACCGCCAGCGCCACCGATGAGATCGATCGCATCGTCAGCTACGCCAACCTGGCGCGCAAGGAGGGGCTCCTGGCGCTGGAGACCCGGCTGCAGGACGTGGACGACGCCTTCTTCGCCAAGGGCATCCAGCTCGTCATCGACGGCTTCGGCGCCGACACCGTGCGCGACATCATGGAGCTCGAGGCGGAATGGGAGAAGCAACGCCACGACTGCGGTCGCAAGATCATGGAGCAGATGGGGGCCTTCTCCCCCGCCTTCGGCATGATCGGCACCCTGGTCGGTCTGGTGCAGATGCTGCAGGACCTCTCCGACCCCAACTCGATCGGTGTCGGCATGGCGACGGCGCTGCTGACGACCCTCTACGGGGCCATGGCTGCCAACATGTTCTTCCTGCCCATGGCAGGCAAGTTGGATCAGGTTTCGAAGTCCGAGTCCCTGGTGCGCAGCCTGATGATCGAGGGCATCGTCGCCATCCAGTCGGGTGAGAAGCCACAACTCATCAAGGAGAAGCTCAAGGGATTCCTGGCCCCCGGCGTGCGCGCGGAGGTCGAGAGCTAGGCGGTCGTCATGGCGGAGCCCGTCAAGATCAAGTTCCGCGAGGTGAACGGAGGCCTCGATGGAGCCCCGTTGTGGATCACGACCTTTGTGGACATGACGTCGCTGCTCGTGACCTTCTTCATCCTGCTCTTCACCTTCTCGTCGATTCGCGAGTACGACGCCTTCAGCTACCCCAGGAGCGTCCTCGAAGAGACGGGCATCCTGAGTCGGTCGGGTGAGCGGGACATGGTGGCGCCCAACGACGACATCATGCAGGCCTACGACATCCTGCGTGGCGGTCGCAGTCCGCACGCGCGTCCGGCCGACAAGCTCCCGGAGAACCTCGAGGAGATGGGGCAGAAGCTGACCGAGGAGCACGTCAAGGTCAGCGTGCGGCACGTTTCCGACGGGCTGCGGGTGTGCTTCCCGGTGCGCGCCGGCTTCGCCCCCGGATCGGTCAACGTCAACGAGGCCCTGCGCACCGCTCTGGGCGAGATGGGGCGCACGATGCAGCACTACCCCCACGTGCTGGTCATCGAGGGCTACACCGACGACGCCTTCCACCCCACCCCGCAATGGCCGACCGCCGAGGACCTCAGCCTGGGGCGGGCGCAGGCGGCGGCCCGGGTCTTGCTCGAGGAGAGCGACTTGCCCGACGAATTGGTGCAGGTCGCCGGTCTGGGAGCCGCGCGGCCCCGTTCGGGTGGGGCCGGCTCGGCCCTCGAACGCCAAGCCGGTCGCCGCGTCGAGGTCGTGATCGTCGCCATGGAAACCGTGCGCGCCAAGCGCCTGGCCGCTAGGGAGCGCTGAGCGGTGCGGACCAAGGTCGTAGAGAAGATCGTCAAGGTCAAAGGCGCGCCGGCCTACATGGTGTCCTTCGGGGACATGATGACCCTGATCCTGTGCTTCTTCATCCTGCTGGTGGCCCTCTCCAAGGAGCGCAACTACGGGTTGATGGCCAAGGGGTTGGGCTCCTTCGTGGTCGCCCTCAAGTCGCACGGCATGCCGGGCATCTTGTCATCAGGCGAGAAGCAGAAGATCTTCAGTCAGGTGCGCCGGCGCTTCAACTTGCCCCCGGAGCCCGACCCTCACCGGCGCACGGATCATGAGCTGGCCAGCTCGAGCGAGATGCTGCGCGCGGAGGCGGTCGAAGCGCTGAAGCCGCGGCGCGAGATCCGCCAACCCCAGCTGGGCCGCTTCGAAGCGGGCTCCGCAGAGCTGACCCCCCAGGCTCGGCGCTACATCGACTTGCAGGCGGATTCCCTGCGCCCAGCCTACGGACAGGTGCTGGTGTTGGAGGGACACGCGACGCCGAGCGAGCGGGGGGAAACGCTGGCACTGGCCTTCGCGCGCGCGCGCGCCGTGGAGGAGTACCTGGCGGAAGAGCATCGCTTCGATCCCGAGCGCATGGAGGCGCGCGCGTGGTTGGTCGAGCTCACGGAGGAGATCCGCCAGTCCGAGGTCGATGTGGTCCACGCACGTCTGGTGATGCCCTCTCGGGAGAAGGACTGAGTCATGGCAGAAGAAGAGAAGCCGGAAGAGAAGAGCGCAAAGAGCAAGGAGAAGGGCAAGGGCCCCTTCAAGCTCCTGCTCTCGGCCGTCTTCCTGATCGCCGGAGGGGGCGCTTTGGCGTTGATGGCCATCCCGGGCAAGCAGAAGGATTGGCGGCTCAAAGGGCCCTACTTCTATCAGCTCGCCAAGGAACCGATCACGGTCACGGTGCCCGACAACAGCCAGACCCGTTACATCAAGTTCGAGGGGGACGCGGAGTACGCGGCCTATGTCGAGAAGTACGTCCCTGACCGCGAGGTCGACGTCTTCTACCGCTCCTTCCTCGAAGCGCGCTTTCAAGAGGTCGCCTCGGGCAGGAACCTGAAGGAATCGGTGATCGGCCACCAGCGGCAGCTCTTCGCCGAGGAGCTGCGCGTGCGGCTCGACCCGATCGTCTTCCCCGTCCACATCGGCTCGACCAGGAACCCCCTGGACCTGGACTCGGCGAGCGGGCTGCGGCCCGGCGTCTCGCACCTCGAGGCCAACTTCAGGGGTCTGATCCACGAGCACGTCCTCAAGGTCGATGGCTCGGTCCCCAGCATCCAGCTCGACGACGGCCCGCGGATCGTCTTCAGGGGCGACGAGGACGACCTGCGCATCGAGTCCCCCTCGGGAGCGACGCTCTTCGTGGACGTGACCCACTTCAGGGACTCCTTCCAGGGCGAAGTACCGGTCGGCGTTCACGGCAAGCTGCGCCGCATCATCCTGCGCGACGCCATCGGGCAATAGAGGCACACCGGAGTAACGACCCACGTGAGCGACGGAGTCGAGGAACAGGAAGCCCGGGCGATCCGGGAGGCGGTCGCCGGCGAGGCCGGCGACAGGGCGCCGGCCTCGGTGGAGCCGCGCAACTTCCGCCAGCCGCGGCGGCTGTCGAAGGAGCGTCTGCAGTACCTGGCCAAGCTCGTGGGTGCGACCTTGCAGGCGGTGTCGGCCGAGATCTCCTCTCCCCTGCGCCAGCACTACAAGATCCACCTCGCCTCCGTCTCGGAGATCAACGCCCTCGACCTCTTCAGTGGCTTCGAGCCGCCCTTCTTGGTGGATATCTTCGAGTGCGGCGGCCACATGTCGTGGATCCTGTGGGACAGCGCGGCGGCGTCGGCGGCGGTCGAAGCGATCCTCTCCGGTCCCGAGACTGCCAACTCTGAGCCGGAAGAGGGGGACGAGGCCTCCGATGTGAGCGCAGTGCACACGGCACGTCGGCTCTCCCGCTCGGAGTGCCGCGTGATCGAGAAACTGCTCTCCAAGATCCTGCTCCCCGTGGCGGGAGCCTTCGGCCTCGAGGTCTCGCAGGGACACCTGGCCCAGGATCCGGAGGAGCTCACCACGCTCGAGGACTGCGGTCCCGACTCCGACGCCCGTCGACTGATGCTGCACTTCCTCTTCGAAGGACCGGGCGGCCCCAGCGACATCCGGATCTACCTGCCCGGTGTCGGCGAGGAGGACCAACTCGAGGGCCTCGACGATGCTCAGCAGGAGACCCCGCTACCCGAGCATCTCGACGGCGTCAGGCTGTGCCTGAAGGCCTACCTGGGCTCGGTGGACGTCCCCCTCGACGACCTCCTGGCCCTGGAGGTCGGGGACGTGATCCCCATCGGCGTCGATTCCGACGCTCCGTTGGACATCTACATCGAGGATCGCTGCTGTGCCAAGGCGGAGTTGGGCCGCCATCGAGGCCAGCGGGCGATTCGCCTCCTCGAACTCGACTCGCACCCCGGCGAGATCGACCAACCCACCCCCAAGCCATGACCGACGAAACCGCCCCCGAGACTCAGGATCTGGAGCAGGTCATCGACGACGCGTCGGATGCCGTCGCGGTGCAGGCCAATCAGCTCGCCGAGCTGGCGACCGGTGTGCCGATGGGCGACCAGATCGGGTTGGACAACCTGCTGGAGGTCCCCGTCCGCGTGACGGTGCAGATCGGCCGGGCCCAGATGACCCTGGGGGACCTGGTCCAGCTCGGCCCCGGGTCCCTCATCCCCCTCGATCGCGAGGCCCACGAGCCGGTGGACATCCTCGTCAACGGCAAGGTCGTGGCGCGCGGCGAAGTGGTGACGATCGACAACACCTACGGCGTGCGCATCACGTCCGTCCACAGGGACGAGTAGGCTCCGGCCGCGGTCATCCAGCACCGGGTTCAGGTAGCGACCGACCCTCCATCAATAGGCCCAGCCCCATCCGGGGCGCGGTCCGAATGGGGCTGGTGGAACGGGCGAAGGGGGGGCGACGCCCGCTCGTAGGAAGGCCCCGGGCCGGTGGTGCCATGGCGGGCGAGGGGAGTCCCACATCGACGGCTGCCGCAGCCCGGTGCCTTTTCCCTGTCTGTCGCGGTTCGTCCTCCGTGGGGGGGTTCTGGGGCAGGGCAAGAAAGACCAAGAAAAGCGGGGAAGTCCCCCCGGGGGCCCGCCGGGGCGCTCGGGGCGTGCTTTACCCTCTACCGCGACCCCCTTGCGCCGTGCTTCCTCCCCGCCAGACCCGCCCGATCCAGATCGGCCCCCTGACCGTCGGGGGGGACGCCGCCATCGCCATCCAGAGCATGGCGGCCACGCCGACCCGTGATCTGGAGGCCACTCTCGGGCAGGTGCGCCTGCTCGAGCAGGCGGGGGCGGACCTGATCCGGGTGGCGGTGGACAGCCGGGCAGACGTCGAGGCTCTGAAGGCGGTCGCCGAGCGGACCGCCACCCCTCTGTCGGTCGACCTCCAGGAGAGCTACCGGCTGGCGGAGCAGGTCGCACCCCACGTGCAGAAGATCCGCTACAACCCCGGCCATCTCCACCATCACGAGCGCGCCAAGCCCACCGAGGAGAAGGTCGCCTGGCTGGCCGACGTCGCCCGCACCCACGGCTGCGCCATCCGCATCGGCGTCAACGCCGGCTCCCTGGCCCCCGAGTACGAGACCCAGTGGGAAGAGGATCCGGTGGGCGCGATCGTGGCCAGCGCGTTGGACCACTGCGCGCTGCTCGACGCCGCGGGCTTCCAGGACTACCTGGTCTCGATCAAGGACTCCGACCCGCGGCTGGTGATCGAGGCCAATCGCCGCTTCGCCGCGGAGCGCCCCGACGTGCCCCTGCACCTGGGCGTGACCGAGGCGGGGATGCCTCCCGACGGAGCGATCAAGACGCGCATCGCCCTGGAACAGCTCCTGGCGGAGGGACTGGGGGACACCCTGCGCGTCTCGCTGACGGTGCCCTTCGACGAGAAGGGCCTGGAGATCGAGGTGGGGCGCCAGATCGTGCGCGACGTCGCCGCGGGCCGCTTCCGCTCGGTCCCCAAGGGGTTCTTCGAGGGGCTGAACATCATCGCCTGCCCCTCCTGCTCACGGGTGGAGAACGAGCGCTTCATCGACCTCGCCCAGGAGGTGAAGCACAGCACCGAGTACGCGCGCGAGGCGAACCTCACCATCGCCGTGATGGGCTGCCGCGTGAACGGACCCGGGGAGACCGACGACGCCGACCTGGGCCTGTGGTGCGGGCCGGAGAAGGTGCACCTGAAGCGCGGGCCCGAGACGGTGGGCGTCTTCGCGTACGGCGACGTGCTGGAGGCGCTGCACGCCGAGCTGCGGCGCCTCTTGGAGCGTGCGTAGTCGACCTGGGGCAGTTCTGGCTCGACGCTGGTGAGAGGAGCGAGCTAGGATCGCCGCGTCGTGGCGCCCTTTCGCTTCCTGCACTTGGCCGACCTGCATCTGGAGACCGGCAACGGAGGGTGTGCCTCCACCCGCGCTCGGCTGCGCGAGGCGGTCTTCGAGGCCTTCCGGACCGCCGTGGACCTGGCGCTGGAGCGCTCCCTCGACGCGGTGCTGATCGCGGGGGACGCCTTCGACGACCCGCTGGTTTCCATCCGCACCGAGCTCTTCTTCACGGGGCAGCTCCGGCGGCTGGCGGAGGGCGGAGTGCACGTCCTCTACGCCTGTGGCAACCACGACCCCGGCCGTGGAACCGGCCGCGCCGCCAAGCTCGGCCTCGACACCTCCAGTGGGTGGCGCAGCCGCGTGACCCTCTTCCGCGGCGCCAGGCCGATGGTGGTGACGCTCGAGGGACGGGACGGAACGCCGCTGGCGGTGGTGGTCGGAGCCGGTCATCACGACGACCGCGAGGAGCGCAACCTGGCGACCGGCTTCCACAAGCAGGCCACCGACCTGCCGGTCGTGGGCCTCCTGCACACCCAGATCGAGGGAGCGCTGCGCGCCGAAGAGCACCAGCGCTACGCCCCCTGCACCCCCGCGGACCTGGCCGCCGTCGACTACGACTACTGGGCCCTCGGGCACGTGCACCGGCGCCAACGGCCGGTGGAGGATCTCCCGGCCTGGTACCCCGGCAACCTCCAGGGGCGCAACCCCCGCGAGACGGGGGCCAAGGGCGGCCTGCTGGTCGAGCTGGTCGCCGGGGAGCCCGTCGCTCCGGAGTTCGTCACCTTGGCGCCGGTCCGTTGGGAGCGCCTGGAGATCGACGGGCTGGAAGGCTGCCACAGCCATCAGGAGCTGCTCGAGCATCTGGCGCGGCCGGTGACCGACCTGCAGGAGGGCTTGGGGCAGGGAACGGAGCTCGCCCTGCGCCTGATCCCCGAGGGACCTTGCCCCGTCGCACGGGCACTCCTCGACGAGGAGTCGCGCAGCGCACTGGAGGAGGAGCTGATCGACCACTGCGGCGCGCTGGAGGTCCAACTCCGCCCGCGCGGAGTCACGACTCCGCGGGACCTGGAAGCGCTGCGCCACACCCCATCGGTGCTGCAGGCCGCCCTGGAGCTGATCGAGCGGGGGCGGGAGGACGGCGAGTTGCTCGAGCGACTGGCCCCCGAGAGCCTCGCGGGTTGGAGCGAGAAGGAGGCGGGCGACTCGCCGGAGCGCCGCGCCTACCTGACGGAGCTCATGCAGGGACTGGAGGAGGAGCTGCTCACCCGCGGCCTGAAGGAGGGATGAGGTTCCGCCGACTCGAAGTGGAGCGCTTCGGAGCGCTCGCAGACTGCGACTTCGACCTGGACGGCCGGGCCTTCGTCGTCCTCGGTCCCAACGAGACGGGCAAATCCTCATTCCACTGCGCGTTGGAGACGGCGCTCTACGGCTTCTCCCCCGCCAGCCGCGAGACGCACCCCTACGCCCATTGGGGCGGGGTCACCCACCGTCTGAAGCTGACCGCGGAGCTGGAGCTGGATTCCGGCGAGGGGTTGATGGTCGAGCGGGTGCTGCAGTCCGCCCCCGGAATGCGCCTCGCTCTGCCCGGCGAGGAATTCAGCGGTTCGCGCGTGGGGAACGGGCCGCTGGAGATCCTCCAGTCCGCGCCCCTCAAGGTCTTCCAGGCGGTCTACTCCCTGACCACCGACGACACCACCTTCCACGAGGACGATGTCCGCGATCACGTGCAGCAGCTCTTGCTCGGCGAGACCGGCGTCGAGAACGCGCGCCCCACGCGCGAGCTGCGCGAGGAGCTGACGGCGGATCTCCGGGGCCTGTGGCGGTCCGACAACGCCGGCAATCCCCTCGCCAAGCGACTGCGAGACGAGCTGAAGGAGCAGCGCGCCGAGGAGCGCGCAGCTCGGCGCGCCGCGCGGGAGCTGCGGCAGGAAGTGGAGGAGCGAGCAGAGCTCGAGGCGAAGCGCAAGGAGCTCGCCGAGGGGCTGGCGGCCCTGCGACGCGAAGCCTCGGAGGTGGAGTTCCTCGAAGCACAGGCGGATCTGCGGTGGCGTGAAGAGTCGGCCCGACTCCCCGCGGGCGTCACGCCGGAGGACCTGCCCCTCGAGGACCCCGGAGCACTGGAGGAGGAGATCGCGCGCATCGACGCCGCCCTCGAGGAGCCGCGGCGCTCTCTCGCGGCCGAGCTCCCCGAGGTTGCGCCGGTCGATCGCACCCTGCTCGCCCGCGCCGAGGGGATCGCCGCGGCGCGCCAGCAGTACTCCGCCCACGCCGAGGCCCTCGCCCGTCGGGATGCGGCCCGCGACCAGGATCGCGAAGCGGAGGGTCTGGCGCGGGAGCGCCTGACCCGCATCGGTGGCGACGGGGAGCGCCTCCCGCGCGTCGCCGACCTACCCCTGGACGGGCTGCGGTCGGCGAATGAAGAGTGGCGCGCAGACCTCCTCGCCGCCCAAGGCCCGCCTGGCCAACCACCCTGGCTGTGGGTGGCCCTCGCCCTGGCCCTCCTCTCTCCGCTCGCGGCGGCGCTCCACCTGACCCCCGCCTGGGTCGCCTTCGGCGCCCTGGCGGCGCTCCCAGCGCTGGTGCACCTCCTGCGGCGCGCGCCAACCCCACCCGCCCCCGCTCGGCCGGAGGCGATCGGGCGCTGGGCGGAGGAGCTGGCCCTGGACGAGAGCGCGACGGCCACCCCCGACGCAGTGGTGCGCAGCCTGGAACGGCTGGAGGAGGCGCGCGAGCACCTCCTGCGAGCCCGCGATCGACGCGCCCAGTCCGAGGCCCTCGAGCGGGAGTGCGCCGACCGCGTCGAGCGCTGGCGTGACCTGGCGGAGGGGGTGATCGAACCCCAGGAGGACGCGTCCCTCTTGCTCGAACGCCTCGAGGCGGAGCTGGAACGAGCCCGCGCCCGCGCGGCCGTGGTCGAGAGCGCAATCGCCGAGCGCGAGAGGGCGGAGGCGCTGGTCGAGGCCCAGCTTCCCCGGCGCGAGGAACTGGAAGTCCGCCGCGACCGGACGCTCGAGGTGCTCGAGGCCGCCTTCGGCGAGCTCTCCGACCCGGCCGCTCGCTGGGCCGCCTGGCGCGAGCTCGAGGGGGAGCGGGACTACGTCCACCGGCGCGCCCGGGAGCTGCGCCGCGACCCCCGCTGGGAGGCGTTGGCCGACGACCCGCGCCTCGCGCTCGAGGGGGAGGACCGCCCCTGGTCCGCTTCCGCCCAGGACGCACGCCGAGCCCGGCTCGCCGAGCTCGAGGAGCGCCTCCCGCAGGTGGATCGACGTCTGGGGGAGATCCGCGCCCACCTGGAGGGGGATCCCGGAGACCGCCTGGCGATCGCCGCCGAGCGGGTGGCGGAGCTCGAGTCGGAGCTCGTCGCGGTCCGTCGCGCCCGCGACCGGCTGGCCCTCCTGGAGCGCGTGCTGATCGAAGCGGAGCGACGCCACCGGGCCGCCCACCAACCCGACGTCCTGCGGCGCGCCGGGGACTACCTCGCCTCCGTAACCGGCGGTCGCTACCGGCGGCTCGACTACCCCCACGGCCCCGACGGGCCCCTGTGCGTCCTGCCCGCGGACCACGACGAGCCGATCGAGGTCGGCCCGCCCCTGTCGCGCGGCACCCGCGAGCAGATCTACCTCTGTCTGCGCCTCGGCACCCTCGATCACCTGGACCTGGGGCGGGAGAGTCTGCCACTGATCCTCGACGAGGCGCTGGTGCACTGGGATGGAGGGCGGCGGGCGGCCCTCTACCCACTGCTGGGGGAGATCTCCCGCCGCCGCCAGGTGATCCTCTTCACCTGCCACCGGGAGCTGGCGAGGGAGGCTCACGAGGGGCTGGGGGCGCTGGTGATCGACCTGGGGCAGGGTGTGGGCGCGAAGGTCGAGGCTTGAGCCGCGTATCCCTCACCTTCCGAGTAATCTCGCACCGATAGATCCCCGAGCTAGGAGCCCCGCCATGACTTTCCGCCGCCCCATCCTCGCCGCCTTCGTCGCTGCCCTCGCCCTGCCCCTGCTCGCCGTCGACCTCGAGCGCGAGACCTACGACCTCTCGCCGCGCTTCGTGGTGGACCAGGAGCTCTCGATTCGCTCCGAGGGGCTCGTCTCCCTGGGCCTGGACGACGCCAGCGCGTCCATCGCCGGCCAGGAGCTGCCGGAGGTGCCCACCCTCGAGGTGGAGGTCTCCTTCGTCGAGGAGGCCACCGAGAAGGTCCTCGCCACGCGTGGCGACGAGCTGGCGGGGCTGCGCCGTACCTATGACGCGGAGAACTTCGCCGCCACCGGAGAGTTCGGGATCATGGGGGAGTTCCAGGACTTCGACGAGAGCGACGACGGCCTCCTGGTGGGTCACACCTTCGAGCTGACGATCGACGAGGAGGGCGATGTCAGCGTGGAGGACGTCTCCGAGGACGAGAGTCTGGAGCCGGTGCCCGACGCTCAGCTCGCGGCGATGAGCGCCGCCAGCCACTTCGAGTTCCTCTTGCCCTCCGAGCCGGTCGCGGTGGGTGAGACGTGGGACGTGGGTGCGGCGATGCTCGAGGAAGTCGAGCGCGCCTTCGGCGCGCTGGCCAGCGAAGACGAGGACGCGGCCCAGGTGGTGCAGTTCCTCGAGGCGGTCGGGGAGCACGTCGAGCTCGAGGCGATCGGCAAGCTGGTCTCGGCCGGCGAGGATGCCGCCCAGATCGAATGGAACCTCGAGGCGAGCGTCACCATCTCCGACCTCTTCGACCTCGTGCGGGAGTTCGTCGACCCCGCCGACCTGGAGGAGCTCCCCGAGGACGTCTACGGCGAGATCGAGGCCGAGTTCACCCTGAAGGGGGGAGGGACCTTCGACTTCGCGACCGGCCAGCTCACGGAGTACGACCTGGAGGGGGAGCACGCCTTCAGCGTCAGCTTCAGCATGAGCCAGATGGAGGTCGAAGCCGCCGCCGACTTCTCCGGCGCGCTCGAGCTGTCGGGCGGGGTCACCGTCGAGTAGGCCGCGCCACCCGCGCCAGCACCCGTTCCACCTCGGCGAAGGTCCCCTCGCGGGTGAAGTCTCCGCGGCGCGCCAGGCTGTTCTCGACGAAGCGCTCGGCGAGCTCCGGGTCGTCGAGAATGCGCTTCAAGGCCACGAGCAGCGTGCTGTGGTCGCGGGGATCGACGAGCAGGCCGTTGACCCCATCCTCGACCACCTCCGGGTTGCCACACACCCCGCTGGCGATCATGGGGGTGCCCAGGTTCAAGACTTCGAGCAGGGTGTGGGAGAGACCCTCGTACTCGGAGTTGAGCACGAAGACGTCCGCGGCGCGGATGTGGGGAGGGATCTGCTCGTGGGGCAGGTTGCCGAGGAAATGGGCGCGCTCCGCGACCCCCAGCTCGGCCGCCAGGGCCTTCCACGCCGACTCCATGTCCCCGTCACCAGCGACGAGCAGTGACACGTCCTCGGGGAGCTCCGCCAGGGCGCGCAGGATCCCGTCCACCCGCTTCCAACCCATCAGCCGGCAGATGGTGAGGACGTAGCGTCGCTCGGGGTCGAGGCCCAGGGCGGCGCGCGCCTGGGCGCGCGTCTGGGGGACGTCCTCGGAGCGCGGCCCGTGGTAGGCGTTGTAGATGCGCTGGACCTTCTCGGAATCCACCCCGTGGTGGCGGATCAGGATCTGCCGCAGGAACTCGGAGCAGGCGATGATGTGGGCGCACCACCCCCACCAGCGCCGCTGCAGGAAGCGCGTCAGCTTGACCTGCCAGCCGTAGCGCTTGCCCTGGAAGGTGACGATGTCGTCGCCGTCGCACCACCCCTTGCGGTGCGCGATCTCCCAGGACCCGTCCACCATGATGCGGATGACGGTCGGGGCACGCCGCAGGCGCGCGGCGAGCACGTGCAGCAGGGCCAGGTGCTCGTTGACGTAGACCACGTCGTACTTCCCGGCCGACCGCAGCACGCGCCAGAAGGCCTTCAGGTAGCGCAGCGGCAGGGAGCCGCGGGAGATCGTCTCGATCTCGAAGGGGTACCCCTGGGGCGCGGGGTCGGAGCAGAAGGCGATCACCTTCACCTGGTGGCCCCGGTCGACCAGGAAGCGCCCCAGGGACGGGACGTAGACCGCCGGCCCGCCCAGGTCGGGGGGGAAGACGGGGGAGGTGATCAGGACCCGCATCGCTTTCAGATATCGGAGGCGTTGTCCCTCTGGCCTTCGCGCTCCTCTTCGATCACCCTCAGACGCTCCAGGGTCACGTCGGGGGTCGGGTACTCCCCCGTGAAGCAGGCGTTGCAGAAGTGCTCGACCGTCTGCGTACCCCGCCGCGCGGAGGCGTTCATCGCGGCGCGGTCGAGGTACATGAGGTGATCCACCCCCAGGGACGCGGCGATCTGGTCCACGTCGAGGCCGGTGGCGAGGAACTCGCGCTTGCTCGCCATGTCGATCCCGTAGGGGCAGGGCGCGATCAGGGGCGGGCTGGAGACCCCGAAGTAGACCTCCTTGGCGCCGGCGTCGCGGGCCATGCGCACGATGCGGCGCGAGGTGTTGCCGCGCACGATCGAGTCGTCGACGAGCAGCACCCGCTTGCCGTGGAACTCCAGCTCGATCGGATTCAGCTTGCGCTTGATGGAATCCCTCCGGCAGCCGTTGTCCGGCATGATGAAGGTGCGGCCCACGTAGCGGTTCTTGACCAACCCCTCCCGGTAGGGCACTCCCAGCGTCAGCGCCACCTCCAGCGCGGCGTCGCGCGCCGAGTCGGGCACGGGGATGACCACGTCCGGCATGGGGGCCCCGCTCTCCAGCCACTGCTCGCCGAGGGCCTCCCCGAAGCGCTTGCGGGTCTTGTAGACCGAGATGTCGTCCAGGAAGGAATCGGGCCGCGCGAAGTAGACCAGCTCGAAGATGCAGGGGTGATGGGCCTGGGAACCCACCTCGAGGTGGGCCACCTGGCGGTCCTGGTCGACGAACACCACCTCGCCGGGACCGACGTCGAAGCTGCGGGAGAAGCCGTTGACGTCGAGCTCCACGCTCTCCGAGGCGCAGGCGAACCACTTCCCGGCGTCGTCGCTGCGCTCGCCGAAGCAGATCGGCTTGATCCCGTAGGGGTCGCGGAAGGCGACCAGGCCCACGTCGGCGATCGCGGCGCAGACGGAGTAGGCACCCTTGACCTCGGCGAAGACCTTGGACACGGCGGCACCCACGTCCTCGGCGGTCACGCGGGCACCCGGGTCGAGCCGTTCGGCGAGCCCCTGCTGGAAAACCCACAGGATGATCTCCAGGTCGCAGCTCGAGTTGAGCCGCACCCCGCCGGCGGAGAAGCGGTCGCGGGTCAGCTCGTGGAAGTTGGTGACGTTGCCGTTGTGCGCCATCGCCACACCGAGGGGGAAGGTGTGGTGGAAGGGCTGGGCGTCCTCCTCACGGTTGGCGCCCACGGTAGGGTAGCGCACGTGCCCCACACCGAGGTTGCCCTTCAGGCGCGCCATGTTCTCCTCGTTGAAGACCTCGACCACCAGGCCGAAGCCCTTCTTGACGTTGAACTTGTCGGAGAAGGTCGTGATCCCGGCCGCGTCCTGACCGCGGTGCTGGACGGCGAGGAGCCCTTCGTAGATCTCTCCCCTGACGTCGACCCCCTCGGGGCCAAAGATGCCGATGAAGCCGCACATGGTGAACGCTCAGCGGGGGGGGGACGGACCGGCGCTGGGGGGGGTGGTGAGGACGGGGGGCCAACGCGGCCGTCCCATGGGAGCAGGAGAAGATAGACCTGCCCGGGGTGGCGGACAAGACGGGAAGCGGGGTGGCGGGGATCCGTGTTTGCGGAGCGCCGGCCGACGGCCCTGCCGGGCTCGGGGGAGTACAATGCCGCGCCGGATTTTGCCTGTGGTTCCGTCACCGCTGATCGCGTCGGTCGCACTTTGGGAACCGGGCCCTGTGGGGACGCAGAGCCTGGAGGGGGGAAGGGCGTGAACAACGCTCCGGGCCGAGCGGCGTCCCCATCCTGGCCAGGGAGTTCGTGATGGACCCTGAAGCTCTACTCCAGCGTTTGGTGGCCAACCGCCACTCGGCCGCCTTCTTCGAGAGGAACCGAGACTGGGCGCAAAGGCGCGAGAACCGGATCTCGCTCTACGAGTGCCTGAAAGGGCTCTTGGGGAGTGGGGACGGCACCGTCCTGGCTGTGATCGAGTCCGTGGAGGGCCTCTCGCAGGAGGCGGAGGAGCACACACGCCTCCTGGAGGCGGAGGCGCAGAAGTACCTCGAGGAGTACGACCGGGACCTGGCGGGCGTCTTCGACCTCGGCCGCAGGGACCCCAGTCACACGCTGGTCTGGTTCATCACCAACTACTCCAACGGTTTGCACACCTTCGGCGAGTTCCTCGTCAACACCCTGGGACTCGCCTTCTCCTACTGGAGCTTCTCGAGGCGCTGCGAACACCCCGTGGCCCAGGATGAGATGGGCGCGTTGTTCCGCAAGGCCTACGTCGTCCTGCGGGCGTTGGAGAACTCGTAGTCAGCTACTCGAAGAGCACGGACACCCCGTCCGTGAAGTTCGACGTGTTGGTCGGGTTCACGTCCCGGAACCAGGCCTGGAAGTTCCAGGTCTCGCCGGAGAGGATCGGTCCCGGCGGACTCAGGGGTACGTTCAGGGTGTCGACGTCGATGCCGAAGGCGCCGCCGGGGCCCGAGCTCTGCACCTGGGCGACGAAACGGGCGATGGTCCCGCCCAGGCACAGGTTCCCTTGGCTGCCGCCGGGTTGGGCCACGAAGCCCTGGGTCTGACTGGCGAGGAAGTAGCCGAACTGGTTCGTCGGCAGGTCGGTGGCGTCGAGGCGCAGCGGATAGCCGCCGGCGAGGAAGGTCCCCGAGGCGGCGATCACCGCGGGCTGCCCGCTCGAGTTGGGGACCGCCGGACCGCAGTAGTTGGTGGCGTCGCCGCCGAACTGGACCAGGTCGACTCCGTCGTCCACTCCCGGCTGGGCGCAGACCGCCTGCCCGAGGGCCGGCGAGAAGGCCATCGCCGAGGGGGAACCGCTCAGGGCGACGCTCTCGATCACGGTGCTGGCGGTACCCGCCAGATCCACCCGCGCCAGGTCCCCGTCGGTCAGGCTGACGAACAGGTCTCCAGCCATGCGCTGCTGATCGCGGGGGCGGCTGGTGAGCGCCACGGTGGCCACCGTGCTCATCGTCGCCGTGTCGACCACGTCCAAGGTGGGGTTGGAGAAGTCCCAGCTCCCCACGTAGGCGTGGCTGCCGTCGGCGTCGAGGGTGACGTGCAGGGGGAACTCGATGTTGGTGGCGGTGCCGGTCACCGTCGGGGTGCCCCCGCCCAAGGTGACCTCCGAGAGGCTGTCCCCGAAGGAGTGGGTCACGTAGACCTTGCCGGAGTCCGCGGAGAAGGTGGCGCGGATCGGGAAGTCGCCCACCGGCACGCGCGCGATCTCGGTCTTGGTCGCGGTGTCCACCAGGAGCAGCTCGTCGTCGAAGCTGATGCACAGCGCCAGGGTGGTGCCGTCGGGCGAGATGCTCATCCCGCTCATGACGCCGTAGCTGTAGCCGATCGAGCCCATCTGCCCGGTGATCAGCGAGCCGGTCACGCTGCTGGCCGCGCCCGCCAGGTCGATGAAGTACAGCCGATCGGTCCCGGCCAGGCTGGTCACGTAGGCCGACTGACTGTCGGGGGAGATGACCACCTCGGCGGGAGTGCTCGGGGTCGAGAGGGTCGCGACCACCGTGCCCGTCAACAGGTCGATGGCCGTGGTGGTGTTCGAGGTCCCGTTGACCACCAGGGCCGTGGTTCCGTCGGGGCTGACCGCCACGCCGAGCGAGCGTTGGCCGGTGGGCACGTAGCCGGAGACGGTGCCGGTGACCAGGTCGACCAGAACGGCGTTGTCACTGGTGTTGCAGGCGACCACCGCGCCGAGCCCGTCGGGGGTAATGGCCAGGGTGCGCGGCGCGTCCCCCTCCTCGACCTCGCCGGAGAGGGCCGCGCCCTCGAAGAAGCCCAAGGCGCCGTTCGTCGAGTAGAGGTGGATGTCCTCGCGGAAGCGGTTGTTGAGCGCCACGAAACGGTGCTCCACCGGGCTCGCCGCCGCGTCGTAGCAGGAAGCGTAGGTGATCGTCCTGACCAGGCTCTGGGAGGCGATGTTGATCACGCGCGTGTTGTAGTTGGACACCAGCGCGTATTGCCCGTCGTAGGAGATCTCGATGTCCCCCACCGTCCCGGTGGACACCGTGGAGGTGACCGCCCCGGTGGCCAGGTCGACGAAATCGAGCGCGTTCATCACCGCCTGCAGGGCGTAGCTCTTGTCCGGCGTGATGCGGATGTCGCCCAGGTACACGTTGCTGCCGGTGGCGTAGGAATTCGTGATCGCCGGAACCGTGAGGTCGATGGTGGCCACCTGGTCGCCGCTGCCGGTGAGGGCGACCACCGCCACGAGACCGTCGTAGGAGATGTCGACCCCGGTGGGGTACTGGCTGGTGGGCAGTAGGGCCACCTGGGAACCGGTCGTCACGTCGTAGATGGCGACTTGGTCGTTGTAGCGATCGGGGAGGACCAGGGTCGCGTCATCCGGCGAGAGGGCGAAGCTGGTGAAGAGGTTGCCGAAGATGCCGCTCTCCGGCGTGAAGAAGCCCCCGAACACCCCCTGGGGCGTGGTCGCGAAGCTCCGGATCTCACTCAGCGTGCCCAGGTCGATGACCGAGATGGCGGAGGTCACGGCGTCGTTGATCACCCCCACCACGGCGTAGGCGCTGTCGCTGGTGACCGCCACGCGGTAGGGCTGACTGCCGGTGATCGGAACGGTGGCGACCACGCTGTGGGTCGCCATCGACAGCACGCTGACCGAGTCCCCGAAGACGTTGGGGACGACGGCGTAGAGGCCGTCGGGGGTGACCTCCACGTCCACCGGGAAGTCCCCCACGGTCACGGTGTGGGTGATCGTGCGGGTCGCCACGTCGAAGAAGGTCACCGTGTCGGTGTCGCGGTTGACGATCACGGTCTCGCTGCCGTCCGCGGAGAAGACCACGTCGCGCGGCATGTCTCCCTCGGGGTCCTGGTTGACCGTGAGGAAGCTGGCGCTGGGCGTGCGGGCCGGGCCTTCGAGGCCGAGCACGGGGCCGACGGCACGCACGGGGCGCAGGGCTTCGTAGCACTCGGTCAAGGGTGTGGCGCCACCCTCGGCATCGGCGTGTCGAGTGTCACCCTGCCCCTGGGAGGCGGCGGGAGCGGCGAGCAGAACCAGGGTGCAGAGCGTGGAGAGGCGCAGGTCGATGGGCTGGTGCATGGCGAGATGGAGATGCTGGAGACCGATGGGAATCCTCATTGTAGGAGGATCCCCGAATCTCGCAGCGCCCCGCGTGCCGCGGGCACCACGGCCCCCCATTCACTCCGTCGCCACGCTGCGCTCGACGATCTCCCGCGAGTTCCTCGAGAGCCCGTCGGTCGCGCGCACCCGCTCGAGCTGACGGCGGGCGTGCTCCTGCCGGCCTGGGTCGTAGCGCCGCCAGGCGTTCAAGCCCTTCAACAAACGAGCGGCGAGCTGGGGATTCTTGGGATCGATCGCCAGCACCGCATCGGCCAGGATCGCGTAGCCCTCGCCGGAAGCGTCGTGGAAGCCCACGTGGTTGTAGGTCGAGAAGTGGCCGACGAGGCTGCGGGCGCGGTTGGGGTTGTCGAGGGTGAAGTCGGGGTGCGCCATCAGCTCCCGCACGCGGGCCGGGGCCCCGGGCAGGGTGGAGTCGGCCTGCAGGGAGAACCACTTGTCGAGCACCAGGGGCTCCTCGTGCCAGCGGCGGTGGAAGGCCTCGAGAGCCTGCGCACGTTCGGGGACGTCGAGCCCGACCAGGGCGGCGAGGGCCGCCTGGGAGTCGGTCATGTTGTCCGCGCCCTCGAACTGCTCGACGATCAGGGAGGTGATCTCCGCTTCCTCCAGGACGGCCAAGGCTGCGAGGGCCGCGTTCTTGGTGCGGCGACGATCGACCGCATCGCGCTCGAGGGTGTAGGGCCCTCGGGGGCGGCTCAGCCGGTAGACCTCGAGCAGCTCGTCGCGCAGGGCAGCGGCCAACTCCCGTGAGAGATGCTGGCGGGCGGCGTGCAAGGCGTCGGGGTCGACGACCGCCATCTGCTGGGCCAGCTCTCCCTCCTCGGGGAGGGTGATCGTCAGGGCGCGGATCGAGCCATCGATCGACCCGTCCAGCAGCACCGAACGGTAGGCCTCCACCACCGCGGGATCGACGACCAGGGCTTCTCCGGCGGCGTGCGCGGCGGCGAGCTCCAGGACCATCCCGCCGAAGAGCGCTTGTCCCGCGTCCCAGCGGTTGAAGGCGTCGGAGTCGTTGGCCAGGAGGAAGGCCAGCTCGTCCCGGCCGCGCTCGAGCTCGAGGGCCACGGGCGCCGAGTAGCCGCGCAGCAGCGAGGGCACGGGGGGACTCCCCACCCCGCGGAAGGTCCAGGTCTGGCTGCGCCCGGTCAGCTCGAGGACGCGCTCCCGGGGCGCGTCCTGCTCGCCATCCAGCCGCAGGGCCAGGTCCCCACCGTCGCGCCCCACCAACCCCACCCGCACGGGCACGTGCAGGGGTTGGAAGGCGGCGGCGTCCTGGCCTCGGGGGCACTCCTGACGCAACTCGAGGGTGTAGCC
>CAZDQL010000028.1:52558-67239 GCA_964507325.1 uncultured Planctomycetaceae bacterium | reverse complement strand
GGAGCGCGCCGACACGGAGCGGGCCGAGATCGAGGTCATCAAGGGCTACCTGCCCCGCGAGCTCGACGAGGAAGAGACGCGCGCCCTGGTGCAGCGCACCATCGACGAGCTGGGCCTGACCTCGAAGAAGGAGCTCGGTCGCGTGATGAAGGCGGTCATGGCAGAGCACCGCGGAGCGGTCGACGGCAAGCTGGTGCAGCGCCTCGCCGCCGAGCTGCTCGCCTGAGCGCGCGCTGGACACCTCAGCCCGGACTATTCATGAGCGTCCCCCCCAGCACGCCCCAAGTTCGCCAGGGCACACGAGTTGGTGCCGGTCGGTGCTCGACGGGGCGCAGAGGCCCCGCCTGCGCGCCGATCGGCGCCAACTCGTGCACCACGGCGAACTTGGCACGCACTGGGGCGAACGCTCATGAATAGTCCGGGCTCAGTGACCGACGGCACCCAGGGAGTCGACCTCACCACCCGCCACCGGGGACTGCTGCGCCGCACCGCCCTGGTGTCGGTCCTGACGCTGGTCAGCCGCGTCCTGGGGTACGTGCGCGAGATCCTCTCCGCGGCCCTCTTCGGCGATCGCTCGGCGGTCTACGACGCCTTCATCACCGCCTGGCGGGTGCCGAACCTCTTCCGGCGCTTCCTGGGGGAGGGGGCGCTCTCCACCTCCTTCCAGACGGCCCTGACGCGCACCGACGGGGACCATGGGGAGGAGGCCGGCAAGCGCCTCTTCCTCGAGACGGCGCGCGTGCTCCTGGGGCTGCTCCTGGCCCTGACGGCGGTGCTCTGTGGGGTGGTGGCCCTGCTCCCCGACCAGATGCCGCTCACCGGCTGGGCCTGGATGGGCGCCGACCCCGGGCCTGTGCGCGAGCTGGTGGTGCGCGTCACTCCCTTCCTGATCCTGGTCTGCCTGGCGGCCCTCGTCAGCGGGGCCCTGCAGATCCGGGGGCACTTCTCCTCCCCCGCTTGGGCGCCGGCGGCGATGAACCTGGTCTGGATCCTGGTGCTGCTCGGACTGGTGGGCACCTACGGCTTCGGTCGACCCGACAGCGTGGACGATGTCCGCGATCTCGAGATGGCCCGTTGGCTCGCCTGGGGGGTCATGGGAGCGGGCTTGGCGCAGCTCCTGGTGCAAGTGCCGGCGCTTGGCAAGGTGGGACTCTTGGGGAGGGGGAGCTCCGCCCCACGCCCGGAGGGAATGACGCGGCCGCGGTCGGTGCTGTGGGCCAGCGCTCCCCTGGCCCTGGGGGCCGCGGTCTACCAGATCAACGTCATGCTCGACGGGTTGATGGCGGAGGGACTCCTGCCCGACGGCGGTCCGACCCTGCACTACTACGCCAACCGGGTGCAGCAGTTCCCGATGGCCTTGATCGCGGTGGCCGCCACCAGCGCGGTCTTCCCGGCGCTGCAGGCCCACGGTCACCGCCGCGATCGACGCGCGGTGAGGGACCTGCACGACACGACCCACCGAGCGATCGCCTTCGTGGCGCTGCCCGCCAGCATCGGCTTGGCCGTGCTCGCCCGGCCGGTGATCTCGGTCTCCTTCGAGCACGGCGCCTTCGGGGCCGAGGGAGTGGCGCGGGCGACGGCGGCGTTGCAGATGCTCTGCCTGGCGATCCTGCCCGCGGGAGCGACCGGTCTGGTGGCGCGCACCTACTACTCCTTGGGCGACTTCAAGACGCCCGTGGCGATTTCGGTGGTGGCGCTGGTGGGCAACGTGGGGCTGAACCTGCTCCTGGTCCTGGGGGCGGGGATGGACGTCGATGGACTGGCGCTCGCGACCGCCGTCACCAGTTGGTTGAGCCTCGTGCTCTTGCTGCCCGGCTTGCGCAGGAAGTTGGGACTTCCCGAGGGGCGCACCACCTTCCTCCAGCCGTTGACGCGCACGCTGGTCGCGGCGGTCGTCATGGGCGCGCTGGCCTGGAACATCGAGCGCGCGCTCGCGCAACCCTTGGGCCGGACTTTTTCGCTGCTGCTCGCCATCGTCTCTGGAGTGGCCGTCTACGGCGTCACGGCCCTCGCGCTGGGGGTCCCCGAAGCCCGCACGACCTGGGCTCGCCTGAGCCGCCGAGCCAGATCGGGGAAGGGGGGAACGGGCTCTTGATCTTGTCCCGACCGAGCCTTGATCGGACGAGCCGATCGAAGGATCATCGACCTTCGGCGCCTTACTCGGGGAATCGCGGCCCAGGGGTGCCTCGGATGCCGGATGTTCAGGAGGATTCCGCGTGAAGCCGACGACGTACTACACAGCAGAGATGGCCCGCACTACCCGCCCCGGCACCGACCACGCCTCCGCAGGAGGAGCGGAGCTCGCGCGCGCGGCCTTGCGCGCCGTGGATCCGCCCGCCGATCTGCCCGAGCCCGACCTTGCGGCCAACGCGATCACCGTGCTCGAACGTCGTTACCTCAAGAAGTCGCCGGACACGGGGGAGGTGATCGAGACCCCGCGGCAGCTCTTCTGGCGCGTAGCCTCCCACGTCGCTCAGGCGGAGGTGCGCTTCCACGCCGACGCCTGGGAGCAGGCGCTGGGCGTGGCGCGCGACTACTACGGCCTGATGGCGGAGCGCACGTTCATGCCCAACAGCCCCTGCCTGATGAACGCAGGGCGCGAGATGGGGATGCTCTCCGCCTGCTTCGTCCTGCCGGTGGAGGACTCGATCGAGGGCATCTTCGACTCCGTCAAGGCCACCGCCCTGATCCAGAAGGCGGGGGGCGGCACGGGCTTCAGCTTCTCGCGGCTGCGTCCCGCGGGGGACCTGGTGCGCTCCTCCGGGGGGACGACCGAGGGGCCCCTCTCCTTCATCCAGGTCTTCTCCAAGGCCACGGACGCCATCCAGCAGGGGGCTTTCCGACGCGGGGCCAACATGGGGATCCTGCGCATCGACCACCCCGACATCTACGAGTTCATCACGATCAAGGACGATCGGACCAAGCTCAACAACTACAACATCTCGGTCGCGATCACCGCGCGCTTCCTGGACGACCTCGAGGTCGATTCGGGCAGGGTCCACGAGGTCCAGAACCCGCGCACCAAGATCTGGTCGAAGCTCGAGAAGCGCAACGCCGAGCGTGAGCCGACCGGCGAGTATTGGACCGTGGGGGAGCTCTGGGACCTGATCATCGAGCACGCCCACAGCTCCGGCGAGCCGGGAATCGTCTTCATCGATCGCATCAACGCCCGCAACCCGATCAAGAACGTGGGCCTGATCGAGGCCACCAACCCCTGCGGCGAGCAGCCCCTGCACCCCTTCGATTCCTGCAACCTGGGCTCGATCAACCTGGGTAGCTTTGCACGTGGAGAGGGAGACGCGGCGCACTTCGACTGGGAGGCCTTCAAGGAGGTCGTGCACACGACCACGCGCTTCCTCGACGACGTGATCGAGGTCAACCGCTACCCCCTGCCGCAGATCGACAACATGTCGAAAACCACGCGGCGCGTGGGGTTGGGCGTGATGGGGTTCGCGGACGCCCTCTACCAACTGGGCCTGCCCTACGACTCGGACGCCGGCGCGGCCTTCGGCGAGGAGGTGATGCGGGTCCTGAACGAGGAGTCCCACCTGGCCTCCGAGATCCTGGCCGACGAGCGCGGCGTGTTCCCCGCCTGGGAGGGCTCCGACTGGGAGAACACCGGGCGGCTGATGCGCAACTCCCACACCACGACCATCGCGCCCACCGGCACCATCTCGATCATCGCCAACTGCTCCGGCGGCATCGAGCCGATGTTCAGCCTGGCCTTCGACCGGCAGGTGATGAAGGACGTGCGGGGTCGGCCGACGATCATGCGCGAGGTGAACACCGTCTTCGAGCGGGAAGCGCGGACCGCCGGCTACTGGTCGGAGGAACTGGTCGAGGAGATCGTCGAGCGCGGGACGCTGCAGGGGATCGAGGGCATTCCGGAGGAGCACCGCCGCAAGTTCGTCACCGCCCACGACATCACCCCCGAATGGCACATGCGCATGCAGGCCGCCTTCCAGCGGCACTGCGACGCCTCGATCTCGAAGACGATCAACTTCCCCCACGACGCCTCCCCCGAGGACGTGCGCGAGATCTACGGCCTGGCGATCGACCTGGACGTCAAGGGCGTGACCGTCTACCGGGACGGCTGCCGCGAGCAGCAGCCGATGGCGCTCAAGGACTCCAGCGGCCGCTCCGAGTCCGCAGAGCCCGCGGAGGATCTCGTCGAGGCCACCCCGCTGCTCCTGGCGACGACCCCCGATGGGCCCGAGCTGGCCCCCATCAAGCTGCCGGAGATCATGACCGCCCTGCGGATCCGGCAGATGACCCCCTTCGGCAACATGCACGTGAAGGTGACGGTCGAGCCCGTCTCCGGCCGCGAGCGGGAGGTCTTCGCCCAGCTCGGCAAGGGGGGCGACGTGGCGAACTCCGACCTGGAGGCGATCTGCCGCATCCTCTCCCTGTGGCTGCGTTCGAACGGCAGCCTGGACACGGCGGTGCGTCAGCTCTCGGGGATCGGGTCGAGCCTCTCGGTGCCGACCAAGGACGGGCGCATCATGTCGCTCGCGGACGGCCTGGCGACCGCCCTGCGCCGCTACCTCGAGGTGAAGGGCAAGCATGGACTCGAGCCGCTGCTGCTCGGCAAGGTGCGCCCCGACGGCACCGCCCAGGGGGCCACCTCGGGCGGGGAGGCCTCCGCCAACCCAGCCCCAGCCTCAGCCCCTCCCCCTCCCGCTCCTTCACCCTCCGCCGAGCAGGACCGCAACCTCGCTCAGTACAAGGTCAAGTGCCCCATGTGCAACACCGGCGAGCTGGCCTTCAGCGAGGGGTGCGTGATGTGCCACTCCTGCGGCTTCGCCAAGTGCTGAGCGACGATCGCTAGCGATCCCGGCCGTAGATGTCCGGCCCGCTGCGGCCGCGCGGTGCGCCGGACCTGCCGAAGATGTCGGTCCCCCGGCTGCGGCCCCCCTCCCGCCAGCCGAAGGTCATCCAATCCTCTTCTCCCCAGCGCAGGGTGAGCAGCTTGCCGCTGCGCTGGACGACGAACTCCCGCTCGAGCTGAGCCGGTTCGAAGTCGAGGAAGTCGTCCTCCTCGTCCAGATAGGCGCCGATCAGGACGCGACACACCATGCGATCGCCGCTGATCAGCTCGTACTCGGCCATGAAGGTCTGGAAGCCGTCCTCCATCTCGTCCCCGACCTTGAGCTCGTCCCAGGAGACCTGCACCTGGAAGGCCAGGTGATCACGCCCGATCAGGAGGTAGCCGTTGGGGTGCATCCCCCTCTCGGGGTAGCCCTCGAGGTTCATGCCGACCAGTTGCCACATCCCCATCAGCGCCCCCCCCTGCCCGGAGGGGCGGGAGCGCAGGCGACCGAAGACGTCGCGCTGGACGCCGGGGTCTTGGACCTCCTCCTCTCCCTCGTCCTCCTGGGCGCGGGTCGCGCCGGGGGGAGAAAGCAGGGTGGCCGTGGCCGCGGCCAGGGGCAGGATCAGGGCCAGGGATCGTGCGGCGAGAGGGCGGAACATCGTGGGCCTCCGGGGCTCGGGGAGCACTGCCAGCATAGACTGTCGGCAGCCTCGTCCCCGAACAGGAGGGAGGGCTCCCCACGACCACCCCCCCGGTCCCCTGAGCGCCCCGTAAGGGGCCCGCAATGGCCGGGGAAGTCCGAAGGACGGTCACACGCCGGGGGGGCGACCTCGTAGGGACGACCCCCGGGCGGGATGCCGTGCCCCCGTCCGGCTGCCGGAACCCCCAGAACGACCCATGACTCGAGTGCTGAATCCACTCACCGCCGCCCTCTGGGCCTTCGCGCTGCTGCTGGCGGCGCCGCTCCACGCCCAGGGGAGCGAGGCCCGCGCGACCCTCTACACCCGCGTAGCGGAGGGGCGGGCCCACGCGGCGGTGGTCCTGCGAATCACCCCCCAGTGGTACATCTACCACACCGACCTCGGGCACCCCGACGCGGTCGGGAAGCCGCTGGAGATCACACTCTCCGCCGAGGGGATCGAGTGGGGCGAGCCGGTGCTCCCCGAGCCGCGCGTCAAGGAGGTCGCCGACGGCTTGGACGGGCCGTACTGGTTCAACTACCACAGCGGCAGGGTGGTGGCCTACGCCACCGGGACCTTGGCGGGGGGGGCCAGCGCCGAGGAGGTCGAGGCGACGCTCTCCGGGCTGACGTGCAACGACGTCAAGGGGACCTGCGTGTCCTACGACGAAACGGTCTCGAGCAAGGGCGAGGGCAAGGACAAGTACTGGGAGGATTGGCCCGCCTCCCTCGGCGCCTCCCCCGTAGAACCCCAGGAGGAGGAGCCCGCAGCCGAAGAGGCGCCGAGCGTGCCGGGGCCGCCGGTGGATTTCCTGCCCCCCGGCCTCGGCGTAGAGGACGAGGAGGAACTGGCAGGACCGGTCGAAGGCACCCTCTGGGTGCGCGTCGACGAAGAGGCCAGCGCCGCCGACGCGGTGGTGGAGCTCGTGATTCCGGAGGGCTACCACGTCGGCCACGGCCCCTCCGAGGAGGACCTGGGCCACCCCGACGCGATCGGGATGCCGACGGTGCTCGAGATCGAGGGGGGCGGCGTCGAGTGGGGGGAGGTCAGTTACCCCCAACCGGAGCGCTACGACCAGGGGATCCCCGACCCCGACGGGGAGGGCAACATCTGGATGCACGGCCACCACGGCCGCGTGCTGCTGCGCGTCGCCGGCGCCGTCGTCGACGATCCCGACCCCGCCCAGGTGTCGGCCTCGGTATACGGACAGCTCTGCGACGAGGAGGGCTGTCAGCTCTTCGACCTGGCCCTGGCTGTGACCGGTGAGGGGCCCGACGAGGCGTTCGTCCGCCCGACCCCCTCCGCCACGACCGCCCCGGCGGACGACTCGCAGGGGAGCAGCGGGCTGCTCCTCTTCCTGCTCTCGGCGGTGGGTTGGGGCATCTTCACCCTCTTGATGCCCTGCACCTACCCGATGATCCCGATCACGATCTCCTTCTTCACCAAGCAGGCGGAGACGCGCAGCGGTCGGGTCCTGCCCCTCTCCCTGACCTATGGCTTGGGGATCGTGTTGGTCTTCATCTTCATCGGGTTGGCGGCCGCCCCGGTGATCATCCCCTTCGCCACCCACCCGGTGACCAACCTTGTGATCGGCGCGCTCTTCCTGGGCTTCGCCTTCGTGCTCTTCGGCATGATCAACTTGCAGCCGCCGGCGGTGCTGATGCGCGCGGCGGGCAAGGCCTCGGCGACCGGGGGGTATCTGGGTGTCTTCCTGATGGGCGCCACCCTGGTGGTGACCTCCTTCACCTGCACGGCGCCCTTCGTGGGGACCCTGCTCGGATCGGCGGCGACCGGCAAGGGGATCGGAGCGGATGCCCTGCGCATCGTGCTCGGCATGGGGGTCTTCGGGCTCACGATGGCGACCCCCTTCGTCTTCCTGTCGCTGGTTCCCGGGAAGATCCAGAAGATGCCCCGGGCGGGGGAGTGGATGAACACCCTCAAGGTGTTCCTGGGCTTCGTGGAGCTGGCGGCCGCCCTCAAGTTCATCTCCAACGCCGATCTCGTCTGGGAGTGGGGGATCGTCAGTCGTGAGGTGTTCCTGGCGGCCTGGTTCCTGATCTTCGGGGCGGCGGGGATCTACCTGATCCGGAAAGCGATCCAATCGAAGCAGGCCACGGGGCATAGCTCGCCACGCCAGCTCTACGCCGGCGCCCTGACCGTGGTCTTCGCTCTCTACTGCGGATACGGGGTGCCCGGCAACCGTCTCGACACGTTCATCATGACGCCGCTGGCCCCACCCTATGGGATCTTCGTGGACGACGCCGCGCACCAGGTCGTGAAGGACGACTGGGAAGGCGCCATCGAGCTCGCCAAGGCGAAGGAGAAGCTGGTGCTGGTCAACTTCACGGGAAAGACGTGAGTGAACTGCCGCAAGATGGAAGATGGCATCTTCCCTCGTCCGGCGGTCGCCGAGATGCTCAAGAAACGATTCGTGGAGGCCCGCCTGCACGTCGACTACGAGGAGAACATGCAGCGCGAGTTGCGCATGACCGGCTCGAACGCCCAGCCGGTGTACCTGGTGCTCGACCCGGAGACCGAGGACGTGCACGCGCGGCAGGATGGAGGCCTGGCATTGACCGACCCCACCCCCTTCATCGACTTTCTGCTCGAAGGTTGGAACAGCGCCCGCGGGGGGACGGTCGCGGAATGACCGCCCGCAAACCAGCGCAACGCTCTCTCCTTTCCACCACCCTGCTCCTGTTCGCCGCGTGCGCCGCCCCGCACGCGGATTCCGGAATCGCGCAGGAGCGCCCCCCCAACCTGCTCGTCATCCAAACGGACGAGCACAACTTCCGGACGCTCGGCTGCTACCGCGAGACCCTCTCCCACGAGCAGGCCTTCGTCTGGGGCGACGAGGCGGTGGTGACGACGCCGCACATCGATTCCCTCGCGCGGGAGGGTGCGCTGTGCACGAGCTTCTACGCCACGTCGCCGGTCTGCTCTCCGTCGCGAGCCGCGTTCGTCTCGGGGCGCTATCCACAGAACACGCCGGTCGTGGGCAACGATGTCCCGCTGGCGGACGAGATCGTCACCTTCGCAGAGATCCTGCGGCGGCGAGGCTACGCCACCGGCTACGCGGGCAAGTGGCACCTCGACGGCAAGGGGAAGCCGCAGTGGGCGCCGGAGCGGAAGTTCGGCTTCGAGGACAACCGCTACCTCTTCAATCGGGGGCACTGGAAGCAGCTCGAGATCACGGAGGAGGGACCGCGCGTCAAGGCGCGCAATGAGAAGGGCAAGCCCACCTACAAGGTCGCGGGTGCGGACGAGGAGTCCTTCGCCACAGACTTCCTCGCCGATCGCACGCTGGAGTTCATCGCCGAGCACGCCGACGAGCCCTTCTGCTTCATGGTGAGCTTCCCGGATCCCCACGGTCCTGACAGCGTGCGTCCGCCCTACGACACGCTGTTCGCGGATCAGAAAGGGGCGAAGCCCCGCACCTTCGGCGTGAAGAAGGAGGACGCGCCCGGCTGGGCCAAGCCCCAGGGCAAGTTCCAGCCGATGGCCAAGTACCTCGGGATGGTGAAGTGCATCGACGACAACGTCGGCAGGATCCTCGACGCGCTGCGCGAACACGATCTGCTGGACGACACGATCGTCGTCTTCACCTCCGACCACGGAGACCTGCGCGGCGAGCACCACCGCCAGAACAAGGGCGTGCCCTTCGAGGCCTCCGCGAAGATCCCCTTCGTCGTGCGCGCGCCGGACCGCATCGCGGCGGGGACGGTGATCGACGAGGCGCTGGGCTGCGTCGACTTCCTGCCCACGATCCTGGCTCTGATGGAGGTCCCCAGCGCGGGTCTGGAGGAGGGCCGCGACGCGTCCGCGCTCCTCCGCACCGGCAGCGCGCCCGACGACTGGCTCGACGTGGCCTTCCTACGTCAGGCGGGCAAGCAGCGGGATGGATGGCTGGCCGCGGTCACCGATCGCCACAAGCTCGTCGTCGCCCCGGAGTGCGAGCCCTGGCTCTTCGACCTGGAGCGCGACCCCGACGAGCTCACGAACTTCTTCAGCGACCCCAGCTATCGAGCCACGGCCAGTACTCTCGCCAGCTTGCTGCTCGAGTACGCCACGGAGCACGCCGATCCCTACGCCGACCATCCAGAAGTGCGGGCGCAGCTCGTCGAGATCGCGAATCTCTGACGGAGAGTGCGCGAGGCGACGCAGGGCCTGATGGGGATCGCCGCCTCGACCGGATCACTTCGAGGATAGACGGCGGATCCTCTCCGCGAACACGAAGCGATCCCGCTCGGAAAGGCCTTCGTTCTGCACTGCCCGCCGATAGACGGAGAGCGCGTCGTCGGTGCGACCCGCGCTCTCGTGGATGTCTCCCAGGAGCAGGTAGGCGCTGGTGAGCGGCATCTTGGCGTCGAGCATGCGCTCGAGAGTGGCTATCGCGCTCGCGCTGTCCCCCAGTTGATGCTGGTAGAAGGCGAGGGTGTAGGCGTACTTGGGGTCGTTCGGCACGAGCTCTGCCGCGCGACGGCACCACTCGACGCCCTCCTCGAGGCGGGACTCGGTCAGGAGCACCCCCAGGTTGTACGCGGCGGGGGCCATGCGGGGATCGCGCTTCAAGGCGCGGCGGAAGGCGGCTTCCGCCTCGGTCTTCTTCCCCTGCTCAGCGAGCAGCAAACCCAGGTTGAAGTTCGCGGTCGCGTCTTCAGCGTCCTGCTCGAGCGCGCTGCGCAGCTTCGCCTCGGCCGCGGTCATGCGACCCTGCCTGGCGAAGACGAGGGCGGCGTTCACCAGGGGCGGGATGCTGGTCGGATCGAGCCGTGCGGAGGTCTCGAAGCACTCGAGGGCCAGGTCGAGCGCTCCCCGCCCCATCTGGAAGTTGCCCAGGTTGTAGTGTGAGAGCGCGTCATCGGGGCGGGCCGACATCGCGGCGAAGAACTCCTCCAGAGCCGCTTCGAGACGCCGTCGTGGGGACTCGGCCAAGCGCGAGGGAGGCAGTGGAGCCAGGCTCGACGCGGCGCGCACGCGCACCAACCGGAAGTCGTCTCCGGTGGCCTCGAGCAGCGCCTCGACCGTGTCGTTCGTGAGATACACCCCCAGGACACCAGCCGCGCTCGCGCGCAGGAGCGGGGACGAATCGCTTCCCAGAAGCTCCGTGATCGCGGCCCACGCCCGCTCGTCGGGACAGAGCGAGAGAAGGCGGACCAGCGAGTTGGCCGTCACCTCGTCCCGCCCCGGGTTCTTCAGGTAGGCGAGCATCTCCCGCAACCGGCTCCAATCCTCCTGCCGGGCCGCGGCGACCAGTCCGGCACGGTGCAGCACGCGATCCTGATAGGCGTCGCCGTGCCACTCCCGCACGAGCGCGTTCGCCCACGCCGCGTTCTCGTCGCCGTGACAGAGGTTGCAGGCATTGGGCGACTCGAAGGAGAGGGTGGTGGCCGGCGTGGGGGGCAACATCGAGTGATCGCTGCGCCGCATGCGGGCGAATTCGGTCACCGGCATGTGGCAGTCGATGCAATGACTGCCCGGGAATCCGGCGGGATGGCGAGAGTGCTCCACGACCTCGTCCACGCGCGACTGATGGCACGGAAGGCAGGACTGGTTCGGGTCGTCCAGATGCCGGTACCGCCCGCTCGAGGTGTGGCAGTGGAGGCAGTCGAGCTGACCGGCCTTCGCGCACGAGCTCATGCGCCAGCCGGTGAGCGTGTAGTTCTCTCCCAGGTCCCGCCCATCGGGGTAGAAGTCCGGGTGCTCGAGGGTCGTCAGATCGTAGTGATCGAAGTACCTCTCCCCCGGAAGGAAGCTCGCCGTCACCGGGCTCATCTTCGCGTGGCAGGGAGCGCACATGTCGTTCCTCTGCTGGGGCGTGAAGTCGCCGGTGCGGATGATCGCGAGGTCCGCGGGGACCTGTCCCGCGGGAGCGCTACGACAGATGCGGACGTGCTGATCGCCGGGACCGTGGCAGGTCTCGCAGTTGATGCCGGGCTCCGCCCAGGTCGTCGAGTACGAATCGTTGTCGAAATCGTAGTTCGTGGAGAGCTGACTGACGTGACAGGAATGGCACGAGCTGTTGAAGGTGTAGGGCCGCTCCGTCCAGTGGACCGGCTGCTCCGGGCGGTCGGCGAAGTGCCGCATCCCGCTCTGGGCGGTATCGAACCACTCCTCCCTGACCACGTCGTAGGCGAGGGGCAGGACTTGCAGCCGGCCACGCTCGAAAGGCGTGAGGAAGTAGAAGACGTTCTTGCCCCCCAGAACGTGAACGATCTCGTACCGGACCTCTCCTTCCGGAGTGCGCTCGACCACCCAGCCCTCTTCGGGGGCGGTTTCAGCCCGATAGCTGCGGCCCCCGACCTCGACCTCTCCGTCGTGCGTAGTCAGGTTGTCGGCCGCGAAGGCCGCCGAGTACGGCTGCATGGCCAGCCCGTGGTGCGAGGGCGCCCAGAGCTGGTAGAAGCTCTCGTGGCACTCCCGACAGGTGCTCGTGCCGGCGTACTGACCGCCCGGGACGTCGTCCTGCTCCTGGGGAGATATGCGCAACGCCCATCCTCCAGCCGCAGAAGCGAGGACGAAAGAAACGCAGGCCAGCAGTCGCCGTCCGTCAGTTGTGGTCGTGCTCACGGCATCTCTCCCCAGCTTCTTCGTCTGATGTGACCCCCGAAGCTACTCGAAGCCCAGGAACCGCCCCCCCTGGTAGATGACGAAGCTCGTCCCCCAGGCGAGGAGGGTCATGTAAGCCAGCATGAAACCCGGCCAACGCCAGCCACCGGTCTCGCGTTTGACGGCGGCCAGCGTGCTCAGGCACTGACAGGCCAGGGCGAAGAAGGCCAGGAGGGAGATGCCCACCAGGGGCGAGTACACCGGGCGCCCGTCGGCGTGGGTCTGGCTGCGGATCCGTTCGCGCAGGGTCGCGCTCCCCTCGTCCGCCTCCTCCCCCACGCCGTAGACCAGCCCCATGGTGGCGACGAAGACCTCCCGCGCGGCGAAGGACCCGATCAGGCCGATCCCGATCTTCCAGTCGAAGCCGAGGGGCGCGATGACCGGCTCCAGGGCGTGTCCCACCCGGCCGGCGTAGCTCTCCTGCAGGCGCAGCGCCGCCAGCTCGCTGTCGAGGGCGGCCAGCTCCGCTTCGGTCTCGGGGGTCGCCTCCGCCGCTTCGATCGCCGCCCGGCGCTCGGTGAGGTGCGCTTCCCCCTGCGCCTCGCGCGGGAAGGAGAGCAGGAGCCACAGACCGATGGTGCAGAGCAGGATCACCGTGCCCGCGCCCGCCACGAAGACCCACGCCTTCTCGAGCATCGTGCGCAGGACGCCGGTCGGCTGGGGCCAACGGTAGGAGGGCAGCTCGAGGATCAGGGGCACCTTGGGCCCGCGCAGGATCGTGCGCGAGAGCACCCCGGCGGCGACCAGCGCCATCAGGGTGCTGAAGAGGTACAACCCCACCATCATCAGGCCCTGCAGCGGCAGGAAGCCGAGCACCTCCGAGGGGGGGAAGAGGGCCCCGATGACGAGGGTGTAGACCGGCAGGCGCGCCGCGCAGGTCATCAGCGGCACCACCATCATCGTCAGCAGGCGGTCGCGCCGGCGCTCCATGGTGCGCGTGGCCATGACGGCGGGCACGGCGCAGGCGAAGCCCGACATCATCGGCACGAAGGCGCGGCCGTGCAGACCCAGGCTGCGCATGATGCGGTCCATCAGGAACGCCACCCGCGCCATGTAGCCGGTGTCCTCCATCAAGGCGATGAAGAGGAAGAGCAGCAGGATCTGGGGCAGGAAGACCAGCACGCTGCCCACCCCGGCGATCAGCCCCTCGGTGATGAAATCGCGCCCGAGCCCCTCCGGCAGGACCCGTTGCACCCACCCAGAAAGCGAGTCGAAGCTGGTCTCGATGGCGCCGATGGCGGGATCGGACCAGGAGAAGAGGGACTGGAAGACGACCCCCATCAGGATCAGGAAGAGCGTGAACCCGAGGAAGGGGTGCAGGAGCAAGGCGTCGACCCGCTCGCTCAGACCCCGCCGGTGGGAGGCCTCGCGCAGGAAGGTGGGCGCCAGGGAGTCGATCCACCCGTAGCGCCGCGAGACGACCTCCAGGTCCAGGTCGCGCCCGGCGGCTTGGGCCAGGCGGCGCCGGGCCGTGACGGTCTCTCGCAGGCGTTCGGGGATCCCGATCAGCTCGTCCTGGTCGTCGATCGAGAGCAGGGCCCACAGGGCCAGCGCCCGACGGCGGCCGCTCTCCCCCGGGCGCCACTCCACCGGCAGCTCGGCTTCGATCGCCGCCACGTCCGCCTCCAGGAGGGGATCGTCGAGGGACCAGCGCATGCCGGGCCGCCCCCGCGCGGGATCGGCGAGGACCTGGGCCAGCGCCGCTTCGAGCCGCTCGAGCCCCTCCCCCGTGCGGGCGCAGACCTCGACCACCGGGACTTCGAGGGCCCGCTCGAGGGCGCGGCTGTCGAGGGTGAGACCTCGCCCCTCGAGCCGGTCGATCATGTTCAGGGCGACGACGACCGGGACCTCGGTCTCGATCAGCTGCAGCACCAGGTAGAGGTTGCGCGCGAGCTGGGTGGCGTCGACGACCGCGATCACCAGGTCCGGCGCCTCGTGGGGAGGCAGGCCGCAGATGGCGCGCAGGGCGAGCTGCTCCTCCTCGCTGCGGGCGGAGAGGCTGTAGCTGCCGGGCACGTCGACGATGCGCACCTGCCCTCCGTCCGGGAGTCGCAGCTTGCCCTCGTGGCGGTCGACGGTGATGCCCGGGTAGTTGCCGACCTTCTGGCGAGCGCCGGTGAGGGCGTTGAAGAGGGTCGTCTTGCCGGTGTTGGGGTTGCCGGCCACGGCGACCAAGGGTTGTTCCTCGGCCATCGCTCGGGCCGCGCTAGAGCGGCGTCACGACCAGTTGGTTCGCCTCGGACTGCCGCAGGCTGAGGTGCGCGCCGCGGCACTCGAGCTCGACGAGCTGTGCCGTATCCACCCGCCGCACGACGCGCAGCTCGGTTCCCGGCAGAAGACCGAGCTCCATCAGGCGGCGGCGGAAGCCGTGGTCGCCGCCGAGGCTGATCAGGCGGGCGCGGGAGCCGGTGGTGAGCTGTCGCAGGGGGGTCATGGCGCTGGGGCACGGAGACGCGGGTGAGACTGCGTCTCAATGTCGGCGAATAGTAGCACCCCTATCGGCGGCGCGGAAGGGCCTTCTGACCGCTTTCCCCGTTATTCCGGGGGAGCTAACCTCACAGCCGCTGATGAGTACGCCC
>CAZDQL010000028.1:0-52458 GCA_964507325.1 uncultured Planctomycetaceae bacterium | reverse complement strand
CGCTTTCCCCGTTATTCCGGGGGAGCTAACCTCACAGCCGCTGATGAGTACGCCCATCGACCAGGAGGCCCTGTGGTGAGTGCCAAGGAAACCGCCGGTCGCCGGGCGGCCGAGCTCGTGGAGGAGGGGATGGTGGTGGGGCTGGGAACCGGCTCCACGGTCCACCACACCCTGGTGCGGCTGGGGGAGCGCGTCCGGGACGAGGGGCTCTCGATCCGGGGCGTCCCCACCTCCCTGGACACCGAGCGCAAGGCGGGGGAGCTCGGGATCGAGCTGATCGGGCTCGGGGAGGTCGAGGCGATCGACCTCACCATCGACGGCGCCGACGAGGTCACCCCCGACTTCCAGTTGATCAAGGGGGGCGGCGGGGCGCTGCTGCGCGAGAAGGTGGTGGCCCACGTCTCGCGCCGGATGGCGATCGTGGTGGGCCGCGACAAGCTCGTGCCCCGCCTGGGGACGACCTTCCGCCTGCCGGTGGAGGTGGTGCCCTTCGCGCGTCCGGTGGTCGAGCGGGAGATCGCGAAGCTCGGCGCGCGCCCCGAGCTGCGTCGCGCCGAGGACGGCTCCCCGTACCTCACCGACAACGGCAACGAGATCCTCGACTGCAGCTACCCCGACGGGATCGAGGACCCGGCGGCGATGGAGACGGCGCTGGATCGCATCCCGGGGGTCGTCGAGACCGGCCTCTTCGTGGGGTTGGCGCATCTGTGCGTGGTGGGGGGCGAGGACGGATCCTGCGAGGTGTTGGAGCGCTGACGGCGACGTAGGCCCGAGGACCCCTCGCCGAAAGCGAAGACCCTTCGGGCCCTCGGAACGATTGACGCGCCTCCTTTTCCCGGCCCGCGGACACCGCGCCTGCGGGGGAATGGCCCTAAGCCTTGGACTCCAAAGGAGTTGCCACGATCTCGGACAGCTTGGCACGCCCCGTGCTCTAAGCCGCCGTGATGGAGTCACTGAAGTCCCATTTCAGTCTCCGTTCCTTGGATGTACCGGGACGGCCGACCGGCACGGGTCGGCCGTCCTTCCTTCCGCCGGCGGAGGACAACTTCGCCCGGCGGTTGGCCCAGGACCTCGAGGAGGTCCAGGCCGAGGAAGTCCGGGCACGGCGGGAACAGGATCGAGCCCTCACCGAGGAGCGAGGGTCCTCCCGAGACACCGCCGACGCGCGCCGCAGCGAGGAGAACGCCGGCGCCGCTGAGCGCACGCAGGAGCGTGAGGCCACCGCAGGCCGCGACGCGGACCGCCCCGAGGATCGACGGCGAGACGCCGACGAACCGCGCTCCGAGGACGCCGAGCCCGCGGGGTCGCAGCGCGAGGGAACCCCGGAGACCCCGGCGGAGCACCCCACCGAACCGGCGACCGCGCCCGACTCGACGCGCACATCCACCCAGCACAACGCCCCATCCACCGGATCCGTGTCCCCCCAGCTCGCGAGCTCTCCCCAGGGCGGCACCTCCCAGGGCGCCGGCCTGCCCACGCCCGGTGCTCCCGGCTCCGCCATCCCGCAAGCCAGCGTTCCCGGGGAGTCCACGCTCCAGCCTGCCGGCCTCCCCGGGACGGGAGCAGCGGACTCCGGCGCGGCCACCGGTCCGGCCCTGGCCGAGGGGCGCGCTGCCGGCACCTCGAGCGCCACCGGGATCACCACCGGACTGGGCGCTTCCGGCGCGGAGCAGGCCTCCAATCCCCGCCCCGCCTCTGCCGTGGAGGGCGCTCGCACCACCGCCGAGGCGCCCCGGTCCACCCCCCCCGCCGCGGACCTCGAGCGGGCGGACACGATCCTGCGGCAGGTGCGCCTCTCCCTCTCGCCGGCGCTGCGCAGCGCAACCATCAACCTGCAGCCGGCGGATCTGGGGCGCGTCACCATCCGGCTGCGCGTCCAGGACGACGCGGTCAGCGCCGTCCTGCGCGCGGAGAGCCCCGAGACCCTCGGCGTGCTCGAGCGTCACGTGCCCGAGCTGCGCGCGATGCTGGCCCAGCAAGGCTTCGAGGCCTCCGAGTTCGACCTGGGGCTGGCGGGGGACGACGGCGCGGCTCGCGAGGGGGCGGAGCGCGAAACGAACACGGCGTGCGATCCCCAAGGCGCGTCGCAGGAAGAGGAACCGACCGACCTGTCGACCCTGGCGCGGCACGTGGCCGCGGCTGAGGGCGGCGTGGACTACTACGCCTGAGGCACAGCCATGATCGAAGGCATCAGCGCGAACGACCCCCTGCTGGGAGCCGCGGGCGGCGGACCCGCGACCCAGGGACTCGACAAGAACGCGTTCATGCAGCTGCTCGTCACGCAGCTCAAGAACCAGGACCCCATGGCCCCCACCGACAACCAGGAGTTCATCGCCCAGCTGGCGCAGTTCTCCGCCTTGGAGGAGATGCAGGGCGTGAACGAGAACCTGGTCGCGCTGGCGCTCCTCCAGGAGGGGAACGCCCAGTTGACCCAGCTCACCAACTCCAGCGCGCTGATCGGTCGCACCATCGTGTACGCCGACGGCACCTCGGGCGATGAGCTGAGCGGCATCGTCGACTCCGTCCACCTCGCGGACGGCGGCGTGCTCCTGTCCGTCGGCGGGAAGGAGATTCCGCTGGCCGACGTGCGAGCCGTCACCGGTGGGGAGGAGGACCAAGAGGATGGCGATCAGGACGACCAGTAACCGAACCGAATCCAAGTCCACCCCCAGGAGCTAGAGCCATGCCCCGTTCCTTCTTCTCGGCCTTGAGTGGGATGACCGCCCACCAGCAGTGGATCGACGTGATCGGCAACAACCTGGCGAACTCCAACACGCCCGGTTACAAGGTCAGCCGCGCCACCTTCGCGTCCGCCTTCGAGCAGACCCTGCGCTTCGCCTCGGCGCCCACCGGCAACCTCGGCGGCATCAACCCGACGCAGATCGGGCTGGGCGTCTCCCTGGCGGGCACCGATCGCACCTTCACCCAGGGCGCGCTGACCGCCACCGGGCGGATCTTCGATCTGGCCCTGGAGGGGAAGGGCTTCTTCGCCCTGACCGACGGCGCCCAGCGCTTCTTCTCGCGCGTGGGGACCTTCGGCCTCGACTCCCGACGCAACCTGGTCGATCAGCGCACCGGTCTATCGGTGCTCGATCCGACCGGCAGCCCAGTGACCGTCGACACGGAGGCGCTCTTCCAGCCCAAGTCCACCGAGAACCTGACCCTCAAGGGCAACCTGCCGGCGGTGGTCACCGGTCCGCTGGCCGAGGAGCTGACCGGGACGACGGGGCTCGAGGAGGGCTTCCCGGCCCAGTTGATGAGCGCCGCCACCGGCCCCTACGCCGTGACCCCCGGAGCCACCTACACCATGGAGGTCGTCGTCAGCGGCGGTGCGCCCAAGTTGGTGACCCTCACCGACAGTGACAACGACGGGCAGTTCACCACCGCCGAGGTCGTGGCCGTGCTCGACGCGCTGGACGACGTGCACGCTTCGGACCAGGGGGGGCAGATCCTGCTGGAGACCGATCGCACCGGTTCGGCGGTGACCCTCAAGGTCGATGCGGGCTCCCCCAACGACCTGGCCAACGTGATCAACATGGCCACCACCCTGGTCAGCGGTGATCAGGAGCTGAACTTCGACGCGGACCTCAACTCGCTTCCCTCCAACGTGTCCGACTACGTCGCCGGCGATCAGATCGATGTCGTCGGTGTCGACACCGACGGCAGCCCGGTCACCGGCACCTTCATCTACGGCACCACCGGGACGACGATCGCCGACTTCCGGGACTTCCTCGACGGCCTGTACACCGACGCGTTGGTGACTCTCAACAACTCCGGGCAGATCGTCGTGACCGCCCAGACTCCCGGGGAGGCCGACCTGTTGCTGACGATCGCCGACGACGGGGCCGCCACCGGCACCACGACCTGGACCGACTACGCCGTCAGCGTCACGACCGACGGCACCGGACCCGACACGGTGGTCACCTCGACCGAGGTCTACGACAACGCCGGTGTGGCGCACACGGTGACCCTGACCTTTGAGCGCCAGTCCGACCTCACCTGGAACGTGATCGCCTCGATCCCGAGCACGGACGGAACCATCCTGCAGGGGGACGAGGACAACCCCATCACGGGGCTCAAGTTCGACGAGGACGGCGCGCCCCAGGGCTTGGGTTCGGTGAACGGCACCATCTCCATTCAGTTCGCCGGCCAGTCCAATCCCCAGCTCCTCGCGCTGGACTTTGGCACCGACGGGGAGTTCGACGGCCTGACGCAGTTCGGCAGTCAGACCAGTGCCTACATCTCCTACCAGGACGGATACGGCGACGGGGAGTTGGCCAGCCTCTCCGTCAACACCGACGGCACGATCGACGGCTTCTACACCAACGGTCAAAGCCGCTCGTTGGGAGGGGTGGGCATCGCCACCTTCGTGAACGAGGAGGGGCTCTTCGCCGAGGGCGAGAACCTCTTCGCCGAGTCCTCCAACAGCGGCGCCGCATCCCTCGGCGCCGGCGACGTCCAAGGCGCTGGATTGGTCATCGGCGGCTCGCTCGAGAACTCCAACGTCGACACCGCCGAGCAGTTCGTGCGGTTGATCGAGGCGCAGCGCGGGTTCCAAGCCAACGCCCGCGTGATCACCACCCAGGACGAGGTCCTGGCGGAAGTCGTGAACCTGATCTGAGCCCTGGCCTGATCCACCACGCACCCCCCCTCAGCATCGAACGGCCCCGCGGGTTCATCCCCGCGGGGCCGTTGTCCTTGGAAAGTCCTTCCGTGGCGTTGGAAAGGATTGCCCCCCCGTCACGGCGCACGGGCCGCAACACCCTTGCTGACGCTGCAGGGGGGCGATTCGGGACTTGGCATGGGCCTTGCTCGCGCACGGGTATGAACATCGGTCTGTACCGAGGCGCCGCCGCGATGCACGCCAACGAGCGCCGGCTCGAGACGATCGCCAGCAACCTGGCGAACCTGCGCGTCAACGGCTTCAAGCGCAGCGCGGTTGCCCAGCACGCCCCGGCCGGACTGGAGGGCAACCCCCAGCACCGCATGGTGTGGACCGCCCGCCATGTCGATTGGTCCCAGGGGCCCCTGGAGCGCACCGGTGTGGCCACCGACGTGGCGCTCATGGGGGACGGCTTCCTCGCCGTGGAGGGGCCCGAGGGGGAGCTCTACACCCGCGACGGGCAACTGCAGCTGAACGAGGCTGGGGTGCTCGTGACCCAGGAAGGCTACGCCGTCGCTTGGGACGGCGCCCGGGGCCAGATCGATCCCACCAGCCAGCCCATGGTCATCGACCTCACCGGGCAGGTCAGCCAGGACGGGCGACGCCTGGGCCGCCTCAAGCTGGTGGACTTCGGCGCCCGCGACCGCCTGCAGGCCGAGCGCCGCGGCTACTACTCCGCCGACCCCGCCCTGAATCGCATCCCCGCCACCGCCGAGGTGCACCAGTACGCCGTCGAGGGCGCCAACGTCTCCCCCGTCGACGAGCTGGTCGCCCTGATCGAGACCCAGCGCGCCTTCCAGGCCGGCTCCCAGGTCGTGCAACTCATCAGCCAGAGCTACCAGCGCTTGGCGAACGCCGCTCAGTAACCCCCAGCCCATCGGATCCGCATGCTCCGCTCCATGATGACAGCTGCTTCGGGCATGAGAGCCCAGCAGATGCAGGTCGACACGATCGCCAACAACATCGCCAACGCCAACACAGCCGGCTTCAAACGCAGCCGCCTGTCGTTCAAGTCGCTGCTCTACCAGACCTACCGCCAACCGGGCTCGATGACCCTCAGCGGGCAACAGGACGCCACCGGGCTGCAGATCGGCAGCGGAGTCGAGGTGGCGGGTTCCCAGAAGGTCTTCAGCCAAGGCGTCCTGGACCTGACCGGCGGGCGCTTCGATCTGGCGATCCAGGAAGATGGCTTCTTCGGCGTGCAGACCCTCTCCGGGGAGATCTACTACACCCGCAGCGGCAACTTCCGCCTCGATTCGAGCGGCTCCCTGGTCACCACGGAAGGTTACTACCTCGAGCCCAGGATCACCTTCGATCCGACCGTGCGCGAGGTGGAGATCGCCCGCGACGGATCGATCACGGTCTTCAAGAGCGGGGACGACGTGGGGGCCAGCGGGGGCGAGATCCAGCTCTACCGCTTCGCGAACCCCGCCGGGCTCAAGGCTCAGGGGGGCAACTACTTCAGCACCACGGCCTCCTCCGGCAGGGCGGAGTCGAGGCAGCCGGGCCAGGACGGCACCGGCGAGATCATCCAGGGCTCCCTGGAACGAGCCAACGTCGAGACGGTGGAGGAGCTCGTCGGTCTGATCGTCGCCCAGCGCAGCTACGAGGTGAACAGCCGCGCGATCCGGGTCAGTGACGAGATGCTCCAGCAGGTCAACCAACTCATCCGCTAACGCCATGATCTCCGCCATCCTGTTGGTCGCCGGCGGCCTGACCATCCACCTGCCGGAACAGAAGGAGGTGCGCGGCACCGAGCTCTGGCTGGGCAGCGTCGCCACCGTCCAGGGTCAGGACGTGGACCTGGTGGCCCGGGCCCGCGACCTCTCCCTGGGTCACGTGCCGGCCCCCGGCTACAGCCGCCTCCTGCGCCGCGAGCAGATCGCCGCCGAGCTGGCGCGCGCCCTGCCCGGCGTGCAGGTGACGGTCGAGGGCGCGCTGCGCTGCCGCGTGTACCCCGCCGTCGTGACGGTCACCGCCGCCAGCCTGCGGGAGGAGGCGCGGGGAGCCCTCGCAGCGGTCTTCCGCGACGCCGATGTCCAGTTGAATCCCAGCGGCTCGCTGGCCGACTTGGCGGTGCCGCAGGCACGCGGGAGCTTCTCCCTGCAGGCGCGACCCAACGGCCAAACCCCCGCCCCCGGGAGCTGGAGCGTCCCGGTCGAGGTGCTGATCGACGGCGAGGTCTACCGCACCGTGTGGACCAGCTGGTCGGTGGCCCTCTGGGAGCGCCGCATGGTGCTGCGCCGCGACGTCGCCAGCGGCGAGACGCTGCAAGCGAGCGACTTCGAGACCAAGCGCGTGGCGGTCGCCAACGGTCCGCGCAGGATCGCCCTCGATCCCGCCGCCTTCGGACAGGCCACCGCTCGACGCGCCCTGAGCAAGGGCAGCGTGGTCACCGAGCACGACGTCGAGCGCAAGGTGATCATCCAGCAGGGCGAGCTCGTCAGCGTCGAAGTCAAGCGTGGCGGAGTCACGGTGCGCGCCCTGGCCGTCGCAGAACAGAACGCGCGCGCCGGTGATCGCATCCGCATACGGCTGGAACGGACTGGCAAGCGGCTGGTGGCCGTGGTCCGTGGCCCCGAGCTCGTCGAAGTCCTCCTGAAGTGAGAGCACCCACCATGCATCGACCCCTTTGGTTCGCTCTGATCGCCCTCTGCGCCCTGGCGCCGGCGGCCGCCCAGCGCCGCGGCTCGCTCTACGACCCCAGCCGAGCTCCTGTCCGACCCCTGGCCGATAAGACGGCCATCCGCGTGGGGGACCTGGTGACGGTCATCATCTCGGAGACCCAAGACGTCAAGAACGAGGAGAAGACAGACCTCAACAAGCAGAGCGACCTGGACTACGAGTTGATCAACTTCGACATCAAGCCGGACGCGTTCAACACCCTGCCCGAGATCACGTCCAGCAAAAAGGACGGCTTCCAGGGCAACGCCAAGTACGAGAAGAAGGGCGCCTTCACCGCACGCTTGACCGCCATCGTCATGGACCGGCTGCCCAACGGCAACCTGGTCATCCAGGGGCGCCGCGAGCTGCGCATCGACCGCGAGCTGAAGGTGATCGAGTTCAGCGGGATCGTGCGCCGCTACGACATCAGCGCGACCAACACCGTCCAGTCGGAGTTGGTGGCGGACGCGCGCGTGACCTACTCCGGCAGCGGTCCGATGACCAACGCCACCAACCGGCGGGGGCTCTCCGGCTGGTTGTACGACGCCCTCGACTGGCTCTGGCCCTTCTAGGAGACGCTGCACGCCATGCTCTTGACTTTGCTTCTCTGTGTCGCCGCCCAGGACGACGGCGGGGACGTCACGCCGGTGCCGGTCCTGACCGGTGGTACCGTCGAGGCGCCGACACAACCCCGTGCGCGCTCGCGGGTGGACTGGATCAAGAACCGCAGGTCCGACCGGCGCGGGCTGAGCGGGAACTTCGGGCGCATCGGTGCGCGGGTCGGCAGCCTGGTCGGGGTGCGGGGACGCGAAGAGAACGCGATCTCCGGCTACGGACTGGTCGTCGGCCTCAACGGCACCGGTGACTCGGGGGCGCTGGCGACGCAGATGCTCCGCAACGCGCTCCTGACGCACAACTTCAACGTCGACCCCAGCGCCCTGTCCCCCGAAAGCCTGGCGGTCGTCCACGTGGAGGCGCTCCTGCCGGCGGGGATGAAGCCCGGTCAGCGCATCGACGCGCGCGTCTCGACGATCGGCGACGCCAATAGCCTGGCGGGGGGCAACCTGGTCCTCACCGAGCTCTTCGATCCGGGGGGGGAGCGCGTCTACGCCACCGCCCAGGGTCCGATCGCCGTGGGTGGCTTCACCGTGACGGGGCAGGCGGCCAGCGCCACGAAAAACCACCCCACGGTGGGGACGCTGCCTCTGGGCGCCACCGTGCAGCAGGAGGTGCCCACCAACGTCGTGAGCGACAACGGCTACATCTACCTGGACGCCAAGAAGAACCACGCCAGCTACGGCAACATGGTGCGCATCGTCGAGGCGATCAACCACCTGTACCCGCAGGTGGCCGAGGTGCTGCCGGACGGCAAGACGATCCGCGTCGCACTGCCGATCGACATCCCGGAGAGCATGTACATCGCCTACCTCGACACCCTGCTGCAGCAGGAGGTCGAGACCGACAACCTCTCGCGGGTGGTGATCAACGAACGCACGGGGACGATCGTCATGGGCGGGGACGTGCGCCTGCGCCCCGGTGTCATCGCACACGGCAGCCTCTTCGTGACGATCGCCGAGACGCCCCAGACCAGCCAACCGGGGCCGATGTCGGCGGGGCAGACGCGGACCACTCCGCGCACGGAGTTGGGCGTGGAGGAGGAGAGCAACCCGCTCGTGGTGGTGCCCGGGGCGACCACCCTGGAGGAGGTGGTCGAGGTGCTCAACGTCCTCGGCGCCAGCCCCCGCGACATGATCAGCATCCTGACCGAGATGTCGGAGAGCGGGATGCTGGTGGCCGAGATCCGGAGGATGTGATGGACGCTGCCGGTCTTCCCCCGAACTTCGATTCGACGACGCTCTCCAGCCTGCGCCTGGAGCAGCGCGCCAGTGAGGCACGCAGCGCCGACGCGGCGGAGGCGGGCCGCAAGCTGGAGGCGCTCTTCGCCACGCTGCTCGTCAAGGAGCTGCGCAGCGCCCTGCCCGAGGAGGGCTTCTTCGGCAGCGGCCCCGGAGCGGACGTCTTCAACGGTTGGATGGACGAGTTCCTGGGCGAACAGCTCGCCCGTGACGGCGCGCTCGATCTCGCCGGACGGGTGAAGGTCGCGTTGAGCGACGCAGCGCAAGGCCCCGAGAGCGAGGAGGAGCGGCCGTGAGGGATCCGCGCAGCATCGCCCTGCACCTGGAGGCTTGGGGCCGAGAGGAGCTCGACGCCCAAGCACGCACGCTCGAGCTCTTGGAGGACCAGGAGCAGGCCGCCCTCGAGCACGACCTGGAGAGTGTGCAGGCCACCAGTGCCGCGATGGAAGCCCTGGGCAGCCAAGGGACCGCCCGCGCGCGGCGGCGCGACAGCTTGCTGGCCGAGCTGGCGGCGGTCTGGAACGTACCCCCCTCGGCCTTGACCCTGGCCAGCGTATCGGAGCGCCTGGGTGCCGCCGGTCAGGCCCTGCGCGCGCTGCGCACCGAGCTGCGCTCCACCACCGCCGCCGTGCTGCGCCATGCGCGTCGCGTCGGTCTCCTGCTCTGCGCGCACCGTCGCATCGCGGGGGAGGTGGTCGAGCTCCTGCTCACGGACGAGCAGGGCCGCCCCCTGCACGGCGGCGGGGCGCTGGTGGACGCGGAGGCGTGAACAATGGGTAGCTACGGCCTCAACATCGGCCTGCGGGCCCTGCTCACCGCCCAGTCGGCCCTGGAGACGGTGGGGCACAACATCTCCAACGCCAACACCGAGGGCTACTCCCGCCAGGACCTGCAGATCAGCGCGGCGCGCCCCCTGCGCATCCGCGGCCTGGAGATAGGGGGTGGGGTGAACGGCGACCTGGTGACCAGGACGTCGGACGCGCTGCTCTCGCGCCGCATCGTGGCCCAGAGCGCGATCGTCAAGCGCCTCGACTCGATGCTGACGGGCATGAGCAGCGTCGAGGCGTTGCTCGGGGAGCCGAGCGGTTACGGCCTCGGCATCCTGATGGACGACTTCTTCGGGGCGATCTCCGATCTGTCCACCAACCCGGAGGACGTGGTCTTCAGGACCGGTGTCACCCAGGCTGCGACCAGCCTCACCTCGCAGTTCCACCAGCTCGCCGACGAGCTCAGCCAGTTGCAGGGGGACGCCGCCGGGAAGGTCGGCTTCTTCACCAACGAGGTCAACGTCCGCGCCGCACAGGTGGTCGAGCTCAACAAGGAGATCTCGAAGGTCGAGGCCACGGGTGTGATCGCCAACGACCTGCGGGACCAGCGGGACGTCGCCCTGCGCAAACTGGCGCAGCAGATCGACGTCAGCTACCACGAGGACGTCAACGGCGCCGTGCGGGTCCTGATCTCGGGGCAGTTGCTGGTCGGCCCCACCACCCACAACGAGCTGCGCGCGGAGGTTGGGCAGGACGGCGAAGTCACCCTGTACGTCGAGGGGGGCACACAGCCGGTGGAGCCCAACGGCGGCGAGATCGGGGGGCTCTTGGACTTCGCGGAGAGCTTCGTCCCCTCCTTCCGCGAGCAGATCGACAAGCTGGCGCGCAGTCTGATCCTGGAGACCAACCGCGCCCACAGCACGGGCATCCCGAAGGCCGGAGGGTTCCAGCACCTGACCGGATCCTTCGCCATTCAGGACACCGACAGCGACGGGGACAAGCTGGACGAGCTGCTGGCGGGGGCGGGATTGGAGTTCGCGGTGCAGGACGGCGAGCTGTACGTGCACGTGCGCGACCTCGCCACCGACGACATCGCCACACACGTGATCGAGATCGACGCCCAGCGGACGACCGTCAAGGACCTGCTGAGCGCCTTCAATCACATAGGCGAGCTCTCCGCCGGCTTGGACTCATTCGGCCGCATCCAGGTCAACGCGGACAGCGGCACCATGTTCGATTTCAGCTCACGGCTGAATCGCAGGCCGGACGTGGTGGGGAGCTTCGGCAGCGGCCGGGCATCCCATGGGGCGACCGATTACGGCCCCTTCAACCTGATCGCCGGTTCCACGGTGAACCTGACGGGGCCGATCTCCTCCTTCAGCGTGGCCTTCGATCCGGCGGACTTCGAGGACATGTCCGAAGCCACCGCGGGCGAAGTGGCCACGGCGCTCAACGCGGACCCGAACATGACCATCAACCTGCTGCGCGCGGTGGCGGTGGGTGACCAGCTCTTCCTGCAGACCGTCGGTTCGGGCGCGACGGAGAGCTTCACGATCGACGGGGGAACCGCCCTGGCCGAGCTGGGATTCCAACCCGGCACGGTGGTCACGGGCAGCGACACCTCGACCGCGATCGAAGTGCACGGCGACTACACGGGGACGGAGAACCAGCTCCTCGTCTTCACGCCACTTTCCGACGGCAGCATCGGCACGACCGCCGGCCTGCAGGTCGAAGTGCGCACGGGCGAGGGCTTGCCCGTGGTGACGCTCGACGTGGGGCCCAACTACATCCCGGGCACTGCCCTGATGGTGGCGGACGGCATCAGCGTCAGCTTCACCTACGGAGAGCTGTCGGCCACCGACCACGACGCCTTCCTGACCCACGCCATCGCCGATTCGGACACCTCGGACGCCCTCGTCGCCCTGGGGGTCAACGTCCTTTTCAATGGCACTGACGCCGACACCTTCGAGCTGCGTCAGGACATCGCCGCCGACCCGGCGCTGTTGGCGGTGTCGTCCTCCGGAGCGGCCGGTGACAACGGGATCCTGCTCGACCTGATGGCACTGCAGAACGCCGAGGTCGCGGGCTTGAATGGGTCCTTCAACGAGTACTACGGGACGATCATCGGGGGTGTGGGCTTCGACATCAGCTCGACCCAGAACTCCCTGGAGGTGGAGGAGTTCCTGGCGGAAGCCCTCGACCAGCGTCGCGAGCAGTTGTCGGGGGTCAACGTCGACGAGGAGCTGGTGGACATGATCCAGTTCGAGCAGGCCTTCAACGCCGCCTCGCAGTTCCTGCAGGTCATCAACACCCTCAACCAAGAGGTCCTGAACCTCCTCTAGCGTCATGATCCAACGACCTACGCAGGCCTCGATCTACAACCTGGTGCGCTCCGGTCTGGAGCTGAACCTGGGCAAGCTGGCCCGCGCGCAGGAGATGGTCGCCACCGGCAAGAGCATCCTGCGCCCCTCCGACGACGCGGTCGGCACGTCGGCCGCGCTCTCGGTGCACCGCCAGAAGGGCGGGGTGAGCGCCTATCTCTCGGCGATCACCACCGCTCGGCCGCACCTGGCCACCGCCTCTTCCCAGCTGCAGTCCGCCTCCGCCCAGCTCACCGAGGCGCGCGCCCTGATCGTGCAGGGCATGAGCGGGACGCTGGCCGACGAAGACCGCGAGGCGCTCGCCGGGCAGCTCGAGCTCCTGGTCGAAGGACTGATCGAGATCGGCAACTCGCGGTCCGGGGAGCGCTTCCTCTTCGCCGGCACCGAGACGGCCACCCAGCCCTTTCACGAAGTGGTCGAGGACGGCCGCCACCGGGTGGTCTACCGGGGCAACAGCACCGAGCAGTCGATCCTCATCGGTCGGGACGTGGAGTTGCAGCTCAACGTCCCCGGGGACGAGATCTTCGGCCGCTTCGAGTACACCGGGGTGGGCTTCGCCGGCATGACCGGCGTGAGCACTGGTGTGAGCGCGAGCTCCGGGGAAGGCTTCCACGACGTGCACGTGCGGCACGACGTCACCACCGGGGCACCCACCGAGGGGATCGCCCTGGCGGCCGGAGGGGCTGATGACACGATCGTGGGACCCCACACGGTCACCATCGACGGGGTGAACGGCATGGCGCAGCTCGGAAGTGGGCCCAAGACCTCGATCGGAACCCCGCTCCCCACGGACCTGACCTTGCGGGACGCCGACGGCAGCACCGTGGACCTGGATTTCAGCGCCTGGTCGGGGGCCAGCACGAGTTTCGTGCTCACCGGGGAAGCCTCGCTCGCCTTCAACGGCGGTGCCTACCAGGCGATCACCCTGACCGAGACCGACCTCGAGCTGGTCGACGAGGGGCGTGGGGCGGTCCTGCACCTGAACACCACCGGCATCACGCGGGCGGCCACCGAGCTGGTGACCTACCGCGGGACGGCGAACATCTTCGACAGCCTGGCGGGCGTCGCCGAGGACCTGCGCAACGAGCCGGGCCTGCCCCTGACCGATGCCCTCGAGCGTGCCAGGAGCCGTCTCGGAGAATTCGACCGCAACCACAAGAACCTGCTGATCGCGACCGGCAGGCTGGGCGCGCGCACCGACCGACTGGACACCACCGAGGCCCGCTTGCAGGACCTGCACGTCCACTTGGAGTCCCTGGTCTCCAGGATCGAGGACGCCGACCTGACCACGGTGGTGCTGGACATGAACAAGGCGGACCAGACGCTGCAGGTCGCCCAGGCGACCGGAGCGCGGCTCCTGCAACAGACCCTCTTGAACTTCCTTCGTTGACCTACGGAGGTAATCCGTGACCCAAGACCCCATTTCCCGCCGCGTCGGTCCCGTAGAGGGGCCGGCCCACGGCGTTGGCCCGCGCAAGGCGGACGGCAACGGCGCCGCCTTCCGGGCACTGCTCGACCAACTCCAGGCCAAGGCTCAGCGTCTCAAGGAAGACGGTGAAGCCGTGACCGAGCCGGTCGAGCTGGCGGGCGCGGTGGACCGCGCTCGCGTCTCGATCGACGACGCCCTCTCCCTCAGCGATCGGCTCCTCGAGGCCTACCGGGCCGCCCAGCAACGGGCGGAGACGGGGGCCGCAGAGGACCAGGAGAGTGCGTCGTGATCGGCGAGGCGACCCCCGTCGCGGAGACGATGCTTGCGCACGCTCTCCGCGACGGGCGGCCCTTGGGGGCCGAGTACCCCTTGATCTTCGGCGAGGGGGCCCCGGGGCGCTTGGTGACGGTGGAGGAGGAGGGGGTGCCGGTGGCGGGTTGCGCCACCCTGGCGCGGGACGTCCTGGCGCCCCCGGGCCGCTTGAGGCTGGGCCTGATCGGCTCGGTGGGGACCGATGAAGTTCACCGCGGGCGAGGGCTGGCGAGCGCGGCCCTGAAGGAGGCCCAGCGGGAGCTCGCCGACCAGGGTTGCGCGATCGCACTGCTCTGGGCGGAGGACGCCGACTTCTACGACCGGCGGGGTTGGTCGCCGATCGGCAGCGAGGTCGATCACCTGATCGTCCCGGAGCTCGCACCCCTGCTCCCCGAACGGCCGGGGGTGCGGGTCGCGAACGCCGGGGACTTCGACGTCATCCACGACCTGTACTGCGCCCACACCAGTCGCGTGGAGCGCGGTCGCGAGGAGAGTCGCGCCCTGCTCGCCTGCCCCGGCACGAGCACCCTGGTGCTCGAGACGGACGGCATGCTGGTGGCCTACGCCTGCCTCGGCCGCGGTGAGGACCTTCACGGGGCAGTCCACGAGTGGGGGGGAGGCCCCCTCGACGTCCTGGCTCTGGTGCGGCGTCACCTCGAGGGATCGCCCCAGCCCCTGGCGCTGATGTCGCCGCGGGACGAGCAGGGGGTGCATCGCTACCTGGCGGTGGCGGGGATCGCGGGGGCGGTCGGAATCCTGGGGATGGGCAAGCTGATCTCCACCGAGGCCGCCGCGCGGACCCTCGAGCCCCTGGTGGGGCCGGAGGGGTGTGTGACGGCAATCGAGGCCGGCGTGGCGCTCGACGGTCCCGAGGGGCGGGCGGAGCTGGATGAGCTTCAGACCCTGCTCCTGCTGGCCGCACCCCGCGGGTTGCGCGACGTCGCCGAAGCGGCGGCAGAGCTCACCGGCCTGGATCTGGGGGCCCTGCCCTTGAACCCCTTCGTCTGGGGGCTGGACTCGATCTAGTCCTTTGCGGGGGGAGAGACCGTGAGCACGAGCTCCTCGCCGCGGGGCACCCAGCCTTCGGCGAGGACCTGGCGCTCGATGGGGTAGACGCCGGGCTTGCTCGTGATCCAGGTGAGCTCAACGAACCCCTCGGGCACTCCCCAGAATCTGGCCTGGCCTTGGCGTACGGCTGCGTAGCTGCTGTAGCTGCACTTGAGATCCTCCATTTGGGTGTAGAGCATCGTCTTCTCCCAATCCGGAGCGTCGACACGCACCGTACCCGTGTGGAGGTCGAGGTTCACCTCATGGGATTCGGCTCCCCAGGCCAACTGCTTGTCAACGACGTACATCGGTCTTCCATGCACGTCCTCTTCTGGTTGGAGGTACACCCCCCAAACGCCAGGCTCCCGGCCACCGAGCTCGAAGCGGCCCTCTGAGTCGATTGGACGCAAGCGGTACTCAAGGTCGTATGGGTCCTGCATCATCTTCCCCCGGAGGACCATCGAAGCCTTCCAGTTCTCCGGGGGGGCATCATTGAGCGTGAGACTCCCTGAGATTCGGAATGGAGGGGGATCTGGCGACGCGACCTCTGTCAAGAGATCCGACTCCGACGGGGCGGCTGACGAGCCAGGCGCAGGCAATCGGTCGGCTCCGTCGCCCTCGAGGAGGACGGGTTTTCGCGCCGTGAACCGGGACGCGAGGGCATCGTCGTGGACTGGGGTGTCCCCGGGCCTCGGGAGGTCCTCCTCGAGTGGGACCAGGTCCGCGACTCCCGATGCGGGGCGCCCACCGGTGCCCAGCGAGTGCAGCGCGAGGGCGATCACGAGCACTCCCGCGAGAACTGCTGCGGAGAGAGCGGCCATGGAGACGCTCTTGGCGCCGGTCGTGCCCAGTCTGGCCAACCGGGCGAGGTCCTTGCGCCGGAACAAGGGCAACACAGCCAGAGCCCAGGCGCTCTCCGCGGATCCACCCTTCTGATCTTCGCCGAGGATGCGGCGCAGTTGCACAGAAGCGCGACTCAGACGGTCGCGTACGGCACGCCTGGTGATCCCGAGCTCCTTCGCGACCTTGTCTCGAGAGAGCCCCTCCTGGTAGGTGAGCAGAATCGTCGTCCGGAGTGGCTCCTTGAGGGTGCTGACCGCCTCCCGGAGCCGCTCGTGGGCATCCCAACGGATGGCCGCTTCCTCGGGAGCGTCGCCCTCTGAGGAGATCTTGCGCCAGGCCTCGGCGGATAAGGACTGCGGCCTAGGCTTTCGGGCCGCCCAATGCCTGAAGGCGGTCCGGTGGGCCACAGCGGTGAGCCACGCCTTGGGCTTGGAGCGGTCCTTCGGTGGGTTCGCGATCAGCGCGACCCAGACGTCTTGGACGAGATCGAGCGCCGCGCTGTCGTCGGTCACCAGCCGGCGGGCGAGGCGACGCAACCAGGCTTCCTGATCGAAGAACTCCTCGAGATCCGAGTGGACAACTGTCGTGTCACCCATGGGTCAACTCGATCAACTACCGCCTCCTCCGGGCGGAACCGGGCAGGCGCAGGCGGTGAGGGTCACCTCGTAGCCTTTGCACGTCGATTCCGTGTCACAGAAGAAACTGAGGGTAGTCTGGTTGTTGCAGGGCACCTCGTTCGTACCGGAGAAGGTGTCGTTCGGGAAGTAGGTGCACCCCGTACGGTCTACGCTCCAGGTGAAACGGCAGTAGTTGGTCTTGTGCTCGGCAGAGATTCGGGCGGACCACTGACAGCCTTCGCACTTCTGCTCGCAGCCTCCAGGGATGACGGTTTGGGTGCTGTGTTGACACATGGTGTAGAACTCGATGTTGGGTCAAGGGGTCGCAGGGGGATGGAGGTGCCCGACAGACCTTCCCTCTGGTCCGCACGGTGCATGCTGCGTGCGTGCAATCCCGGAAGCACAACTTCGGGGATTGCCCGAGCCCTCTTGCCGAGCGCTCAGCAGGCGGCTCTCCATACGGTCCATTCTGAGCCGCCGTCCCGATTTCGGGGACCGGAACCCCCGTTTCCACCCCCTCAGGCGTAGTTCTCCGGGAAGAGCCGCCGCTCCGTCGCCTCGATCGCGATGTGCAGCACCTTGATGTGGATCTCCTGGATGCGGTCCGAGGTCCCCGCCGCCGGCACCAGGATCGGGACGTCGACCATCCCCGCCAGCGAGCCCCCCCCCTTGCCCAGGAGACCGACCGTGGCCACCCCCCGCTCGCGGGCCACTTCGCAGGCGCGGATCACGTTGGGGGAGTTGCCGGAGGTGGAGATCGCCACCAGGAGGTCCCCCTGCTTGCCGTAGGCCTCCACCTCCCGGGCGAAGACCTCGTCGTAGCCGAAGTCGTTGGCGATGCAGCTCAGGTGGCTGGGGTCGCTGAAGGCCACCGCCGCCACGGCGGCTCGGTCCTTGCGGAAGCGCCCCGTCCACTCCTCCGCGAAGTGCATCGCGTCGCACATGCTGCCCCCGTTGCCGCAGGACATCATCAGGCCCCCCCGGCGCACCGTCTCCACGCAGAGGTCGACGAAGCGCTCCAGGGCCGCGAAGAAGGCGCGGTCGGCGAGGACGGCGTCGAGGGTGTCGCGTGCCTCTTGGAAGGAGGCCCGCAGGACTTCGGGCGTGGGGGCGCTCATCCGGATTCCGCTCCTGGTGGCTGGGGAGGCCCCGGCAAGCTAGTCCCCCCCCGACGCGGAGGCAATCCCGGAGAGACCTCGCCTGCGCCGAGACTGAAGGAGTGGAGGGAATCCGGTCGATGAAGGGCGTGGAGTCCCACGCACATGATCCCCCTCCACCCATCCGTCCTCCGGCACGTCCCCTGGGTCTTCGGTCTGGGGCTGCTCGCGGCGGCCATCGGGGAGGGCCTGTTGGGCCTCTCCTGGGAGGTCTCCCTGCCCCTCTTCGCCGTGGTCGGACCGGTCGTCGTGTTGGCCTACCTGGCGCTCGCCAGTCGAGCCGACCGCCGCGAGGTGGTCGCCGTGCGCGCCGATCCGGACTTCGGCCGCATCGCCCTCCTCGAGGATGGCTTCTGGCGCGGGGCGGTGGCCATGGGAGAGCTCCCGCGCGGGGTGGACGTCGAGATCGAAGGGGAAGGAGAGGGTCCCAGCCTCGCCCAGAGGCTGGCCTTCCAGGACGCCTGCTCCCAGCTCCCCGGGATCCTCCCCGAGCTGGCCCGCGCCGCCGGCGTGGACCCGGAGCGCTTCGGCGCAGAGGCGTACCTGCTCTGCCTGCGCCTGCCGCGCGCCGAGGAGGGACGATCGGAGTGGGCCCTGGCCTACGCCCTGGGGCAAGCCGGCGACGCGGGGAGCTTCGAAGTCCGCGTCCGCGACGGAGCGATCGTCGGGTTGCGCCCGGCGGCCTGATTCCGACGGCGCGGTCCCGGAGGAAGTGGATCGCGCTACCCTGCGCGGCATGCAGTACCGCGAGATCGGCTCCTTGATCACCTTCGGGAGCGCCCCCGAGGAGCTCTACCAGGGGCCCGGCCAGTGAAGCGACGGGGCAAGATCCAGCTCGCCCTCCTCTCCCTGGTCATCAGCCTGATCCTGGCGGAGGTCGCGGTCGATCGCTGGTACCCCATCGGCGTTCCCAGCTACCGCCTCGACGCCGAGCTGCACCACGCCACGATCCCCGGCTCGCGCCGCATCCAACCGATGCCCGAGCGCACGGGGGGAGCCCGCAACCTGATCGCCATCAACTCGACGGGCTACCGCGGGCCGGAGCTCGGCGCGCGCAAGCGTCCCCTGGTGGCGGTGGTGGGGGACTCCATGGTGATGGCCGAGAACGTCCCCTATCGCGACTGCTTCCCCGCACGCCTGGAGGCTCATCTGGAGGGGCGCTACCAGGTCGTCAACGTCGGAGCCTCCGGCTACGGTCCCGACCAGGCCTTGCTGCGCGTCGAGCGGGAGTGGGCGGTACTGCGCCCCGACCTGGTGCTGCTCGTGCTGTGCGCCACCAACGACCACGGGGACGTGCTGCGCAACAAGCTCTTCCGGCTGGATCCCCAGGGGCGGGCGGAGCGGCGGCGGCCGAAGCTGGGGTCGGAGGTGATCGAGTACTTCCAGGAGGCCGGCCGGCGCGGGAATGATCTGGCGCTTGTGCGACTCTGGCGCGCCTGGGGCCACCACCGCCGGAGGGAGGCGCGCTTCGCCGAGGAGGAGCTCGAGGCACCCCTGGACCACATGCCCCTCTACCTGGCGGCTGCCACCCAGGAGCTCGAGCAGCTCGGCGACCCGTTGGTCCCCGATCTCCTGCACGACTACTACGACGCGGACATCGCCATCTCCCCCGACTCACCCTCCGTGCGCGTCAAGCGCGAGCTCTTGACCGCGGTCCTCGTCCGCTGGGCGGAGACCTGCGCCCAGCGCCGCACTCCCCTGGCCGCGGTGATCGTGCCCTCGGCGGTGGACGTGGACCCCACCTTCCACATCCGCGTCGATCCGGCGCTCTACCCGACCTACGATCCGCGCGCTCTCGATCGGGCCTTCGAGGAGGCCCTGGCGACCGCGGGCATACCTGGGCGCAACCTCTTCGAGCTCTTCGCCGAGAACGACCCCGCTGACCTCTTCGTCGGCATCGACGACATCCACTGGAACGCCCGCGGCATCGACTTGGCGGCCCGCGAGACGGCCCGCTGGGTGTCCGCCACATGGACCCTGTCCCTGCCGGACTGATGGGGTGGTACGCCCGACAGGATTCGAACCTGTGACCTTTGGCTCCGGAGGCCAACGCTCTATCCGGCTGAGCTACGGGCGCACGCGATGTGGGTCAGGGCGGGATCGTAGCTCGGCTCTCCGTCGCTGAACACCCACCAGGGGCCCAGGAAGAGGGGTCCGCAGACCAAACCTTGACGAAATCGCCCTTTTGGGCCAGGCTCGGATGGTCTGCGGCCCTCCCCCCTTTTCCAACCGGGCTGGCACGAGGCCACACCGTGATGCCCCCTCCCCTCCTGCGTCACCGCAGGATCGACCCTCGTCGAATGCGTGCTCTCCTGGGTACGTGGGGGGCACCTCTAGGGATCGTGTTCCTCGCGGGGTGGGCGTTGGTCGGACAGGGGGTCACCCCGACAGCCCTGCACGCTGAGGCGAGTCCGAGCGCTGACTCGGACCAGGACGGACTCCCCGACCGACAGGAGCAGATCCTGGGCACGGATCCCTTCCTGCCGGACTCCGACTTCGACGGCTACAGCGACGGGGAGGAGTTCGCCATCGGGACCTACCCGACGCTCTTCGAAGACGTGCCGAGTGGGACCGAAGGTCTCTCGATGGCCATCAGCGCGCGCGGGGAGGCCGGCAAGCTGAAGGTCTTCATCGCCATTCACAACACCGTGGGGAACCTCAGCGATCAGGTGCTGCGTTTCGGCCTCTACGCCGGAGGGCGTACCGTGGACCTGTCGACGGCCCGCGTCTTGGCTCACTCCCAGACTGTCGTCCTGTCGGCTCCCAACGGTGGCAAGCTCTTCACCCTGGACCTCGAGATGCCCGAGGGGGTCGTCCACCTCTACGGGGGGGCGACCTTCTACGGAGTGGTGGGGCTTCCGGGGCGGGTGCGCTACGCGGCGGCGGCCAAGATCGACCTGCTCGTGAAGGAGGGCATCATCCTCCTGCGGCGGGAGCTTCCCGAGCGGCCCGGCAACGATCCCCTGCTGGTGGGCGGCGGGGGAAACACGATCCATCAGCCGATCCCCCCCGGAGGGGACGGCGGCATCCCCGCGGATTGGGAGGCGGAGCAGGTCTGCCTCCAGTCTTCGGAGGTCGTCGGCACCACGGGTAGCGTCGTGTTGAACCAGGTGACCTCCGCAACCTGTGAGGATGGCTGGGACAGCTACTGCTCCACGGATTGCGCGGCCTCGGTTGGCGAGACGTTCCAGACGATCGACACGGGGGCGCTCCTAGGCGGTTGACCGGTTGAGTCACCGCGCCCCTGACATCTCGGTGGGAGGAGTTTGCTGCCGCGATGAAGGTCTGTTAGTCGCCTGTTGGACTCCCACTAAAGGCCGACTTCTGGACGTGATTGAGGGGAACCCCCCATTAGCCTGGAACGTCCAAGCGCCGGAAAACTGACCCCCCCCATGCCCCACGACCCCGATCGAACCCTCGTTCTCGCCTGCCAGGAGAGCCCTCCCCAGGGCTTCGATGGCGCGTTCCGCGAGTTGTACGAGCAGTACAAGGATCGGGTCTACAACATCTGCTACCGGATCACGGGCAATCCCACCGACGCGCTGGATGCCTCCCAGGAGACCTTCGGAATCCTCTTCCGCAAGGTGGGCGAGTTCCGCTTCGCCTCGCGTTTCTCGAGCTGGGTGTACCGCATCGCGGTCAACGCCAGCATCGATCTGAAACGCCGATCGAGTGCCCGCGCCTCTTCGTCGCTGGAGGCTCTCCAGGGACCGAACGGTGGGGATGGCCGGCGCCTCGAGTTCCTCGACGAGCAGGCTGAGCTGCCGATGGCCTGCGCCTCCCGGCGCGAGCTCGAGGAAGAGATTCAGCAGGCGATCACACGCCTGAGTCCTAAGATGCGCGCCATCACCGTGCTGCGCTACACCGAGAACCTCTCCTACGAAGAGATCGCCGAAACCCTGTCGATCTCCCTCGGGACGGTGAAGTCCCGCCTCTCCCGGGCCCACGCCGCCCTCGATCGGGAGTTGACGCCGGTCCTCGATCGGCACTGCCTGCGCTGACGTCGACCCACACCCTCCGCGAACCCCACCATGGATCCCCGCCTGCGAGACGAGCTGCTCGAGATCCTGCCCGCCTGCTTGGCGGCGGGTGAAGGAGCTGAGGCTCGCGCGGCAGCGCTGCCCACTCACCTGCGGGCGACGCTGGAGGCGGATCCACGCGCCGAGGCGGCCTGGCGGCGGATGTTGGCCCAGGCCTGCGCCTTGCGTGGATTGAGCCGCCAGGAGGTCCCGCAGGACCTGGAGGGACGGGTGGTGGCCGCCATGCAGCCGGGGGCGCGCCAGGAGCGCGCCGTACAGGCCGTGCGAGGCTTGCCCGAACGACCCATCCCGGACGAGCTGGAAGCGATCGTGCGCCGTCGTGTGGAGCAGCCGTTCCGTCTGCCCGAAGTCCCGGCACCCGCGGTGCTGGACCGGCTGGTTGCGGAGGACTTCGAGGACCTGCCGAAGGCGATCGTGGGTCGGTTGGCGGGTCGTCTGCCCCGCAAGGTCGCCCCCGGAGCCCTGGCGCGGCGGTTGGAGGCGGTGGCGGTGGGCAGCGGTGATCCGCCGTCGCCCGTGAGCTGGATGGTCCCGGTCATCGGTCTGGTGGCGACGATCGCCCTGGTGTGGACGCTGGGGCTCGGGGCGGGCTCGAAACAGAACACGGAGTCGGTGCCGCGGCGCTTCGAGATCGTGCGCGTGGATCCGCGCGCCGCGGCCCAAGCCGGGGATCCCGCCGTCGCGTTCCTGAGCGCGCTCGGTGGAGGCGTTTGGGAGGGCGCCGTGCGCTAGCCATGCTGCGCAGACGGACATTCCTCCTGCTCCTGGGGGCCTCGTTCTCCCTGGCCTGCAGTGACTCGAGCGGCGTCGGGGCGGGGGATGGGACCTCGTCCGTTCAGGACCCGACCGCCAATGGGTCCTTCTTCGACCTCGTGCCGATGGCGCCCTTCGAACAGGCCTTCCGTGGAGTGCGCCGGGTCGACCTCTTCGAGGAGCTCCCCGGCGTGGCGTACCGCGAGGACGTCGGCTCCGACGGGCAGGGCAACTTCGCCATCGAAACGATCGAGGTCATCACGCCCCACCCGAACCCGGACCTGTTCCGGCTCCTGCAGGATCAGCGACAGGTGCTCAGCTACCGCTTCCGCGACTGGCGCATCCGGGACGTGGACCGGTTCTTCCAGAACTATCAGGCCCTCGTCAACACGGAGACGCACCAGGTCGCCGGCATCGAGGTGGTGCAGGTCTCGGTCGAACGCATCGGCGGTGGGGAGAGACGCTACGTGGTCGACATCGACCCGAACACCGGGCTGGTGTTGGCTTACGAGGAGTACGCGACGAGCGACGGCATGTTGCTCGCCAAGGTGGCCTTCGAGACCTTCGCCTACGATGGCGACGTCTCGGACATGCAGCTCACCAACCGTCTCTTCCAGACCGAGGAGCACGACCTGGGGGCAGACCTCCAGGCCATCTTCGGCTTCGAGCCCCTGGTGCCCAGCTACTCGCCAGGGAACGGCTTCGTCATGCAGCCGATGATCGAGAAGCTCGTGGCCCCCGACGGGGAGTGGTCGAAGGTCTACCTGGACGACGGGCTCGAAGTCGTCATGTTGATGAGCCAGAGCGCGACCCTCACCACCGACAACACCCACCTCTTGGGTGTGCTGCGCTCGATGCAGGTGGGTGCCTGGCGCTCGCTACGGGGGGCCCTGGGCGGGCAGCCGGTGATCGTGGCCGGCAAGGTCAGTGAGGACGACCTCGCCCTCACCCTGCAGTCCGCCTTCGAATAGCACTCAGGGTCGTTCCCGGGGCTCGCAGGGGATTTGGTCGCGGAATGAGCCCCGCCGTCGGCGGCCCGTCCGGAAAAGGTTTCTGCATGGGCGGTATGGGCGTCGCTTCACCCCCGGAGGCCGACCGAGACCAGGATTCCGGGGTACCTTGAGGTGTTCGCAGCGCCCGCAGCCCATCTCTGACCCAGGCCCGACGCAACGATGTCCGATCAGCCCTCCAACGAGCCCTTCCGCGAGTCGGATCTCGACGACCCCGAGTACAGGGAGCGACTCACGCGCAAGCTGAACTGCCTGATCGCGGTGTTGGAGGTGGCCAATGCCAAGGTCAAGCGTTCTCTGTCGGGCCCCGCTCCGGACGTCGAGCGCCTGATCAAGATCAAGACCAATCTGGCCAGCACGCTGGAGGTCTGCCGCCGCGCCAAGCGCGCCCTCGAGCGCCGGGAGGCGCTGCCCGAGGGCCTGCCCGAGAACCTCGCCCAGGTCGTGCGGCGCACGGAGGAAGTCACTCGCCCGCCGAGCATGCCCCGGCGCGCCAACGTGGAGATGTCCTCCCCCGACGAGCACAAGCGCTTCTCCGAGATGGGAGCCATCCAGCGGGAGGAGATCGATGCCTGCGACTTCGACGACCTGTCGCGTCGCTTGCTCGAGGATTGAGCGCTCCCCCTACGCCATCCGGTGCCTGGCGGTCATCTTCTTGGGGGGTGGCAGCACACCGCTGGCGCGGTCCGATCCTGCCCACGGCACGAGCTACGTGCCCCGCAATCTCCGCTCCCCGCGCCTGAGCTTCGCCGAGCCGAGATCGCGCGCTAGCCGGACGCTCTGAGTATCGGACGCTGGCTTCTTGCCCCGAGCTCGCGAAGGAGGGTCTCGACCCGCGGCGCAGCGCGACCGAGCTCGAGTTGCCGATCCTGCCCCTCGAGCCGCACACGACCTACGCCGTCCGGCTCAACTCCGAGGCGAAGCAGGGCCCCCGCTTCGCGGAGAGCCCTTTCCGGTGACGACGATCGTCTTCACCACCGGCAGCCGCTGGGTTGTGGGAGGGGAGGGCGGCGGCCCGCCCCGGGCTTTTCCTGCGCCACGCGTTTGATTTAGCGCCCGCCAATTTGATAGATATTGAAATGATGGCCACCGAAAGGCTCTCCGGCCGCGCGGGCCGGGGGAGCGGGGCCTGCGAGCAGAGGAAGGCAGCATGGCACGATCCAAGCCCAAGACCCCCCCGGCGGCGCCCGACGTCGACCAGGTGGTCGACCTCTTCAAGGCCCTGGCCGATCCGGTGCGGCTCAGGATCATGGGGCTCCTCGTCGAGGAGGAGCGCTGCGGACAGGAGCTCGCCGAGACCCTCAAGATCGCCCCGGGGACGGTCACCCATCACCTGCAGACGCTGCGCGGCCTGGGGCTCCTGAGCGAGGAGCGCCGCCCGCCCTACACCTACGTCAAGCTCGACTACGAGCGGCTGCGCGAGGCGATCATCCCCTTCCTGAAGAAGGAGCGGGTGCAGCAGTTTGCGGCGGGCCCCGACGTCGATCAGGAGAAGCGCAAGGTCCTGAACGCCTTCTTCGACGGACCGCGGCTGGTGTCGATCCCCGCCCAGCGACGGAAGAAGGAGATCGTGTTCGAGGAGATCCTGCGCCGGCTGCCCGATCAGAGCTCGTTCAGAGAAGCAAAGCTCAATCAGCTCATCGGGAAGATCCACCCCGACTTCTGCACCATCCGTCGCGAGTTCATCATCGGACGCTACATGGAACGCCAGGCAGGCGTTTACCGGTGGACGGACCGCGGCCGGTCGGTGCGCAAGGGGGCGCGTTCGAGCTGACCGCTCAGTGCCTCCAGGAGCGCAGGTAGCGGAAGTCCTGGTTGATCGTGCGCTCCCCCAGCTTGGCGATGATGGGGGGCAGGCGCTTGTACTGGTTCAGGACGATGCGATCCACCAGTCGGCGCACCAGCTCGGGGTCGAAGCCGGCAGCCACCAGCTCCTGCTCGCGGCAGCGCCGGTCCACCAGCTCGACCAGGATGCGGTCCGCCTCGGCGTAGCTGAAGCCCAGCTCCTCCTCGTCGCTCTGGCCCGCGAAGAGGTCCGCCGAGGGGGCCTTCGCCACCACCGCAGCGGGCAGCTCCAGGTGCCGGGCGAGCTGGTAGACCTGGTGCTTGTAGAGATCGCCCAGGGGGTTCAAGGCGCTGGCGGAGTCCCCCCACTGGGTCGAGTAGCCGAGCAGAAGCTCGGTCTTGTTGCTGGTGCCGATGACGAGCGACCCCTCCACCGCGGAGTGGTCGTAGAGCACCACCATCCGCGCCCGCGCCATCACGTTGCCGCGGCGCATGCGCTCCTCGACCCCCTCCTGATCCAGGTAGCCGTCCACCATGGCGCTGATGTCGACCGTCTTGGAGCGCACCCCGGTCACCCGCGCCACCTCGGCGGCGTCGGTCAAGCTGTCGGCGGCGCTGGTGCGGTAGGGCATCAGGATCGCGAGCACGTTCTCCGGCCCGAAGGCCCGCGCCGCCAGCGCACAGGAAACCGCCGAGTCGACCCCTCCGGAGAGGCCCAACACCCCCCGGGAGAAACCGAACTTGCCCGCCTCGGCGCGCAGGAAGCGCACCAGGAGGTCGGTGACCAGCACCGAGTCGATGTCGAGCCCGCTCACTCCTCCTCCGGCGGCTGGAGGCCGAGGCGCTGGTGGAGAGCGCGCGCCAGGATCCACGGCCGTTCGTCGCGTCGCAGCGGAGTCTTGATGCGCGCCCGCTCGAGCTCGGCGCCGTCGAGGCGTTGGTCGAGGTATCCCGGGTCGAATCCCAAGGTCGGTCCGGCTTCGCCGCCGGAGGGATCGACCACCCGACTGGCTCCGGCGAAGAGGATGCCGTCCTCCCAACCGACGCGGTTGCAGTAGAGCACCCAGGTGCGGAAGAAGAGCGCCAAGGCCTCCTGCAGGGTGCGCCAGACCCGATTCGACTCCAGCTCCCCGCACGCTCCCGTCACCCCCCGGCCGGGCCCCGCCGAGCCGATCAGCAGGGCGTCCGCGCCGTCGAGGAAGTAGAGGTAGGCGCCATCCACGTGCCAGGCGTCTTCGCAGGTCAGGAGTCCGAAGCGCCCGTGCTTCGACTCGACGGTCACGAATTCCTCGCCGGCGGCCAGGTCACGGCTCTCCTCGAACATGCCGTACGTCACGAGATGCACCTTGCGGTGCACGTGCAGCAGACGGCCGTCCTCGAAGAAGCCCACTGCGTTGTAGACCCGCCCGTCGCGGCCGAGCTCGACGAAGCCGGCCACGATCGAGATCGCCCGCGAGCGCTCCCTGAGCGGAGCCAGCAGCTCGGCGTCCGCCGCCACCGCCACCTCGGCGGTCTGGTCCTTCAGGAAGTAGCCGGTGAGCGAGAGCTCCGGAAAGACGATCAGGTCCACGCCGTCGCCGACGGCACGTTCGATCTCGGCCAGATGGGCCTCGAGGTTGGAGCTCGGATTCCCGAGCTGGGCGTCGACCTGGGCCAGGCGTACGAGGCAGTTCATGGCGGGGGCTTGGGGGAACTCGGAGGATAGCACGGAGACGATTCGCGACCCACGCGAGGGGGTAGGGGTACGATCTTGCCTCGAGGCACGCGATGGACCCCTCCCCCTCCCGCGACCGCCGGCTGCTTGTCGCCGGCATCCTCTGTCTCCTCGCCACGCCCGTCTCGCTCTTGCTCGCGGCCGTCGCGGGGGTGGGTGGCGTGGGGTCCTTGATCCTGGGGTGGGCCAGCATCGCCACGGCCGCCGCTGCCCTGGTGCTCGGGCTGATCACCCGCGGACGCCGCGCGACCCTGCTGTTGGTCGTGCCCTCCTTCGTCTACTTGGCGATCGTCCTGGACCCGTTCTAGATGGCAGCGGCAGGGCGGGTGACCCCGTTACCCGGCCGTGACCGAGGATCGCTGGGGGGTGCGTAGATTCAACGCATCCCCACCAGCAGGAGATCCGCAGACGATGATCCACCCGCACCGAACTCCGCAGACGCTCGCAGTGGCCTGCCTGCTCGGGCTCCTGCCCTGCACCTCGGCTTGTCGCGGTCACGAGGCGACGACGAACGCCTCCCCCTCCGAGTACTACCGATTCGATCGAGAGCAGGGCCGCGAGTACTTCCAGGAGCGGGTGGTCGAGCTCGAGCCCACCGCCACCGGCCACTACCAGCTGGCGTTCGAGCTCTCGCAGAAGACCTACCTGATCCCGCCCAGCGCCTCGGGCGAATCCCCAGTGATGGTGGCGGTCGCCCGCGAGGCGCTGCGGACAGGTCGCGCGCTGTACGCCACCGCGGACATCTCCGACTTCCCGCGTGAGAAGTCACCCGCGCTGATCTCCGAGGGCTCAGCGCCGTCAGCGGTGCTCTTGAGACTCGCCGAATCGCCCGATCCCGACCGTCGCTAGGTGGACGAGGGGCTCTCCTACGCCACCCGCGTCGCGGCCTCGAGCGCGTCCCGCACCAACTCGTCGGGCCCCACGCCGGAGGCCTCTCCCTCGTAGCCCAGGATCAGTCGGTGCCGTAGAGCGGGCGCGGCCAGTGCGCGCACGTCCTCCTCGGCGACGTGCAAGCGACCCCGGAGCAGGGCGCGCGCCTTGGCCCCCACCAGGATCGACTGGCCGCCGCGGGGACTCGATCCGTAGCGCACCAGGGCGCGCACGCGCTCGGGGGCGATCGCGCTGCTCGGATGGGTGGCGTGCACCAGGGCCGCGACCAGGCGCACGAGGTCGGAGCTGGCGGGCACTTCGCGCACCAGGCTGCGCAGCGAGCAGACCTCTTCGCGTTCGAGCTGGGCCTCGATCGGCGCCGGGGGGATGCCGGTGGTGGCGTCCAGGATCTCCGAGAGGGCTTCCCGCCCCGGCAGCTCGAGGGTGATCTTGAACAGGAAGCGGTCGAGCTGCGCCTCGGGCAGGGGGTAGGTGCCCTCCATCTCGATCGGGTTCTGGGTGGCGATCACCAGGAAGGGCTCTTCGAGGTGGCGCGTCTCGCCGAAGACGGTCACCTGGCTCTCCTGCATCGCCTCGAGGAGCGCCGACTGGGTGCGCGGCGTGGCGCGGTTGATCTCGTCGGCCAGCAGGACGTGGGTGAAGAGGGGGCCCGGCTCGAAGGAGAAGTGGCGCTCGCCGGTGTCCGAGAGCTCGAGGATGCGTGTGCCCAGGATGTCGGGGGGCATCAGGTCCGGGGTGAACTGCACCCGCCGGAAATCGAGGGCTAGGCTGTCCGCCAGGCAGCGCACCAGGGTCGTCTTGCCGAGCCCCGGCGCTCCCTCGAGCAGGGAGTGTCCACCCGCGAAGAGGGAGAGCAGCAGGAGCTCGCTCACCTCCTCCTGGCCGAGGAAGCGCTCGCCGATCGTCGCCGCCAGGCGACGCACGGCCTCGCGCAGGCGATCGATCTCCCCCCGGGCAGCGTCCGAATCGAACATGGAGCGCCATTCTGCCAAAGCGCCGTCGCGCCCGTGGGCGTTTCCCGCCCCGCCGCCTACCATCGGTCCTCGTGGCCTCCTCCACACGCGCCCTCCTGCTCCTCTTGGTCGCTGCCTGCGCCGCGCCCGAGGGAACTGCCGACGGGCTCGCCGACCGCGCGCTCCATGCCGAGGAGCGAGGGCGCTGGCTCGAGGCGGGCGAAACCTGGCAGCGCCTGCTCGCTGAGCGCGGCGGCCGCGACCCACGAGCGGCGCGTGGCCTGGCGCGGGCACTGGAGAGGCAGGGCGATCCCGCCGGAGCCTGCCGCATCCTGGCGGGCGCGCGGGCGCGCGGGGTGGTCGACACCGCCCTGGCGCAGGATCTGGCGCGGCTCCTGGTCGATCAGGGGCGCGGGGCCGAAGCGATCGAGGTCCTGACCGAGGCCTGCGCGGCCGATCCTGACGCGAGCGCAGCGCGCAAGCACCTGGGGGAGCTCCTGCTCGCTCGCGGCGATCCCGCGGCGCTGCCCCCCCTGCGCGAGCTGGTCCGCCTGACCCCCGACGACGGCGCGGCGCAGCGACTGCTGGCACTGGCGGAAGGGCGGGCCGGTTACACCGACGCGGCCCTGGCGGCTTGGGGCGTCGCCTTCGAGCGAGGGGCCGCATCCGTCGACGACGCTCTCGTCGCCGGGGCCCTGGCCCTGAGTGCCGGAGGAGCCGCCCTGTCTCCCGCCGTGCGTTGGTTGGAGCGCGCCGCCGCCCGAGCACCCGGGCGGGCCGAGGTCCACGCCCTCTACGGCCGACTGCGCCTGGCGGTGGGGGACCTCGCCGGCGCCGCGGCCGACTTGCAGCGCGCCCTGGAGATCGACCCCGCGGACCTGGATACCCTCATGCGCCTGGCCGAACTGCGTGCCGAGCGGGGCGAGTGGGAACGCCTCGGGCGTCTGACCACCCACGCCCGCGCCATCACCAGCGACCCGGAGCTGCTGGGGCGGCTGGAGGCGCTCCTCGCACGCCGCGGCGATTAGCCCCTAGCCCTCCTCCACCAACCGCTCGACGACCCGATCGATCTTCTCGCTGAGCTCCTCGGCAAAGGCGTCGCCGAAGTCCGCCGCCAGGATGTCGATCTCCTCGAAGGTGTAGCGACCTGAGGTGCGGCTGAAGGGGATGCCGTACTCCCACTTGTTGCCGTCGGAGGCGTGGATGGTGACGGCGACCTGATCGTCCCCCTCCACCGGCTCCACGCTGTAGCTGGTGACGTCGTACTCGGGCATGCGCCTAGCGTACCTCGGAAGCGGCTCAGGGACCCTCTTCGTCCTCCGCGGCCTCGTCCGCGCGCCGCTCCTCGAGGCGGCTCATCGCCTTCCTGTGTTCCGCGTCCCCACGCCAGTCGGCGAGCCTCTGGCGCAAGGTCCTCAGGTCGTCCTCGTGTCCGTAGATCAGGGACCGATCTCCGTGCATGAGCTGGGTGTCGGGGGACGGGGTACCGATCACGTGCCCGTTGGCGCGTTCGACGTTGAGCACCAATAGACCCTCCCGCGCCAGAGCGAGCTGCCGCAGGGTGCCGCTGGCGATCCAGCTCCCCTCGGTCACCGGCACCACGGCGACGGTGTACCCCTTGTCCAGGTGCAGGAGCTCCTCGTAGTCGAGGGGGTGGAGGGAGCCCATCCCCTCGAGCGCCTGCGAGATCACCCGGTTCATCAGTCGATCGACCGGGCCGAGGCGCAGGCCGGTCAGGACGAGGGCCAGTCCCAGTCCCAGGGCCAGGAGCTTGTACCCCAGGGAGACACCCCCCGGCGAGTCGCGCGTGAAGGTCAGCACGAGCGTTCCCAGGGCGGAGGTCACCGCCACGAAGCCGACCAGCATCAGCAGGCGCACGATCTTGCGCCGCACCGGGTGCTGCACGACCGTCTCCGCCTCGGTGGTGGTGAAGCCCACCCCCATGAAGGCGGACTGCGCCTGGAACCCGGCCACGTCCCGCGACAGCCCTGTCTTGGCCAGAGCGATCGTCCCCACCCGCACCACGATCAGGGATACGAGGATGACGACGAAGAGAGCGATCAGCTCGGACATGGCTGGCCCGTATCTTCGCCCCTGGAGGGCGCGCCCTCAACGCTCCGGTCCGAAGCCGCTCACTCCTTGAGGAACAGGTAGTAGAGCTGCCCCTTCGACCGCATCGCCCCCGCGCGGCGCTCCGCCTCGGGGCCCACCCCCAGGTAGAGGTCGGCGCGCCCCGCCGTGCGGATCGCCCCTCCCGTGTCCTGGTCGAGCATCATCTGGCGGAAGACCGTCTCCCGTCCGCCGCCGAGCGGCAGCCGGGTGTCCACGTAGCACAGCGCCCCCCGCGGGAAGAGCGCCTTGTCGGTCGCCAGGGTGCGGTGGGCCGTGACCTCCACGTTCAGGGAGCCGCGCGGGTTCCCATCGATCGCAGTGAAGAAGACGTAGGAGTCGTTGCGCTGCAGATACTGCCCGATCAGCTCGGGATTGCGCGCCGCCCAGGCGCGGATGGTGGCCAGGCTCACCTCATCGCGTTCGAGTTGTCCGTCGCGCACCAGCTCGGCGCCGAGCGAGGTGTAGGAGCGGCCGTTCTTGCCCGCGTACCCGAAACGCGCCTCGGCCCCGTCGGGCAGGCGCACGATCGCCGAGCCGTTGACGTGGGCGATGAAGGCGTCGAGGGGATCCCTCAGGTAGATGAGCTCCAGTCCCCGGCCCTCGAGCATGTGCGAGGCCTCGATCACCTTGCGCGTGGGGTAGGGGCGCAGGCCATCGATGGTGCGCTGACCGAGGATCGTGCCGTCGGGCGCCTTCTCCAGATCGGGGGGCAAGGCGTAGAGGCTGTGCCGATAGGGACCACCGGGGGTCAGGCTGCCCTCGAGGATCGGCGTGCAGTAGCCGGTGAAGAGGACTCCGCCCCCGGCACCGTCCCAGCCCGCGCTCTTCAGCCACTGGAACTCCTCGCGCACGGCGGCGTCGAAGTCCTCCGCGCCGCGGGCGGTGTCGAGCAAGGTCGCGAAGCGCTCAAGGCTCGCCAGAGCGCGCTCGTGGGTGACGCCGGCGATGGGGAAGTGGCCGGTCGCCCAGGACCCCCGGGTCCATCCGATGGAACGCTCCAGCGCGGGCCGGATGGCGGTGCGTTCCAGCCAAACGTGCCCGACGGCGGGGGGCGTCTCGTCGGGGCCCAGGGGGATCAGGGCTGGAGCACCGTAGGGCAGGGGCCTGCCCCACTCCGGCTCGGAGTTTCCGGTAGCGCGGCAGGACGCCGCCGTCAGGAGGAGCGCGCAGATCAGGACTCGCATGGTGATTGGCAGCAAGGTGTCGAACACGACCCTAGCGACGTGACGGCGGCGATTGAAGGCCAGTCATGCGTCCTGGGGATTCCCGTCCCGAACCAGGAACAGCGCCACCGCTTCCTGCGTGGAGTGCACCTCCAGCTTGGCGAGGATGTGCTGCACGTGGTTGCGGGCCGTGGCGTAGCTCACGTGCAGCTCCCGGGCGGTCTGATGCACGTCCTTGTCGTCCGCCAGACTCTCGAGCACCTCGAGCTCCCGCGGCGTGAGCTCCGCCAGGGCCTTGCTCTCCCATTCCCCCCGCCCCCCTGCGGAGCGGGAGGCCACCCGATGGGTGTACTCCTCGATGCGCCGCGCGCGCGTCACGTCGCTGGCGATGTGCGCCAGCCAGGGGTAGGACCCGTCGGGAGCCTGCAGGGGGAGGCACATCACCAGCGCACAGCGGGTGGGGCCCCGGCCCCGGGCCACGCGCACGAGGAAGGGCTCGAGCTCCGAACCCTTCTCCGCCAGACGCAGGAGGGGGCAGCGCGCCTCGCAGAACCGGAATCCGGAGGTGTCCCGGCCCGCGATGACCTGGTAGCAGCGCCTCCCCACCGCCTCTCCAGCGGTCGTCTCCAGGAGCTCGAGGGCCTGCTCGTTGGCGAACGCGAGGCGCTGCCCCGGATCACAGATCCACAGGGCCGTACCCACCTGGTCGATCCAATCGGGGACCCAACCCGGGCGTGACAGCGTTTCCATGCCAACCCCCACCGCGCAGCGCGCGGATCCGGCGGGTCATCATGGCATGGGGGGCCGATATCCGGCAGATGATGCAAGTGCATCATGGAGCCTTTTCGCGCCGGCCGGCATCCTAGCTTTGGAACGGAAGGGACTGTCGCCACACCACGGCGCGACCCGTGTAGGAGCTTCCAAATCGGGCGGAGCTCTACGAACACCCTTCCCCTGGCCGGGGGACGTAGCCGGCAGGCCGCGCCCCTCGGCCCTACCGCGCCCGACTTCCCCCCTGGTGCGCCCCCTGCCAGGCGATGAAGAGGAAGAGGATCCCGTTGGAGCTGCGCACGGCGAACAGGGGAGAGCCCTCCATCCAGGTGGCCAGCTCGGTCCCCGCGGCGACGAACGCCGCGCCCTCGCACGTCTCCAGGAGCAGGCTCAGGGAAGCGAGCAGCTCCGCCACCAGCATGCCGCCGGCGAAGAAGGGGGCGATCACGAAGAGCCAACGGTACGCACCGCCGCGGGGCGGCACGTAGCGCTCGAAGAGCCCGAAGACAGAGAGCACCCCCAGGTCGAAGGCCAGACTCCCCCAGGCCAGCGGATGCTCGGCACTCCCGAAGGAGAGGATCGCGGCCAGCGAGATGAAGAAGGGCGCCAGGAACCTCCCCGCGGTGCGCAGCCCCACCGCCGAACGCCAGGCGCAGAGGGCGGCCAAGATCACCAGTGCCCGCGTCGCCTCCACACCGAGCCACCCCCGCATCGCCCCCTGCCCCACGCAGAGCAGCACCACGAGCAGCGCGACCGTCGCGGGATGCCCCCGGGAGAGCAATCCGGGGATGCGTCGGGGATCGAGGGAAATGTGACCCGCGCGCACGGCGGAGCGGACCCCCAGGACGAAGACCAGGGCGAAGATCGAGACGAACACCGCCCCGATGATCCACAGCGCCACCATCTGACGAGCCTCGCCCGCCTCTTTCTGGCTCGCCCAGGCCAGGTTCGCCGGCACCGTGCGGCCGTGGGCTCGCAGCTCCTCCGCGAAGCGGGCGCGCTGCTCCCGACTCGCGTAGGACAGATCCTCTTTCCCGTGTAGGGCGGCGTGCTCGCGGATCTCCTCCACCGGGCTCTGTAGCCAGCGCTCGCTCCAGAAGGTGGGCCCCACGCCGCCATGGCTCTTCTCGGGTGTCTTCCAGAGCCCGCCCTGCTCCAAGGCGGCGCCGTCGTCGATCATCAGGCGCGCGGGGCCGAGCAGGTCTGTTCCGACGGAGGCGAGCAGGGCCCTCTCCAAGTGCAGCTCGCTCACCCGCCGCAGGGTCTCCTCCGCTTCCGGGATCGGCCAGTGGGTGGCGAGCCAGAGCAGATGCTCCAGGCTGGGCGCCGCCTTCCGTCGCGCGGAACGTCCGTTCGCCGCGTCGAGCAGCGCGCCGCCCTCACCCCACGCGGCCGCGATCGCCTCCCTCCACTCCTCTTCCCCGTAGCTCGGCGCCGCGTCCGTCGCGGGCTCGAGCATGGCGAGCACCACCACGCTGCGGGGCTGATCGCCGAAGGAGCCGACGCCTCCGTGCATCCACAGGACGCCGAGAGGGCGCCCCACGCCCGCCCCGCGGTCCGCGTGCGGAATCCGCTGCTGGTACATGCCGCTGACGGGCGGGTCGATCGTGGCGGAGACCGGCTCCAGCCGCAGGCTACCCGGGACCCAGCGCACTTGGAGGTCGAGCCGCATCTCGACCTCCTCGACCACCTCCGTCGCGAGGGGGCGGCCGTTCAGCAGGCGGCGTTGGTCGACGAGTGGACGGACGTAGAAGGGCGCGACTTGTTGGATGAAGCGGTAGCCCGCTCGGCCCGCCTTGTCCACCGGGACGGTGGTCGACCAGACCAGCTCCCCGGGAGCGTGCAGGCCATCTTCCTCCAAGACCGCCAAGCGCACCTGCATCGGCGGACAGGAGCGGCCCGTCCAGCGCTCGTGCCAGGCGTTGGCGAGGTTCTTGGGCTCGTCCGCGATCCAGGCGTTCGAGGGCCACCGGGGGCGTGGACCTGAGGCGTTGTCGACCAGATCGAAGAGCAGGTGGTGACGCCGGCGGTGGAGCCCCCGGTGGAAGCTCTCCAGGAGAGCCTCGTGGTCGCCGGCCCGGACCGCCTCCTCGAGCCCCAGGCTCGCTTTCAGGGCCAGCCCGGGATGGAAGTCCTCTCGCGCTTCGGCCCACCAATCGCGCCAGTCCTGCGCCGACACTTCCCCGAGCTCCACACCCGTATGGTCCGCGAGCCACCCCGCCAGGGGATCCCGCACGCGGTAGCTGTCGCCGATCAGCTCTTCGATGACGAAGCTCACCCGATCGCGGTGCGCATCGATCGGAGTGCCGCCCAGTAGCCCTTGGAGATGCCCGAGGACGCGGTTGCGGGAGACGTCGATTCCCCAGCCGTCGCTCGACCAGGGCACGTCCATCAGCAGGCAGGCGAGGTCGGTCGCCGCGTCGCCCACCACGTCGGAGCGGTTCTGGCCCGCCAAGTTGACCAGGTCCGAGACCAGGTGGCCGACACGGACCTCCGCCATCAGTTCGGTCCAGGGCAGGCGCGAGCGTCCGCGGGGGAGCAGGCGGAGCTGGTCCTCCTCCAGCTCTCCAGCGCTGCGCACGAGCTCCAAGGCCAGGGCCTCGGCGCGGGCGGGATCCTCCACGAGCCAGGCGATCAAGGGGGGCTGGGTCGCGAAGTCGTCCAGCAAGGCCCACCAGAGGGCACGGGCCGAGGTCCCAGCCGCCCGCGGCCCCACCGCTTCCGGGAAGAGCTCCGCGGCCAGGAGGGTAAGCTGCTCTCCCTGCCCCGAGAAGGTGGCCCAGCGCGCCGCGCGGGCGATCTGAGCGACGATCTCCCGCCGCGCCTCGGCGTCGTCCGGCCCGGAGAGGGCGCGCGCCTCGAGGATGGACACGAGCAGGCGCTCCGGCTCTCGACTTTTCTTCGGGAGCGTAGGCCTGCGTTCGCGACAGGCCGCGGCGACGCGTGCGCGCGCCTCGGCCGCCGCGGACTCGACGCCGGCGGTGGCGGCCTCGCCGGCGAAGCGCAACCGGGCACGCAGGACGGCGCTCCAGTCGTCGAGGGGCAGGTCGACCTCTCTCTCCACCAGCCGCGCGAGCAGGGCCTGTGCATCCTCCGCCTTGCCATCCGCCTCCAGGGCCAGGATCGCCGGCAGGAGCTCCTCCCGCGGCGGTCCGAGGCGTGGCCGGAGCAGGAACTGAAAGACCAGCGCCGCGCACACGAGCGTCGCGAGCGCCGCGACGAGCACCTTGCGCTCGCGCCTGGCGAGGAGCCGCAGACGGCGCGCGAGCCCCGGGGGCTCCGCGCGCACGGTGCGCCCCTCTTCGAAGCGCTCCAGGTCTTCGAGCAGGGCGCGAGCGGTGGGGTAGCGCTCGTCGGCCTCCTTGGCCATCGCCCGCAGCACGACCCACTCGAGCTCGCTGGGCACGCTCGGCTTCAGCTTGCGCGGGCGCGGCGGCTCCCGGTGGATGACCGCGTGCACCAGCTCGCCGAGAGGCAGACCCTCGAAGGGGGGGCGGCCGGTGAGGCACTCGTAGAGGATCGCGCCCATGGCGTAGACGTCCGCCGCCTCGCCGACCGCGGCCGCGTCCCCGCGGGCCTGCTCGGGCGCCATGTAGGCCGGCGTGCCGATCAGGTGGCCGGTGGCGGTCAGCCCGCCATCGCCCCCGAGGTCCCGCGCCAGCCCGAAGTCCACCACGAAGGCGTCGTCGTTCTCGGCCACGAGCACGTTGGCGGGCTTGAGGTCGCGGTGGACGAGGCCGTGGCCGTGCACGTAGGCGACCGCGCTGGCGACCTGGCGCACCAGCTTGACGGAGCGCGCGACCGTCATCTCCCCCTCGGCGATGCAGCTCGACAGGGGCGCGCCCTCGATCAGGTCCATCGAGTAGTAGACGTGTCCCCCGCACTCGCCCACGTCGTGGATCGAAACGATGTGGCGGTGGCGCAGGCGGGCCAGGCTCTTGGCCTCGCGGCGGAAGCGCGCCAGGGCCTGGCCGAAGACGAGCTCCCCGGGGGCGAGCACCTTGACCGCCACCTCGCGGTCGAGGGAGCGCTGGCGCGCGCGGTAGACGACCCCCATGCCCCCGCGACCGAGCTCCTCGAGCAGCTCGTAGTCCTCCGGCAGCTCTGGGGGAGCGGGGCTGGCGGCCTCCTCGCCGAGCTCCTCCGGCTCCAGCCATCCGAGGGCCCCCCGGATGCGCACCACGTCCTCGACCTCGACGTCGAAGCGCTCCGCCCACTGCGCCTCGTCGATCGACTCGTCGGCGGCCTGGGCCTGCGCGAGCTCTTCGTACAGCCGGAAGAGCCGCTCGTCGCGATCGTCACTCGATTGGTGCTTCACGTCGGATCCCCCTCGCCCAGTGAGCGGCCGAGCCGCGCCATCGCCCGCCCCAGCAGTCGCCGCAGGGCGGATACGCTGCGCCCCAGGTCGCGGGCGGTTTCTTCGAGGGTGCGCCCCTGGAAGTGCCGGGCCAGGATCGCGGCCCGCTCCTCCTCCTCCAACTCCTCCAGCGCCTGCGCCAGGTGTTCGTCGCGCTCGATGCGCGCGGCGGCGGTCAGGGGCCCCGTGCGCGAGGCGCGCGCCCGCTCGAGGAGCCGGCTCGCGGGCAGGGCCCGGCGATCGCGCTTGACCGCCCGCTCGCGCTTGGCGAGGTCGAGCAGCCGGTGCTCGGCGATGCGGCACAACCAACGCGCAAAGCTCCCCGCGCCCGCCTCCTCGAAGCGGTCGAGGGAGCGCAGCGCCTCGGCGTAGGTCTCCTGCAGCACGTCCAGCGGCTCGACGCGAGCCGCGAGCGTGGGGCCGAGCCGCGCGCGCACGTAGACCAGCACCCGCTCGGCGGCGGCTTCGAAGAGCCGGTCGGCGGCGTCGCGGTCCCCCGCGCGGGCGCGGGTCAGGAGGTCGGCGGTGGGATGGGGCACGGATGTGGGAGAGAGATCCGCCCCCGATTCTGCCGGGTGAAGTCCCGTTTTCTCGTTTCGAGCAAGGGCCCTGCGCCGGAAGGGTAGGATCGCCCGCGATGACCTCCGCGCTGCGCGCCCACTGGGGCCTGGATCCCGACGTCCGCTTTCTGAACCACGGCTCCTTCGGGGCCTGCCCCCGGGCCGTGCTGGAGGCCCAGACGCGGCTGCGGGAGGAGCTGGAGCGGGAGCCGGTGCTCTTCATGGGCCGCGAGGTGGGGGGGCGCCTGGCGCGCGTGATCGAGGTCCTGGCACCCTTCGTCGGGGCGGACGCGCGCGACCTGGTCCTGGTGCCGAACGCCACCACCGGCGTCAACGCGGTGCTGCGCTCCCTGGCGATCGAAGCCGGGGACGAGATCCTGATCACCGACCACGGCTACAACGCCTGCAACAACGCCGCCCGCTTCGTCGCCGAGCGGGCGGGGGCGCGGGTGGTGGTGGCGCAGATGCCCTTCCCGCTGAGCTCCAGCGAAGAGGCGGTCGAGGGGGTACTCGCCGCCGTGAGCGAGCGCACGCGCATCGCCATCATCGACCACGTCACGAGCCCCACCGGGCTGGTGCTGCCGGTGGAGACCTTGGTCGCGCGCCTGCGCGAGCGGGGCGTCGAGGCGATCGTCGACGGCGCCCACGGGCCGGGGATGCTGGAGCTGAACCTGGAAACCCTGGGGGCGGCCTACTACACCGGCAACTGCCACAAGTGGCTCTGCACGCCGAAGGGCGCGGCGCTGCTCCACGTGCGCCGCGGCCTGCAGGAGAGCGTGCGGCCGCTGGTGATCAGCCACGGCGCCAACGCGCCCCTCGAGGATCAGTCGCGCTTCCAGGTCGAGTTCGGCTGGTGCGGCACCGACGACCCCACCGCGATGCTGGTCATCCCCGAGGCGATCGCCTTCCTGGAGAGCCTCTTCCCCGGGGGCTGGCCGGAGCTGCGCGCCCACAACAACGCCCTCGCCCGCCAGGCGCGGGACCTGCTCTGCGCGGCGCTCGAGATCGAGCCGCCCGCGCCGGACGACATGCTCGCCTGCCTGGCGAGCGTGCCCTTCCCCCCCGGCGAGCCCGGGCTCACCTACGGCCCGCTCGACAGCGACCCCTTCCAGCGCCTGCTCTTCGAGGAGCACAAGATCGAGGTCCCGGTGATGAGCTGGCCCGCACCTCCCGCACGGGTGCTGCGCATCTCCGCGCAGGCGTACAACGACCTGGAGGAGTACCGGGCGCTGGCGGAGGTGCTGTCGACAGTGCCCATCCGGTGACGGACCGCGCCATGCAACGAACGCAGAGCCTCTTCGCGACAACCCTGGCGACCCTGCTGGCCGCGGGTTGCGCCGCCCCGCCGGTCGAGGTCGACCAGGTCGACGGAGCCCTGGTGTTCCACGAGCGCGGCCGGGAGCTGGCGCGCCTCTGGACCTCGCCCACCACACCTCCCGAGGGGGTCGGCCCCCTCTACGCCCGCGACGGCTACCTGCACCCCGTCCGCACCCCCTCGGGGCGGATCGTCACCGGGGACTACCCGCCGTCCCACACCCACCAACACGGCGTCTTCATGGCGTGGACGCGCACCACCTTCGAGGGGCGCGGCGTCGACTTCTGGAACCTGGGCGCGGGCAAGGGGCGCGTCGATTGCCAGGCGGTGGACCGACTGGCGGCCGACTCCGAGGGAGCCCGGGCGCGGTTGAGCCTGCACCACGTCGATCTCTCGGCGCCGGACGGTCCGCGGACCGCCCTGGAGGAGATCTGGGAGGTCGAGGTCTGCGCGAGCGAAGACGCCACCCTGATCGACATCGTGTCCCGCCAGCGCGCCGCCGGGTCGGAGGCGTTGCGCGTCGAGCGCTACCACTACGGGGGCTTCGCCTGGCGCGGCCCGCTCGAGTGGGATGACGCCGCGCCCCGCTTCCTGACCAGCGAGGGCCTGGGACGCGACGAGGGGAACACGTCCCGCGCGCGCTGGTGTGCCGTCTCCGGTCCCGTCGAGGGGGGCACGGCCACGCTGGCGATCCTCTCCCACCGGACGAACTTCCGCGCCCCCCAGCCCCTGCGGCTGCACCCCAGGCGCGCCTACTTCTGCTTCGCCCCCGGGCAGCTCGGGCCCTTCACCATCGAGCGGGACACCCCGCTGCTCTCCCGCTACCGGGTGGTCGCCATGGACGGGGAGGCGGACCCGGCGCGCATCGAGCGACTGTGGGAGGAGTGGCACGCGCCACCGGAGTCCCCGGAGGACTTCTCAAGTCGCGAGGACGGCTGGCCGATCGACCCTCCGTGCCCTCCAACTTCCCCCGTATCGCCGGTTTCACCCTCACTGAGGCCGTCATCGTCGGGACGCTGATCGTCGCCTTCACCTGTGTGGTTCCGCCGGTCGGCATGAGCTCACGCGTCCCGCCGTACCTGCCCCACGTCAGCGAGCTGACCATGAGTCAGGTCGAGGTGGGCATGCATGCGCAAGAGCTGCACGACCTCTGCGGCCGGTCGGTGGGCGAGGATGCCGACATCGGCGACCACCTGTACGAGCTCCGCATCGACGACGAGACCTACTACCGGGTCCGACTCGTCGAGAGCCGGGTGACCGAGGTGGTGCGCCAGCGCGTGGCGCGCTGAGGCGCGCCTAGGGCTCGACGAGCTGCAAGCGCCCCAGGCGCTGCTCCCGTTCGGAGGCGAAGCGGCGGATGCCCTCCATCAGGCTGTCGGGGTCCAGGCGCCCCTCGGCGCGCACCTCTGCGATGGAGCCGCCGCCGCGCCAGCGGTCGTCCCAGTCGCTGGTCATGGCGTACTCCTCGGCCACCTTGGAGGAGATCCAGGGGTGCATGCCCATGCGACAGCCGTTGGAGATGACGGTCGAGTCGATCCACTCCGCCTTGTGCAGCACTCCCGCGATGTACTCCCGCGACTGACGCTTGAAGAGCTCGTAGGAGATCGCCGCGACGATCTTGCAGTTGGGCGCCTCGCCGGAGTGGAAGCGCGGCAAGAGCTCGAAGATCGAATCGGTCGAGCTGGTGCCCTGGACGATCAGCACCCCTTCCTTGGGTCGGGTGGGGTCGTAGTCGCGGATCACGTACGCGCCGCGCGCCGCCTCCTCGTGGCTCGGAACCCCGAGCGCCCCGCGGTCCGGCACGGTGACCGGCGGGCGGGTCAGGTGCAGGGCGATCAGCGGGACGTCGGTCGCCAGGGCCGCCGCCAGGGCGGGCGCCACTTCGTTGGGCTCCCAGGGGTGCAGGTTGATGATCTGCCCTTCAGGGAAGAGCTGGGTCACCACGGGGGAGAAGATCCCGAAGTGGGTGCGGCTGTCCTCGGCGGTCTCCGGTCCGGAGTGGCCCGCGATCCAGATCACCTTGCCCACCTTCAGCTGGCAGTCCTGGGCGAGCTGGCTGAAGAGCCGCATCATCCCGTACTTCAGGTAGCTGAAGCTGCCGTAGGTGGAGCAGGCGCCCCAGTAGCCGAGGAAGGAGTTCTCGGGATCGGGGTGCAGGTTGGTGGCCGCCATGCCGACGCAGATGCCGGCGTTGGCGAACTCGGTGATCTCCTGGGGCAGGAGCGCCCCGCCGGGGTTCTCCTTGCGCTCGTACCAACCGAAGCCCGGGCTGTCCCCGTAGTCCCCCGCGAAGCCGGAGATCGAGGTCGAATCGGCCAGGTCCGCCGAGCAAGCGATCACCTGCGGGCGCCCCTGGCGCTCGCGGGCCTTGGCATTGAGCCAGGCGCCGAAACGCGCCAGGCCGTCCTTGTTGGCGGCCTTCTCCCCGGGGGCGTAGTACAGCTCCTGCGGGAGCTGCTCGACCGCCAGCCAGTCGTTGTCGGCGGCCAGGTTGCGCTCGGGGTCCACGTTGGCGCTGTCGATCGTGGCGGGCAGGGAGTCACCCAGATCCACCAGCGTGTTGGCCAGGTACTCCACCAGCGCCTCGTCGTTGCGCAGGACGGAGAAGACGGTCTGGAACCAGCCCTTGGTCTGCTCCCTGCAGTCCTTCTCGCCCGGGTCGTCGGTGACGCCCGCGCCCTCGAACTCGACGCCGTACTTGCGGGCGAAGTCCTCGCGGGCGCGCCAGAAGGGCTCGGAGTTGCGCGGGTGGACCTTGCCGTGGCTGGCGGCGTCGTAGAGGTAGTAGCCGCGCCCCTTCTTGGTCTTGGCCCACATGCAGCCGGGCCGGCCTCCAGTGTCCTCGGGCCAGGTGACGTCGATCAGGGCGCTCGTCAGCTGCTCGTAGTTCGCCCCGTCCTCGGCGCCGGAGACACGCCAGCCGTAGCTCTCGAACCACCCCTTGGGCGTGCCGTAGGTGACGCTCGAGCAGCTGCGCGGGTCGATCCCGTAGTCGTTCCAGTCGAGGAGGAAGATCAGGTTGTCGAGCCCCAGACCCCAGGCGGAGTTCTTCACCTCGTGGTAGCACCCGGCGGTGTGTCCGCCCTCACCCTCCAGGGAGAAAACGCGCGCGCCGATCCCGGCGTGCTTGAGCGCCATCGCCTCCCCCAAGGCGGCGGGACCGCCGTGGCCGGAGGGGCCGGTGTTGAACTTGAAGAAGAGGGTCTTGCCCTCCATCTCGGCGTGACCGGGGAGGCTGTCGCGGTGGCGCAGCCAGAGGAGGTCCTCCCAGGTGAGCTGACGCTCCTCGGCCTTCGGCACCAGGTAGCGCGCGTCACCGGTGCGCTCGTACTGAATGCGCAGCGCCTCGTTGTAGACCGCCAACATCGCGTACACGGCGGGATTGGCGTGCCCGGCGGCCAGGACGAAGCGATCCCCGAAGGGATGCTCGGGACGACGGATGTCCCAACGCATCCCGCCGAAGAGGGTCGAGGCGACCAGCATCGGCACCTTCGAGCGCGAGCCGCCGGGGTGGCCGCTCTGGCGCAGGTTGAGCATCAGGTCGATGCACTGGTCGATCAGGTCGCCGGTCTTCTCCCAGTGGGCGAAGTTCTTGGCGAGATCGTCGAGGGAGGGCCTGGTTGCAGTAAGGGAGCTGGGCATCGCTGGGCGGCGGGTTTGGGGAAGCAGAAACGGCCGCCCAGGATACAGCAGGGTTGGGGGCGCTGGGCCCTCCCTCCGGGGTGGGCTCAGTGCTCCCAGGAGTCGCCCGCGACCTCCGTCCCCAGGCCTCGGACGTCTTCCCGCAGGGCTGCCATCTCAGAGCTCAGCTCTTCGAGCAGGGTGAGGATCCTCAGCAGGTCCCCTTCCTCGGAGGAGGGCTCCTCCTCGTCCTGGGCCATGGCCCAAGCCAGCCCGCTCGGCGGCGTATAGGCGACCCACTCTTCTCCCGGCACCGAACTCCAGGCCACCCCAGGGTGGGCGTTGGTCGTAGACGGTGTCCAGGCGCCCGAGTGCGAGAAGATGTAGTCCGGTTGCGCCTCCTCGCACTCTTCCGCGGGCACGGGCGCGGTCCAGGTGGTCCAACCGTTTCCGTCCATCGCGACCCAACCCATGTTGGGGGCCTTTGCGTCACCGGCGGGAACCCAGTTGCCCCCGTGCCAGGTGACGCTGCAAGGTTCCTCCGCCTCGATGAGCTCCTCGAGCTCCTCGAGCGCCTCAAGCTCCTCGAGCGCCTCGAGCTCCTCGAGCGCCTCGAGCTCCTCGAGCTCCTCGAGCGCCTCGAGCGCCTCGGGCGCCTCGGGCGGGGCCGGCGGACGTTCGAGCAGCCACAGGTCCCGGTCCGGGAGCTTCTCCTCGAGCTTCTCCAAGAAGAGCACGTCGGCGGGGCGGCGTTCGGGGAGACGGGCCCTGCGCGGCGTGGCGGACGGGGCGGCTCGCTTCGCGCGCTCGTAGATGCGGAGGGGGCTGTCACCGGCCGCGTTCACGTACACGTCGCCCTGCTCCACGATGATCGTGACGCCGGAGGCGGGTACCTCGGCCCTCGGGGCCTTGACAGCCGTGGGGACCTTCGGCGCCTTGGGTGCCTTGGGCGCTCTGGGTGCCTTGGGTGCCTGCGGAGCCCTGGGGGCCCGGGGAGCCCTCTGTGCCCTGCTGGCGCGCTCCCGCCGCGCCTCCCTCTCGCGGGCCCGGTCGAAGGCCTCCGCAGCGGCGGTAATCTCGCGCTTGGCGCGCTCGATCTCTTGGGCCGCCCGCGACCTCTCGGCCAGCGCGGAGGATCGCGCCTTCTCAGCCGCTACGAGTGCCCGCTCCATCTCCGCCTCGGCGTACACCCGCGCTCTGTCGTAGGCGCGCCTCCTCTTCGTTTCGGCCTCCTCCCCGAGCGCCTTCGTCTGGGCTCGGTACTGCGCCTTGGCGTCCTCGTAGCGAGAGGCGGCTCGCTTGTAGACATCCTCGTCGACTTCCACCGTCGCGGCCCGCACCCAGTCCTCGAGGTTCTCCTTGCCGGGGAGGGTGAGATCGCGCGTGAGCTCGAGCCCCTTGCGCTCGATCTCCTTCAACGCCTCCTGCAGCTCGCGCAGCTCCGCTCGCAGCGCCGCCTCCTCCTTCTCGAGGCACTCCTCGTCCTGCACGGCCGGGAGCGGTTCGTGGTCCTCATCGAGGAGCCGGGTTGCGGCGGGGCTCGCCATGGCGGCCAGCACGACGCCGAGGGAAATGGTGCTCTTCAACATCACGGGGTCCTCGTGGGGGTTGCGGTGCGGTCCTCGAGACGCGCCTGCCACCGGGCGAGCAGCGCTCCGACCACGTCCTTCCTGGTCTCGAAGTTGCGCAGACGCTCCTGCGTCCGCAGTAGCCGTTCACGCGTCGCGGGCGCGAGCTCGCGCTCCTCGGCGATGGCCTGGATCCTGTCGAACTCCTCCTCGAGCGCCGCCCACTGGCGCTCCACGCCCGCCCAGAGGGCGCCGATCCGATCCTCGGTCGACGCCGTGGGCGGGGGCGCCTCTGGCTCCTCCGCGCGGGGAGCGGCGAACCCGGGCGCCAGCACCACGGTGGCTGCGAGCAGCGCCACGCCGATCGGCAGCAGGCCGGCGCCGCGGGGCTCGCTCCTGCGCTCCTCGTCCAGGATGCGCTCGATGCGCGCTCCCAGGGGCGAGTGCAGGTCCGCCATGGGGCAGACGGGGGCGGCCCGCCGCGCGCCCACCAGCCAGTCCGCGACCTCGCTCAAGCAGCGCGCCAGTCCGAGGCGATCGCCGGTGCGCGCCACCGCCCACTCGTCACAGAGGAACTCTGCGCAGGCGTTCAGCCGTCGGCAGGCGAGTCGGTTGAGGGGCTGGAAGAAGAAGACGGTTCGGACCAGGCGAGCCAGCGCGTGCCAGAGGGGATCGAAGCGCGCCAGGTGGGCCAGCTCGTGGGCCAGCATCGCCTCCGCGGAGCGGCGGGAGAGCTGGTGCAGGGCGCGGGGCGGGACGCAGATCTCCGGCCGGAACAGCCCCAACGCCACCGGGGTGCGCAACCGAGGCGAGACGGTCAGCCGCACCCCGCGGCGTACTCCGGTCCGCGCACAGAGGTCGGCGAGGATCGTCAACATGGGGTCCTCGCGCACCGGCCGGCGTCGGGTGAAGTGGAATGCCAGACCGCGCGCGCCTGCGACGATGGAGGCGAGCAGCGCGACGCCGCCCAGTGCCCAGCCGAGCTGGGACCAGTCGATCCACGGCTGCGCCGGGGCGGTCGCGAGCAGGGCCGCCTCCTCCTCCGAGGGTGGGGGGGCCGCCAACCATTCCGCGGGCTCCGACGCGACGGCGTCGAGCTCCTGCGCCACCGGCGCCGGCTCGAGCACCCAACGCGCGCTCGACCAGCGCGGGAGGAGCAGGACCTGCACCGTGGCGCTCGCGAGGGCGCCGAAGAGCGCCGTGCGCCAGAGCAGCTCACGCACCCGCGCCGATCGCAGCCAGCGCGCGACGAGCCAGACCGCCGCCAGGAGCAGGGTGCTGTGCAGCGCGTAGGTCAGGAGCCAGGCCAGGGCGGTGAGTTGAATGGAGCTCACCGGCGCTCCTCCCTCGTGCGCGCCTCGAGCAGGCGGCGGATGGCGTCGAGCTCGTCGGGGTCGATCTCCTGCTCGGTGAGCAGGTGGTTGACCAGGGCCGAGGTGCGCCCCTCGAAGAGGCGCTCGGTCAGGTCGCCCACCATCGAGCGGTGGACCTCGGTCTCGGTGACCAGCGGCCGGTAGACGAAGAGGCGTCCCTCGCGGCGGTGGGCGACGAGGTCGCGCTTCTCCATCTTGGAGAGCATCGTGGCGATGGTGGTGAGGGCCAGGCCGCGCTCCGGGTGCAGGGCGCGGTGGACCTGGGCCACGGTCGCCTCGGACTCTTCCCACAGGATGCGCAGGATCGCGAGCTGGAGGTCTCCGAGGGATTTGCGGTTCGGCATGGGGTCGCAGTGGGCTCGGTCGGGATCGACTACCGGGGTAATACTACCGAGGTAGTTGGGGCGCAAGTCCCCTTTGTGCGAGCTTTTCGTAAGGGTCGCCTCACCACCCAAGAACGCGCCCGCACGCCCCGGGAAGGTGGCGTGCGGGCGCTTTCGTGGTCCCGGGACGGCTATTCGCCCTCTCCCTGGGATTCCCCCGTCTCGGCTTCGCGAGCCCGGTTCAACCGTACCAGCGCCTGGCTGGCCGCCTTGGCGACCGACGCGTCGGGGTCCTTGAGGAGCCGGATCAGCGCCGGGATCGCCTCGATGGCGTCAAAGGTGGCGAGCCCCGCTGCGGCCTGGGCGCGGACCGCCGGGGTGGAGTCGTCGAGCATCGCGACGAGCTCCTCCACCGCCTCCTCCCGCGAGGCCTCGAGGGTCTTGCGGCGCGCCCAGTAGTCACGCGCCAGGAAGTACTTGCGCATCTCCTCCAGGGAGGCGAGGCAGTGCTTGCGCGTCTCCGGGTCGTCCGCGAGGGCCGCGGCTTCCAGGAGCAGCTCGGCGGCCTCGTCGGTGAAGAGCCCGGGGAGAGCCTTCGTCACCGCGACGTTCCACTGGGCGGTGCCACGCTGCTCGCGGACCACCTTCGCCAGGAGAGGCAGGAAGGAGGCATCGCGCAGTTTCCCCACCGTCTCGACTGCGTGGGGAGCCCAGTCGGGATGGGCGGTCGCTATCAAGTCACGCAAGACCGCTGTGTCACGCACACGGGGCTGCAACGCCATCGCCTGCAGGAGCCGCCGCACAGCCCTCTCCCCATCCTGGTCGGCATCTTTCGAGCACCAGCGCCCAAGCACCGCATCGGCCAGGGCAGTTGCCCCAGGCGCGGAGTAGTCGACATTGCCGGCGATGTGGTTCGCGAACACTCCCGAGGTGCCCTCGTCGGCGACGACCGCGGCGACTACGGTGTTCCGCTTGGCGCGCGGGAGGTTTCGCACACAGTCGGAGAGGGAGTCGATCACTTCGTCCCAGTCCCGGCCTTTCAACGCTGGGTCGCGCAGGGCGTCGAGCAGAGCAGCCGTGGGCACGTCGCCCTCACTCTGCCGCGCCACCGCCAAGGCGGCATAGGCGCGCAGCTGCGCGGAAGCGGAGGGCTCGCCCGCCAGCGCGCGCAGCATGCGGAGATGGCCCTCGGACATCTTCCCTGCGGTGAAGTGATCACCGAAGACCGCCGTGCGGTCCAACTGTCGGTCCGCCACCAGCAGCACGGAACGCAGGGTCTCCGGCGAGACGCGGTGCGCCACGGGACCCACGCCGTGGGACAACAGGAACTGGAGGGCGAATCCACCCTTCTCCGCTGCCCAACGCGCGCATTCCTCGGCACTGGCCTCGTGGCCACGGATCTCTTCGATCCCCCGCTGGAACCACCGGTTGGATCTCTCGAAGGGGTAGTGAGGGTTGTCGTAGAACACCTGGAGCACGCGCAGCATTCCGAGGGGCCGCTCGTGAGTGGGGAAGTTCCCGATCGCACCTTCGAGGTCGCCCAGGACCTCGAGGGTGCTGTCCGTGGCCAGTGCTTCGAACAGCGCGAGGGCCTGGTCGAAGGGCGAGCGAACCGCCAGCTCGAGAACCCCGCGGCGGACCCTGATCTCCGGATCCTTCGTCAAGGGCAGGAGATCCTCAAGGGGCAGCGGTCTGACGAACCGCTTGCTGGTCCACGTTCTGCCACGCCCATCGGTGCTGACGACCTGCTTCACGGGGAGCCCCTCGGCGCCCAGCAGGGCCCTTTGACGAACCTCCAGGGACGTGTCCCCGAAGAGCCTCCGCAGGAGCTCCCAGGATCCCGAGGACGCGTTCCTGGCGTGCCTGTCCGCCAACTGCGCCACGCTCGCCCTCACCCGGAAATCGGGATCGTCTACCTGAGCCGCCAAGGCGTCGTTCCAGGCGGGAAACTCGCAGAGGAGCTGCGCCGCGCGTGCGCGCAGGTCCGCATCTTCCGCGGTCAGAACGGCCTCGAGCACCGGAACGAGGTTCTTGCTGGGGCGGTGTTCGGGGAGCAGCGCCACAGCCGCGGCGCGTCGCTCCGGCTCCTCGGCGACCAGGGCGCGTGCGAGTGAGGCCTGGAGCTCGGGCGTCAAGGCCTGCTTCGACGCGACCCAGGAGAGCGGAATGAGGGCCTCGTTACCAACCTCCTCGTCCTCGACCAGCACCTCGAGGGCTTCGATCAATCCGGGCAAGCGGCAAGTCGCGGGTAGGCCGGAACTCGCGTCCCAGGTGACGCTGCCGGGAAGGACCCAGTTGAAGGCGTGGAGGACGCGCTTCTTCCAGAAGAAGCCGCCCTTGCCGAGGTTGCGCGCGATGACCTTCTCGGCGGTTGCCGGATGCACCTGAGCGAGCAGGCACAAGGCTCCCTTCTTGGAGGGGAAGACGTCGAGTTTCTCCTCGACCACGGCCGCCAGAGTGGGGGCGGCGCGTTCACCGAGCTGCAGGATGAAGGAGGAGTTGCCGGTCCTGAGGGCATCTCGCACCGCCTCCTCCACTTCGTCCCTCGCCAGGGGCAGCCCGATCAGGGCCTCGCCTTCTGGTGCGCTCCCCGCTGCCCCCTCTCGCCGCGCAGCGACGTAGCGCTTCATTTCGACGACCCGCGGATCGGGGACGATCACGCCCAGCCCCTCGATCGGGATCCGCTCGGGGTCGGCCGGTCCTGCACCTTCAGGCGGCTCGGGGAAGGCCTTCCAGGCCTCTTCGACCCGTCCGCGGGCCAGCTCCAGCTCCACCTGGGCCAGGAGGACGAGCACCCCCGCCTCCCGGAGCTCCGCGGAGTCGGAATCCGCGGCGAGTTGCTGCGCGAGCTGCTGGCGCAGCTCCCCCAGCCGCTCGTCCGCGGCATCGAGCTCCCGGTGGGCGACCACCGAGAGCTCGATCTCGGCCAGGGCTCCGCGCACCTCCCGCAGCGTGAGCTCCTGCTCCTGAGCCGCGGCGGAGGCCACCAAGAGGCCGGCGCAGAAGAGGCTTGCGATCGGTCGGTAGGTCTTCGGTCGGTGTTCCATCGTTCCTTCTCCCTCGGGGATGGCTTCGGCCCCCTTGGCCTAGCGGCGGGTTGTACGACCGGGCCGCGCGCACCTTGTCACCGCGAGATGCGCCGCTTGTCACCGATCCGTCAACGCGTCGCGCGCACCAGCTTCCCGTCCGACCAGAGCGTCTCGCGTTCCGTCCAGGTCACTTGCCAACCGTGCTCCTCGTCCTCGGCGAGCTCGGCCTCGATGCGGACCCGCCAGGTGGGGGACCATTCGCCCCGGGCCAGGCGGTCGAAGCGCGCCAGCAGGGCGGCCCTCGCCAGCGACCCGTCCTCGGGATCGAGGGTGGTGGCGGGTCCCTCCTCGAGCTCGACGCGGAAGCGAAAGGCCTTCGTCTGCGGGTCCCTCTCCTGCAGGAAGAGGTAGCGCAGAGCGTCGGCCAGTTCTTCCCGATCGACGCGACCCCCCTCGTCCCACCACGACTCGGCCACGCCCTTCAGGCAGGGCGCGAGGTGGGCGTCGTTGAATCCACCGACCATCTGCTCGATGCGCCAGCGGATCTTCGTCTCCGGCGAGGCGAGCCACTGACGGAGCTCCATCACCCCCAGGAGCGCGAGGGCGGCAGCGATGAGGATCAGGGCCAAGCGGCGCATGAGCGGGTGGGCCGAGTGTAGCGTTCCGTCAACGCGCCTCCCCCCGACGATTGAAGCGATACCCCACCCCGTGCACCGTCACCAGGTGACAGGGCGCCTCGGGGTCGGCCTCGATCTTCTTGCGCAACTTCAGGACGTGGGTGTCGATCGTGCGCGTGGTCGGGTTCTCGTCCGTGCCCCAGACGTCGGAGAGGATCCGCAGGCGGTCCAGCGCCTCCCCTTCGTGGGCGAGGAAGTAGCGCAAGAGCTCCAACTCGCGCCGCGAGAGGCCGTGGCGCGTCCCGCCGTTCGTCAGGCAGTAGGCGGCGAAGTCCACCTCCACCGCCCCGAAGCGCGCCTTGCCCGACGAGAGGTCGAGCCCCGGCGTCCCCCCCTCGGCGCGCTTCAACGCGGCGCGCAGGCGCAGGAGCAGCTCCTTCATCGAGAAGGGCTTGACCAGGTAGTCGTCCGCTCCGTACTCGAAACCTTGCACCCGATCCCACTCCTCCCCGCGCGCCGAGAGGATCAGGACCGGCGAGGTCAGGTGGTCCTCGCGCAGGGCGCGCAGCACGCTGAAGCCGTCGCGTTTGGGCAGCATCAGGTCGAGCAGGATCGCCTCCGGTCCCTCGCTGAGGGCCAGGGCGAGCCCCTGCTCCCCGTCTTCCGCTTCGATCGGCTCGAAGCCCTCCACGGCCAGGGCGTCGACCAGGGCCATGCGCAGGGGGAGCTCGTCCTCGACGACCAGCACGCGGGGTCGGTTCATCGCGCGTCCTCCAGTGGCAACCGCAGGCGCACCCGCGCGCCCACACCGTCGTGATTGTCCTCGATCGACGCCTCGCCGCCGTGGCCGCGGGCGATCTCGCGCACGATCGCCAGGCCCAGCCCGCTGCCGCCGCCCCGCTCGGTGGGGCGGGAGCCTTGGACGAAGGGCTGGAAAAGGGCTTCCCGGCGGGCGGCGGGGATGCCACGGCCGCGGTCCGCGACCTCGAGCAGGAGGTCCCCCTCCTCGGCGCGGACGCAGAGCTCGAGCTCGCTGGAGCCGGAGTGGCAGAGCGCGTTGTCCACCAGGTTCGAGAGGGCGCGCCGCAGGGCGTCGGCGTCGATCGGCGCGCTGCGGGGCAGATCGCGGCGCGCGAGCGACAGCTGCGCCCCCGCCTCCCGCACGCGGTCGGCGAGCTCCCCTTCGAGCTCGTCGAGCCAGCGCCCCAGGTCGACCTCCTCGATGGCGAGCTTGGCCCGCTCCCCGCGCTCGATGCGCGAAAAGTCGAGCACGTCCTCCACCAGCCGGCGCAGGCGCGTCGCCTCGCGCCGGATGCTCGAGTGGTAGCGCGCGCGCCCCTGCGCGTCGCCGACCCGACCCTCCTCCAGGTTCTCCGCCATCAGGAGGATCGAGGCCAGGGGCGTGCGCAGATCGTGGGAGACGCCCGCCACGAAGCGGCTCTTGAGCTCCGCCAGGCGCCGGCCGCGCACCAGCGCGCGGTGGGCGAAGAGGGCCAGCGCGGCGGAGAGCAGGGCCAGCACCGCGAAGCCGAGGCGCAGGAGGCGCAGCCGACCGATCTCGTCGGCGACCAGGGACTGCGGGTCGGGGTGGTGCAGGCGCAGCTCCCGCCCCGCGATCCTGAGCGGGGAGCCGACCGGCTCCCCCGTCTCGGCCAGGGTGAATCCGGAGGCGAGCTCCGCCGCCCGCTCCACCACCGGCACCAGCTCGCCATCGTCGCAGGCGGTCAGCGCCAGCTCGCCACCGCGCTCCGCCCGCGCGAGGAGGTCGGTGCCCTCGATGCGATGCCAGCGTCCGTCCGGCGCAGGGGCTTCGATCCCGCCGACCGTCTCCGCCAGCGCGCGCAGGACGCGCCCCTCCCGATCCACGGCGCGACGCGCTTCGGAGACGCCTTCCGGCGCCAGATCCTCGAGCGCTCGAGCCAAGACCTCCAAGCGCGGATCGAGGGCCGCTCTGCCGTCGATCCACCCGTCCCCCCCCGTGGGCAGGGCCAGCTCCCCGGTCAACCAGAGGGCCGCGAGCTCGAGCTGCGCTTCGGCGCGAGTGGCGTGGCTGAGCAGCGGCGCGGCGGCCAGGGCGTCGAGCAGGAGGTAGGCGGTGTCCCGGCGGGCGTCGGAGGGGGAGAGCTCCTCCCGCGCCGCGCCCCAGTGCCGCGCCACCGCTCTCGCGTCCGCGGCCCGCGCCGCGAGCTGGATCGCGCGCAGGCGCCCCTCGGCCCGGCGGGCGGCTGCGGGGTGTTCCGCCAGGGCCTCTTCGAGGGCGGCGAGATCGCCCTCTTCCTCCGCCTCCGCCAGCAGGAGATCGAACGCCTCCGGAGCCCCCGAACGCCGGTGGCGATCGACCCCCGGAACGCGCGGCGCCGGCGCGAGATCGTTGACGCGCCCCGTCCACACCTCGCGTCCCAAGGGCGAGTCGGGGGAGAGCGCCATTCGCTCCCACGCCAGCCGACACAACTCCGCCGCACCCTCCGCCCGGCGCTCGATCCCCACCCGCGCCCGCAGGTCGGGATCGTCCCCCGGCGCCAGGGCCGCCCACGCCAGGGCTCCCGCGGAGACGAAACCCGCGGCGAGGACGGCGCGCTCCCGTAGGCGGGGGTGGGAGGGCATGGGATGAGGGTAAGTCGCGGGGGTTGGAGGGTGTCAACGAGATGTCATGGATGGGTCGTGGGGGGGGGGGGGGGGGGGGGGGGGGGGGGGGGGGCGGCGCCCCCCCCGCCCCCCCCCCCCCCCCCCGGCCCCCAAACCCGCCCCCCCCCCCCCCCCCCCCCGC
>CAZDQL010000027.1:48688-67692 GCA_964507325.1 uncultured Planctomycetaceae bacterium | reverse complement strand
GACTCTCTGGCCAGCGATATCGTCTTCGCTCTGGGCGCCGCGCCGCAGGGGGAGCGCTCCACCGCCGCCGGTGGCCGCGTCCTCCAGTACCGGAGCTGTGAGAATCGCAGCGGGTTCTTCGGTGCCGACCTCTCCCAGCAGCCCGCGCTGGTGCGCTGGATCGTGTACCTCGTGGTCCTGGCGGTCTTCGCGTTGGCCGTCTGGGGGGCCTATCGGTGGACCGCTTCGCTGCGCGAGAGCTCCCAGCAGCTCGAGGGAGCGGAGCTCCCCTGAATCCGCGGGAGCGGGTCAGCCGCCGCGCGCCGCCGCCCGGAGCCCCTGCGCCCAGGCGTCCGCCGCCGCGTCCCAGGTGAAGCGGGCCGCGTGCTGCGCCGCGGCTTCGAGACTCGTCGGATCCCTGGCGAGAGCGGCGCGCACCGCCCGGGCGCAGGAGTGCGGGTCGCGGGGATCGAAGCGCTCCCCGTGGGGCCCGACCACTTCGGGGAGGGCACCGGCGGTGGAGATCGCCAGGGGTGCGCGCGCGCGCAGGGCTTCGAGGGCGACGATGCCGAAGCCCTCCAGGTGCGAGGGCAGGACCACCGCGGCGCAGGTCGCCAGGAGCTGGGGGAGCTCCGTCTCCGCGAAGGGGCCGTGAAAGTGCACGCGAGCGGCGACGCCGAGCTCGCAGGCGAGGGCCTCGAGGCGCTCCCGTTCGTTCCCCTTGGCTCCTCCAGCCAGGAGCAGAGCGGGGAGGTCGGGATCGGTCGCCAGGGCGCGCACCAGGAGCTCGAGGTTCTTGCGCGGCTCCAGGTGACCCAGGTGCAGGAGCGGTGCCCCGGGTTCGCGCTCCGGGCGTTCTGGCGTGAAGTGATCGGCCCCGTTGGGGACCAGGGTGAGCTTGGAGGCCACCGGGGGCCAGAAGCTGCGCAGCCCCTCCGCCGTGTGCTCCGAGACGGTGAACACGCGCGCCGCTCTGCGCAGCGCTCGGCCGAGCACCGACCGCACCACGAGGCGCCGCGCCCTGGACGCGCGCGATCGATCGAGGTGACGCAGGTCGTGCAGGGTGAAGGTGAAGGGGAGTCGCAGCCCGAGCGGTGGCGGCAGATGGCCGCAGTGCACGAGATCGAAGGGGGTTGCGCTCTTGCGAGCGTCACGCGCGGCGCGGGCCAGGGCCCGGGGCTCCGCCGCCGCACGCACCCAGGACGGATGGGAGGGGACCTCGCTCGGCAGGAGCTCGACCGCCTGCGGCAGTCGCCAGGGGAGGCCGCCGCGGGGCGCCAGCAGGGCGACCCCTCCTCCCCCCTCCGACAGCCGTCGCGCCAAGCGCGGCAGGAGCTCCTGGTTGTGGCGCTGGACGCCGCCGGGGGGTTGGTCGAGGAGGACCCCCGACACCAGGACCCGCGGCGCGGCACTCACGCCCAGCGCTCCCAGATGCCCTCGATCCCCTCGGCGGTGCGCTCCCAGGTGAACTCCCGCGCCCGCGCGATGCGCGCTCTGCGTGCGTCTTCTTCGTCGCCGTCGCCCAGGGCCACGACCAGGCCGCGCGCGACGTCCGCCGAGCTGGACGCGTCCACGGCGATTCCCACCGCCCCGGCCACCTCGCCTTGGGCGCTGCCCGCGGGGACGATCACCGGCGAACCCGCGGCCAACGCCTCGAGGACCGGCAGTCCGAAGCCCTCGGAGAAGGAGAGGACCGCCACCGCGGCGGCTCCTCGATAGAGGGCGGCGAGCTGAGCTTCGCTCACCTCCCCGGGGGTCGAGAGGCGTTCGGAGAGCCCGAGCCGTCGGGCGAGCTCCCGACCCCGCTCCAGGTCTCTGGTCGGCGGTCCTGTGACGACGACGGAGAGCTCCGGGCCACCGCACCCCGCGAAGTACGCCAGGCCGCAGAGCAACGCCGCCAGGTTCTTCTTGGCCCGCACGGCGCCCGGGGCCAAGACGTAGGGACCCCGCGGCGCAATCCCCTCCAGGGGTTCGTCGGTCGCGCGCAGCACCTTCACCCCCCAAGGGACGACGAAGGCCTTGCCCCCATCCCGAGCCATCTCGGTGGGGAGCTCCCGCGCCACCGTCTCGGTCGCCGTCACCACCGCGTCCGCGCGCCACGGTCCCAGGCGCGCCCACAGTCGGTGTCGCCAGCCGGCGTTCTCCCTCACCCCGTGGCGCCACGGCAGCTCGTGGATCGTCTGCACGCGACGCCCCGGACCCCGCAGGGGGAAGGCGGAGAGGAAGGAGTGGACACCCGCCAGCCCGAGGGCACGCACCTCGCGCGGCAGGACTCCCTGCCGCCAGCGCCGCAGCGAAATCCCCGGCGGCGGCTCGAGACGCACCACCTCGACCCGCCCCCGCGCTTCGAGGGCGTCGAGGGTCTCCCCCACCACCCGCTGGATGCCACGCGGGTGGGGTCGAAGAAGGGGAGAGGCGTCGAATCCGATGCGCACTGGGTCGTGGACCTGCATCCCATCATGGGGGAGCTCCATCCACTAGGATTCTCGTCGTGAAGGTGGGCTTCTTGATCGACCGTTGGGACCCCCGGCGGGGGGGCGCGGAGGCTGCCCTCGACCTCCTCGCGCGCCACCTGGCGCGTCGGGGGATGGAGCTCCACGTCTTCGGAAAGCGCGCCGTGGCCCCCCCTCCGGGGACCTTCCACCCCGTGCGCCCCCGGGGCCTGACCCGCGGAGCGCGGGAGCGGAGCCTGGGGCGAGCGCTGACCGCCGCGGCGCACCGGGTGGGATGCGCGGTCACGCTGGGGGTGCGGCACCTGGAGCGAGTCGACCTCCTCTGGCTGCACGGGGGTTCGCACCGGGCGACCCTCGAAGCGCGCCGGCGGGCGATCGCCGGGGGGAGAGCTCCCGCCGGGCCGATCGCGCTCCGCGGACGGCATCGCGTCTTCGACCAACTCGAGCGGGCCGCCCTCGACGGGGGAGCGCGGCGCGTGATCTGCCCCTCCGCGCTCGTGCGTGCCGAGCTCCTCGAGCGCTACCCCGCCGCCGCCACGCGACTGACCGTGATCGAGAACGGGGTGGACCTGGAGCGCTTCCATCCGCGGGAGCGCCCCGCGGCGCGCGGACGACTGCGGGCCGAGATCGGCTTGGAGGAGGAGATCCCCCTGATCGTCCTCGCGGCGCGCCACCCTCGCTTCAAGGGACTGCCCGAGCTCCTGCGCGCTCTCTCCGGGCTGGGTGGGAGGTGGCACCTGCTCGTCGCCGGTCCCCGCCGCGCCCGACGCTGGCTGCGGCGTGCCGGACGGGAAGGGCTCGCTCCGGGGCGGGTGAGCGTGCGCTCCCACCTGGACCCGGTGCTCCTCGCCGCTGGAGCGGACCTCTGCGTCCTGCCGACCTGGCGCGACACCTCGGGGCTGGTCCTCCTGGAAGCCCTCGCGGCCGGGACTCCGGTGGTGACCACCAAGTATGCCGGAGCCGCGGAGGTGTTGGGGGAGGGGGCGGCCGCGGGCACGGTGGTCGAGGATCCCTCCGATCCCGACCGATTGCGGCAGGCGATCGCCGACCAGCTCGCGGCGCGGTGTCGCGAGCCCGCGGATCCGTGGATTCCACGCGCGGCGGTGGAGGATCGCGGGCTGGCAACGTGGATGAAACGTCTGGTGGCCGAGGTGATCGCGATGCGCTTGGTGGGGGGCGGCGCTCCTGACGTATAGTGCTCCCACCATGCTGCGCCTCCCGATCGCGATCCTGCCGATCCTTCTCTGCTCCTCTTGTTTCATCGGGGAGAGCCACCGCCACCGCCCCCTCGCCCCCGACGTGGTCGCGGCGCTCGATCCGGGGGTGTCGACCGCGAGTGACGTCGTCGCGGCCCTCGGCGCTCCGACCGAGGTGGTCCAGCTCGGGCATCGCAGCGCCTACCGCTACGACTACGGAGTCGAGAAGCAGACGGGCCTCTTCCTCCTGGTGGTCGCCCTGACCCGGGTGGAGTCCGCCGAGGATCGCACCTGGCTCTTCTTCGACGCAGAGGGGGTGTTGACCCACGTGGGGGCGACCTTCGAGTCGGGGGAGGCCGAGTTCGGCCTTCCGGACCTCTAGCGCTCGGGGCTCCGCACCGTGCGGCTCCTCTCCCTCCTGCTGCTCCTCCTGCTCGGCGGCTGTGTCTCCGCCGAGCTGAGGACCCGGCACGCCCACCTGCCCCTGGGGGAGGTGCAGGACCTCCTGCCGGGTGAGGCCGACCTGCCCCTCTGCTTGGCTCGGTTGGGCGCGCCCCTCTGGGTGCGCGAGCACGGGGACGGCGCCGTGCTCGCGTGGGGTTGGAAGAACGAGTCCCGCTGGGGGGTGACCGTCTCGGTCCCGATCGGCAAGCGGATGAGCGCCTCCGCCTCCTACCGCCGCTCCTACGAGGGGATGCAGGGGATGGTGCTGCGCTTCGACGCCGACTGGGTGCTCAGGGAGGTGCGGCGAGGGAGTCTGGGGGAGCTCTGGGCGCCGGCGCAGACCCGCGCCCGCGCCCTCGACGTGGACGCCTGAACTGCCGCCCTTCGGTGGGCATCGCGCGGGACTGCTCGCCGTAGCTCCTTTGCCCGCAAGGACTTGGAGTACACGGCCGCTGGAGCAGGCCCCACCGGAGGGGTGGTGGACCGCAGGCGCGTGGACAGGTGCCCTGAGGCAGCCGAGAGGGGGCCCCGAGTGCGGGAGTCGAGAGGCCGACGTCCGGGAAGCACACCGAAGGGGGGCAGTTCAATTAAGGACGGGGCAGATCGGCGAATCTGCCCCGTCACGGCCTCCCACCCGGCCCGTGCCGGGCTCTCTCTCAAAGAGGCGAGCAACAGCTTGGGTCGCAAGCTCTCCGGTTGGTCGTTAGGGAGAGATCGCGTAGGGGGGCCAGTCCGGAACCGGAAACTCGAAAAAGCCCGCAGAATCCCCGCGGAGACCCCCAGGGATCACCCTGAGAGGACTCCGCCTCGACGCTGGTGAGAGCAGCACACTAGGCTCACCGCCATGGCCCTCCACCCCGGCGTCTGCCCCCTCGATTGTCCCGACGCCTGCGGAGTCCTCGTCGAGACCGATGCCGAGGGATGTTTCCAACGGTTGAAGGGCGATCCGGCGCACCCCTGGTCCCGGGGGCACCTCTGCGGCAAGACCGCCGACTACGCTGAAGTGGTGCTCGGCCCCGGCCGCCTGGAGCGCCCCCTCGTCCGCAGTGGCGGTGAGCTACGGGAGGTGGGCTGGGAGGAGGCCCTCGAGCGCGTTCGCGACGGTCTGGCGGGGATTCCGGGGGAGGCGATCCTGTCCCTCTGCTACGCCGGCAACATGGGTTTCATCCAGCGTCACTACCCCCGACGGGTGATGAACGCCCTCGGCGCGACGCCGATCGACGGGGGGCTCTGCGGCGCGGCGGGCTCCGCCGGTCACGAGCTGGTCATGGGGAGCGATCCGGGTCCCGACGTCGAGCAGATCGAGGAGGCGGATCTGCTCCTCCTCTGGGGTTGCGACGCGCGGCGCACGTACCAGCACCTCGTTCCACGCCTCAAGGCGCTCTGCGAGCGCGGCGTCGCGGTGCACGTGATCGACGTCTACCGCACCGACACCATGCGGCTCGTCGAGCGCTGGGGAGGGCGGGGATGGATCCTGCGTCCGGGGAGCGACGCCGCCCTCGCTCTCGGGCTCGTCGAGCTCGCCTTCCAGCGCGGCGACGCGGACCTGGAGTTCCTGCGCCGGGAGTGCTCCGGTGCCGCGGAGCTGCGGGCGGAGGTCGCGGGCCGCTACCCGCTGGAGCAGGTGGCGCGCCTCACGGGTCTGGAGGCGAGTGGGATCGCGGTCCTCGCCGCTGACCTCGGCCGGGCCCGCAACGCCTGGATCAAGACCGGGGTGGGGTGGACGCGGCGCTCGAACGGGGCGATGGGGATGCGGGCGGTGTGCTCCCTGGCGGCGGTGCTGGGGATCACCGATCGCCTGCACTTCCAGAGCTCCCACTACTTCGACCTCGAGAGTGACGTCCTGAGCGAACCCTGGCGGCGGCCGGCGGACGCCCCCGCGCCGATCCGTCACGTCGCCCTGGGGCGGGAGCTCTGCGACGGTCGCTTCCGGGCGGCGGTGGTCTGGGGGCACAACCCCGCCCTCACCGTGCCCGACTCCGCGCGCGTGCGCGCCGGTCTCGCCCGCGAGGACCTCTTCCTGGTGGTCCACGAGCTGACGCTCACCGCCACCGCCGAGCTGGCGGACGTGGTGCTCCCCGCGACCGCGGTGGGGGAGCACACCGACTTCTTCGCCAGCTACGGTCACCGCCGTACGCGGGTGACGCGCAAGGTGTGCGAGCCTCCGGCTTCCCAGCGCAGCAACGTGGAGACCTTCCGGGAGATCGCCCGGCGCCTCGAGTTGCCGCCCGAGGTGTGGCGACTCGACGAGGAGGGGCTGCTCGGGGCCTTCCTCGAGCGCAACCGACAGCGCTTCGCCGACGGCGACCTCGAGCGCCTGCTCGCCGGCGAGCCGGTGCGCCCGCTCCCACCGCAGGCGAGGGAGCGCGACACACCGAGCGGCCGGATCGAGCTCGCCAGCGACGCCGCGCAGGCCGCGGGTTCGCCGCGGGTGGCGACCTACGTGCCCGACGCCGGCTTCGGGGGTACGGGGCGCTTCTGGCTCCTGCCCGCGCCCTCGGTGGCGACCCACAACACGACCTACCTCGGCTCAGCGCGCCACAGCGCCCGGGCCGGGGCGCCCCACTGTCTCCTGAATCCCGCGGATCTGGAGTCGCTGGGGATCGGCGCCGGCGATGCGGCGCGGCTGGAGAACGAGGTGGCGGGGCTGACCCTGCCCGCCCACCCCTGCGACGAACTGCCGCCGGGGATGGTGCGCGTGGACGGCTTCCCCGATCCGCGGCGGATCCCCGAGGGCCTCGGAGTGAACGCCCTGACCACCACCGACGAGAGCGACCTGGGCCACGTTTTCACCCAGTTCAGCACCCGGGTGGACGTCAGAAGAGCCGCCCCGTCGTAGGCGCCCCCTCGCGCTCGCCGGCGGCGGCGCTCTGGTAGGCGGCCAGCGTCTCGCGCGCGCAGCGCCGCCAGGTGAACTCGGCCGCCCGTGCGCGGCCGAGTCGCTCCCGCTCTCGCAGGAGCTCGGGATCGTCGAGCAGCTCCGCCGCCGCCGCGAAGATGCTCTCCACCTCGGTGGGCTCCACCAGCGCCGCCGCCTCGCCGCAGACCTCGGGCATGGAGGTCACCGCCGAGGCCACCACCGCGGTGCCCAGGGCCATCGCCTCCAGCGGGGGCAGGCCGAAGCCCTCGTTCAAGCTCGCCCACAGGAGCAGGTCGGCCTGGGCGTAGAGGCGCGGGAGCTCGCCGTCGGCGACGTCCCGGCGCCACTCGACCCGGTCGGCGGCGGGGGAGCGCGCCAGGGCGTCCTCGAACTCCTTGGCGCCCCATCCGCGGGGACCGACCACCAGCCAGCGGTGGGGATGCCCGGCGGCGACGAGGCGTTCGAAGGCCGCCAGCATGCGCGGGTGGTTCTTGCGCCGGTCGACTCGCGCCACGGTCAGCAGGTAGGGGTGCTCGGCGGGGGGGAAGCCCTCGGGGGGGCGGCCCCGCAGGACGTGGTCGCAGCCCAGCGAGGTGATGCTCACCCGCTCCGGGGGGGCGCCCAGGGCCAGGACCACCTCCGCGCCGACGAACTCACAGGGCACCAGTACGCGGGAGGCGCGCTGCACGATCCTGCGGGCGGCGGCGGTCATCCGCTCGGCGACGTCGGCTGCCAGGAATCCCGGGCCGGCGGGGTTCTCCGCGTCGAGCTGGTAGATGCAATCGAAGAGGGTCACCACCTCGCGCGCGCGGCGCACCGGCAGGTGGTTGGGCTGGGTGTGGTGGTACACCTCGCAGCCCCCCAAGAGGTCGTCCACTCCCCTGCCCGTCCTCGCCAGGAGCCAGGGGATCCAGCGCGAGGGGAGCCGCCAGCGGCGCAGCTTCGCGGCTGAGCCCGCGATCGAGAGCTCCCGCCGGGAGAAGCGCGCGCCGCGCAGGGTGGCGCCGAAGAGCCAGAGGCCCTCGCCCCCCTCCAGCTCCACCAGCGCGCGCACCAGCTCGCGGGTGTAGCGACCGATCCCCTCCACGTTGACGAGGGCGGGGCGGTAGTCGATGCCGATCTGCACGCTGGGGGACCCTAGCCCGGACTATTCATGAGCGTCCACCCCGGCACACGCCAAGTCCGCCGTGGCGCACGATTTGGCGCCGCTCGGTGCTCGACGGGGCGCAGAGGCCCCGCTTGCTCGCCGATCGGCGCCAACTCGCGCACCACGGCGGACTTGGCGTGCACTGGGGCGGTCGCTCATGAACAACCCGGGCTAGAGGAGCGCCGAGAGGGACCAGCCCAGGATGAAGGCCAGGGGTGGGATCATCCAGGTCGCGGGGCGCGTTCCCTGGGTGAGGTCCTGCCCGTCGAGGATCAAGGCCGCCGCCGCGGCGCCCGCCACCGCCAGCTCGGTGGCGAAGGTCGCGATGGCAGCCCCCTCGATCCCGAGTGGCGGGACCAAGAGGGTGTTGCCCACCAGGTTCACCGCCAGCCCGAGCAGCGCCACCCTGAGCACCAGTCCTCCCCGCCCCGCCGCCACCACCGCCGACAGCAGGGGAGCACCCAGGTAGACCGCCAGGGTCGCGAGCAGGAGCCAGCGCAGGCTGGGGGCGGCGGCGGCGAAGCTCTCCTCCCCCCCGAAGAGCTCCAGCAGCGGACCGGTCCAGCGCCACAGCAGCCCGACCCCCAGGGCGGCCAGCGCCAGGGTCGGTCGCAGCAGCCGCACGACCGCGGGGCCGAGCCTCCCGGCCCGATGCTCCCGGGTGAGCCAGGGCAGGGCGGCGATCGAGGCGTAGACCCCCGCCATGATCCCGAAGGACATCACCCTGACCGCCAGGTTGTAGCGCCCCAGCGGCGCCTCGCCGACCAGCCCACGGACGAAGAGGTTGTCGATCCAGAAGTAGGTCTGCTGGCAGAGCCCCGCGATCCCCATCGGCAGGGCGACGCGCAGCAGGGTGCGCGTCGCCGTGCGCGGTCCGCCGCGCGCGGGCAGGTAACGACGGCCCACCAGGTGCAGACCGACGTTGCCCAGGCCGCTCCCGGCGGCCACGGCGCACAGGTAGAGCCCCGGTTCCTTGGACCCCGTCGTCAGCACCGCCAGCACGAAGCCCAGGGAGAGTCCCGTCGCCGCCGCTCTCACCGCTACCGGCCGCCCCCAGGCGATCTCGTTCTTGAAGACCAGGGTCGACAGCTCGAGGACGTGGGTCAGCGGGTAGAGGCTCGCCAGGAGGATCCACATGGCCCCCGGCTCCCCGAGCATGAGGGCGACGCCTCCCACCAGCGCCACCCCGAGCGTCCCCGTCGCCAGCCGCACGCGCCGCGCGGCGGCGATGACGCCGTTGGTGCGGTTCGGCTCTCCCGCGCTCAACTGCACCGCGGCCTGCCCGGTGCCCAGATCCACCAGGCTGTCGAGCAGGAGGAAGACCGCCAAGTAGAAGGTGAAGCGGCCAAACCCCTCGCGGGTCAGATGGCGCGCGAGCAGGGCCAGGTAGGTCAGGGTGCAGGCGGAGCTCCAGATCCGACCGGCGATCAGGAAGCCGGTGCTGCCCCAGAGACGGCGGGGTACGGCCGCATCGGCGGCGGTGGGGCTGGAAGGGGGCACGGAGCAGCAGGTTAGCGCAAGGGCCCGTGCACCGGCCGTCGCCGGTAGGGGAACCGGGCAGTTCGGTTAGGCGGACCGCTCGCGCTCCTCGTTCGACCAGAGGATCCAGCGCTCCACGATCGCGAGCAGCCGCTGGCCGTTGACGGGCTTGCTCACGTAGTCGTCCATCCCCGCCGCCATGCAGCGCTCCTGGTCCCCCTCCAGGGCGTTGGCGGTCATGGCCACGATCGGGATGTGGCCGCCGCTTTTGGTCTCCATCTCCCGCACGCGCCGTGTGGCCTCGTAGCCGTCCATCACCGGCATCTGGCAGTCCATCAGCACGACGTCGAACTCCCCGCGCTCGATCGCCTCCAACCCCTCCCGCCCGTTGTGGGCCACCTCGCAGACGTAGCCGCCCTTGCCGAGGATGGCGCTCGCCACGCGCTGGTTCACCACGTTGTCCTCGACCAGGAGAATGCGCGTCTGCTTGCGGATGTCGGTCCTCACCAAGGAGTGCTCCGTCACGAGTCGCCGCGGGAAGGTGTCTTCCTCTTGGCGCTTGCGCCGCGCTCCCAGGACGGTGACCACGCAGTCGTAGAGCTGGGTCTGCTTGACCGGTTTGGTCAGGTACCCGTTGAGTCCGCTCTCCTCGAGTCGGGCCGTCTGGCCCCTGAAGGACAACGAGGTGAGCATCACGATGGGGAGCTCGGCCAGATGCGGCCGCTGGCGCAGGATGCGCACCAGCGTCAGCCCGTCCATCCCGGGCATCTGGCAGTCCACCAGGAGGAAGTCGAAGGGGTGCTCCCCGCGAACCGCCTCCTCGAGCCCCTGCAATCCCGCGCGCGGCCCCGAGTAGGCCGTCGCCTGACAACCCCACGAGACCAGCTGGCGGCAGAGGATCTGCCGGTTCAGGGCGTTGTCGTCGATCACGGCCACCTTGAGGCCCTGGAGGCTCGACGGCAGACAGGAGAGACCCAACTGACCTGCGGCCTGCTTCTGCAGCTCCAGGGTCGCCGCGAAGACCGATCCCACCCCGACCTCGCTCTCGGCGGTGATCCTGCCGCCCATCGCCTCGACCAGTCGGTTGCTGATCGCCAGCCCCAGCCCGGTGCCGCCGAACTTGCGCGTCATCGAGGCATCCACCTGGGAGAAGGACTCGAACAGCTGGTCCATGCGGTCCGCGGGGATGCCGATGCCGGTGTCCCGTATCGCGAGCCTGATCTGTGCGTGGGTCTCGTTCTCCTCGACACAGGTGACGTCGACGAAGACTTCGCCCTGCTCGGTGAACTTGAGGGCGTTGGAGAGCAGGTTCAAGAGCACTTGCCTGATGCGGCTCGGATCGCCGCGCAGGAGCGCCGGCACGGTCGAGTGCACCAGGCAGAGCAGCTCCACCCCCTTCTCCTCCGCCTGGGGAGCGAAGACGTCCCCCAGCTCCTCGACGATGGCGCGCAGATCGAAGTCGATCACCTCGAGCTGCAACTTGCCGGCCTCGATCTTCGAGAAGTCGAGCACGTCGTTGATGATGACCAGGAGCTGGTCCCCGCAGCTCTTGACCGTCTCCATCATCTGCCGCTGGTTGTCGTTCAGCCCGGTCTCCAGCATCAGGCTCGCCATCCCCAGCACGCCGTTCATGGGGGTGCGGATCTCGTGGCTCATGTTGGCCATGAACTCCGACTTGACGCGCGCCGCCTTCTCCGCGGAGTCCCTGGCATCCACCAGCTCCTCGGTGCGCTGGGCCACCTCGGCCTCCAGGTTCTCCCGGTGGCTCTGCAGCTCGTCGTCGCGCCGCTGGATCGTGTCCAGCATCTCGTTGAAGGCCTCGATCAGCTCCCCGAGCTCGTCGTCGGAGTGCTCCTTCATCCTCAGACCGTAGTCCCGTTCGTGGCGCACTCGGTGGGCGGTCCCCGCCAGGGCGATGATCGGGTCACTGATCAGACCGCGCATGCGCGAGGCCAAGACCCAGGCCAGGACCAGGACCGCCGGAAACACCAGCCCCAACATGCGCGTCGTCCACCAGACCCGCTGACCCACCTCGCGCAGGTCGGAGCGCACGTAGACGGATCCGCACACCGCACCCTCTCCGAGGATCTCCTCCATGATGGCGATCTCCCCCGTCTGGGCGGGCGCGGTCGTACCGACGCGCAGGCTCGAGGGTACGCGCGGGCTCTCGAGACCGTCCCGGTCGTAGCAGGCGAAGAGGTGCCCCTTGGCGTCGTAGATCGCCGCGCTCACGATGCTCGGGTCCGCCTCGAAGGCGCGTAGCGCGCTCGTGGCGTAGGTCTCGTCGTCGAACTCGAGTGCCGAGGCGCATTCCTTGGCCATGATCCGCGCCACGATCCTCAGGTCCTCCCGCACGTTGCCCTGGGCTCGAGTGTAGGAGGCCGCCAGCTGCAGGCCCGCCGCCGCCACCAGGGACAGGGCGCAGGCGGTCATGATGACCGCCGTCAGCTTGCCCCGGATCGACAGCGACTCGAAGGCGCGCGGGAGCCTCATTTGCGCTTCTCCACGATGTCGGCCAGCTTCAGCACTTGTGAGCTCATCTCCAGACCGGACCTCTTCAGAGCGGCGGTACTGATCTCGAAGCGGATCTTGGAGCGCAGGCGGTAGAAGCCCGCGACGGTGCCCTTGGCTCCGGCATGCCCCTGCTCGTCGGCGACCGTGAGCACCGGTTCCGACTTCAGCCTGGTCAGCAACTCCCGCCGGGACTTGGCGCTCATGGTCCCCAGGAACAGGGCGTGCACGCCGCGCACCTGCTCCGCCTTCGCGAAGCGACGGATCGAGATCGGGTGCTTGCCCGCCCGCTTGTCAGCCAGGAGCTTGTCGATCAGCTTCCCGAAGGGATCCTCTCCGACGATGCCCAGGACGAGGGGAGCATCCTTCCTGGCGAAGGTCCCCTTGGGCCAGGTGGTGTACTTGACGAAGTTGTAGAGGAAGGCCGCCTTGACCTGGTACTCCCTGCTGACCTCTTGATCCACGGTCGCGAGCGTGCCGTGGTCCACAGAACGGGCCTGGGCACCACCCCCGGCGGTCAGCAAGCACGCCAATGAGACCGCGAGCACACCCCCCACCAGCCACGCCCGGCGGAGCGTGGGTCGGATCGGATGACTGGCGTACTGGTGCCCCATGGTCCGGATCGGTGGCGATCAGAAGCGGATGCTGACCTTCACGAAGGCGCTCGTCTCGACCAGGTAGTAGTCACCGAACTCCCCGGAGGGGAACTCGAGGTCCTCGTCGTGCCCTATGCCCTGTACGCCGACCGTCACGGTCGTGGAATCGCACGGCTTCCAGCCGAGCCGCACGTCCCCGCGCACGTAGCTGTCGACCCCGAGGCTCAGATGGTCGACGTAGTAGAGCGCCACGTCCAGCTCGGTCGTCTCCGAGAGGTCGTAGTAGGAGCGCAGCTGGGCCTGGTTCTGCGGCACGCGCAGCTCTGCATCCTCCGGCTGCGGGTCCGTGCTACCGGACCGGGCGTCTACGTCCAGCTCGGTGAAGGTGTAGCTGGCGTGCAGCTGCCAGCGATCGGAGGGGTTGTATTGGGCGGCCAGCTCGAGCCCTGTCGCGGTCCCCTCGAGCAGATTGTCCGCCACCAGCTCCTGCTCGAGGAGGCCCGCACCGATGACGTTGACGTCCCCGAACTCCAATGAATAGAGCTTGTCGTAGTCGTTGAGAAAGACCGAGATGTCGACCGAGAGGCGCTCGTCGGGTCGCACGCGGTAGCCCAGCTCCCACGCCAGGAGCTCCTCCGACTCGAAGTCCTCGTCGCCCTTCAGGGTGACGATGGTGTCGAAGCCGGGGGGCGTGTCGGGCAGCAGGTCCTGTTGGAAGATCACGTCGGCGTACACCCGGGCGGGGGTTCGCACGGCTCGCGAGACGGCTCCCCAGACAGTGTGCTGCTCGCTCGGACTCCAGAGCAGGCGCAGGTTGGGCTGGAACTCGAAGTCGGTGTAGTCGTTGTGCTCGACCTTCGCCCCGGCGGTCAGCCGGGTGTTCTCGTTCCAGGTGTACTCGTCCTGGATGAAGCCGCTGAAGAGGTCGGTGGTGCGGCTCGCGGGGTCGAAGAAGATCGTCGTCGAGCCCACGGTCTCGGAGTCCGAGTGGCGGTACCCGAAGCCCCACACCAGTTCGTGGCGCTCCCCGAGCCACTGCCGGCGCTGGAAGTCGACGTCGAAGGTGTCGCGGTCCTCGTCCACCACGTTGGATTGGAACTCGGTGCGCGCGTAGTAGGTCTGCAGGTGGGTGGCGGTGCCGTCCTCGGCCACCTCCTCCCAACGCAGGAGCAGGTTGCCGCCGTCGTCGCGCCGCCCCAGGTCGATCGTCGGTTCGGGAGGAGCGAGGGGATCGGGGAATTGAACGGCGCGCGCTCCCCGGTTGGTGTAGACGTCACCCTTGAGGGTCAGGCTCTGTCCGCAGTCGAGCTCCCAGTCGGCCCGGAAACCACCGCGGCTGGCTTCGAATCCGGAATCGACATCGTCGCCGGGGTAGTCCAAGCCGTCCCGGTCGACGAACTTGGCCCAAGTCCGGAGGTGGCCCTTCTCCCCCAGGGGCCCTCCGGTACGAACCTGGCCGGTGAACTTTTCCTCGCTCCCCACCAGCACGCTCGTCAGGGTCCCCTGGGTGTCCACCGCCGGCTTGGTGATGATGTTGATCACCCCGTTGACGGCGTTCGCTCCCCACATCGCGGCGCCCGGACCGCGGATCACCTCGATGCGCGCAATGTCCTCTAGGAGCAGGTCCTGGTTCTGCCAGAAGGTGCCGGAGAAGAGGGGGGTGTAGACGGTGCGCCCGTCGATCAACACCAGCAGCTTGTTGGCGAACTCTCCCCCGAATCCACGGGCGGTGATCGAGTAGGCACTGGCGCTCAGGCGCGAGACCTGCAGACCCGGCGCCATGCGTAGGGCCTCGGGGATCGAGGTCGCGCCGCTGCGTCGAATGTCCTCGGCGGTGATGACGTAGACCGCGGCGGCCGACCGCGCCAGGCTCTCGCTCTTGCGCGAGACCGACGTGACCTCGACGTCGATGTTCATCAACTCCTCCAGGGAGAGATCGATCAGGTCAGGGGATTCCCCTTGGGGATTCTCCTGAGCCGCCGCCGGCAAGACCAGTAGCGCCGTGAGGACGAGGGGGGGCGGGTCGAGGATGCGCACGGCATTCCTCCGTCGGCTGGGGATGGGGAACGAGGCGGGGAGGGGACGGGGGTTCATCGACCGCTCGACTGGGGGTGCTTGAGCTGCCGGGGCGTTCGCGACCCCGTCTTGGCGGCAGTGCGAAATCCTTGCGAGGGGCGCCAATCCGACCTGCGGGCGTCCCATTCGGGAGACCGGGTTGCGTCTCCGAGCCCCTCCCCACGAGCACGGGGCTCACACCCCCCGGTCCGGGTACCCTGGCCGGCCACCGAACCATGCCTCTCTTGACCGCGACCCTCCTCCTGGGCCTGCTCGGGGCTCCGATTCCCCAAGAGCCGGTCCGCTCCTTCGATCTGCTCGACAACGGGGATTTCACCGAAGCCCCGCCGCGCCAGCGCGACGAGCGGGGGACCCAGCGCATCCCCTGGTGGCGCGCCTCCGGGGGCACCCTCCAGCTCGAGGAGCGCGCCGGCCGCCCCTGCCTGCGCACCGCCGACGGCGAGTACGCCGAGCAGCCGGTGCCCCTCTACGCGCCCCTGGCCTCCGGCCTCCTGATCCGCGGCGCGGTCGGCGGTCGCGGGCGGCTCTCGATCCGGGACGGCGGTGGGGGCGAGGTGCAGCTCGCGGTCGGCGACGGGGAGGCGGACTTCGTGCCCTTCGAGTGCAGCGGAGCGCAGCTCGCCGAGGCCCTGGGCCGCGCACCACTGCCGCGCCTCACCCTGCGCCTCGCCGCCGGCGAATCCTCGACGGCCCATTGGCGCGACCTGGAGGTGCTGGTCCCCCTGCCCTGTCCCGAGCCCGAGGCCCTGCGCGCCGAGGTGGTCGAGGAGCTGCGCTGGATCCTGGAGCTCTGGCGCACCCACGCCGGCGACAGCGAGGGGGAGCCCACCACCTTCCTGGCCCACACCTTCGACGTCCTCACCGGCGAGGCGCTGCGGCCGATGCCGGGGGGGCACAACACTTACACGGATCTCCTGGTCGCCGCGGCGGCGGCGGCGCCGCAGGTCCCGGAGTGGCGGGAGCGGGCCGAGCTGGCGACCCGGGACGTCCTGGAGCGCGCCGTCCACCCCGTGACCGGCCTGCCGCGCACCTGGGACTGCGCCCTCGATCGACCTCGCGACGAGGCCTTCGCCGAGGTCGGCCAGCACCTGGGCTTCCTGCTCGAGGTCGCCGAGGGGGGCCCCCCTCCCCTGCGCGAGCGGGCACTGGAGCTCGCGCGTCGCGGAGCCGACACGATCCTGGCGCGCGGGGTGAGCCCGGACGGGGAGGTGAGTGCCAAGTACCGCCCCCGCGACGGCACGCCGAACCCCGGCTTCGGCGCCCTCCGGCGCCTGGACGTGCCCGCCCAGCTCGTGCGCCTGGCGCGGCTCGCCGGGGATGAGGGCGCTCCCTACCTCGACGCGGCGCGGGAAGCGGTGGGGTGCTTCGAGTACACCCACCGCTGGGCCGGCAACTGGCGGGAGATCGATCCCGCCTTCGACGACGAGTACGGCCACTACGGGGCGCGCGCGGTGGCGATGTGGGCCGACGCACCCGGCGAAGAGACCTTCCGCCGCTTGGCCCTGGGCGGCTTCGAGCACTTCGCGCCGCTGTGGCGCGACGCCCTGCGCCTGGGGGGGAACGTGGCGGCGGACCAGGTGCGCTGCTGGGAGATCCTGCTCGCCGTCGCCGAAGAGGAACCGGCGCTCGCGCCGCGCATCGCCAGCCTGATCTCCGCCGCCCTGCGCTCCCACGTCAAGGGACAGCAGTACGACGGTGGAGCCTGGGGGGACGTGACCGTCTTCCACTTCGATCCCCAAGCGGACCTGCAGGTGGGGGACACCTTCGGCCCCCCGCAGAACCTGCTCGTCGGCCTGGCGGTCGCCTACGATCCCCTGCTCACCGAGGCCGCGGGTGGCCCCGACCGCGAAAAGGTGCGCGCGCTCTTCACCGCCGTCTTGCGCTCGACCCGCGAGGTCTACCGCCGACCCCACGGCTACTTGAGCAGCCGCCGGGAGATGGTCGGGATCAACGAGTGCGCCGGGTCGATGCGCGTGGCCGTCGGTCTGGTGAAGATGCTCGAGAGACTCTGAGGGCTGCGGCCTAGCGCGCCCGCACCAGCATCAGGTCGTTCGAGAAGTTGTTCACCGCCACCACCGCCGGTGGGCCGCCGTCCCCCAGGTCGACGATCGCGACCTCGAGCACCCCGCGACCGACCCCCAGGTCGGGCGCTGCCGCGAGTCCATCCCCGCGCGGGCTCCACAGGTTCACGTGGTGGCTGTTCTGGGCGCCGACGACGAGCTCGTCCAAGCCGTCCCCGTTGAGATCGCCTGCGGCCACGGCGAAGGGGCGCTGCCCGGTCGCTGCCCCGTGGAATCCCCGCCACCCCTTGGGCCCACGCCGGAGCAGGGCCAGGTGCCCCGGGCCGTCGGGACCGGGGGGGCGCACCAGGACCGCGAGCTCGACGCCTTCCCGTCCCTCATGCTCGTAGGGGGCCAGGTCCAGGGGCGCGTGCTCGCCGAAGTCGACGAAGTCCACCTCCTCGAGGGTCGTCCCGTCGAGGAAGGCCACCCCCAGGCGTCGCCCCGGATTGCCGAGGGCGAGCGCCAGTCCCGTGCCGGGCAAGGGGATGACCGCCACCGGAACTCCGCCGGCGGGCACGCGACGCAGGAGCTCCAGCCCCCGCTCGGGCGACCAGGCCAGGAGCTCGATCGCCGCCCCCGCGGGATCCGCCCGGACCAGACGCGCGCCGCCGGGGAAGTCCGCTGGCAGGAGCGCCACGTCTCCGGCGGAGCCCGCGAGTCGCAGGCTGTGGCGGGGAGCGTTCCCGAGCTCCGCGGGGGCCGCTCCCCCCTCGAGCACCGTGAGCAGGACTCCTCCCCTCACCTGGTCGACCAGCACCACCTCGACCCCGGGGTGGCCGTCGAGATCGCCCGCCGCGACCCGGTCCACCTGCGTCCCGGCGGGCAACGCCGCCACCCGCCGGTAGCCCTCGCCGTCGTCCGCCAGCACCGACAGGGTGTCGTCGAGGGCGTCGACCGCCAGGAGCTCCACCCGTCCGTCCCCCTCCAGGTCGCCCGCGGCGATGCGGTGGGGGCCGCGACCGGTGGGGACGCGCTCCCCGCCGTGGAATCCCCCCTCCCCGCGACCGAGGAGCACGCTGACGCGCAGGGCGCCGCGGTTGGCGAGCGCCAGGTCGGTGGCCCCGTCCCCGTCGAGGTCCCCGGCGGCCACGTCCCAGACGTCCTGCCCCGCGTAGACCAGGGGAACCCTCCCCGTGCCCTCGTGGACGCGATAGGAGAACTCCCCTTGGGCGGCGGAGACCACGCCGCCCCCCGAGAGTGGCGCGAGGGCGATCGGGATCGACCCCGCGGGGATGCGCGCGACGCTCCCCTCCTCGCCGATCGCCCAGAGGGCGTCGTCTCCGCCGGCGACCAGGAGCTCGTCCGCGCCGTCCCCGTCCAGGTCCGCGCGCGCCAGGTCGCGGGGGATTCCCCCGAGCAGCACTGCCCGGGGCTCTTCGCTCAGGATCCCCTCCTCGGAGAGGGTCCAGGTGTACAGGGTGCCGCTCGCCTGGGAGCCCACGTGCACCGCTCCCGGCTCCACCAGGACGGTGGTCGGCAGGGGCGCGGGGAGGGCGCGGCGGTGGATCTCCTGCCCCTCCATGATCCAGAGCTCCCCGCTGCGCAGGGGAACCGCGATCACGTCCGGTCCGCCGGGTCGCAGGGGGGCGACGTCGATCGCCCGGGGGCCGGCGGGCAGGGGGAGACGGGACGGGTCGGCCCCCAGGTCGAGGGGGTCGAGGAAGAGGAGCTCGTCGCTGGAGCGGGAAGCGAGGACCAGTCGCGCGGCCCCCTCTCCCCTCCAGAGCTCCGGCCCGAGCAGGTAGTCGGGGAGCTCGACCACGACCGGCGTCTCCAGGGGACCGCGCCAGAGGTGCAGGGTGCCCACCGCCCCTCCGTCCCGAGCGGGGGCCGAGCGGGTCGCGGCCAGGAGCTCGAGCTCTCCATCGCCGTCCACGTCGAGGATCCGGACCGTCTCGGGGCGACCGCGGGTGGCGAGTTCGAGGCGGCAATCGGGGAGCAGGGAGGGAGACGACTCCGCGGCCTCCTCCTGTGCCGGCCCCGCGGGGTCGGCCGCGGGACTCCGGGAGTGGGAGAGGTAGGTCGTCGCTCCGACGGCGACCCAGGCCGCGGCCACCAGGGCGGGGGTGCGCATTGGGCGCATTGTGGGATCGGTCGCGGTGCCGGGCAATCGCCGCGCTCTCGCGATGAGACCCCGCCCCCCGGGGGGCCGGCGGGGCCGGGGCGGCCCGCCCCCGCGCGGGGGTGCGGGGGGTAGGGG
>CAZDQL010000027.1:0-48678 GCA_964507325.1 uncultured Planctomycetaceae bacterium | reverse complement strand
CCGCCCCCCCCGACGCTCCGCTTTCCGGGGAATAGGGCCGCCCCCCGCCCGTCCCAGCCCTCGCCCGCCTGGCCCCTGGACTGCGATCTCCCCCGACGCCACGATCTCCCGGGGCCGTTCATGACCGGTAGGAACAAGACCTCACGCCTCCTCCTCCTGCTCCTCCTCAGCGCCGCGGTCGGCGTCGGGGCCGTCCTGCTCGAGTCCCGGATCGGCGAGGATCCGGAGCTGGAGGTGGCCCACCCCACCGGCGATGGGGTGGCGCGCCCGGCCGCGCCCGAGGAAGCCTCCGTCCCCTCCGAGGAGCGCCGTTCGGTGCTCCTCGAGCCGGGAGTGGATCCGAGCACCGGGGCGGTGGCGACCTCCGTCGTCCACCCGTTGGCCGTGGAGCTGACCCTGGTCTCCCGGGGGAGCTTCCCTCAGAACGGAAACCTGCCCGCACCCCGCAGTGACGCCAACGCGCGCCTCAAGGGGCGCATCGTGGGGGACGGTGGGGCGGGGGTCCGCGCGACGATCACCTTCACCGCGGGCCCCAATCTCGGGCGGGAGCTCAGGACCGACTCCCAGGGGCGCTTCGGGGCATCCGACCTGTACCAGGGGTTGGCGGTGGTGTTCGTCCAGACCGATCGCGGGGTGCGCTGCGAGCGCGAGGTGGCCCTGCGGCAGCTCGCCGAGAGTCAGCTGAACCTCGACGTCTCGCGCGTCGCCGCGGCGTCGGTACGGGGGACGGTACGGGACCCGAACGGGGAGCTGCTGGAGGGCGCCGAGGTGCGCCTCGACGGTCAGACCACATTCACCGACCTGGAAGGGGAGTTCTTCTTCCCGCGCATCGCCCCCGACAAGGCCCTGGCGGTCGTCCGCAAGCACGGCTACGCGCGGCGACGCCAGATCGTGCCGGTGATGCGCTCCCGGCCGATCGAACGCGACCGACTGACCTTCACCCTGCACCCCGGGGCGTCCCTCGAGGTCGGCCTCGACGCCGCGGCCGGGGGGCCGGGACCGGCGCTGCTCTACGTCCTGCCGGTGGGGGGGCACGAGCTGGGGACGGGCCTCGGCGAGCGGACCTTCCCCTGGTACGAGATCAACCCGATCGAAGTGCACCCCGGCGGCAGCGCCTTCGTCGAGGGCCTGCAGCCCGGCCACGTCAGCCTGATGGCGTTTCGCGTGGGCGCCATCGCCAGTCCGCCGATCACCAACCTGAAGCTGATCGCCGGTCGCAAGAACCAGCACAAGATCCGCCTCAAGCGCGGCCCCTGCATTCGCGGCGTGGTGCGCGGGCTCGATGGGGAGCCGGCGGCCGGGGCGCGGGTGCGGCTGGAAGCGCCCGCCCAGGGCTTCGCCACCACCAAGGCGATGCAGCGCAAACCCACCTACACCCTGGCGGTGGTGCTACCCCACCTCCCCGCGGCGGCGCAGGAGGTGGTCACCAACCGCAGGGGCGAGTTCGCCCTGACCGTCTTCCCCAAGGTGAGCCGCGGCTACTACCTGACCGCCGAGAGCTCCGACGGCTCCCTGCACGCCTCCCGCGCGGTGACCGCCGAGTCCGCGGAGGTGGAGCTCACCCTCGAGCCCCTGCGCATCGACGCCGCCGCCCTCGAGGTGCGCATGGGCGGGCGCTACCAGGGCTTGCCGATCGACCTGACCGTCAACGGAACGCCGCGTGACACCTTCGTCCTGCCCCCGGACGAGCCGCTCGTCATCGACGACCTCGAGCCCGGGCTCTGGCGGGCGGAGGTGTGGTGGCACCACGAGCAGGTGCTCGCGCCCCGGCAGCTCTCCCTGGAGCCGCGGGGGCAGTCGGAGCTGCTCCTCCCCCTGCCCATGGGGGCGATCGAGGGGCAGACCGACTGGGAAGCACAACGCGCCGGCGGGCGTTGAGCGTGCCTCCTTCCCCCTTTCCGGGGGTGCTGGTACCCTCGATCTACCCCAGATGCTGGACCCCCCCTCCTCTGCCCTACCGCGCCAGGTCGATGGCGCGTGGCTCGTGCTGGTCTGGGTCTTCCTGATCGTCCTGGGTCTGTTCGTGGCATCCGCCCTCGCGGGCTACTCGATCACCACCTCGCCCCCCGACCGGACCGTCAGCGGGGAGTAGCCGATCGGCCTACTCCGCCGCGGGCAGCCAGAGCTCCACCAGGATCGCGAGCAGCGCCAGCCCCACGCCCCCCACGTGGGCCGCCCCGCCGGCGACGATCGCCGTCGTCCAGACGGCGCTCTCCCGCGCCAGCCACCAGGCTCCGAGGTCGACCAGGAGCCCCCCGGCCGCCAGGAACGCGATCAGTCCCTTGAGTCCGTCGGGGAGGCGGGTCAGGACCAGCAGGGCACACAGCAGCAGGGTGAGCGACCCCAGGGCCAGGGCGTGGGTGTGGGTCGACGCCAGGAGGGTCGGCTCATCGGTGGGAGCGATCTCATCGGGGAAGGCGAGCCGGCTGTAGTCGTCCCAAGAGGCGAGGTCAGGCTCCGCGCGCTCCTCCATTGGGACGCGCATTCCGTGGCAGGACCCGCAAACGTCCGCGGTGATCTCCTCGGGAGAGCCGTAGCCGTCGCCGAAGTCGACGTTGGACCAGTTGGCGGCGATCTCCTCCCCTGTCAGCCACTCCAGGAGCAGAGCGCGGTCCTTCTCGCCGATCGGCTGCGCCGTCCCCTCTTCGGTCTTCACCTCGGCGGGGTGGTTCGTCTCCAGGAGCTCCCTCAGGAGCGGCGGCGTGGTGACGCCGTGGTAGGCGCCCTCGATGTCCGTCATGGTGAACCCCGCCCGGCCGTCGCGCGGCTCGTGGTGCTCGTACATGTGGGTGACCGAAGCCAGGTAGCCACCGGCCAGGACGAGGAGCAGCGCCGTGAAGGAAAGACGCAGCAGGAAGGGCAGGGAGCGCAGGCGGAAGGTGGGGCTCATCGGTCACTCGACTCGGAAGTCGTCCTCTTCGATAGCGACCTCGCCGCCGTCGCGCAGGGCCTGGTTGGCGCGGATCGCCACCGCGGCGGCGCGCAGGCCGTCCTCGGCGCTGGTCACCACCTCCGCCCCGTCGGCGACCGACTTCAGGAAGGACTCCAGGGCGTAGTAGAGGGAGGGCTCCGGCAGCCCGACCCCCTCCGAGAGCTTGCCTTGGGCGGCGAGCTTGGTCGCATCCGCGATCAGGGTGATCCCCTCGTCGTTGTGGAACTGCTGGCGGTTGGCGTAGACCTCCCAGCCCTGGGTCGGCGCGTCCGCCTCCTTGAACATCCAGCCGTGGGTCCAGGCGAGCTTGACCGCGCCCATCGTGCCGAGCAGGAGCTCGTAGCGACCGCCGAAGGTGTTGCCCAGGGTCGCTTCCCAGGTGCAGCGCGCTCCCTTGGGGAAGGTCAGCTCGGCGTGCACCGTGTCCTCGACCTCGCGCCCGTCGGGCCAGGCCAGGACCCCGCCGCTGGCGCGCGCGGCGGTGGGGTAGCGACCGGTGAACCAGTGCAGGACGTCAAACTGCTGGGCGCCGATCTCCCCGATCAGGCCCAGGGAGATCTCGGGGTCGAGCCGCCAGTTGAGGGCCTTCTCCCGCGAGGGGTCCGAGGCGGGGGTGCGCCAGGAGGTCTTGCGGTGGAACTGGGCCCGCATGGCGAAGACGTCCCGGATCGCGCCCGCGCGCACGAAGGAGCGCGCGAGCTTGTAGACCGGATTCGAGCGCCCCTGCATCCCCGTCTGGAAGACCTGCCCCTCCGCCCGCCGGGCCGCCTTGGCGAGCGCCTTGGCGTCGGCCAGGTCGTGGGCCAGGGGGGCCTCGCAGTACACGTGCTTGCCCGCCGCCAGGGCGTCGACGGCGGGTCCGCGGTGCAGGTGGGTGGGGGTGGCGACGATCACCGCGTCCACCTCCGCCTCCCCGAGAAGCGCGGCGTGGTCGGGGTAGCTCGCCGCATCGGGGGCGCGACGCCCCGCCCCGCGCAGGCGGCGCGGGTCGACGTCGCAGATGGCGGCGACGGTGACCTCCTCGAACTTCGTCAGCTCGCCGAGGATGGCGCGCCCCTGGCGGCCGCAGCCCACGAGGCCGATGCGCACCGGCTGGGTGAGGCGCTCGCGCGCCTGCAACACGGGTTCCAGGGCGAAGGCGGCGGCGGCGGCGCCTGCGGCGCCCTTCAGGAAGTCGCGGCGGTCGGGAGAGCTCATGGCAGAGTCGGGGTCGGTGTCTTCGGGGTTGGGACGCGCGAGAAGCGTGCGGCACCCGGCGCGTGGTGGATCCAGAGGGGCTGCGCCCCGGCGGTCGTCGAGTGGAGCGTCTCGAGCCCCGCGCGGCGTGCCGCCCGGGGGGAGCCCGCCGCCAGGAGGGCCGTCGACCAGGCGTCCGCGACGGCTGCCCGGGGTGCGATCACCGCGGCCAGGGCCACCCCCGCGGCGGGGGCGGCGGTGTGCGGGTCGATCACGTGGGTGAGGCTCCGATCCCCCCGGCGCGCCACGCGCCCCGACGGGGCGGAGACCGACAGGGCGGCGTCGCAGAGCTCGGCGACGTGAGGATCGGGTCCGCTCCCGATGGAGACCCTCCAGCAGGGAGAGCCTTCCGGAGCGCCCAGGGCCACCACGGTGCTGGTGCCGCCGTGCAGGAGGGCGCGGGACACTCCGCACTCCAGGAGGACCGCGGCGGCGAGATCCAGGGCGTGCCCCTTGGCGATCCCCCCCAGGTCGAGGGCGATCCCCGGTCGCGTGAAGCGCGCGCTGCGCCTCGCGGGGTCGAGCTCGACCGCGTCCCAGCCGAGCGCCTGCCGGGCGCGCTCCTCGTCGCAGTGCGGCGCGCTGGAGTCGCCCCCGTGCAGCCCGAGGGCGCGCAGGAGGGGGGCGACGGTCGGATCGAAGGCGCCTGCGCTGGCGCGGTGCACCTCAGCTGCGAGCTCGAGGAGCTCGAAGGTGTCGGGGTCGAGTCGCACCGCCCCCAGGCCCGCGCCCCGGTTCAGGCGCGCGACCTGGCTGTCGCGCCGGAAGAGGGAGAGGCGCCGCTCCGCCTCCTCCACCTCGCGCAAGGCCTCCTCCCCCGCGGCGCGCAGCCGCGGTCCTTCGTCGCCGGCGAGGACGAGCTCGAAGCGCGTCCCCATGGCGCGGGTGGCCAGACGCAGGACCATCCGGATCGCGTGCGCGGCGGGTCGCCCCGACTCAGCCGGTCTGGGCCGGGCGCGCCTCGCCGGTGGCGGGGTCGAAGCTCCAGGCGCGGCCGTCCCACATCGAGCGGGTGGCCAGGTCGACGATGACGTTCACCTGGGCCGCCAAGAGCACCGGGCTGATGTTCATCTCGCGGCTGCGGATGCACTCGATCCAGTCGAGGCGCAGGGTGGGCTGAGGATCGACGCGCGCGCAATCGATGGTGCGCTCCTCGATGTCCTCCGCGAAGACCCGCTCCGGCCGCATGACGCAGTTGTTGCTGCCCAGGAAGAGGTTCGCCTCGTGGCCGCGGATCAGCACCTCGAGCCCATTCTCGTTGCAGGTCGAGCCGGCGACGATCATGGTGTGCTCGCGCTCGAACTGCACCGTCAGGAAGACCTGGTCGTGGTTCTCCATCGCCTTGTCGATGTAGTGCCCCCCGCTGGCGCTGACGTGCACCGGCCAGCCGCGGTCGAGGGCGTACATCATCGGCGTCATCATGTGCACCAGGAGGTCACCGATGATGCCGGTGGAGAAGTCCTTGTAGCGGCGCCAGCGGTGGTAGATCTCGGTGTCCCACTCCCGCATCCCCTTGGGACCCAGCCAGCGCTCCCAGTCGAGGGTCTCACCCGGCTTGACGTTGGGGTCGATCGAGTACAGCCACTCCCCGTGCAGCGAGTTGCGGCAGTAGCTCGTCTGGCTGAGGGTGGGGTGACCGATGGCCCCCTCGGCGATCAGCTTCTTGGCCGCCCCGTACTTGCCGAGGGTCATGTACTGCGTCCCCACCTGCATGCGCATGTGCGGGTTGGCATCGACGGTGCGCACGATCCAGAGCGAGTCGTCGATGGTCAGCGTCATCGGCTTCTCGCAGTAGACGTCCTTCCCCTTGCCCAGGGCCTCGACCGCCTGGGGGGCGTGCCAGTGCTCGGGGGTGGCGATCAGCACGCCGTCGATGTCCTCGCGGTCGAGCAGGTCGCTGTGGTTGGCGTAGGTGTCCACCTGCACCCCGGGCTGCCTCGAGGCGGCCGTCTCCCGCGCGGCCTCGAGGCGCAGGGTGTTGACGTCGCACAGGGCCACCACCTGGAAGTCGTGGGCCTTGTTCTCGATCTGGCCCATCATCGAGCCCAGGTGGCCGCGGCCCATGCCGCCGGTGCCGATGATGCCGATGCGCACCGGCTTTCCCTCGGGGATCGGCTTCTTGGGGGGGGCCTTGGGAATCTCCTGCTGCGCGCGGGGTCGAGCGAGCCCGGCAGAGGTCAGGGTCAGGGCGGCGGCGGTCCCCGCCAGGAGGTCGCGGCGGGAGGGGCTCGGCTGGGGAGTGTGCTCGGACATGGGAACCTCGTCGGAAGGACGGAAAGGGGCGCGGCGCGCGATCCTACCTGGGGGGGCGCCGGAGCGCGAGTGGCGCAGTCGGTCAGAGGCGCGTAGCCTCCCCTCCACCATGTGCATCTCGATCCTGCTCTTGACGACGATCTTCTCCGCGCCCCCCCTGCTCCCCTCCGACGGCTGGAGGACCGTCTTCGACGGCGCCACCCTCGACGGCTGGACGACCACCGGGGGGCGCTACGACGGGAAGGCGGAGTGGACCGTCGAGGAGGGCGTTCTCACCGGTCGCGAGGGGCCGGGGCACGCCGGAGGGCTGATCTACACCGAGCGCTCCTACCGCAACGCCGAGATCGAGCTCGAGGCCTGGATCTCCTGGCCCTTCGACTCCGGGGTCTTCATGCGCATGCGCCCCGAGGTGCGCGGGGCGCAGTTGACGCTGGACTACCGTCCCGGCGGGGAGGTGGGGGGGATCTACTCCGAGGGGTTCTTCTTCCACAACCCCGACGCGGCCGCCAAGTGGAGGCGCGACGAGTGGAACCGGGTGCGGGTGCGCTGTGTCGGCGACCCGATGCACCTCAGCATGTGGTTGAACGGCGAGCTGGTGACCGACTACCGCATCCCCGAGGGGAGCGGCGCCTTCGCCGACAGCGGCAAGATCGGCCTGCAGGTGCACGGGGGTGGGGTGGACGGCGGGCTCGTGCGCTTCCGCGACGTACGCGTGCGCGAGCTGCCGGATGAGGCCGGAGACTACTGGGAAACAGATGGGGAGGGCTTCCTGAAGCTGACCGCGGTGGGGGAGGCGGCCGGTTGGCGCTCGCTCTTCAACGGCGAGGATCTGACCGGTTGGAAGGCGGCGGGCGCGGGGGACGGCTTCTCCGCCCGCGGAGGGGTGCTCGCGCTCCTGACCGACGGGAGCTCCCCTTACCTCGCGACCGAGCGCGACTACCGGGACTTCCAGCTGCGGCTCGACTTCAAGATCTCCCCGATGGCGAACTCGGGCCTCTTCCTGCGCGCCGCCCGCGATGGCTCGAATCCGGCCTTCTCCGGGGCCGAGATCCAGATCCTCGACGACTTCAACTGGGAGGAGGGCACCGGCTCGAAGCTCCAGCCCTACCAGTTCACCGGGGGTCTCTACGGGGCCGTGGCCCCCGCGCGGCAGGCGCTCCAGCCCCTCGGGGAGTGGAACACCTACCAGGTGACCTTCCGGGGCTCCCGGATCCTGACGGTGCTCAACGGCCAGGTGCTCTACGACGTCGACACCCACGCCCTCGAGTTGAAGCAGGGCGCCCCCTTCGCCGAGCGGGTCCCCGCGGGCTTCATCGGCCTGCAGCGCCACGCCCCCGGAGGGGGTGTGGAGGGGGAAGCCTACGCCTGGTTCCGAAACTTGTACCTGCGCGAGCTGTAGGGGTAGTGACCCACCGGTCCGCGGCGCCGCGCACCGAGTGGTCTTACCCGAGTCTGACCTCTCTCGCGGAACCGCGGCCGACCGCCGGCTGTCAGGGTTTTCCCGGTTCCCCATGCAATTGGATTCCCTCCGATGACCTCTCGCTTCAGTGTGCTGATCTCCTCTCTCGTCGTGGTCTCGAGCGCCGCGGCCGCGCCCGTCCCGCAGGACTCCCTCGAGCGGGGACCGGCTCGCCTCGACGAGCGCGTGATCCAGCTCGACGGTCGCTCCGAGCGGCTCGAGCTCTGGAAGGAGCGCGACGGCGGCGCCCTAGTGCCCCACTACCGGATCTCCCTCGACGGCCAGACCTGGTCGCGCCCGCGCGCCACGAGCTACGTCCTGCGCCTCAAGCGGGGGGACTTCGATCCCCTGGTGGCGATCCCCGAGCCGGCGGCGGCCTCCCTGGCGGGGGGGGGCGACCTCTATGTGGTGCAGTACCACACCCAACCCCTCGAGGCCTTCGGTGAGGCGATCGAGGAGCTGGGGGGTGAGGTGCACCGCTTCCTCGCCGACCACGCCCACATCGCCTACCTGCCCGAAGGCGCCGCCGAGACGGTGGGGACCTTGCCCTTCGTGCGCTGGGTGGGGGCCTACCGCGCCGAGTACCGCCTCGACCCCGAGCTCCTGCCGGCGCTCGTCAGCGGCACCCTGGAGGCCCGCCAGGGCTACGTGATCCAGGTCATGGAGCGGGGCAGCGCCATGAAGGCCGTGGTCGCCGAGCGCATCGCGGCCCTGGGTGGCACGATCGACGCCCAGATCCCCGACGGCTTCATGCTCGAAGCCACCCTGACCCCGACGCAGCTCCGGGCCGTGCTCGGTTGGAACGAGGTGCTCTACGTGGACACCGCGCGGGAGCCGGTCCTCTACATGGACAAGGTGCGCGTCGACGGCGGCGCGAACTACCTCGAGACGAACACGGGCTTCACGGGCCAAGGCGTGGCCGGTGAAGCTCTCGACAGCGGCGTGCTCGCGTCCCACCAGGACTTTGCCTCCAACCCCCCGCTCATCCACGGGGCCAACAACAGCGACAAGTGGCACGGGACGATGGTGGCGGGGGTCGTCTTCGGCGACGGCACCGGCAACCCGACCGCCCGCGGGATGATGCCGGACGGGACCCATGTCTTCTCGAGCTTCTACAGCCTCGGGAACCGCTACACCCACACCGCTCAGCTCCTGCAGCCCCCCTACGAGTGCGTCTTCCAGACCAACTCCTGGGGGTACGGCTACGGCGTCTACACCAACGAAACGACCACCCTGGACGACGTGGCGTTCGACTACAACATCGTGATCTGCCAGGCCCAGGGCAACTCGGGGAACTCGGCCTCCGAGGTCCTCTCCTGGGCCAAGAACGTGCTCTCGGTGGGAGGCATCATCCACCAGAACACCCAGACCCTCGCCGACGACTACCACAATGGCTCCGGGGGCAGCACCGGCCCGGCCCCCGACAACCGCTTCAAACCGGACATGAGCTACTGGTACGAGTCGATCTTCACCACCTACGAGAGCGGTGGCTACACCAGCACCTTCGGCGGGACGAGTGCCGCGACTCCGGAGACGGCGGGTCACGTCGGCCTCTTCCACCAGATGTGGCACGCGGGGCTCTTCGGGAACAGCACCGGCAGCAGCGCCTTCGACTCGCGTCCCAAGGCCACCACCGCCAAGGCGTTCATGATCAACTCCGCCGATCAGTACAGCTTCTCGGGCGGCAGCTCCGACCTGAGGCGCATCCGCCAGGGGTGGGGGCGCGCTGACCTCGAGGAGCTCTACGACCGGCGCAACAAGTACCTCTTCATCGACGAGAACATTGTCCTGACCAACCTCCAGAGCGCGATCTTCGACCTGGAGGTGGCGGCCGGGGAGCCGGAGTTCAAGGCCACCCTGGTGTACTTGGATCCCGCGGGGACCACCTCCTCCTCCCAGCACCGCATCAACGACCTCTCCCTCAGGGTGACCTCGCCGACGGGCGACAGCTACTGGGGCAACTACCAGTTGAAGGTCTCGATGTACAGCGCGGTGGGTGGCAACCCGAACACCAAGGACACGGTCGAGAACGTCTGGGTGCAGAACCCCGCCGCCGGCACCTGGCGGGTCGAGGTGCTCGCCGACGAGGTGAACCAGGACGCCCGCGTGGAGACGCCCGGAACGGTGGACGTGGACTTCGCCCTGGTGGTCTCCGGCGTCAGCGTCGCCTGCGACGACCCGGTGAACTACTGCACCACCTCGCCCAACTCGGTTGGCTCCGGCGCCGTGATGGACTGGTCGGGCAGCACCTCCTTCGCCGCCAACGACCTCGTCCTGCGCTGCACCAGCCTGCCCACCGGTCAGTTCGGCCTCTTCTTCTACGGACCGCTACAGACCAGCATCCCCGTGAGCGACGGCACCCTCTGCATCGGCGGGACCCTGACCCGCCTGCCCGTCGTCTCGACCAGCGGCTCGGGGGACGCGAGCTGGCCCCTGGACCTGACCAACCTCCCGCCGATGGGTCCCATCTCGGTGGGCGACACGGTGAACTTCCAGTTCTGGTACCGCGATCCCGGCTTCGGATCCGCGGGGAACAACTTCTCCGACGGTTTGGAAGCGACCTTCTGCAACTGACGCCCTGATAGTCGACGGGGAGGGGCGCATGCGCCCCTCCTCCGCCACCCCCCCTCGAGTCCCCCCGAGATCCACTGAGGGTTTCGGGGGGACCTCCTGTTCCAGCACCTCAGTGCCGGTGATGCAGGTCCGGCCAGTGCGGGTGGGTGTGATCCAGCCGACCGTGGCTGTGCTCGTGGGAGTGGCGTTCCGGGGCCACCAGTCCCGGGTGGTCGTGCTCGTGGTGGCCGTCGTCGTGGGAGTGGGAGTGGGTGTGGGTGAGCGGCTCGTGGACGTGGGGGTGCTCGTGGCGCTCCAGGAAGAGCAGGCCCAGGGAGATCACCACCAGGAGGAAGGCCACCACCTGGGCGAGGCTCAGCCCCTCCCCCAGCCAGAGCACAGCCAGGGCGACCCCGAAGAAGGGCGAGGTGGCGAAGACCATCTGCGAGCGAGTCGCACCCAAGGACTGGGCGGCGGAGATGTAGAGCGCGATGCTCGCCCCGTAGGCCAGTCCCCCGACCCCCAGGGCGCCGAGCCAGGCCAGCGAGGGCTCCACCGGCGCCAGGAGGAGGGCGATCGTCAGGTTGGTCGAGCCCGCGCAGAGCCCCTTCCAGAAGGTGCTCTGGGTGGGCGTGATCCCGTCGATCAGCGCCGTCAGGTTGTTGTCCAGTCCCCAACAGAGGGCCGCCCCCGCGACGAGGAGCGCTCCGATCACCCCCGGTCGTCCCCCCTCGAGTCCCAGGAGCACCCCCGCCGCGACGACCCCGGTGTTGCCCAGCCAAGCCCAACGCCCGACGTGCTCGCGGAAGATCATGAAGGCGAGCAGCGCCGTGGCGGTCGTCTCGAGGTTCAAGAGCATCGACACCGAGGCCGCCTGGGCGATCTCCAGCCCGAGGAGCAGGAGCAGGGGGCCGAGGATCCCTCCGAAGGCGATCGCGCCTGCGAGGTAGAGGCGGCTCTTGCGATCCCGGGGCAGGCCGAAGCGTCCCGCTCCACTCTTGGCGCGCAGGAGTAGGGGCAGCAGGCAGACCGCCGCCCCCAGGTAGAAGAGCCCCGCCAGGAGTTGCGGCGAGAGGTCGGTCAGGAGGCGCTTGGAGAAGGGGGTCGCCGCTCCGAAGAGACCGGCGGAGAGCAGCGCTTCGAGGAGTCCGCGACGTCGGCCCATGGGTTCTGGTGGCTGCCTCCGCAAGGGGGCCGAGTATACTGGGCCCTCGCCCGCGAGTTCCGTGCCCACCACCACGCCCGAGATCCAAGTCGACGAGGAGCAAGAGCTCCGCGAGGAGCTCGCGCCCCTCTGGCGCGTCGTGTGCCACGACGACCCCTACACCACGATGGACTTCGTGGTGGGCATCCTGCGCAGCGTCTTCCGGCAACCCGCGGCGCGCGCCGTGGAGCTGATGCTGCGCGTGCACCACACCGGTGCGGCGATGATCGGGCGCTACCCGGAGGGGGTCGCCCGGCGGCGCGTACGCCGCGCCACCGGAACGGCCCGCGCGCGCGGTTTTCCCCTGACCTTCAGCGTCGAGAAGGACGACTGAGCGAGCCGGCCTAGTGTCCGGGGTCGGTAGTTCCTGTACCCCTGGACACTAGAGGACCGGCCGCATGCGCGCGTCCTGCACGTCGAAGCAGGCCTCCGACCAGTCGAGCTCTCCCTCCAGGTAGGCTCGCGCGGCGTTCAGCATGGCGGCCGCGGTGGAGAGGTTGGTGAAGAGGATCTGCGGCATCGAGGCCATCAGCTCACCACAGGAGGCTTCCGTCGGGAGCCGATCGGCGGGCTGGGCGATTTCCGGGTGCAGGTGATCCAGCGGCGGCGTCCGCTCCTGTCCCCCCTGGCGCAGGAAGACCTGCACGTTGCCGAAGGTCCCGCGCCGCTCGCGCCCCGACCCGTCGCGTCCGATCCCGTCGTTGCCGCCGGAGATCAGCGCCACGTCGTCGAGCTCCGCGCAGCGGTCGCTGACCAGCTTGCGCGTGGCGTGGTTGTCGACCGCCAGGAGCACCAGGTCCCCCTCGCGCAGGAGCCGCTCGCGGTTGGAGGCCTCGACGTACTCCTCCACCGCGCTGACCGCCAGGCAGTCGCCCAGCTCGGCGGAGAGCTCCTCAGCGAGCACCGCCGCCTTGTTCCCCAGGCGGCGGAAGAGCATGCGCGAGGCGTTGCCCGCCTCGAACTCGTCCCCGTCGACCAGGACGAGCCGCGTACCCGCCCCCAGGGCCGCGAGGTAGAGCGCGACGTAGCGCGCCGCGATCCCCCCGACGCCCCCCAGGCCCAGGACCTTGACCACGCGGTGGCGCGCGAGCAGCGGGGGAGGGGTCGCGCTCATCGCGAGGACTCCCAACTGGAGGTCGTCCCCTGACTCGGATACCGCTGGCCCGACTGCCAATGACCCGACCGGTAGTGGACCGGCTGCCACTGCTCCTCGACCACCTCGAGCCGCTCCATCCACTCCTCGGGGATCGCCCGATCGGGAGCCTCGTAGCCCTCCACGACGTCCCCCAGCTCCAGATCGAAGCGCGTACCGTCGGCCACCGCCTGGACGTGCAGGTCCGGGGGGTCGCGATCCAGTCGACCCACGACGATGTGCACCCCGGCCTGGAAGCGCTCGTCCGCGACGTCCTTCTGCGAGGAGTACGCCGAGAAGAAGACGTGGCTGTGGACGTCTCCGAAGGGCACCAGATCGGCCTCCAGGTCGAGGGGCATCTCGTAGCGCAGGTCGATCGGCGTCCGGTAGCCGGACCACCCGAGCCGCACCGAGGCGACCTGGGGGGGCACGATCAGGCGCACCTCGCGCTGCCTGCGGTCCCAGACCAAGAGCACCGCCGCCTCCGCCTCGTGCTCCTCCGCCACCTGGGTGAAGAAGCCCACGATGCGCTCGAAGAGCGCCTGGGGGATGCGCGGGAAGCGCGGCACGAGGAAGGGCTCCTGTCCTGCGAGCTCGCTCGGCCAGCGCCGGGCGGGGGCGCAGCTCTCGAAGAACTCGTGGTTGCGGCAGACGAAGAGCCCGTCCCCGGTCACGAGGTAGAAGAGGCTCTCCTCGCACCAGGGTGTCGCGCTCCCGGTCTTGGGGAGCAGGGGCGGAGAGTCGTGCGGAGTGGAGTCGTTCATCAGCTGGGGCGGGACAGGACGACGCGCAGGACGTCGCCGGCGGTACGGATCGCTCTGCGGGGGCCGAACTCGTTCGACAGGGCGCGCTCGGCGACCTGCTCGACGGTGTGCCCCGTCGGGAGCCAGGGAACGTCGAGCACGAAGAGCGGGTCCTCGCGGCTGGCCTCCTCCCAGGCCTCGACCGTCGCCAGGCGCGGATCGACCTGCGCCTCGACGGTCTCGGTGAACCAGCTCGAGAGCTCGTGCCGCTCCGAGCTCTCGTTGAAGGCGGCGCCGAAGAGGTGCGAGCGCAGCGCGCTCAGCCCCTCGGCCAGGGCCTGCTCGGGCTGCCCGCGACCCAGTCGCTTGATGTCGAGGTGCTGGGTGCAGATCCACGACAGGGGCCTGGGCGCTCCGTCGGGGAAGCGGCTGCAGTTGAGGAGCGCCGGATAGAGGAGCTCCTGATCGAGCCGCCGCAGCGGCTCGTTCAGGAAGAAGCACTCGTTGCCGCCCAAGAGCTGCAGGCGCTCCCCCTGGCGCCCGAAGAGCGCCAGGACGATCACGTAGGGCAGGGCCAAGCGCACCGTGCGGTAGCTGGCCTCGGGCCCCAGCCGCTCGTCGGAGTCGGCGGCGATCCAGCGCAGGCTCATCGGCTGCGGGGGGGTTTCGTGGACGACGACCACCCCGCCCTTGCCGGGGAGGATCGCCTTCACGCCGTCGGGCAGCACCAGGCCACAGGTGGTGGGCAGGGAGGGGAGCAGGCCATCGATCAGGTCGCTCAGCGGCACGCTCCGCTCGGTCCCCTCCGGCGTGAGGCCCAGGGCCGTCTGCCCCTCGAGCAGGACCTGCTCCGTCTCCGGCGGCGCGCCGGGGAAGAGAGTCCCCTGCTCCGTCATCAGGGCCCCTTCTCGCCCGCGCGGCGCACGAAGGTCACCAGCTCGCCGGCCCCGATGCGACGGTCGTCGCCGACCTCTTCGCCGTCGACGATCGCCAAGCAGTCCGGGTCGAGGTCCAACCGGTCGCGGAAGCGCCGGCGCACCTCGGCCACGGTCATGCCGCCCACCGGCAAGGTCTGGGCGTAGGGTCCGTGGCTCACCGTCGCCAGCTCCGGAGTGGGGGGGGCGAGGGGATCGTCGTCCCACGGGCCGCCGGCGGGGCCGACCGCGGCGCGCGGTCGAGTGCGTGTCTTCTCTTGGGTCATCGCTGTCTCTCTGGGTTCAGGCCTGCTCGAGCTCGGCGGGCAGGACGGTGGGTTGGGGAAGCCGCCGGACGGTGCCCACCCGGACGCCGTCGGGGAGATCGAGGTGCAGGCGCGCGTTCTCCGGCCGGAGCTGACCGACGACGGAGGCCACCTGCTCGGCCAGCGCTCCGGCCAGATGACGCGGCGCGATGCCGGCCGGCTGACCCGCGCGCTCCTCGCGGCAGGCGGCGGTGGCCGCCTGCTGCACGGCGCGGTCGATCAGACCGGCGTTCAGGAAGTCGCGGCGGTGGCGCTGCTGTGCCTCGCCGCCGCTGGTGAAGGCCAGCTCCAGCTGCGGCGGATCGTTGCGGCCGAAGAGCCACCCCGCGAGCTGGGCGATGGTGCGCGCCCGGGCGGCCTCGGGATCCTCTCCGTTCGCGGGGCGCACCGGCCGGCGGGCGAGGTGGCGGTCGAGCACCGCACTGAAGCCGACCCGGTCCAGGCGCCCGAAGCGCTCCACCCGATCGGCTGCGCGCCGCTGGAACGCCGGATCGACCAGCTCGGGGCAGTTGGTCGTGAACAGGAACAGGACCAGCCGCTCGCCCAGGTTGCGCGAGGTGACGTCGAGACGCTGCAGGAGCGTGGTCTGGATGCGGTCGTACACCGCGTCGTCGCCGCGGCTGCGGGCGATGCCGTCGATCTCCTCGAAGATCGCCAGCACCGGAAGCACGTGCTCGACCCCCGCGGCGTCGACGTAGGTCTCGGCGGCCAGGGACTCGAGCTCGTCGAAGAAGCGATCGATGTTCTGGTCCGCCTCCCCCAGCCACTTGGAGAGGATCGTCGAGGCGCGGAAGCGCATCACGCGCGGCGGGAGCTCCTCCAGCGCGACGCCGGTGACCTCCGCCATCACCTCGTACATGCGGCGCCACAGCGCCTGGACGCAGAAGGTCTTGCCGGAGCCGGGGATCCCCGTCATGAGCTGCGTGACGCAGCGCCTGAGGCCGTAGTGACGCGCCCGATCGGGATCGGTGAGCTCCCGGCGCAGGTGCTCGGTGAGCTGGTCGATGCAGGCCGGGGGCGCGCCCACGTCGCGCTCGACGACGACGTCGGGCACGGCGCTCTCGACCAGGTAGCGGCGACGGCTCGCCCCCTCGGGCTCCGCCAGGGCGGAGAAGGCCATCATGAGGCGCGGATCCACGAGCACCCGGCTGCCGGAGCGCACCTCTTCGTCGACGATGCGCCGCGCCAGCTCGGCCGCGGTGTGGAATACGTAGCGCTCGGAGTCGCGCAGGGAGACCACCACCCGGGTGGGGTCGAGCACGCTCTCGATGCGCGCCTCCTCTCCCACCTCGACCCCCTGCTCCAGACGCGCGACCACCGCCCGGCAGCGCGCGTCGAGCCCGACGGTGTCGCCGCGCTGGAGGGAGAGGACCAGGGCCTCGTCGATCACCTGACTGATGGCGCTCGAGCCGTCGGTGAGGCGCACCACCGCCCGGCGCCCCACCCCGGGATCGTCCAGGTGGTGCAGGAAGGTCCCCATGCGCAGCGGCCCTTCGCGCAGCTCCTCGATCAGGGCCTCGAGCTCCGCGGTCTTCTCCTTGTACTTGTCCTCGCCCTTGGGGGCCGCGGCGGCGGAGAGGATCTTGACCAGCGCCTCGTCGTCGCCGGTCTCCATCAAGCGCCGCAGGAGCTTGGGGGCCAGGTGCGGGGGGGCATCGCCGGAGAGCAGGAGCTCCTCGATGCGCGGGGGGGGCATGGTCTTGGGGCTCATGTCAGTGGGGCGGGTTCGAAGGCGCCGATCAGGTGATAGCCGCGGCGCAGGAGCATCCCCCCGCGCTGGCCGTAGAACGCGTCGCTGGGCTGACCGTCGGCGGTCAGACCGAAGACGTGACCCACCTGCCACGGCTGGCCGCGGAAGACCGCGCGCGACCAGGTGCGGTCGTCGGAGCTGAGGAAGGCGGTGTCGCAGCGGCAGGCGCTCGTCTCCTGGCAGCTGGCGCAGCGGTTGTCGGTCACGTCCTGGGGCTTGAAGTTGTGGCCGTGGGTCTGACCCAGCACCGCCAGGTCGGGCTGCTCCCTGCGCACCTCCGCCAGCCGCGCCCAGGTGCTGCTGGAGAAGGAGAGCGTGAAGGTCGTCCCCTGCGCCTCCTCGGCGGGCAGGACGTCGGTCACGACCACGTAGGCCTCGCCGCTCTGGGGGCAGCTCGCGACGTGGCCGACGAGCAGGCCCCCCGTTTCGACGGGAGGATCGCGGCGCGCTCCCCGGCGGGCCACCTCCTCCGCGCGGCGCCGGGCGGCGAGGGTGTAGAGGACGGGGTGGCCGGAGAATTCCTCACCGACCGACCGCGCCCCGACCAGGAGCGGGGCCAGCTCGCGGCGGAGCGGAGTCACCGCCGGCGTCGGAGACGCCGTCGCCGCCGCCCCGGCGAGGCTCACGCCGGGGGAGACCTCGGGGGCGCTGACGAGCAGGCCGCGCCGCGAGGGGCGCGCGCACAGCTCGAAGCGCGCCCCGCCGAGCTCCTCGAGCGTCCCGGCCCCGTGGCCCTCCCGCTGGAGCCAGTGGGCCAGGGTGCGCACCGCGACCGGATCGAGGCAGCGGCTGGAGTAGACCACCCGCACGCGACCGCTGGGTCCCGCCGGGCCCGTGGCCTCCAGCACCAGGCCCGCGCAGCCCCGCTCCGCCCCCAGCTCCGGCGTCGTCGCCAGCGCAGCCAGCTCGATCGCGAGCTCCTCGACGGGGTGGTCGAAGGCGGCCCGACGGGCACAGGCCTCCCACCAGAGCTCCGCCACGAGGTCGTCCAGATCGGCGCGCTGCACCGGTTCCACGAGCGCCACTCGAGCGTCCGGTCCGAGACGCATCTCGATCCACAGGCTCCAGCGCTCGAGCGGGAAGAAGTCGACGGTCGTCATGGCGATGATCGGAAGGTGCGGGGCCCGGGGGACGGGGTGAGCTCCCCCTTCGACGCCCGTTCCCGGGCCCCGCTCTGGTTCCTTCAGCCGAGGTGGGTCTTCGGGGTCAGGGTGACGCGCGCACCCGGGGAGAGCTGCTCACCGATCGAGCGGCCCTCGTCCAGGAAGGCGGAGGAGGTCTGATCCCTGAGGGCCCAGGGAACGTCGTCGGGCAGTCGCATCAGGCTCGCTACCGAGCGCGCGACCGTGCCGACGTCGAGTCCCCGCTGCACCTCGACGGGCAGGTCCCGGGTGCCGGTCACATCGGCGGCCCGGAAGGTCAGGGTGGCCCCGCCCGGGGACGGGGTATCGGTGGAGCGTTTCACGCTTCCGTCCTTTCCGCGGCTCTGCGCCGCTCTAGGGGCCGGGAGAGCACCCGGCTCGGGATGCTCGAGTCCAGCACCAATCTCAGGGGTGGTAAGCACCACTCGACGACCTGCCGCAGGGCGTCGAGGGCGTACGGGAGGAGGCTCGGCAGCGCGGCGTGGGGAGCGCCGGAGAGGTCGAGCTCGGCGCGCACCCGCCGGCGGTCGCTCTCCAGGCGCACCAGGCGCCAGTGCGAGCGGGCGTCCTCGACGAGGGCCGCGAGCCAGGCGCGCCGGGTGCGCGGCAGGTCGTCGGGGATCGTGCCGAGGGAGAAGCCCAGCGCCAGCCGGTGCTCCTCGACGCTGAGCTCCCCCAGGGAGGTGGAGGCGTCGCTGCGGGCGACGAGCCGCTCCGGCCGCAAGCCGCACTCGGTCAAGGTGGCGCGGTCGGGTGAGGTCCAGCCCTCCGGCAGGCGCCCCGCGGCGGTGGCGACGGCCCAGTCGATCCAGGCGCCCCGCTGCGACTCGCCGACCAGCGGCGGCAGGTCGAAAACCACCAGGGGGTCCCCCTCCCGACCGCTGCGGCGCCAGAGCCCGGGGGTGCCGAGCGCGCCGACCCCCTCGCCCGCGCCGGCGGGCAGGATCAGGCTCGTCCAGCCGCCCTCGCGGCGGGTTTCGAGCGGGAGCGCGGTGAGGGTCGCGGCGGGGGCGCTCACGCGGTCACCTCCCCCGCATCGCCGTCGAGGGGGTCCAGGAAGGCGGCCCGCGTCAAGGGCAGGATCGAAGTGCGGGACTGCCAGTACCGAGCTGCGGCGAGGTTCATCACGCCTGCTTCGTCCCTCTCGTCGATCTGGATCGCCTGCATGGCGAGGGCGGAGTAGGAGGCGAGCAGGATCTCGCGCAGCGGGATTCCGGCGGGCAGGCGGGTCCCGAGGCAGAGGCGCTGGTCGGGTCCCTGGGCGATGCTCGCGCTCCAGGCGTCTTGCGGCTCCTGGATCGACACGAAGCTCCACCCCGGCAGCGCGCCGCGCAGGGCGGCCATGGGGTAGAAGAGCGCCAGCTCCGCCTCCGGCGCGACGACCAGCTCGCCCTCGGGCTCCGGGCGCGTGGCGACGGGGACCACCAGGCGCACCAGGGCGCGCAGCTCGGTGGTGAGGTCCAGGCCGACGACCGTCAGGCGCTCGGCGCGCTCCGCCAGGACCAGGAGCTCGTGGGCCTCGGCGCGCTTGCGGTTGCGCCACGGCAGGGGGCCCAGGGAGGCGGCGTGGGCGCGCTCGAGCCGCTCCTCGACGCGCGGGGGCAGGGTGGCCTCGGCGAGACCGATCAGACCGGGGGAGCTCATGCGTCGATCTCCTTCGAGGGCTCCTCCGAGGGCTCCTTCGAGGGCGTGACGAGGGGCACGCAGGCGCCGCCGGTGCCGCCGCGCAGGAGCAGGGTGCGCGGGGCGCGCACCCCCAGGGTGGCCAGGGGGGCCTCGAGCGCGGCCCCCAGGCGCGCCAGCGGCGCCTCGCTCCAGGTGTGGAGGGGATGGGGACGCGCGGGACCGGCGCACGCGGCGCAGGTGGGCGTGGCCGCGTCCTCGCCGTGGAACCTCCCCGCGCTGGGGCAGCCGGGGTCTTCGCAGGCGCCGCGCGCGGCGAAGCGCAGACCTTCGATCGCCACGCTGGAGCGCTCGGGGTCCAGGTGCGCGGCGTCGGCGAGGGCGGCCAGGGTCGCCGTCGCGGGATCGGCGGGCTCCAACGCCTCCAGCCGCCGGTGCTCGCAGGGGCAGTCGGCGTTGCGCGTGAGGGGGGAGAGGACCGAGCGGTGGGTGTAGCCGCAGTACTCGATCAGCCGGTCGGAGAGGCTTCCCAGGCCCAGGAGGTGGCGCACGACCTCGATCAGCGCCAGGTCCGCCGCCAGGGAGCAGAGGAAGGCGGTGCTGCGCGTCGGCTGTCCCTCGGCGGCGACGATCCCGCCGCCGTCGCAGCGGAAGCGCTCGGCGCTGGCCACCAGATCCCACTCCGCCTCCCCGAAGGCGCAGGCGGGGCAGGGCCCCTCGGGGTCGGCGTTGGTGAAACTGCGCACCTGGGCGACGAGGGTGTCCCCGTGCACCGCGGCGTGCAGGAGCGGGATCCCGAGCAGGGTGCAGGCCTGGCCCACCTCGATCTCGACGGCGGGGTGGTCGCTGGCCAGGAGGACCAGGTCCACGCCCAGGAGGGCGCTCAGGGGGCGGGCCTCGAAGGGCTCCTCGAAGGTCGCGCAGTCGAGGTCGGGGGCGATGGCGGTCGCGCGGCGGGCGGCCAGGGCGACCTTGGGCTGGCCCAGGTCCTCGGGGCCGATCGGGTGGGTCTCGAGGTTGGGGGCCTCGAGGTACCCCGGATCGACGAGGTCGAGCCGGCCCCGACCCCGCCTGGCGACCCCCAGCCGGGCGAGTTTCAGGGCGCCTTCGAGTCCGATACTGCCCAAGCCCACCTGGGCCAGCCGTGCGCCGGCCAGGCGCGCGTCGGCGTCGGGGGGACCGTCGATGAAGCTCGGCCTGCGGGTGATCACGGGGTGGCCTCCCACGGCTCGGGGGACTCGGAGTGGTCGGTGGGGGTGGAGCAGACTGGGCAGGTGCCCACCAGCCGGGCGCAGCCGAGCTCGGGCTCGTCGTGGAGGGCGCTCGAGCAGCCGGAGCACGTGAGAACCTGCTCTCCCACCGCGATCGGCCCGCGGCAGACCGGGCAGGCGTGTGCCGCCTGCTCCTCGGTGGCCGGGGCCGCCGAGATCTCGCGCGCCATTTCGACCGCCATCAGCCCCGCGCCGTCGAGCCACAGGAGGTCTCCGGAGTGCAGGAGGGTCAGGCGCGGAGCGGGCGCACCGTTCAGCCGGGCGTCGAGGCTGCCCGGGCGCATCATCAAGAGGGAGGGGCCGGACTCGCTGCGGATCGGCTCGAGGGCGACCGCCTCACGGCCGCGGGGTCGTCTGCGCAGCAGGCGCGGTGCCTTGCTCTTCCGAGCCCTGCGGGCCGGCAGCGAGAGCCAGCTCACTCCGTCGGGCAGCTCGAGGCGGGTTCCGCCGGCGTCTTCGAGCAGTAGGCGAAAGGGGTTGGTCATGGGCGGCTCCTCGAGTCGCCCACACTTTGGAGGGCCCTCCCTAGTTCCTCCATGCACTGCTACATGACTTGTCACCTACCGCTGGCGACCTGGCCGTGGTACAGCTCGGTACCCGACAGCGAACCGCCGCGCACCGCTGTCACACGGCTACGCCTGGGGGTCGTCTTCGGGAGGAGGATGGTCCCAGGTGAAGGGGATGCCGCCCAGCCCGATGCGATACCCATGGCCGGTGCAGGTCTCGATGATCTGCGGCACTTCGTCGCTGCGCCCCTCCTCGGCCCAGCGGTCCCTCAGGCGCCTGCGCAGCTTGCCGACGTAGGACGTGATCGCGTCGTCACTGGGTCCGACCACGTCCTCTCGGATCTGTGCCCCGGACGCCGAGATCATGCCGGGCCGTCGGTACCCGCGCGTGCGCGGCGTGCGCGCGCCCTTGTCTCTCATGTAGGCCTTGTGCAGCGCCACCATCACCAGGGCCAGCGCCCCCGGTATCACGATGCTGATCTCGTCGTTGGCGGAGGAGCGCAGCACCAGCTCCCCCTCGTATTCGGCCTCCGGCGTGACCGTGAGCTCCCCCGTCCAGGTGACCTGGGGTCCCGTGACCCCACGTTTCCGGGAATGGCGTGCCATTGAACGCAACCTCCGCGACCGCAGCCGCTCAAGTGGCTTAGCCGGCCGCCCTGAACCGGGAACCGCGGAGGCCGCGGGCGACGCCCGCGGTGTGGGGAGCAGGACGACCCGAACTCGTGCGGCGACGACCAGGAGGGAGCGCCGGTCGACATCCTTCCCCGCAGACACTCCGGGGCTCCCGCGCCCTCCCCGGCCCTCCGCCGCCTAATTCGGATGATAGCACGCCCTTGAGCCCGGCCGCACGTCCTAACTTGGCTTTCTTCCACCAGTTAGGCTCGTCCGCAAAACGGCAAAGCCTGTCGAGATTCTGACAGCCGCGGTCGAATCGGTGTACAGTCTAGGCAGCACGTTGCCAGGCCGTTGACCAATCTGCGGGCGAAGGAGGTTCGTGATGTGCGACGCATCATGGAAGAACAAGGCTCCGGTCTTTCGATTGGCGAAGGTCCTCTCCGCTCGCAAGAACGCCGTGGGGAGCTTCTCCAAGCTATCCCGGGAGATCCACGCCGCCTGGCTGGAGCTGACGGGAAAGGAATCGACTCGTCCGATCATCGACCGCAGAAAGGTGCGGGCCATCTGTTCCGCGGGCGACCGTCTGGTGCTCTCCCTCGACGAGCTGTACGCCCTGAACGCCTACCTCGAGCGCTTCGACGAGAGCCTCGCTCGCCGGCCGGTCTTCGAGAAGCCGAGCCTCCTGCAGGCCTTCGCCGAAGGGGACCGGGTCGTCTTCCTCCTGGGGTCGAAGGTCCACGACCGGCGCGTGGACCTCTCCCAGTGGGACGTCAAGTCGGTGGCGGAGATCCAACGCGAAGTGGACCGCGTATCGACCAACGTGCACTTCGACCTCCACGACGTCCTGCTGGAGGAGGAGGTCGAGAAGGCGCGCGCTTCCTTCGACGAGCCCTGGGCGAAGTTCCTCGAGTCCGGCGGTCCGTCGGTCGTCTGCATCGGCTCGCCACGAGCGTGCCACGCTGCAGAGCTGATGCTCTCGACGATGTGGGGCGAGACTCCCCTCGAGGCCGCCGAGACCGACGACCCTGTTTTGCCCTTCCACTTCGTGCGCCCCTCCGTACAGGAGCAGTTCGTCCCCAGCCGCTTCGTCTGGCACGAGAATGACATCAAAGACCGGGACTCCGCCGTCGCGCGGCGCGTGGCGGAGGATCAGGTGTTCGCCCTCTGCATCGGCGAGGAGGTCCATCTCGCCGACGCGCCTGGCAAGAAGCCCAGCCGCACCTTCGGAGTCGTGGTGCTCCAGCGCAGGCCGAACGGCGCGGTCTGGATGGTGGTCGCGGGACTCACCGGAGCGGCGACCCACGCCGCGGCTCTCTCCTTGAAGGAGCACTCCTTCAGCCTGCCTCCCGCGAGCTCGGACAAGCCCTCCCCGGTGCTGTGGTTCGTCATCCAGGCCGTGGTCGAGGAGGACGCCCGCCATCCCGACCGGGGCGTGCACCACGTGGTCAACCACTGGCTCCACGGCCCCGAGAAGCGCTGGCCCGCCTGATGGGCGTACAATCCCCGCCCCCAAGGCCCCGATCTCACCCCCATGTCGACTCTCGAGACCGATCCCCTCTCCGCCGCAGCCATCCCCACCGGCCCCCAGCGCGCCCCCCGCGGGAGCGAGCGCACCTGCAAGACCTGGGCGGCAGAGGCGGCGATGCGCATGTTGATGAACAACCTCGACCCCGAGGTGGGGGAGTGCCCCGAGGAGCTGGTCGTCTACGGCGGCACCGGCAAGGCGGCGCGCAACTGGGAGTGTTTCCAGGCGATCGTGGCCACCTTGAAGCGCCTCGAGCCGGACGAGACCCTGGTCGTGCAGTCGGGCAAGCCGGTGGGGGTCTTCCGCACCACCCCCGCCTCGCCCCGCGTCCTGATCGCCAACGCCAACCTGGTGGGGAACTGGGCCAACTGGGACCACTTCCGCCAGCTGGAGGAGGCGGGCAAGATCATGTTCGGTCAGATGACCGCCGGCTCCTGGATCTACATCGGGACCCAGGGGATCCTGCAGGGCACCTACGAGACCTTCGCCGCCAGCGCCGAGTGCCACTTCGGCGGGACCTTGAAGGGGCGGCTGGTGGTGACCGCGGGCCTGGGCGGGATGGGGGGCGCCCAGCCGCTGGCGGCCACCATGAACGAGGGGACCTGCCTGGTGGCGGAGGTGGACGAGGCGCGCATCGACTTCCGCCTGCGTACGCGCTACGTCGACGAGAAGGAGACCGACGTGGACCGCGCCATCGATCGGGCGCTGGAGTGGAAGCGCGAGGGGGTGGGGCGCTCGATGGGGGTGGTGTGCAATGCCACCGAGCTCCTCGGTCGCCTGCTCGAGCGGGACGAGATCCCCGACGTGCTCACCGACCAGACGAGCGCCCACGACCCGCTCAACGGCTACGTGCCCGACGGCATGAGCCTGGCCCAGGCGTTGGAGCTGCGCGCCGCCGATCCCAAGGCCTACGAGCGCGCCTCCTTCGAGACGATGAAGCGCCACTGCCAGCAGATGATCGACCTGCAGGCGCGCGGCGCCGACACCTTCGACTACGGCAACAACCTGCGCGGCCACGCCCGGGAGGCGGGGCTCGAGAACGCCTTCGACTTCGAGGGCTTCGTGCCCAAGTACGTGCGGCCGCTCTTCTGCGAGGGCAAGGGCCCCTTCCGCTGGGCCGCCCTCTCGGGGGATCCGGAGGACATCGCGGTCACCGACGAGATCGTGCTCGAGCTCTTCCCCGAGGACGAAGCGCTGGCGCGCTGGATTCGCTTGGCGGGGGAGCGCGTGGCCTTCCAGGGCTTGCCGGCGCGCATCTGCTGGCTCGGCTACGGCGAGCGCGCGCGGGCGGGGCTGGCCTTCAACGAGGCGGTGGCCAGCGGTCGCATCAAGGCTCCGATCGTGCTCGGTCGCGACCACCTCGACACCGGCTCGGTGGCCTCCCCCAACCGGGAGACGGAGGGGATGAAGGACGGCACCGACGCGGTGGCGGACTGGCCCCTCCTGAACTGCATGCTGAACGTGGCCTGCGGTGCCTCCTGGGTCTCCTTCCACCACGGCGGCGGCGTCGGCATGGGTTACAGCCTGCACGCCGGCCAGGTGGTGGTGGCGGACGGCTCCCCCGAGGCGGCGGGCGCCCTCGAGCGCGTCCTGACCGCCGACCCCGGCCTGGGGGTCGCGCGCCACGCGGACGCGGGCTACGAGGAGGCGCAGGCCTGCGCCCGGGAGCGGGGAGTGGACTTGCCGATGGGGGGGTAGGCAGCGTCCCTAGCGCGCCCCGTACTGCGCCCGGTAGGCCTCGATCCGCCCCAGGAGCTCGTCGTCGAGCAGCACCCGCCCGTCGATCTCGCGTCCCGCCAGGTGCTCGACCACGTCGTCGAGGGTGACGATGGCGAAGGTGGGCATCTCGAACTCCTCGGCCAGCTCCACCAGGGCCGGTCGATCGCCGCGGCCCCGCTCCATGCGGTCCACCGAGACCACGAGCCCCGCCAGGCGCACGTCCGCCGCGGCGCGCAGCACCGGCACCGTCTCGCGGATCGAGGTGCCGGCGGTGGTCACGTCCTCGACGATCAGCACCCGCTCCCCGTTCGCGGGCTGGTGCCCGACGAGGACACCCCCTTCCCCGTGGTCCTTGCGCTCCTTGCGGTCGAAGCAGAACCCCACCTCGCGCCCCCGCTCCGCCAGCGCCGCGGAGGTGGACACCACCAGCGGGATCCCCTTGTAGGCGGGCCCGAAGAGCAGGTCGACCTCGAGCTCCGGACGCGCCTCGATCGCGTCGGCGTAGAAGTGCCCCAGGCGGGCGATCTGCGCCCCGGTGCGGTAGAGGCCGGTGTTGACGAAGTAGGGGGTCTTGCGGCCGCTCTTGGTGGTGAAGTCCCCGAAGGTGAGGACTCCGGCGCGCACCATGAACTCGACGAACTCGCGCTTGTAGGGCTGCATGGGGGGGGATGGTACACGCCCCACCCCCTCAGAGCCCGAACCGCAACCCCACCACTCCCATCCACTCCGTCGACGGCCCCGATCCGTCCAGCCGCTCGTCGAGCACGCCTCCGAGCTCCACCTCCACCCGCACGCTCTTCCCGCGCCACGCCAGGCGCAGGAAGCCGTCGGTGCGCGTGCCCCCCTGGCGGCCGTCGTCCTCGAGGGGATCGCGATCGGGGTCCAGCTCGGACGCACCGCCGTGGACGTCGCCCCACGACGTGTTGCGCAGGTGCAGGCCCGCCGAGACGTGCGGGTCGAGGGGGACCGTGAGCCAGCCGTCGAGCGTCAGCGAGTCGCTCCAGGCCCAGTCCTGGTCGTTCTCGCCGGCGTGGATCCGCGCGCGGGCCGCGACGCCCCAGCTCCAGGTCGGCTCGCTGCGCGTCCAGGCCACGCCGGGGAAGAAGTCGACCGTTCCCGTTCCCGGCTGCAGCGCGTAGGGGAGCAGCTCCCCCCCCTGCTCCTCGTCGATCGATCCGGTGGGCAGACCCACCGCCAGGGACGCCACCAGACGCTGCTCCTCCCCGTGGTGCCAGAGGCGCGTGAGACCGATCGAGAGGTCTCCGACTCCGTTCCCCTCGCGCTCCAGCTCCGCTGCCGTCTCGGTGGTCGAGTCGAGCTCCGCATCCACCCACGGCAGGGTCACGAAGAGAGTGCAGTCCCCCTCCAAGCCGTAGGCCAGGCTCAGTGTCTGGGTCTCGCGGGAGAACTCGTCGGCGAAGCGCTCGAAGCCGAGGGCGTGGATCTCCTCCCGCGAGAGGTCCTCGCGACGGTCGCGCATCCCGTCGTGCTGCTCCAGGTCGAAGCGGTAGGAGAAGTTCCACTCCCCCGCCGGGACGAGCTCCGCCCACTCCGCCACCGACGGAGGGGGCAGGGCGTCCTGACAGGGGGCGGGGACCGCCAGAAGGAGGGCCGCGATCACCCCATCGGACCCATCGGGCAGCTACCCGCTCCACCCGCGTCGGCGGGGCAACCGGCACAGGGGCCCCCCGGCGGGGGAGCGGGGTCGGGTCCGCCTTCGCTCACGCCGAAGGTGGAGATCTGACGCTCGAGCCGACCGCTGCCGCAGCTCGGGCAGTTGGGGGTCTCGGAGCCGAACACCAGCTCTTCGAACGGGTGCTCGCAGGCTTTGCAGACGTACTCGTAGAGGGGCATGGGGGGCGGCGCAGCGCCGGGTCAATGGTCCTCGTCGTCTCCCACGTAGTCGGGGTGGTCCTCGAAGTCCTCGTAGATGAACGCGGGCTCGGAGGTGGGAACGCCGACCGTCCCCACCAGGAGCGCCGCCGGCACCGCCAGGAGCAGCGGCGACGAGACGAGGAAGCCCACCGTGCTGGTCGCGTTGACCAGGATCGAGCGGTCGGCGTGGGTGCGGGTCACGAAGTCCTCGCCCACCACGCGGGTCAGGCTGACGGTCGCCATGGCGCCCTGCGCCAGCTCGTGGAAGGAGGGCATGATCACCCCCGCGTCGCGGGTGGCGTCGTTGCGGGAGCGCGTGCCGTTGACGAGCGCCGAGCAGAGCAGGTTGGTCACGCCGTAGCCGTCGCGCAGGAGCTTCGGGGTGTCGAAGAAGCTCACCGAGTAGGCGCCCTCCACGTCACCGGGAAGGTTCTCGCGGAAGCCGGCGTGATGCGCCAGGCAGGTGTCCGCGCCGGCCGCCTGCTGCACCGCCGCCAGGGCGGCACCGGGGGTCAGCGTCATGATGAGGTGGGATTCGGTGAAGGCGAAGGTGGGCTCGGCGGGGATCGGCAGGCCGGGGAAGACCAGGGTGGTGAAGGTCGTCTCGCCGCGCTCCCAGGTGCGCATCTGGACGTAGCCCTCCGTCTGGGACGCCACCAGCCTGTTCACCATGTCCTGCAGGCGCTCGGTGGTGTCCAAGAGGCCGTCGGAGTCGGCCAGCTCCACGTAGGCCACCATCGAGAGGAAGCCCCCGCCGCCGGTGGTGTCGGAGGCGTAGATCCCCCAAGTGTCCCCCAGGTGGTCGAGCACGTCGGTCTCGAGGTGGAAGCCGGTCATGGCGGCGATCATCCCCAACGGATCACCCATCCCCTGCTGCGCCAGCGGCTCCTCGAAGACGGTCAGCATGTAGTCCAGGAAGCCCTGGAAGTTGACCGTCGACACCGCCGCCCAGGTGGCGTCCTGGGGGATCAGGGCCAGGTCGCCCCGCGTGAGGGTGCGCTTGGGCATCAGGCCCATGTCGCTCATCGTCGTCGCGTAGCCGGGGACGCGGGTGACGGTGTAGGAGCGCACGTCGTCGCTCCCCCCCGCCACTTCGAAGCGCACCGCGATCGAGCGCATCATCTCCAACAGCGGTTGCATCTGTTGCGCGCCCGGGTCGGACTCCATGCGGGCGAAGAGCAGCCCGAGCTCGAGGGCCTTGCCCAGGTCGAAGTTCAGCTTGTAGGAGGGCTTCACCCCCTCCGGCAGTCCGGTGACCCCCAGGTCGAAGGGCTCGTCGAGCAGAGTGCCCACCGAGAGCAGGACCCGCTCGCCGCGGGCGCCGAAGACGACGTCGAAGGGCGCGTCGTGGAGCTCGACGGGCGAGAGCCCGTCGGGGCGCGCCTGACCCATGGGCAAGCCCGCCCCGGCGCCCAGCTCGAGGAGGGAGTTTGCCAGCTGGCGCGCCTCATCCTGGCTGCCCTCGATCAGGTCGAGCTGACCGTAGATCGGGAAGGGCAGGTTGGGATCGCTACTCATCCCGATGCGCAGGCTCTTCTCGCCGGTCAGGACGTGGGCGGCGACCCGCACCACCTCCGGGGGCAGCATCGGGAAGCCGGGGATCTCCTCACCCAGCTCGAGGACCCGGTCGTCGACCAGGCGCAGGGCCTCCAAGAGGGCGGCGTCCTTGGGGTCGACGAAGAAGGTCTCGGCGTCGGCGATGTAGAGGCCGAGGATCTCCTCCTGCTGGGCAACGGGTTCCTGGGCCGCGGGGTGCGCCGCCGGCAGGGTGGTGACTAGAAGGGTGGCGAGCAGGCTCATAGCAGGACTCCTGGCTTCAAGGGAGGGACGGGGCGGGGAGGAGAGTGGGCTCTACGAGGGGGCCCGGCACCTATTCGACGCCGGATCGGCCCCGGGCAGCCCTGATCCCCGGGATTCCGGGGGGCAGAGCATAGGCCGCGACCCGCCGCTGTGGAATCGCTCCCTCGCCTTCGGGGGACCTTTTCCTTACGTTGCCCGTCACACCCCCCCGCCCCTCCCGAAGCCCCATCCGGAGATCCGTGGACTCCACGACCGATCCCCCCGACCTCGAGCTCTCACCCCGAGAGCGAGTGGCTCTCAGAGCTCGAGACCGCGGGGCCCTCGAACGCTTCTATGAGGTGTATTTCGACCGCATCTACGGCTACGTCCGCCGGCTCCTCAAGGAGGAGCACCTGGCCGAAGACGTGACCCAGGACATCTTCATGCACGTCCACCGCGCCCTCGACAGCTACGACCCCGAGCGGGAGCTCCGGCCGTGGATGTTCACCATCGCCACCAACAAGGTGCGCGACTACTGGCGCAGCCGGCGCTTCGCCGACGGACAGCGGGAGGTGGCCGCCGACGACGGGGAGGGGGCGAGCTACGGGGCGGCGCCGGCGGTCTCCCACCACCCCGGCCCCCCGGAGGCCCTCGAAGGGGCGGAGCTGACCGCGCGGGTGGCGGAGGCGGTGGCGGAGCTGCCCGAGACGGCGCGCACGACCTTCGTCCTGCGCTACTACGAGGAGCTCTCCTTCGAGGAGATCGGTCGCCTGGTCGAGCGCAACGAGGTCGCGGTGCGCAAGCGCTACTCGCGCGCCCTCGAGGAGCTGCGCCAGCGCCTGGCGCCGGAGGTGGAGGGGCTCGAGGCCTGAAGGCGATGAGCGACGAGCGAGAAGAGCCCGACGAGGTCGCGAGCGGCGGCACCCTCGACCCGCGGCTGGCGGCCGTCCTGGACGCCCACCGGCCCGTGGCGCGCGAGGAGTTCCGCGCGCAGCTGCGGAGTCGTTTCGTCGCCGGTGCAGAAGAGGCGCCCGCGGCGAGCGCACCCCCCCGTCCCCGCCTCCTGATAGGCACCCTGACCGGGGCGCTGGCGGCGGCGGCGGTGCTGATCGTCTGGTTCGTGACCTCCGGCGGGGGTCCCCGCTGGACGGTCGAGTTGGAGGAGTTCGTCGCGGAGGGGATCAAGGTCGACGGCGAGGTCCTCCCGGCGGACGCCGATCCCGAGGCGTTCGCGCAATTGCTGGCCGGCGCCGAGGATTTGGAGACGGGCGAACATCCCTTGCGGCTGCGATTGGCGGAGCTCTTCGTGATCGAGCTCGACTCCGACACCCATCTCGACCTCTCCGGCTTGTCCGCGGATCCCGCACAGGGCTCGTTGGTGCTCGCCGGCGATCGCGGTGGCTATCGGATCGCCACCGGGCCCGCCTTCGCCCCGGGGAATCACGTGCTCGAGTTCAACACCCCGCAGTGCGACGTGCGGGTGCTGGGGACGGTCTTCGGCATCGACGTCTTCGACAACGGCCTGGTCTGCGTCTGCTGCTTCGAAGGGACGGTCGAGACGCGACCCTGCGGGAAGCCGGCGGCGACGCCGGAGCTGGTCCTGAAGCGCCAGACCCTGATGGCCTCCCCCGCGGGCCTCGCCCGCAAGGTCGACTTCGAACCGCACCAGAAACCCCTGCGGGAGCTGGCGCGCTTCTGGTCGGAGTAGCCCGCCGCCGGCCCGGTGGTGGGATGGCGGGGGGGCCGCTATTCTCGGCCCTCCGGCTGCGGCACGGGCCGGGGACCGGCGAGAGGGGAACCCCAGCCAGGAGATCGACGTCGCCGTGGAGCCGAACCAGAGGGAAGGGCCGCGAGCAGGGCCGCAGGAGGGAAGCGGTGAGTGGTCCTGGTCTGCCCACCCCGCCCGGGAGCGGCCGCGGGCGGCGCTCTTGGCCCTCTTCGCCATAGCCGCCCTCTCCGGGGCGTCGGCCCTCTTCTTCGGCCACGTTGCTATGCTCCTGCCGGCGGCCACGGTCCTGGTCCTGGCGCTGAATCGCTTCCTCCTCCCCAGTCACTACCGCCTCGACCGCGAGGCCATCCATGCCCAGTACCCCCTGCGCCGCCAGAGCCTCCATTGGAAGCACGTGCTACGGGTGGGGCGCGACGCCCACGGCCTCTGGCTCTCGCGCCGGGCGCGTCCGTCGCGGCTGGACGCCTTCCGGGGGATGCAGGTGCTCTTCGGCACCGAGCGGGCGGAGGTGGAAGCGAGGGTGGTTGCGTGCCTGAGGGAGGCGGGGGTCTGCGGAGCAAGCTGAAGCACGCCTTCGCCGTCGATCCCCCCGGGGAGGTCACCCCCAGCGACGAGGAGCGAGCGGTGGTGGAGAAGATCTGCCGCGAGATCGCCCGGCGGCGGCTGGTGACCCCGACCCTGCTCTTCCTCGAGATCAGCCGCCCCCTCAACTACGTGGGGGCCCAGGTGATGCACTTCTTCCAACCCTTCGTGGCGGTCCTGCTCCCCACGGGGGGGTACCGCGTCTTCGCCGGCTTCCTCGAGAAGCGTGGCGCCGTCGACTACATCTGCCGCCGCCTGGAGGAGTTGGATGGCGGCGACAGCTCAGAGAAGGAACCCGAGCAAACGAATCGGAATGGTTGAACCTCTCGATCTGGACAAGGTAGGCGTGATCCTGGCCACGGATTGCGGCAGCACCACCACCAAGGCGATCCTGATCCAGAAGGTCGACGGCGAGTACCGGCAGACCCACCGTGGCGAGGCGCCCACCACCGTCGAGGAGCCCTTCGCCGACGTGACGATCGGAGTGGTCAACTCGGTCACCGAGGTGGGCGAGCTGGCGGGTCGGCGCTTCTTCGACGACGAGGGCAGGCTGATCCAGCCCGCCGACGGCGAGGCGGGGTGCGACCTCTACATCTCCACCTCGAGCGCCGGGGGCGGCCTGCAGATGATGGTGGCCGGGGTGGTGGCCCAGATGACCGCCGCCAGCGCCAAGCGCGCGGCCCTGGGCGCGGGCGCCATCGTCATGGACGTCCTGGCCTCCAACGACAAGCGCAAGGCCCACGAGAAGATCCAGCGCATCCGCGAGCTGCGCCCCGACATGATCCTCGTCTCGGGGGGCACCGACGGGGGCACCACCACCCACGTGCTCGAGATCGCCGAGCTGATCGCCCCCGCCCGCCCGCAGCCGCGCTTCGGCGGTGCCTACCGCATGCCGGTGATCTTCGCCGGCAACCAGGACGCGGCACCGCTGGTGGAGGAGACCTTCGACGAGAGCGTCGACCTCTCGATCGTGCCCAACCTGCGCCCGGTGCTCGAGGCGGAGAACCTGGGTCCGGCGCGGGACAAGATCCACGACCTCTTCCTCGAGCACGTCATGGCCCACGCCCCCGGCTACGACAAGCTGATGACGTGGACCGACTCGCCGATCATGCCCACCCCCGGCGCGGTGGGGAACATCCTGCAGACGATCGCCGAGGGGCGCGGCCTGAACGCGGTGGGGGTCGACATCGGCGGCGCCACCACCGACATCTTCAGCGTCTTCGACGGCACCTTCAACCGCACCGTCAGCGCCAACCTGGGGATGAGCTACTCGATCTCGAACGTGTGTGCCGAGGCGAGCCTGCCCAAGATCCTGCGCTGGGTGCACTTCGGCATGGACGAGCGCGAGCTGCGCAACCGGGTCAAGAACAAGATGATCCGGCCCACCACCATCCCCCAGAGCCTGGATGCCCTGGTCTTCGAGCAGGCGGTGGCGCGCGAGGCGCTCAGGCTCGCCTACGAGCAGCACAAGGAGTTCGCCACCACCCTGCGCGGCGTGCAGCAGCAGCGCACCGTGGGCGACACCTTCAGTCAGGAGATTTCCGGCCAGACGATCGTCGACAACATGGCCCTCGACCTGCTCGTCGCCTCGGGGGGGGTGCTCTCCCACGCCCCGCGCATGCACCAGACGGCGTTGATGCTGGTGGACGCCTTCCAACCGGAGGGGATCACCCAGCTCGCCAAGGACAGCATCTTCATGATGCCGCACCTGGGGGTCCTGGCGCAGATCCACCCCCAGGCGGCGATGGAGGTCTTCGAGCGCGACTGCCTGATCCCCCTCGGCGTCTGCGTGGCGGCCAAGGGGCAGGGGAAGGCCGGCAAGCCCTGCTTCTCCTTCCGGCTCAGCGGTGGAGGGCATGACGAGTCGGGGGAGCTCTGCTGCGGCGACCTGCGCCTCTTGCCCCTGGCCCTGGGGGAGACCGCCCAGATCCGCCTCGAGCCCGCCCGCGGCTTCGACCTGGGGGCCGGACCGGGGCAGGCGTTGGAGCGCGAGGTGCGCGGCGGGTCGGTGGGGATCCTGCTCGACGCCCGCGGACGCCCCCTCGAGATCCCCGAGGGACAGGCGGGCTTCCGCGAGACGCTGGCTGCCTGGCTCGAGGCGGTCCAGCTCTACCCCCAAGAGGCCGCCTGCGTCGAGGCGTAGACGAGGAAGCAGCGATGGCACACGCGTACACCCCCGGCCTGAAGGTGACCCCCGGCATGCTCTGTCGCTCGCGGCGCATGCTGCCGATCCGCGGCGAGGTGCTGGTCGAGAAGGGCCAGCGCGTCGGCGCCGAAGATGTGGTCGCCCAGGCCCAGATGGAGGGCGAGATCACGCCCATCAACGTCGCCAACCTCCTGTCGCTGCCCCCCGCGGACGTGGGGGAGTGCATGCTGAAGCAGGAGGGGGAGGCGGTCGCCGAGGGCGAGAGCCTGGCGCGCACCAAGGGCATCTTCGGCCTCTTCAAGCGCGACCTGCCCTCCAAGGCCGAGGGGGTGATCGAGACGATCTCCTCCGTGACGGGTCAGGTGATCATACGCGGCGCGCCGGTGCCCCTCGACGTCCTGGCCTACCTCGCCGGCGAAGTGGTCGAGGTGCTCCCCGGCGAGGGCTGCGTGATCGAGTCCCAGGCGACCTTCGTGCAGGGGATCTTCGGCATCGGCGGCGAGGCCTTCGGCCCAATCGTGCTCGCCTGCGACTCGGCGGAGCAGGACCTGACCGCGGATCGCATCAGCGCCGAGATGGCCGGCGCGGTGATCGTGGGCGGCGCCCGCATGGACGACGGCGCCATCGCCAAGGCGATCGAGGTGGGCGCGGCGGCGGTGGTGGCGGGCGGCATCGACGACCAGGACCTGCGCGCCATCCTGGGTTACGACCTGGGGGTGGCGATCACCGGCTCGGAGCGCATCGGCTTGACCCTGCTCGTGACCGAGGGCTTCGGCTCGATCGCCATGGCGCAGCGCACCTTCGAGATCCTCTCCTCCCGAGCGCGGGCCGAGGCGTCGGTGAACGGCACGACCCAGATCCGCGCCGGCGTGATGCGTCCGGAGATCCTGATTCCCTGGGGGGAGGGAGAGGCGCCGGAGGAACAGGCCTCCGGGGCCGCCGCGGGGCTGCTCGAGGTGGGTCGCGCGATCCGCGTGATTCGCGAACCCTACTTCGGCAGTATTGGCGAGGTGTCCGCCTTGCCCCCCGAACCACGAGCCCTGGAGTCGGGGTCCAAGGCGCGCGTCCTGGAGGCGCAATTCCCCTCCGGCGAACGGGTCGTCATTCCGCGGGCCAACGTGGAGCTGATCGAGGAGTAAGCATGAAGACACGGATACTGCACTCGCTCTTCGGTCTGGTGGCGGCGGCGGTCGTCATCCCCGGGGCGGAGGCCCAGGCGCCCGCGGCGCCGGCCAACCTGCGCCTCAAGGATCGCTCCGGCTTCGCGCGCGTCGAGGTGCGCCTGCGCTGGGATCGCGATGAGGCCAAGAGCGTCTTCCGCTACGAGATCGAGCGAGCGGACGGCCCCGACGGCCAGTTCCAGACCCTGGCCGTCGTCTCGGAGGTCACCAGCCGCTACGACGACGTGTTGAGCGAGATCGCCTACCGCGACCTCGAGGCCCTGGAGCGCGCCGAGCGCGACTTTGCCACCCTCGACGGGGACGGCGACGGGGCCCTCACCCCCGAAGAGTTCAGCGGGACCGCCGACGCCTTCGAGCTGGCGGGCGCGCACCACACCGCCGAGGCGCAGGCCGCGCTCGAGGCGGCGCGCGGGACCACCTACCAGGAGAAGTGCGAGCACATCGATCCGACGACCGTGCAGGGGAAGCCACCCAAGGTGGTCACCGCCGCGGGGATCGCGTCAGCCCTGGCGAGCGTGCGCATCGACCCTGAACGGACCTACCGCTACCGCGTCACGGCCCTCTCGGAGAGCGGTGAGCGCTCCCCGCCGGCGGAGCTCCCCGAGGCGGTCTCCCCCGGCCGCGACGCCTTCGCCACCTTGCGCTGGAAGACCGCCAGCCTCTTCGACTGGAGCCGCGGCTGGTTCATGGTGGTGACGCTCCTGATCTGCCTCTCGGTGGTCTATTTCATCTTCCAGGCGCGCGGGGGACGGGAGCTGCAGATCCGCAAGATCGCCGGCCTCGAGGCGGTGGACGAGGCGGTGGGGCGCGCCACCGAGATGGGGCGCCCGATCCTGTTCGTGCCCGGCAACCAGGACATGAACGACATCCAGACGATCGCGGGGATCTCGATCCTCTCGCGAGTCTCGAAGACGGCCGCCGAGTTCGACGCCAAGGTGGAGGTGCCCACCAGCCGCGCCCTGGTGATGACCACCGCGCGCGAGGCGGTGCAGGCCTCCTTCCTCGCGGCGGGGCGCCCCGACGCCTACAACGAGGACCTGATCTACTACGTCACCGACGAGCAGTTCGGCTACGTGGCCTACCTCTCGGGGATGATGGTGCGCGAGAAGCCAGCGGCCTGCTTCTACATGGGGGCCTTCTACGCCGAGTCCCTGATCCTGGCCGAGACCGGCAACTCGATCGGCGCCATCCAGGTGGCGGGTACCGCCATGCCGGCCCAGCTGCCCTTCTTCGTGGCGGCCTGCGACTACACCCTGATCGGTGAGGAGTTCTTCGCCGCCTCCGCCTACCTCTCCGGCTCCCCCGAGGAGCTGGGCAGCCTCAAGGGGCAGGACGTGGGGAAGGTGCTGGTGGCGGTGGTCCTGGTGGTCGGTTGCGCGATCGCCACCCTGGCCTCCCTGACCGACTCCGACTTCTTCGACGACGCCCTCGAGTACGTCACCAAGTACATGCTGACCTGAGGAGCACGACAGCCATGAAGCGAACGATTCCCCTCTTGATCGCGTCGGTGGCGGGCTTCGTGCTCATCGTCGCCTACTTCCTACCCTTCGCCCACTCGTGGGGCGAAGACGTGTCGGTTTGGTTCGACATCCTGGCCGCGATCGCCTTCGTCCTGGGCGGCGGAAACCTCTTGAAGGCGAACCTCAAGAAGGTCTCCGACAAGAAGGCGGGCTGGGGTTACTCGATGGTCACCCTGGTGGCCTTCACGGCCATGCTCACGGTGGGGCTCCTCAAGCTGGGCGTGCCCCCCGCGGACAAGTACCCCGAGTACGCCTGGTCCGGACGCTACAACGAGACCGGCGGCGCCTTCTGGTGGGGGTACGAGTACGCCTTCAAGCCCCTGACGGCGACGATGTTCTCGATGCTCGCCTTCTACGTGGCTTCGGCGGCCTTCCGCGCCTTCCGGGCCAAGAACGTGGAGGCGCTGCTGCTGCTGGGCACGGCCTTCGTCATCCTGCTGGGGCGCACCTTCGCCGGCGTGCTCCTGACCTCCTGGTTCCCCGATTGGCTCTCCGGTCTGAAGCTGGAGAACCTGAGCGTGCACATCATGCAGGTCATCAACACCGCCGGGAACCGGGCGATCATGATCGGCATCGCGCTCGGGATCGCCTCGGTGTCGCTGAAGATCCTGTTGGGCATCGACCGGTCCTACCTCGGATCGGGGGAGGATTGAGCCATGCTTGAGTTCTTCAGGAACCTCGACCGCCGCTGGATCTTCCTGGCCATGGCGCTGTCGGTGGGCATCCCGATCCTGACCCAGGTCAGCTTCCCCGAGAAGCCCACCGGCCTGGCGCGCGCCACCTTCGACGCCATCGAGGAGTTGGAGGAGGGGGACAGGGTCCTGCTGGCCTTCGACTACGACCCGGCCAGTGAGGGGGAGCTGAAGCCGATGGCGACCGCCTTCACCCTGCACTGCTGCAAGAAGAAGCTGAGGATGTACTTCCTCGCGCTGTGGCCGGTCGGCCAGCAGATGATCGACGACACGATCGAGGCGATCGTCGAGCAGGACTTCCCCGAGCTCGAGTACGGGGTGGACTACGTCAACCTGGGCTACAAGTCCGGCAACGAGGGGGTGATCAAGGTCATCATCACCAACTTCCGCCAGCTCTACACCACCGACGCGGACGGCACGGCGATCGATGACATCCCGATGATGGCGGGGGTGCGGAGCGTCCAGGACATGGACCTGGTGTGCAACGTCAGCGCGGGCTACCCCGGCAGCAAGGAGTGGGTGCAGTACGCGGTCACGCCCTACCCGGACGACGTCAAGCTCGTCTCCGGGTGCACCGGGGTGCAGTCGCCTCTGATGTACCCCTACATCCCCGATCAGATCAGTGGGCTCTTGGCCGCGATCAAGGGCGCGGCGGAGTACGAGAAGCTGGTGGTGGAGAAGTACGGCGGCGACGAGCCCGACCGCAAGTACCAGGAGGGAGGTCGGCGCATGGGGCCCCAGTTGGTGGCGCACCTCCTGATGATCCTCCTGATCATCATCGGCAACATCGTGTACTTCTCTGAGCGCAGGAAGGGGGCCACGCGATGAAACGCGAGACGCTCATCTGGACCGCCCTGATGGTGATCGGCGGCCTCTTCCTCCTCGGTCGCGCCGTCATCCCCGAGCACGGGATGGGCAACGCCTACGTCAAGGCGGTGGAGGTCAACGCGGATGACCCCATCGAGTACCACCGCTGGACCAAATACGAGAACGTCAAGGCCAGCGAGTACTTCGCCGCCGAGAGGGTCAACCCCGACCAGACCGAGTTCAGCCGCAGCCTGCCGCGCACGATCGGCATCTGGATTGCGGCCTTCTTCACCCTGGCGATCTTCTCCTTCCTCTACCGCGACAACCCCGCCTACAAGTTTGCCGAGTCGGTGGTGGTGGGGGTGTCCGCCGCCTACTGGATGGTGGTCGGCTTCTGGAACGTGATCGTGCCCAACCTGGTGGGGCGCCTCTGGCCGGAGACGATCAAGGCCTGGGCCATGCCCGGGCTCGAGGTGGATGGCTATCAGAACTTGGCCTACCTGGTGCCCCTGATCCTGGGGGTGATGCTGCTCTGGAGGCTCTCCCCCACGGGCGGTTGGATCGCGCGCTGGCCCCTCTCCTTCATCGTGGGGATCTTCTGTGGCCTGCGTCTGATCAGCTTCCTGCACGCCGACTTCCTGAGTCAGATCCGCAACAGCGTGGCGCCGATCGCCGCGATGCAGGAGGGGAGCTTCGCCTTCTGGGATTCCTTCCTGAACATCCTCTCCCTGGTGGGCGTCCTCTCCTGCCTGGTCTACTTCTTCTTCTCCTTCGAGCACAAAGGGGTGGTGGGCAAGACGGCCAAGCTGGGGATGTACTACCTGATGGTGACCTTCGGTGCCGCCTTCGGATTCACGGTCATGGGCCGCATCGCGCTGTTGGCGATCCGGCTCGAGTTCCTCTTCGACGACTGGCTGTGGCTGATCGATCCGATCGGGAAGCGCATCGGGCTGTAGGCCGCTCCGGATGCGGGGCAGTACCGAGCCCGCCTCCGGAGCGGCACAATCGACAGATCGAGTGAATGAGCCTTCGAGGAGGACGCAGTCCCCCCTCGAGCGATCGACCCGGGAGTCCCCAGTGCCCTCCACCTGCCCTGCCTGTGACGCTGCGACCCCCCCCGGAGCCGCCTTCTGCGACTCCTGCGGGGCGCCCCTGGACCTCGAGACCCCCGCCGTTCGCGGGGAGACGGCGGCTTCGCGACGCGCGCGGCAGGCGACGCGGCGCGAACTCACGCGCTCGCTCAAGCGGGTGAGGACCCTGCGCTTCACCTACCGCGCCCTGGGCGTCACCTTCCTGCTCTTCCTGGTGCTCTTCGCCTCCTGGTGGTACCGCTTCGCGGCCCGCGGGTGGGAGGGGACGGGAGTGGTGTTGATCACCCAGATCCTCACCATCATGGCGGCCGTGGACGCGGCGGTGATGTTCCTCTGCGCGCGCTACCTGCCGCGCTCCCCCGTGATCGTGGGGTGCCTGGGTGCCGGTCTGGTGACGATCAGCGCGGTCCTGGGCCTCCTGATGCTCTCCTGGGATCGGTCGGCGATCCTGCTGCAAGCCGTGGTCCTGACCCGCTTGGCACTCGCCGCCGGACTGTGGGCCATGCTGCCCGCCGCGACGCGCGTCAAGCGCCTCTTCGAGGAGCACCCCGACCTCGCCGCTCTCACCCTCGAGAAGGTCGCCCAACGGCGGCGAAGCGCGGGTCGTCCAAGGGGAACCCCGCGGTGAGCCGCTGCGACGCCTGCGGCACCGAGCTGCGACGACGGGCGCGCTTCTGTCCCACCTGCGGGGCCCCCAGCGACGCCGAGGTGGAGCGGCGCTCGGCCCGGGAGGCGCAGCGCACGCGCGAGGAGAGCGGCGCACTGCGCGCGATCGCGGTGGTCTTCGTGGGGACGATCGTCGCCATCGTCACCCCGGCGATCCTCCTCGACTTCGAGGAGTACATGAAGTCCGGCGAGTGGGTCTACTACGCCATGCTGGTGCCTGCAGCCGCCCTCGCCCTGCGCTGCGTCGGACCCGGCAGCCTGCGGGCCAGCTTGGGGGGGGGCTGCGCCGCGGGATGGCTGCTGGCCGGAGCGACGCTGGGGCTGGTGAGCTACGGCTTCAGCCATCTCTACGTCGAGGGGTTGTACGCGGCGCTCGGCCTCTCCGGGGACGCACAAGAGGTGGACCTGGACCTCCCACCGCTCTGGTTCCTCTTGCTGTCGTTCGCCATCCTGCCCGCCCTGGTGGAGGAGTTCTTCGACCGCGGCGTCCTGTGGGAGGCCTCCTCGCGGGTGCTCACTCCCACGCGCACCCTGCTCCTGACGAGCCTGCTCTTCGCCGTCATGCACGGACTGCAGGGGAGCTACCTCGTCTATCCCCACCGCTTCGTGGGAGGGCTCGTCATGGGATGGATGCGCCTGCGCACGGGGAGCCTCCTGCCGGGGATGGTGGCGCACTTCGTGCACAATGGGACTTGGGTGGTGCTCGTGGCGCAGGACTGAGTCGGCGTGAGGGGGGGGGGCGACGGCGACTGAGATCCACTGGTTCCCCCAAACCCGAGATTCCCGCCTCAGGCCGATTGCACCGTGGATGGGCATCAAAGGCTTGTGGGATTGCCGGTTCTTGGGCTACAAAGGACATGATTCCCTACTGGTCCAGTGTGCAATTTGCCTTAGGACCCCTCTCCTCTTCCCCAAGTCAGCGACTGATGAAGCGCAGCATCTCCTTGACGGCCCTCGGAGCCGCAATCCTCACCCTCCCGTCGGTCGGACTCGGCGCGCAGACCGCCGAGCAAGACGTGGCGGTTCTGGAGGGACTCGATCTCACCTCCTACAACTTGCAGGAACTCTCCATTCCCGAGCTCATCGATGACGAGTTCGGCTTCGAGCTGGAGCTCAATGGGCAGCCGCTGACGGTGGTCATGAGCCGCTACAGCCTGCGCGGCCCCGGCTTCCAGGTCCTCATCCAGGACGGCAGCGGCGTGCCGGTCCACTTCGAGGCGGACCGACCCTCGACCTTCCGCGGCGAGATCCTCGAGCTCGAGGGCAGCCAGGTCATCGGCGGCCTGATCGGCGGGCAGTTGCACGCCAGCATCATCTATCAGGACCGGGAGTGGGCGGTGCAGCCGCTGACCGAGGTGTACCCCAACGCCTCCAGGAGTCAGTACGTCGTCTACGCCAAGGCGGACGCCATCCCCCCGCCCGGATTCTGCGGCACCGACGACAGCCACCGCATGGCCCAGCAGGGAGGCGGGACCCACGGACCGGCGGGCTCCGGCGAGCGCGTGTGCGAGATCGCGTTCGAGTGTGGGTACGACTACTACACCGGCAACGGCAGCTCGGTTCAGAACACCATCAACGACTGCGAGGTGATCCTGAACCGCATGGACAACATCTACGACAACGACGTCGACACGCGCTTCATCGTGACGACGATTCACGTCTGGACGGTCAGCGGCGATCCCTACTCCGGTGACCTCTCGACGCGGCTCAACCAGTTCCGCTCCTACTGGAACTCGAACTACGGCTTCATCAAGAGGGACACCGCCCACTACATGGTCGGCGGCAGTAGCGGGGGCACCATCGGCGTCGCCTGGGTGGGCGTCATCTGCAACAAGAACTACGCCTACGGCGTCTCGCGCACGAAGTTCTCCGGCAACCTGATCTACCGCACCGCGCTGACCGCCCACGAGGTGGGCCACAACTACAACGCGGGGCACTGCTCCGGCAGCACCTGCAAGATCATGTGCGCCAGTCTGGGTGGCTGCGGCAGTCCCCTGACTCAGTTCGGAACGACCTCGAAGAACGTCATCCGCAACTACTCCTTCAGCAGGTCGTGCACCCCCGAGGGCGGTGACTACTTGGTCGCTCCCTGGGGGGACGACTTCGAGGGGGGGTCGATCGACGGCGACAACTGGCCTGCCCGGCAGGGTGCCGAAGTCAACGCGAATGCGGACAACGAGACTTCCGGCTCCTACTCGCTGAACCTGGACGCGGTCAACTCGAACCCCGAGGCGCAAAACCGCATCGTCTCCAACTACGTGTTGCTGGCTGGCCAGTCCGGTCTCGACGTCAGCTACAACACGCAGCACAAGGGCGTGCCGATCGGCGGCAGCCTGTTGGTCGAGTACCGGCAGAGCTCCGGTGCGTGGGAGCAGCTGGATCTCGTCGTCTCCGACGGGAGCAGCCAGACCACCTTCGTGTCGCACAGCCACTCGCTGCCTTCCAACGCCTACCACGACGAGTTCCAGTTGCGCTTCATCGCCCAGGGCGGCACCGGCGCCGGGAGCGACTGGTACATCGACGACGTGGCGGTGGGAGACATCGGTTGCCCCAACCCGACCAACTACTGCGCCGCCTTCCCGAACTCCGTTGGAGACGGCATGTTCATCTCCATGCCCGGCAGCAACAGCGTCGCGGACGACAACCTGTTCTTCGTCGCGTCCGGCGGCCCGCCCAACCAGTACGGCCTCTTCTTCATGGGCACCGAGCAACAGGCGGTGTTCTTGGCGGACGGCATCCTCTGCATCGACGGGAGCATCTTGCGCTTCCCCATCACGCAGATCGATTTCATGACGATCGCTACCCTCGACGTGGACTACGGAGTGCCCCCCGCGGTCGGCAACCTGGTCCCCGGCGCGACCTGGAACTTCCAGTTCTGGTACCGCGACCCGGGTTTCGGCGCACACGGGTCCAACTTCACGGACGCGGTGGAGGTGCTGATCTGCGACTGACCGCAGAGACGTAAGAGCTTTCAGACAACGGCGGCCCCGGGCACGTGCGATCGTGCGCGGGGCCGCCTTCGTCGTGGGCGGAAGCGCGTTCCGGTTCAGGGCAAGAAGCTCTTCTTGGCCTTCAGCTTGCGCGGCAGGTACTCCTCGATCACGTAGTTCAGACCCCACTTCGCCAGCGCCTGCTGCTCGGCGCGCACGCCCATCTTCAAGAGCTGGTTGAGGGCCTTCTTCCACTGGGGGTGGGACTTGAAGAAGGGGTCGTTCTTGAGGGCGTCCTTGGCGCGCTTGACGTCGACCGCCTGCAGGGGGTGGCTGGCGTCCTCGAGCTCGAAGTCGATGATGTCCTGGGGAGTCACGCCCAGGTATTGGGCGTGGGGCACGCAGAAGAAGCGGTTGATGTGCGCGGCGTTGCCCGAACCGACCTTGAGGGTGCGGTAGATGTTCCCGATGCCGTAGGGATCGCAGTCGACGAAGCAGTAGACGGGCAGCTTCTTGTCGTCGGCGAGCCGGCGGATGAAACGCCGCTGCGCGCGCGAGGGGACGCCGCCCATCGAGATCAGGATGCAGTGGGCGCTGCGCCAGTACTTGTGGTCGTTCAGGCGGTTGAACATGCCGGCGGTCTCGATCGCCAGCACGAACTTGGCCTTGGTCTCGAAGCGCAGGTGCTCGACCGAGCTGGGGATGCTGTAGGCCCCGGAGCCCATGCGCGTGCAGTCGATGCGGATCTCCTCGCCGGTCTCCTTGTCGCGGTCGATGACCACCAGCTCACCCGCCAGCGCGCCGCCGTGCTCCTCGGGGCGGTAGCGCAACTGCTCGCGGGAGATCCCCTCCAAGGAGGCCAGGGCCTCGATGTCGTCCATCACCGTGTCCGACTCGGTCTGCTCCTTGAAGCGCGCATCACCCCAGTTCTTGGAGATGTAGTACGCCTCCCGCTTGGTCGAGAACTGGTCGTTCTCCACCAGCTCCTTGGAGAGCGCCATCAGACGCAGGGTCTGCGCGAAGCTGCGCACGGTGTTGACCGACAGGGCGCGCGCCTTGCGGCTGCGGCCCAGTTGGAAGAAGCCGGTGCGCTTCTCGTACTTGACGTTGGAGAGGGAGCGCACCGGGAAGACCAGCTCGGGCAGCACCCGTTTGTGGATCGACGACTGCACCCGCTCGGCCGCCTTCTCGATCAGCTTCAGCGTCTTGCGGTCCTCGGTCGTCAGCTTGGGGCGCGGCGCCTTGACCGCGGTGGAGCTCCGGCGAGAGGCCTTCTTCTTGGTCGTCTTCTTCTTCTTGGCCATGGCGGGCTCACTCGGAGGTCGGCTGGGACCCTGAGCGCAGGTGGTTCACTTCGCTGCGCAGCTCTGCGACCTGACGTGCCAGCTTCGAGAGCCACAGGCTCTGGGCGAAGGTCCACGCGAAGAGGAAGAGCACATACCAGATGTAATCGCCCATGGGAGCCTCTCAGAACTTGCGGGACCTGTGGAGCACGTCCTCGAGCGTCTCCACGGTGTCGTCGCGCTGCCTGTCGGACAGGTCGAGGATCTCCTGCAGCGCCAGGCCGATGTGGGGGATGTACTTCTCGATGTACTCGCGCTTGTCGTACTCCCGCTTCAGGCGCTTGCCCTTGCGGATGTGCGTGCCGAGCTTGCGGCCGCACTCGCGCAGCGCCAGGGTGATCTCCTTGATGATCTCGGGGTAGGAAGCCAGCGCCTCCTTGGACTCCGAGGTGAAGGGCACCCAGACCGACGCGATGTGCACCATGATCGCCATCGGCGCGATCGGCAGTGCCCCGCGCGGCTGGCTGAGGCCGTAGGAGCGCCAGTTGGCCTGGATGACGCTCTTGGTGATGGCGCAGCCAGCCTGTTGGTAGAGGAGCGGGACCCGGTTGGCGAAGCGCAGCAGCCGCGCGGGCTCGTCCGCGTCGGCCACGAGTCCATCGGTGACCGGTACCTTCTCCTTCTTCCTGATGCGCCCCCCCTCGGCGAGCTCCACGCCCACGCCCCCCGGTTTGCCGTAGGCGATCCCCACCTCGACCTGGAAGGGGTTACCGCGGTAGACCGCCGCCGGGCGCGTGGCGGTCACGTAGAAGTCCGCCTCCAGCTCCTTCCTGAGCCCCTTCAAGAGCAGGTCCTGCCCGATCGGAGCGATGCAGTCGGTGGGGGGCGAGCTGATGCGCGTCTCCTGGATCGCCTGGTGCAGGCTGTGCGCCTCGTCGCGGGCGATGCGGCTGGGGTAGGACTTCTCGCTGAGGCCCTTGCCCGCCGCCTTGATGACGCGCTTGGCCACGGTGGGACCCACGCGGCAGAACTCCTCCTGCAGGAATCCCGACAGGGAGCGGCACTTGGTGTCCTTCAGCATGGCGATCAGTCGCCCCATCTCGACCCCGTGGGGGTGGGGCTTGATCTCGCTGGTCTGCGCCGGCTTGACCCGCGTGTTGCGCTCGTAGACGACCTCTTCCCCGGTCGGGTCGACGTAGCGCAGACTCACGTGCGGGTTGGCGATCGCCGTCTGCTTGAGGTACATGTCGACCGAGCGCAGGCCCTTCTTGTAGATCGCCTCCAGCTCGATCTCGACGCGCGTACCGTGCTGCTTGCCCTGCCAGCGGATCTCCTCGCGGGAGTGCTCCTCGGGCCGGTTGCGCGCGGTATCGATCGAGAGCACCGCCTCGATCGGCCGCCCGCGACGCGTCTTGCTGCGCACCACCAGCGGCTTGCCGGTGGTCAGCTTGCCGTACATCCCCGCCGCCGAGATGCCGATCCCCTGCTGCCCGCGGCTCTGGCTGAGCTTGTGGAACTTGGAGCCGTAGAGCAGCTTGCCGAAGATCTTGCCCACCTGCTCGCTGGGGATCCCGGGGCCGTTGTCCTCCACCGCCATGCGGTAGCGGCGCTCGCTCACCGGCGTCAGCTCCACCTCGATTTCCGGCAGGATCCCCGCCTCCTCGCAGGCGTCCAGGGCGTTGTCCACCGCCTCCTTGACGGCCATCAGGACCGCCTTGGTGGGGGAGTCGAAGCCGAGCATGTGCCGGTTCTTCTCGAAGAACTCGGCGACCGAGATGTCGCGCGCGCCGCTGGCGGAGGTGTCCGGGCGGCGCGGAGCCGCCTTCTTCTTCTTGGCCGCCTTGGCGGAGGTCTTCTTCGGCACGTCCTCGTCCAGGTCGAAGAGGGTGTCAGTGGGTCGGGTCAAGGGAGTGAGAGTCGGGACCGTGGGAGGCCCTCTTCTATGGATCGAGGAGGAGCGATGCAACGCCCGCCGACGGGAAGACCCCTCGTCAGGTGCGCAGGCCCGCGACAGTGAGGGGTTCCGGCTCGAGGTCCCCGCGACAGAGCCCCAGGGCGGCCGCCCGGTCGCGGAAGGCGCTCAAGGTGGCGCGCATCTCCCCCTCTTCGGGGTGGTAGGTGATCTCTCGGGCCAGGTAGTGGTGGCAGGCGTCGACCGGCACGGACCACTCCTCGGCGGCGCGCTGCGCCAGCGCTTCGAGCGCGCGCGTTCCGCGTTCCGCGGCCCTCCCCAGCACCTGGGCGAGCGCTGCGCCGTCCGCCCCGGGTCGCACGATCCACGGCGCGAAGACGAAAGGCAGGCCCGTCGCACGGCACCAGGCCTGGGAGGGGTTCCAGTGGGGCAGCCCCTCGGCCAGGTGTTCGCGCAAGGCGGTGTCGCCGATGCGCAGCCAGGCGTCGGTGCCCGCCTCCCGCGGGTCGCCGCCGGACTCGAGCGAGTGGAACTCGACCGGTCGTCCCGTGTGCTCGGGCAGGAGGATCCTGCACAGGGTGCGCGCCGCGCGGCTGGCCGGGTCGAGGGCCACCGTCCGCACCTCCTCCACAGCCCGCCTCAGGAAGAGCTGTACGCTGCCCACGAAGCCGCGCCCCGACACGGCCAGCCCGTCGATGTAGCGGTAGTCGGGGCGGCGGAAGAGCTCGATCGAGCTGACCAGGGCCGCGTCCAGCTCCCCCGCCCGCAGGCGCTCGACCAGTCGGGACGGGACGTCGTGGGTGAGCTCGATCCCGGGCTCGCCCTCGAGTCCCGCATCGAGGGGGCGGGCCACCAGGTAGGGGACGCTGCCGACGCGTAGGGGGAGCGTCATGGGGCGGGAGTCTAGCCCGGACCATTCATGAGCGTCCACCCCAGCACACCCCAAGTCCGCCATGGCACACGAGTTGGCGCTGCTCGGTGCTCGACGGGGCGCAGAGGCCCCACCTGCGCGTCGATCGACGCCAACTCGCGCAGCACGGCCAACTCGTCGCGCACTGGGGTGGACGCTCGTGAAAGGTCCGGGCCAGCCCCCATTCCTCACCAGCGTCGAGCCAGAACCGCCCGCAACCGCGACGCCGATCGGCAGGTCTCCCGGGCGGAGGTTCCTCGATGCCCGCCATGACCCCGCTGGCTCTGCTGCTGCTCGCCCTGGTCCCCGACGCCCGCCTGCTCGCGCCTTGGCTCACCGCGCCCCGCTGGGGTTGCGAGGTGCGCTTGGGAGCGGACCTGGCGTTGGAGGGGGACACCCTGCTCGTCGGCGGCCCCTGGGCCAAGCGCGGAGGACCCACGACGGGGACCGCCCTGGTCTGGCGGCGCGCGGACGGCGAGTGGTGCGGGCCCGAGGAGCTCTCGGGGGATGGCCGACCGTGGGACCGCTTCGGCTGCGCGGTCGACCTCGCCGACGGGGGACGGATCGCCGTGGTGGGCGCGTTCTTCGCCGACGGGGCCGAGGTGCGCTCCGGGGTCGTGCACCTCTTCGAGCGGGGAGCGCCCGGGTGGGACGCTCTGGCGCGCCTCGCCCCGAGGGGAGGCCGGGAGTTCGACGCCTTCGGCTGGGCGGTGGATCTGGATCGACAGGGGCGGACGCTCCTGGTGGGGGGGCCCTACACCGACGCGGCCGGTTTCCAGACGGGGGCGGCCTGGGTCTATCGTCTGGAGGGCGGAAGCTGGGTCGAGGAGGCGCTCCTGGTCCCCTCCGACGCCGCCCACTTCGATCACTTCGGTTGGGCGGTGGCCTGGGCGGGTGAGCGGGCGCTGGTGGGAGCTCCCGACGCCGAGCCGGGGGGCAGGGTCTACACCTTCCTGCGGTCGGCCAAGGGCTGGACGGAGGGGCCGGTCCTGGAGCCCCCTCCGGGCGGGGACGTCCCCGCCTTCGGTTCCGCCCTCGCCGCCGAGAGCGACCGCCTGGCGGTCGGGATCCCGGGCGCGGATCGGGTGCAGGTCCTCGAGTGGGAGGCGGGGGGGTGGGCCGTGGCGGCGCTCCTCGAAGGTGCGCAAGCCAGCGCCTTCGGCCGAGCCGTGGCCCTCTCCGGGGCGGATCTCCTGGTGGGCGCCCCCGATGCGTGGGGTGGGGGAGCGGCCCACGCCTACCGCCTGGGCCCCGCCGGCTGGACCTTGGAGGCGCGCCTGGGCGATGCGACCCAAGTGCCGAACGCCGGCCTGGGGAGCGCGGTGGCCCTGGACGCCGCGCTCTGGGCGGCTGGGGCCCCCTGGGCCCACGGGGGCCAGGCCTGGTCCTGTCGCGCGGGGGCGGTGCAGGTGTGGGAGCGCTGAATCGGGCAGGGCCCGCTCACTCGCGCGCGGTCATCGTCACCGCCAGCTCCAGCTCCTCGCCGTCGCGCCAGATGCAGAGGGTCGTCTGCACCCCCGGGGGAGTGTCGGCGATCGCCGTGCGGAAGCTCTTCTGGTCGGTGATGCGCAGGCCGTGGATGGAGAGCAGGATGTCGTCCACCTCGACGCCCGCAGTCTCGGCAGGGGTCCCCTCCTCGACCTCCGAGATGACGATCCGACTCGTCCCGCGGTACCCGTTGGCGCGGGCCGCGTCCAGCCTGCGATCCGCGTACCAGGGGCCGTAGTTGCGTACGCCGAGGAAGCCGCGTCGCACCTGGCCGTAGAGCAGGATGTCGTCCACCACCCGGCGCACCATGCGGCTGGGGATGGCGAAGGCGATTCCGTCGTCGCCGTTGGAGGAGAGCCCGAGGGCGGTGTTGATCCCCAGCACCTGTCCCTGGAGGTCGATCAACGGTCCTCCGCTGTTGCCGGGGTTGATCGCGGCGTCGGTCTGGATGAAGTCCTCGTAGAAGGCGATGTCGAGGTCGGTGCGCCCGGTACCGCTGACGATCCCCGAGGTGACGGTGTGTCCCAGCCCCATGGGGTTGCCCATGGCGAGGACGATCTCCCCCACGTCCGCCTGGATGTCGGGGTCCAGGGGAGCGTGGACCAGGCCCTCGGCGTCGACCTGCAGCACGGCCAGGTCGGTGTCCTCGTCCGCTCCCAGGAGCCGCGCCTCGAGCCGGCGCCCGTTGGTGAGCACGACCATGAAATCCTCCGAGCCCGCCACCACGTGGTTGTTGGTGACGACCACTCCTTCGGGGCGGACGATCACCCCCGAGCCGTCCTGGACGTTGCGCCGCCGACTGCGGCCCTTGCGGTAGGTCTTCACCTGGACCACGGCCGGTCCCACCCGTTCCGCCAACTGGTGGTACGCCTCGGAGAGGGCGGCGGCCAGCGCCAGGGGATCGTTCTCCCCCCGCGAGGGCGTCCAGACACGGGTGCCCGCCCCGACGAGCAAGAGACCTGCCAGGGCGATCATCGGCAGCGGTCGAATACCTCTCATGGACACTCTTCCTCGGGGTTGCTGGGGGGCTCGCCAGCGGAGTGGGGCCCCTACGGTAGCGGGGGGGGCCGATTTCGAGCCGATCGCCAGGGAGTCTCACGATCGAGGGGGCCCACCGTGGTAAGTCGTTGGTTAGCTGGTGGTTGGAGCCACGCTTCCCCGCTGGAACCCGGCCTCTTAGGACG
>CAZDQL010000026.1:0-68112 GCA_964507325.1 uncultured Planctomycetaceae bacterium | reverse complement strand
CGGCGTCGCCGTCCCACTCGCCGCGCGCCGCCAGCCGAGGCGTCCCCGCCTGGCTGTACCAGCGCTCGAACTGGGTCAAGTCGCGCCCGTTGGCGTCCGCCATCGCCGCGCGGAAATCGTCACAGGTCACCGCCTGCCCGTCGTGGCGCTCGAAGTACCGATCCATGCCGCGCCGGAACCCCTCCCGGCCGAGCAGGACCTGGTACATGCGGACCACCTCTGCCCCCTTGTCGTAGACGGTGGCGGTGTAGAAGTTGTCCATCTCCACGTACGCCTCAGGGCGAATCGGGTGCGCCATCGGCCCAGCGTCTTCGGGGAACTGACGCTCCCGTAGCAGGCGCACGTCCCCGATGCGCTGCACCGGCGCAGAGGTCATCTGCGCGCTGAACTCCTGGTCGCGGTAGACGGTCAGCCCCTCCTTCAAGGTGAGCTGGAACCAGTCGCGGCAGGTGACCCGGTTGCCGGTCCTGTTGTGGAAGTACTCGTGGGCGATCACCCCCTCGATCCCCTCGAAGTCCTGGTCGGTGGCGGTGTCGGGGCGCGCCAGGACGAACTTGGAGTTGAAGAGGTTCAGCCCCTTGTTCTCCATCGCCCCCATGTTGAAGTCGCCGACGGCGACGATCATGTAGAGGTCGAGGTCGTACTCCAGACCAAAGGTCTCCTCGTCCCAGCGCATCGCCTTCTGCAGGGAGCGCAGGGCGTGCTCGCACTTGTCGGCGTCGCGCGCCTCGACGTAGAACTCCAGGCGCACCTCGCGCCCCGAGGCGGCGGTGAAGCTCCCGGAGTGGCAGTGCAGGTCGCCCGCCACCAACGCGAAGAGGTAGCTCGGCTTGGGGAAGGGGTCCTCCCAGCGCACCAGGTGCCGGCCGTCCTCCAGCACCTCGGTCGCCACCCGGTTGCCGTTGGAGAGCATCACCGGATAGCGCTCGCGATCGGCGACCAGGGTCGTGGTGTAGCGCGCCATGACGTCCGGCCGGTCGAGGAACCAGGTGATGCGGCGGAAGCCCTCCGCCTCGCACTGGGTGCAGAAGTTCCCGCTCGAGACGTAGAGCCCGGAGAGGGCGCGGTTGCGCGCCGGCGCGATGCGCACCTCCGTCTCCAGGGTGCACTGGGCGGGGAGCTGGCGGACGGTGAGGCGCCGCTCCTCGACGTCGTAGCGCGCCGGATCCAACGGCTGGCCGTCGACGGCGATCGAGAGCAGCTCCAGCTCCTCCCCGACCAGCACCAGGGGCTCGTCGGCGGCCGCCTCGCGCCTGAGGGCGCAGCGGGCCCGCACCCGGGTGGCCTCGGGATCGAGCTCGAAGTGCAGATCCACCGCGTCGATCCTCCAGGCGGGGGGGCGGTAGTCGGCGCGCAGGGTGGGGCTGGGCTGGGAGGAGGTCTCGCTGGTGGCACTCATGGGGGACCTGGGTCGGAGGAGGGGGCGCAGAGGGTAACCCCCGATCCAGGGCGCGGGCTCGCCCCGGCGGGCCACCGAAATAGGTGGGGCGGGCCCCTCCCGAGGGCCCGCCCCTTAGGCGTCGGCCGGTCGCCGGGCGCCGAGTTCTCCCGACTCAGCGCCTAAAAATCCTCCCGCCCCCTCCCGAGGGAGGGGACGCTCACCGGTTCTCTCTCGCTTCCCAGCCGGGTCGCCAAGGCGTAAAACGCGATTCGCGACCAAAGCGGTACGGGTTTTCCCAGAAAACTGTCCCGGATGTCTCCGGTGTCCCGCAGCTAGTGCGTCGTTCGTTCCCGAGAACGCCGCAGCTACGCCCCTCGCCCCTCGATTCGCTCCACCACCTCGAGGGCCGCCCTGCGCGGATCGTCGGCGGGCACGGTGAATGCGTACTCCTTGCCTTGCTCGCTGTGCCGGTAGAGGGGGTCGTAGTAGCGCTCGAGCAGGATCGCGACCAGCTCCCGCTCACGTCCGCTGTCGAGGAGCTCCACCAGGCCCGCGGGGGGGCCCTCCATCCGGGCCTCCACCGCCGCGAGCTGACGGTGGAGCTGGGGCCGGCTCGTCGGGTCGGCCAGGTAGTCCTCGATCAGGACGTCGATGCGCCGCTCGGTGTCCGCCACCAGAAGGAGATCGGTCCCGGTTCGGAGGGGCTCCCACACCCCCCGCGGGATGATCGCGTCCCCCACCCGACGGCTCTCCCCCTCGAAGACCACCGGGCCGGGGAAGCCGCGCCGGATCCGCTCCGCCAGGCGGGTCTCGAAGGTCTTCTGGCTGACGGGCTCGAGGCCGACCATGCCCAGGAGGGAGCTGCGGTGCCCCGCCGCTCCTTCCAGGTCCAGCGTCCAGCGCGGGCGGATCCGCTCCAGCTCCCTGAGCACGAGGGTCTTGCCCACCCCGGTCAGCCCCCGCAGCACCCAAGCGGGGGGCGCCTGCCAGGCCTCGAGCTCCGCGCGCACCTGCGCCCGATAGCCCTTGTAGCCCCCGACCAGCCCCACCACGTCGTCGTGCCCCAGGGCGCGCAGGAGGGCGATCACCGACTGGGATCGCAGTCCTCCGCGCCAGCAGTAGAGCGCCACCGGTCGGGGGGGGAGCTCGTGGACCCGCTCGGGCTCGAGGCTCGTCTCCAGGTCCGTGAGCCCTCCACCGGCGAGGTTCGTCACCAGCTCGCGCAGGTCCTCCGCGGGAGGATCCCACCCGGCCAGCTCGGCGATGCGGGTCACCAGGTCGCCGGCCTTCTCCAGGACGAATTCGATCCCGCGAGCGAAGGCCTCCTCGGGGGAGCGGCGGTGGTAGAGGAGCCCGACCAACGCCCGTTGCGCGTCGTCGAAGAGGGGCACGCTGTGGGCCCCGGGGAAGTGATCCTCGCCGTACTCCACCGGCGCCCGCAGGTCGACCACCAGGGGGTGAGGGTGGGCGAGAAGGGCGGCGACGTCGGTCTGCGGGATGGTCGCGGGGGGGCCGGGGCGGGTGGTCATCGGGGGGAGTCCGCCGGCGGAGAGTACACCCTGGGAGTCGACCCCGCAGCCGGGGGGCGGCGCTCACCCGTGCGCTGGGCTCCCGCTCACTCGCGGGGCGAGTAGAGCTCGAGGGCGTTCCCGTTCGGATCCCGGAACTTGCAGCAGTAGCCCCCCCCGGTGCTCAGCTCGTAGCGCTCGCGGACGACTTCGCAACCGCTGGCGCGAATCCGCTCCAGGTAGTCGCGCACGGAGGGCACCGTGATCGAGAAGCCGATTCCGGAGCGGCTCGGCCCGAGGTCCTGGTCCAGCCCCCCACTCAGGTTGCCGCACTTGAAGACGACGAAGCGGTCGTTGAAGGGGGTCAGCTCGAAGCCCAACACCGTTCCGTAGAACTCCTTGGCGGCGTCGAGGTCCGGGGCCGGGATCGTGATCCACTCGATCTTGCACTCACTCACGGTCTCGCTCACCGCTGCTCGCCACGCCGCCGCTTCCCACCACGGTGGCGCGGTGGGTCGAAGCGCCAATCCGCGCCCAGCATGCGGCGCACGGCCAGGAAGAAGGCCGGTTCGGGGCAGGTCTCCAGGCGGCGCAGCTCCTCGTCGGAGACCAGCCCCTCGCGCCGGATCACCTCCAGGGCCTTGGCGCGCTTGCGCTGGAGCATGCGGGCCCCGCGCTCCGCCCGCGGCAGGTGGGAGAGGGCGAGGTGCTCCATCGGGTCCAGGTCGAGCCGCAGCGCCTGCAGGAGGTGGTCGGAGCCCGTCTTGGAGCGCCCGAGCTCCCCACGCCAGTCGAAGTCGGGGTGCTTCCTGCGCGCGCGCTCGAGGGCCAACCAGAACTCGGGTGGAGAGAGGTCGCGCATGCGTCCCCAGTGCCTCGGGGAGAACCCGGGCGGCAAACCGCGTTGGTCCACCCGCCGCACCACGCGCCGCTTGACGATTTCGAGGAAGGTGCGACGCCGCTGGTGGTCATCGAGCTGGCCCAGCCGCTCGAGCTCGGCGGGCGCCAAGAACTCGGGACCGAGCTCGGTGATCACATGGTCGATCTGCCCGCCCGTGCGCTGGCGGAACTCCCGAGCGAGCCGCCCCCGCTCCTCCGGGGTGGCGGTCTCGAAGCGTTCGCGCTCCTCGGAAGAGAGCTGGGCGAGAACCCGACGACCGAGGTCCTTGGCCTTGGCGGTCGCCATCCCGCGCACGATCTCGCGTCGCTTGGGGGGGTGCAGGGAGTCGAGCTGGGAGCGGGCCTCCTCGTCGAGCGACCGGTAGAGGGTACGGCCGATCTCGTCCAGGCGCCGAGCGCGTTGGCGCAGCTCCTCCCGCTCGGCGACGGGGAGTTTCTCGAGCTCGACGAAGCGTCGCCGCAGGGTCTGGCGTTCCTCCTCACTGAAGGACCGCCAGCGCGCGCGCAGTTCCTTCAAGCGCTGCGCGTCCTGCCGCCGGCTCTCCGGCACCCGCGGCTCTGCGCCCCCACTCGTCGGGGGCGGAGCGACGCTCGAGATCGCGATCGAGGACAGGACGGTGATGAGCAGGGCGCGGATCACGTCGGGTTCCTCAGGAGCCCTCCTCGAGGGCGGCTTCGTCGCTGGTGTCGAAATGGGCCAGGATCTCGGCTTCCACCGGCTCGAGCTCCTGCAGGCCTTCCCAGTGCTCGAGCACCTCGAGCCAGGGGATCAGCTCCTCGTCCTGCGCCTGGGCGATCCTCACCTCTTCCCCCCCGCTGGATCCGTCGTCGGAGGAGCGCATCAGACGCCAAGCCACCCCGACGCCGACGAGCAGCAGCGCCGCCGCCGCCAGCCAGCGCGGGATGCGTCGCGGACGCGCCGGCAGGGCGCGCGGTCGAGGGGCGCGCGCAGCGGCCACCCCCGCCAAGACGCGTTGGGAGAGCCCGGCGGGGACCTGTACGTCGTCCAACTCGAGCAGGCGATCCAGCGCGTCCTCCGACCGCGCCCGCAGACGGGCCAGGACCCGTGCGGTGAGCGCGGGGGGTAGCTTCGGTTCGGGGAGGGAGGCGAGCAGCAGCTCGAGGGCCTCCTCCTGTGCGAGCATCTCGCGGCAGGCTGCGCAGGTGGAGATGTGCTCGTGCCAACCCAGCTCGCGCAGACCTTCGGGGTCGGGGCTCCCCGCCAGGCGCGCCTCGAGCAGGCGGCGGAATCGGGTGCAGTCGTTCATGCCAGCTCCTCCGCCAGGTAGGGGGCCAGGCGCACGCGCAGGTTCTCCCGCGCGCGGTGGATCAGGGACTTGATGGCCTTCTCGCTGGACCCCAGCACGTTGCCGATCTCCGCGTAGGAGAGCCCATCGTACTTGGCCAGGACCATGGCCATGCGTTGCTTGTCGGGCAGAGCGGCGATCGCCGCGCGCACGGCCGCCACCACGTCGGCGCGCGCCAGTCCATCGGAGGGATCGGGAGCCTCTCCATCCAGGACGTCCACGGCGCGTTCTTCCCCTGCGCCCTGCGACGGCAGATCGAAGGGCAGCTCCCTGCGCGCGGTGGAACGCTCGGTCTCGTTGACGGCCAGGTTGAACACGATGCGGTACAGCCAGGTAGTGAAACGCGCCGCGGGTTCGTAGCGCTCGCGGGCTCGAATCACCCTCAGGAAGGTCTCCTGGACGAGGTCCTCCCGGGCGGGGTGGCGGCCGAGGAAGCGGGTCAAGAGGGCGTAGACGCGACCCGAGTACGCCTCGACCAATCGATCGAAAGCGCCCTCGTCGCCGGCCTGCCAGGCCACCATCAGCCGGGCTCCGGAATCCGCGGCTCCGGTCTCGTCCATGGACACGGGATCCAACCCACTAGGGGCGGGAGGGTTTCGGCCAGGATAGCGCTCTTGCTCCACCTCTGAGCAGCAGGGACTACACTTCAATGCCCGAGGAGTGGAGTCATGACGAGCCAACCGGACCGAGAGAGCACACACGGGGTGCGGCGCCTCATCGCCGACATCGATCGACTCCTGCGCGGGGGCTACACGCGCAAGGAAGACCTGCAGGCGGGGCGCATCGACGTCCCGGTCCGCACCCTGGTCTACGCCTGCCTGGTCTTGGGAGCCTTCTACGGCCTGATGATGGGGCTCTACGCCCTCAGCGTGCGGGACACGGAGGGGGTGCGGCAGCTCGTCGCCACCGCGCTGAAGGTCCCGTTGCTCTTCCTGCTCACACTCCTCGTCACCTTCCCCTCCCTGTACGTCTCCTCCGCCCTCTGCCGCATGCGGATTCGAGGGGCCGACACCCTGCGACTGCTGCTGGGCGCGATCGCGGTGCACCTGGCGGTGCTGGCCAGCTTGGGACCCGTGACGGCGTTCTTCACCCTCTCCACCGATAGCTACCCGTTCATGAAGGTGCTGAACGTGTTCTTCTTCGCGGTGTCGGGGTTGGTCGGTCTGGCGTTCCTGCACCAGGCGCTCACGACCGTGCTGGAGGACCCCGATGAGGTGCGGGCACCGGACCCCCCCAAGCCACCCGCGGGCGGAGAAGAGGAGCCTGATCCCGATGCACCGCAGGCCTCCGCGCCTCAGCCTGCCGCCCATCAGGTCCGAGCGCGCATCCGAACCAGCCCCCAGACGGTCCTGTCGCGGCGCGTGTTCACGGTCTGGCTCCTGATCTACGGAACCGTCGGCGCGCAGATGGGCTGGATCCTGCGCCCCTTCATCGGCTCCCCCGACCTGCCCGTCGAGTGGTTCCGCGAGCGGGAGTCCAACATCGTGCTGGACTTCTTCAAGTCCCTCGGCGAGCTCTTCTGATGAGCACCCTGCTCGCCCCGGTCGACGACCTGCTGCGCGCCGAGGGGGCCTTCGCGATCGAGCGCGCGAGACTGCCGTGGCGGACCGTTGTGGTCGTGGCGGCGGTGGCGGGCTTCCTCTACGGAGCGGTGATGGGTTGGTACGGCGGCCGGCCCCTGCAGAGCTTGTACTCCGGGTTGAAGGTGCCGCTGCTGCTCGCCTGCGCCATGGTGGTGGTGCTGCCGAACTTCTTCGTGATCAACACGATCCTGGGCCTGCGCGACGACCTGCAGGCCGCCCTGCGCGGAGTGCTGGCTGCCCAGGGGACCCTGGCGGTGTGTCTCGCGAGTCTGGCTCCGATCACCGCCCTCGGCTACGCGTCGACCGGCTTCTACCCCTTTGCGAAGGTGCTCAACGGCGCCGCCTTCGCCTTGGCCAGCGCCGCTGGTCACTGGACGCTGGCGCGCCACTACCGGCCGCTGATCGCCTCGAACCCGCGCCACCGGGTCGGACTGGTGTTCTGGCTGGTCCTGTACGTCTTCGTCGCCATCCAGCTCGCCTGGATCCTGCGCCCGTTCATCGGCCGGCCGGGGATGGAGACGGCCTTCTTCCGCGAGGGAGCGTGGGGAAACGCCTACGTGGAAGTGCTGTCGGCGGTCTGGGACGTGGTGGGCGGTCGCTAGGTCGCGCGACCCGTCCGCGCTCCGCTCACAGCCAGCGCATCGCCGCCGGAGGCCAGATCACCGCCGCCGGGCGGCCAACGATCTGGCCGTCGGGGATGGCGCCGATCTCGCGGGAGTCGAGGCTGTCGGCGGAGTTGTCGCCGAGGAGGAACACCTCGCCGGGCTGCACGAAGTAGCGCTTGCGGATCCCGTAGTCCCCGCGGCCGGTGTAGTGCAGGTCGCGCAGGACGCGTACGTCGCGCAGGCGGAAGCGGCACCCCTCGCCCCCCAGCTTGATGCGCGCCCCCCAACTGCGACCCTCCTGCATGCCGTCGCGAGGGTGGGAGGTGTTCGTGTCGTAGCTCGCCTCCAGGACCACCGGGGGATCCCCCCAGAGGACGCGCAGGTGGTTGTCGATGTTGGAGAAGGAGACGGGCGTCCAGTCACCCTGGGGCAGGGGCACCTCCACGCGTCCCAGCTCGGAGAGCTCCGAGTCCGCGTCGCGCACCAGCATGGCGGTGGTCGTCCCCTGCTGGGTGAGGTCCGCCACGAGCCAGAAGGTGTCCCCCTGCTCGACCAACGCCGCGCGCAACACCCCGCCGGGCTCGACCACCGAGACCTGAAACTCCAGGACCCAGTCGTGCACGTCGTATTGCCCCTCGACCAGCGTCCAGTCCGCATTCAGGTGGTGGTCGTGCAGGCGCTGGTGGTAGCGCATCAGTCCCGCCTCGTAGCCGGGCAGGATGGCGCTCGCGTCGAGCTCGATCACTCCGTCGGCCTGCTCCGTCCAGGGGTCCCCCGCCGAGCTGCCGCGGCTGAAGTGGCGTGAGATCTGTTGGTGACGCGAATCGAAGACGAGCACCCGTGGGCGCACGAGATCGGGGGGCAGGTGGGCACCGTCGATGACCAGGTCGCCGGCCTCGTCGATCATCAGGTTCTCGCCCGCCTTGCCGCCGATGCCGGCCGCGCGTTTGACGACGTACTCCCCGTCCACCCTGGCCACCACCATCTCGAGCCTCTCGGGGGGGCTCTGATCGTAGCGCACCGCGATCAGCTCGTCGGGCCCGATGGCGGGCAGCATCGACGACGAGGTGACGTAGTAGAAGTCGCCCACGAAGGTCCGCAGGCCCAGGACGATCACCAGACAGGTCGCCAGGACCCACAGCAGACGTTTCACCCTGCGACTGGCCACCTGGACGCTACCCCAACCCCAAGAGCAGGCTGGCCACGACGATGTAGATCCCCACTCCGGAGATGTCGGAGAGGCAGATCAGGAACGGCCCTGCCACGATCGCCGGATCGATCCCCAGCCGCCGGCACCCCATCGGCACGACGCAGCCGAGCAGCGCGGCCCAGACCACCGCGGCGACGATCGCCAGGCCGACGGAGTACCCCAGGCCCCAGTTCGGCCCCGCTACGCCCTCCATCCCCGCGGCTACGAAGAGGGTGGCCAGCCCGCAGAACAGACCGATGATGGCGCCGACGCCGACCTCGGCCCCCAGCACGGACAGCTCGCGGTCCGGCTCGACCTCCTTGGTGGCGAAGGCGCGCACCAGGATCGTCGAGGACTGCACTCCCACGTTGCCCGCCAACCCTACGATCAAGGGCAGGTAACGCAAGATCGCCTGAAACTCGGCCCCGTCGGCCTGCTCGGGGATGAACAAGGAGAGCAGCTTGGCGCTCGCCAGGCCGCCGGCCACCGTCACCGCCATGAGCGGGAGGCGCTGGCGCACGCGGGTCAGGATCGGCAGCCGCGTCTGCTGCACGCCGCTAGTACCGACCAGACGGTGGACGTCCTCGGTGACTTCCTCCTCGAGGATCTCCTGGGCGTCGTCGGCGGAGATCACCCCCAGGAGGACCCCCTCGTCCCCCACCACCGCCAGGGCATTCAGTCCGTACTTGGTGATGATGCCGGCGGCCTCCTCGCGGTCCTCGTCGACGCTGACGAGGAAGGGAGCCACCATCACGTCCGCCACCGCATCGTGGATGCTGTTGGACAGGAGCGCGTGTTCGGAGAGGTAGCCGATCGGACGCCCCTCCCCGTCGATCACGAAGACCCCCAGCCCCTCCTCGTCCTCTTCCCCCTCCTTCTTGACCGCCTTGACGGCGTCGCCGATACGGCTGCCCACCTCGGCGGTGACGAAGTCGGTGGTCATCACCCCGCCGGCGACCTCGGGGTCGTGGGCGGCGAGGTCGCGCAGCTCCTGGGCGGTCTCGTCCTCGATCGCTTCGAGCACGTCCTCCGCCACGCGCTCGTCGACCTCGGCCAGGACGTCGACCGCCTCGTCGGAGGGGAGCTCCTCGACGATCTCCCTCAGGGCTTCGGGGGACAACGGCGCGACGAGCTCGTGCACCATCGGCTCGTCGGCGTGCTCGAGGATGGCGGCCTGTAGCTCCGCATCGAGATCGTCGAAGACCCGTCTGGCGTCGGCGGCGTCGACGTCGTTCAGCCAATCGGCCGCGTCGGCGGGGTGCACGTCGACCAGGAACGCCGCGGCTTGGGCGGGCGACCGCTCCAGCAGCTCGCGGAATTCCTTCGGTCCCTGTTGGGCTTCGCTCTCGGCCCCACACATGGCGCGCCAGTCTGGCAAAGGCGGAGGCGAGGAGCCCCGCTTCGGCTGGTCAATTCTCGACCCGAGCCGCCACCAGGCTGTCGTGCAGCGCTCCAGCGGCCCGCGGCAGGTCGCCGCGGGCGACGGCGACCGCCAGGCTCGCCGCGCGTCCGCTGAGGGCGAGGCGACGCGGCTCGACGGCGACGCCCTCGAGGGTCGCGAGGACCTCGCGGGCCAGCGCTCCATCGCCTCCGATCCCCTCCCCCACCAGGGCCAGGGTGGCCAGGTCGCGCTCGATCGAGGTCTCCCCGGCCAGGTCGGCCAGGGCCGCGGGCACGCTGGGGCCCGGTTCGACCAGGGCCTCCACCATGCAGCCGTCGGCGAAGGTCAGGCCGTGCGTGACCCCGTGGGCATCGAGCACCGTGAAGAGGCGCGCGGCGCGCTCTCCACGCTGGCCGGGGCTCGGGACCTCGATGCGCAGGGCCAAGACGTCGCGGCGGGTGGCGAGGGCGATCGGAGCAGAGCGCGCCACCTCCTCCCTGAAGCGAGTGCCGGGGGCCTCGGGAGCGCGGACGTCGGCGACGCGGATCGGCACCCGTGCCCGGCGAGCCGGCGCCACCGCCGCGGGGTGCAGGATCTGCGCCCCGTGGAAGGCGAGCTCGGCGGCCTCGAGGGGGGTCACCGCCTCGAGCAGGTGGGCCCCCGCAATCACCTCGGGATCGGCGGAGAGGATCCCCGGCACCGTCTTCCAGTACTGCAGCTCGCAGGCCCCGAGCGCCTCGGCGATCAGGGCGGCGGTGAGGTCGGACCCGTCGCGTCCCAGGGTGGTCAGGTTGCCCCGCCGGTCCTTGGCCAGGAACCCCGTGACGACCGCCACGCCGGGGACCTGGGCCAGGGCGTCTCGAATCGAGTCGGCGATCCCCTCCAGGGGCCGCGCGCTGCCGTGGCGGGAATCGGTCAGGAGCCCCAGGTCCCAGGCATCGACGGGGGTCGCGGGGATCCCCAGGCGGGCGAGCACGCGGGCGACGATGCGGGCCGAGAGGCGCTCGCCGTAGCTGAGCACCAGGTCGAGCTCCGCCGCCTCCACCCGCCTCCGATCCTGCACCCCCCCAAGAAGGCTCGCCAGCTCGCGCCAGTAGCGGTCCAGGAGGTCGCTCGCCAGGCCGAGCTCGGCCAGCAGGCTTCGATGTCGGATTCGCACTCGATCGAGGGAGTAGGACCCCCCGGCCGCGGCGCGCGCCAGCTCCTCGAGCCGGTCGGTCACCCCCGAATGGGCGCTCACGACCACTACAGGCCCGGTCCCGCGCCTCTCGCGGCTGGCGGCCACCAGGTGGCAAGCCCGCTCCACGCCGGCCCCATCGGCCAGGGCGGCGCCGCCGAATTTCTGCACGCAGGGTGATCTCACCTCGAGAGGCTACCCGTGGGAGGGGGCCTCGGCTACGCGCGGGGGGGCCTTTGGAATTCGCTCAAGGCCTGGGGTGAACAAGTCGAAACCTGGGAATCACCCACGCGAGTGCAGCCAGCTCCCCACGGAGTCGTCGACCCGAACCCCCAATCCCATGCAAAGCACCCTCCGCCGCCGGCGTGCCGGCTTCTCGCTCATCGAGCTCGTGGTGACCATGACCATCCTGGCCATCCTGGTGGGGATCGTGAGCTTCCGCTCCGGAAGCGTCGTGGAGAAGAGCAAGGTCACCAAGGTGCTTCAGCTCGTCGACGCGTTGAAGACCGCCTGTGCACTGCACCACGCCGATACGGGGCAGTACGCGTACGAGTACACCAACTACACCGGAACGCACCGCAAGCTCTCGGCCGACCAGACCACGACCGGTTGGACCGGCCCCTACATCGACGGGCCGCTGAGCCACAACAACTCCAACCCCTACGGGAGCCTGCACCTCTACAACACCCCCACGGCCAAAAGCTGGATCAACGGCTTCGACGTCGACGGGGACGGCACGACCGACGTCACCACGAGCGCCAACATGCTGTGGCTCTCCGGAGTGGACGAGGCCAGCGCCGTCAAGATCGACGACGCCCTCGACGCGGGCATCAACGGTGATTGGACCTTCACCGGTCGGGTGCGCTGGAGCTCCTCCAGCCGCTACATGTGGATCCTGATCTACCGCTGATCCCAGCCGGGATCTGGGGCTAAAGCACACCCCCCCGGGGTGAATCGCATCGGGCGCGCGGCGGGCTCCGTCGCGCGCCCGATCTAGCTTGGATAGAATGCCGGGCCGAACCAGGGAGCCCATCCTATGCCCGACGTCACCAACGAAGCTCTGATCCACGATTGGAACGAGGAGCCGAGCACCGCTGTCCCGATCCAGCTCGACGACGAAACCCTGCGGGACGGCCTGCAGAGTCCCTCCGCGCGCGACCCCGAGCTGGGCGAGAAGCTCGAGCTGGTGCACCTGATGGAGGAGCTCGGCATCGACACGGCCGACATCGGGCTCCCCGGTGCCAGCGCCAAGGCGCGCGAGCACATCCTCGCCCTGTGCCGCGAGATGCAGGGGATGCGCATCACGCCCAACGTCGCCTGCAGGACGATGATCGGCGACATCGAGCCGGCGGCCCAGGTCCAGCAGGCGGTCGGCGCTCCGGTCGAGGTCTGCGCCTTCATCGGATCGAGCCCCATCCGGCAGTTCGCCGAGGGGTGGCAGTTCGACGCGATGCTGAAGCTGGTGCGCGAGGCGGTCGAGTTCTGCATGCGTGAAGAGCTGCCGGTGATGTTCGTGACCGAGGACACGACCCGCGCCCAGCCCGAGCACGTGCGCGCCCTCTACACCACCGCCATCGAGGCCGGGGCACAGCGCATCTGCGTCTGCGACACCACCGGGCACGCCACGCCCTCGGGGGTGCGGCGCCTGGTGTCCTTCGTCAAGGGGATCGTCGAGGAGACCGGCGCCGACGTGGGGATCGATTGGCACGGACACCGCGACCGCGGTCTGGCGCTGGTCAACTCGATCGCCGCGATCGAGGCCGGCGCCACGCGCATCCACGGCACGGCGATGGGTGTCGGGGAGCGCACCGGGAACGCCGAGATGGATCTGCTCCTGGTCAACCTGCGGCTACTCGGCTGGATCGAACGCGACCTGTCCCACCTGGGTGAGTACGTGCGCAAGGCTTCCGAGTACGTGGGTGTCCCGGTGGGCCCCAACTACCCGGTCTTCGGCAAGGACGCCTTCGAGACCTCCACCGGCGTCCACGCGGCGGCGGTGATCAAGGCCTTCCACAAGGGCGACCACTGGCTGGCGAACCGTGTCTACTCGGGCGTGCCGGCGGATCTCTTCGGCCTGGAGCAGGTGATCGCCGTGGGGCCGATGAGCGGCAAGTCCAACGTCGTCTGGGTGCTCAAGAAGCACGAGATCGAGCCCACCGAAGAACGCGTACAAGCGGTGCTCGAGAGAGCCAAGACCTCGTCGCGGCAGCTCACGGACGATGAGGTCTTGGAGGCGGCGCGCTAGGGGCCTTGGCCCCATGTCTCCACGGCGTCAGCCGTGGAACCGAAGACATATTGCGTCGCGAAGCGACGCTAGCGGGGCTGCGGCGAAGCCCCGCTAACGCGTCTTCTCCAGCGCTTCAGCACCCACCGCCAGCTCCACCCTCTCGGGCGGCAGCTCGAGAACTCCGTGCTTCGCCACGTAGGCGTTGGCGTGCACGCACGTGAAGCACTTGTGGTACTGCTCGCGCTGCCGCTTCTGGCAGTTCTCCGTGGTCACCCTGTGACTGAACAGGGGGCTCGTGCTGTCCGCGCGGGTCGGACAGACCTTCGAGCGGTCATCGGTCCGGGTCATGAGTGGCTCCGGGGCCGGGCCGGGGGTATTTCTGGCCTATCTTGACAATCGGCGCAAGCGGAGCTTCCCAGGACAGGGAAACGCCGAGGATTCCCGCCCCCTCCCAAGGCCGAACCTTCTGCGCCTGCCGCGGATGGCGGCCTAGCAGCCCCGAGGATGGGAATCGAGCCCCGCCAGGACCTCGCGCAGGATCGTCATCGACTCCCCCGCAGCCCAGGGGCCCCGGTGGCTGTCGCGGCTGAGCTCGACCGCCGCCAGGCCGTCGTAGCCCACTTCGATCAGGGCGTCCAGGACGTCGGCGAGGTCCAACTCCCCCTCGCCGAACATGCGGTGCTCGTGGACACCGGGCAGCGCGTCGTCCAGGTGCACGTGCATCAAGCGCGGGGCGAGAGTGCGGATCTGGTCCCCGGCGGGCAGGTCACCGGTCACCACCAGATGACCCACGTCGAGGGTCAGGCCCAGGGTGTCCGCGGCTGGGCCCATGTGCTCCACCAAGTCCAGGTAGTCCGCGGGACGCTCGACGAGCATCCCCGGCTCGGGCTCGAAGCCGATCTGGATCTCCGCTCCCCGGGCGTGCTCGAGGACCTCCTCCAATCCCTCCGCCAACCGGTCGAAGAGCTTGCGGCGGGATCCCTTCGGCGCCTCTCCGGACCAGATGGAGACCGTGGAGGCCCCCACCGCGACCGCCAGGTCGATGGTGCGCCGGTAAAAGCCCACGCGCCGCTTGCGCGCCTGTGGATCGTCCTCCAGCAGGGTCGGATGGTGCTTGCGTCGCCCATCGAGGAGGTAGCGCGCCCCCGTCTCGAGGACCAGGCTCAACCCCAGGTCGCTCGCCCAACGGCGCGTGTCCGCCACCTCGAGCGGGTCGATGTGGAAGGGGTCGAGCTGCCCGACGTCGGGGGTGATGGCGACTCCTTCGTAGCCCAGCTCCGCCATCAGTCGCAGGGAGTCGAGCAGACGGTTGTGGGCCAGCCCGTTGGTGTTGTAGCCGAGGCGGAACATCCCCGATTCAGGTGGCCTTCTCACCCGCGCCGTCCTGCGGCGGATCGGGATCGGGCTCCTGGGGAGGGGGCGTCTCGTCGACGGTCTCCTCGGGGAGCTCCTCGGTGGGTTCGTGCGTCAACGCCTCGCGGGCCAAGGGGTCGTTGGGGTTCTCGGGGCTGGTCGGGTACCCCGGAGTATCGGGGGGAGAGGCGCCCTCCACTTCGTCCTCGAGCCGGCGGATCAGCGCCTCCGGCGCGGGTAGGTTGCGGGGCATGGAGCGATCGACGTCGCGGCGCACCTTGCGCAGCTCCTCCTCGAGCCCCGCCTCGCGCCACATGCGGGAGACCTCCCGGCGCAGCTTCATGAGCTGTCCGGCCCCCTTGACCGCCACCTCGGGGAGGCGCTTGCCAAAGACCATCAGAGCCACGGCCGCAATCACGACCAGCTCCAAGAGGTCCAGGTTCCCGATCAGTCCGAGCACCCGCTCGATTGTAGCGCGAACGGAGGGCCGGCGACTGGCCTCAGCGCGCCCCCATCTCCTCCAAGACACCGCTCAGGCGCCGGCGGGCCTCTCGAGCGTCGCTCTCGCCCGCTGACCCCTCGCGCTCCTCCGAGCCTGGCTCCTGCTCCGAGGGATCGGCGACCACGTCGAAGAGGCGCCCATCGTCGTACAGCTTCCAGCGCTGATCGCGCGCAAAGACGCTGACGTCGTCGAAGTCCCTGCCCCGCGCGGGGTAGTAGCAGAAGATCCACTCCCGCGGATGGGGCCCCCTGCCGCTCAGCTCCGACCAGAGGGAGTGCCCGTCCAGGACGCGCTCGCCGGGGAGCTCGACCCCGGCCAGCTCGGCGAAAGTGGGCAGGAGGTCGGTGAAGTCCACCAGGGCGGGGCTGACCCGGCCGGAGGTCACCCTGCCCGGCCAGTTGGCGATGAAGGGCACGTGGGTGCCGGCGTCACGTGTGCTGGCCTTGCCGCCCTTGACCACCCCGGTAGCGGTGCGCGTCCTGAGACTGACGTGGGTGCCGTTGTCGGCGGTGAAGAGGACCAGGGTCCGTTCGCGCAGGCCGTGCTCCTCCAGGGCGGACACCAGTTCACCGACGATCCAGTCGGCGTACTGCACCATGTCGGCGAAGTTGGCCTGCCGATCGTCACAGTGCGGGTCGTCGCTGGCCGGCGTCGGAACGAAGGGGCCGTGGGTCAGGATCATGGGGTAGTAGACGAGGAAGGGGGCGTCCCGCTCCTCGGCGATGAACTCCCGGATGAAGTCCAGGCAGACGCGCGGTCCGTAGTGGTCGGCGTCGTACTCGGTCCACTCGCCGTTGCGATAGAGGGTGGGCTGGTGGTAACGCCGCCCCCAACTCTCGGGTTGGTGCGCCTGGCGTCCGTCTTCCTCCACCCGATAGGGCTTCATGTTCCAGAGGCAGTGCCGGTCGAACCCGAGGTCGCGCACGCTCTCGGCGTCTCCGCTGAGCTGCCACTTGCCGGCGATGCAGGTGTCGTACCCCGCGTCCCGCAGCAGATTGGCGAAGGTCGACTCGCTGGAGCGCAGATAGCCGAAGCAGTCGTAGTTGCGCTGGGTGTAGCGTCCGGTCATGACCTGCACGCGGGTCGGCGTGCAGACCGGGGTGGAGTGAGCGTGCTCGAAGCGCACTCCACCCGCCGCCAAGGCGTCGAGGTGTGGTGTGGCGTAGTCCAGTCCGCCATCGCAGCCGAGGGACTCGTAGCCCAGGTCGTCCGCCATGATGAAGACGATGTTCGGGCGGAGCGCGACCTGCTCCACGCCGCGGTCCTCAGGCGGCGCGGGCGCCAGTGCGCCGCACGAGAAGAGCAGCAGAAAGGGCAGCGAGGCCGTGCGTCGGATCGAAGGCATCGGGTTCAGTAGCGCTCCGGGGTCCAGGGGGGAGATTTCGGCCATGGTAGGCGGTCCTGGGTTAGGTTGGTGCCATGACCTCCTTGCTGCTCCTGCTCGTCCTGCTCATGGCTCCCGAGGAGTTCGACTGCGCCACCCTCGAGCCCACGCCGGCCACCGGCCTCCAGGCGGGAACCCTCGGCGTGCACCTGGTTCGCACCGCAGGCGGCGCGCAGCGGATCGCCGCCTGGCCCGCGGAAGAGGAGCGCGCCTGGCTCTTCGTCCGCGCCGGCGGCGGTCAGGAGAACCTGGCCGGCGTCCCCGTCGACTCGGCGGGACAGCGAGCCCTGCTCGCGCGACCGCCGACGGGGGGTGACGTGGCTCTGGTGGGCCTCGACCTGCGCCCGGTGGTGCGCTCCGTGCCCGCGGCGCGCCTGCGCGCGTTCCTCCTCGCGCGAGCGGGCGGAGGGGAGCTGCCGGAGGGAGAGGCCTCGCTCAGGGTACGGCGCATCGAGAGCGCCAAGCTGCTCTTGCGCAGCGGCGTAGGGCGCACGTCCTCGGCGGTAGCGCAGTCCAAGACCGGTCAGAGGGTGGAGCTGCGCCCGCTCGCGGACCCCACCACGGTACCGGCGGGCAGCGTGCTCCCGCTGCGCGTCTACGCTCCGGGCCGTGTGGAGGGTCTGACGCTCACCGCACGCCACCCGGCGAGTGGAGACCGACGGCGGTTCGAGACCCGTCCAGGAGGAGTCGGCCACTTCACGGTGAGCGCCCCTGGGCGCTGGATCGTCGAGGCGCACGTCGCTCGTCCCCTGCCGGCGGAAGAGGGGGTCGACTGGGAGCTCGCCAGCGCGACCCTGGTCTTCGACGCCATGGAGGGCCAGCGATGATCGCCTACGCTTGCCTGCTGTTCCTCTCTGGAGGATCCCAGGACGTCGACAGCCTCCTGCCCTGGGAGGAGCTCGGGCCGGCGCCGATCTCCAACGGCAGCTACACCGGCCGTGTCTCCGCCGTGGCGACGAGCTCCAGCGATTCGCAGCGCTACTACGTCGCCGGAGCGGACGGCGGCGTGTGGCGCAGCGATGACGCAGGAGCGAGCTGGAGCCCACTGACCGATTCGATGCCCACCTTGGCGATGGGCGCCCTGGCCCTCGATCCCGGCGATCACGACGTGATCTGGGCGGGGACCGGGGAGGCCAACTACGCCAATCACAGCCGCTACGGCCTGGGGCTCTTCAAGTCCACCGACGGTGGCCAGACTTGGCAGCACCTGGCGGAGGCCACCTTCGCGGGGCGCACCTTCTCCCGCATCCTCGTCGACCCGACCGACACCCAGGTGCTCTACGCGGCGATCGCGCGCGCGGGGGGCTTCCCGGAGCTCGCCGCCGCCAAGGGTCATCCCGGCGCCACCGGAGACCTGGGCGTCTTCAAGTCGGTCGACGGGGGGGTGAGCTGGGCGCGGTTGAGCGGGTTGCCGAACCTCGCCGCCACCGACCTGGCGATGGATCCGGCGGATCCGCTGGTGCTCTACGCCGGCGTCGGGCGCATCTTCGGCGCGGCGCAGAACGGGATCTGGAGGAGCCTCGACGGTGGGGCGAGCTGGACGAAGCTCGCCGGCGGGTTGCCCACCAGCTCCATAGGCCGGATCTCGGTCGCGACCGCGCCGAGTCAGGCGGGGCGGGTCTACACCCTGATCACCCGTCCGGCGAGCAGCTCGGGGGGGGGGGCCTACACCCTGGGTGCCTGGCGCAGCGACGACTGGGGTGCGAGTTGGACGGCGCTCGGGATCTCCACCAGTCTGCAGGCGAGCTACGGCTGGTACCTGTCGCTGGTCTCGGTGGACCCGACCGACGCGGACCGGGTCTTCATGGGCGGACTGAGCTTCGTCCGCTCGAACAACGCCGGCGCGTCGTGGACGACGGTCACCCCCCCGCACGTGGACATGCACGCCGCGGCCTGGGACGCAGCGGGGCGGCTGGTGGTGGGGGACGACGGCGGGGTGCACCGCTCGGGGAACGCGGGCACGAGCTGGGTCTCGCGCAACGACGGCCTGGGCTTGATCCAGCTCTACGCGGGGCTCTCCTCCCATCCCGGCGACGACGAGACCTTCTTCGGCGGCTTCCAGGACAACGGCAGCAACCGCCGCAACGCTCCGGGGAAGGCCTGGACCCAGGTCTTCGGCGGTGACGGCGGTTGGACCCAGGTCGATCAGCTCTCGCCCCTGCGGGTCTTCGTCGAGTACCAGGGCACCGGGAATCTCTACCGCTCGACCAGCGGGGGGAGTGGTTTCAGTTGGGTGGGCAGCGGCATCTGGGGGAGCGACCGCAACTGCTTCCTGCCCCCCTTCCTGATCGAGCACGGCAACTCGAACCGCATGCTGTACGCGACCCAGCGGGTCTACCGCAGCACTGACGGCGGCTCGAATTGGAGCGCCCTCTCCGGTGATCTGACCACCGGCAGTGGAGCGATCCGCTGTCTGGCCCAGGCGCGGCTCGATCCCTTGCGCGTCTACGCCGCGACCAACGACGGGAACGTGCTGCGCTCCGACAACGGCGGCGCGACCTGGACGCTCTTGCTCAGTGGACAGCCCGGCTGGCCGCGGGTGACGCGCGAGCTCACCGTTCACCCCGGCGCCCCGCTGACCGTCTACCTGGCCGGTGCCGCCTACGGCATCGACCAGGTTCGCCGCAGCACCGATGGGGGAGTGAACTGGGAGAGTCTCGACGGTGATCTCCCCGACCTCCCCGTCAACGTGATCGGAGTTCTCCCGACCCCGAGGGGAGAGCGCCTCTTCGCGGGCACCGACAGCGGTCTCTTCCACTCCGGCGACGGCGGTCAACACTGGTCTCGTTACGGGACGGGGCTGCCCAACGCGACTGTGATCGACCTCGAAGTCGACCGCGGACGGCGGCGCATCGTGGTCGCCACCCAGGGTCGCGGAGTGTGGAGAGCCCCCCTCCTACAGGAGCTCGAGATGCGGTAGGGGGGGCTGGTGCCTCTGGTATCATCGGCGCTCATACATCGCCACTGGCGAGGTGGATCCAGACGATGTTCCTGAAGAGCCTCTTCCGTCACTGGACCTACCAGATCTTCGCCCCGGGGACGTTGCTGCGGGAGAAGTACGAGGCCTTCAAGGTCTTGCTGGAGCACGACAAGCGCGCCCACGAGCGGCTCGCCGAGCTGGAGGAGATCCGCCACGGCGGCGCATTGGCGGACATCTCGAAGGTCGCTCGTCTCTACAGCGAGCTCTCGCAGGCGGTACGGGAGATCGTGGCGAACCTGCGCAAGATGGCGCCCACCCGCCACCTCGACCTCGAGGACTACTACCGCAAGTTCGACTTCTACGTCCGCTTCGTGCTCTTCGGCGCGGAGTACGACTTCTCCCCACCCTTCGTCCGGTTGCTGTCGGAGGTTTCGGCGGAAGCCGTTCCCTCCGTGGGGGGCAAGGCAGCCCACCTCGCAGCCCTGGGCCGCTCCTCCGGCCTGCCCGTGCCCACGGGCTTCGTCATCACCACCAGCGCGTTCTACTACTTCCTCGAGTTCAACGCTCTGCATCAGGCGATCCAGGAGGAGCTCGCGAGGCTCGATCCCGACGACGCCGCAGCCCTGAACGAGGTCTCCACGCGCTTGGTGCGTCTCATCCAAGAGGCGGACGTGCCTCCCGATGTGGAGAAGGCCCTCGGCCGGGCCTTCCAGACCTGCTTCGGAGACGGGCGCCCGACCCCCACGGTCGCGGTGCGCAGCAGCGCGGTAGGAGAAGACAGCCAGGCGTCCTTCGCGGGCCAGTACGAGACCGTCTTGAACGTGACCCGCGATCGGATTGCGCACGCGTACAAGCAGGTCCTCGCCAGCAAGTACTCGCCCGAAGCTCTCTACTACCGCATTCACCACGGGATCACCGACATGGATGCGCCGATGGCGGTGTTGATCCTGGAGATGATCGACGCCATGGCGAGCGGCGTCGTCTACACGTGTGGTGTGGCCCCTACCGAGTCGGACGTGATCGAGGTCCACGCGACCTGGGGCCTGGGTGAAACGCTGGTGCAGGGAGAGGTCTCGCCGGACCTGTTCAAGGTGCGCAGGGGCGGGCCTGCGGGGATTCTCGAGCGGAGAATCGGCGTGAAGAAGAAGCGCATGGTCTTCGCCGCCGATGCCGAGACAGCCTTGGAGGATGTCCCTGCCGAGCAATGCACCCAGGCTTGCCTGAGCGACGCGGACGTGCTCACCCTCGCCAATTGGGGCCTTCAATTGGAGGAGAACGCCGGTGAGGCGCAGGACATCGAGTGGTGCCGCAGCGCAGACGGCCGCCTGCACCTCTTGCAGACGCGCCCCTTGAGCACGGGCTCTCCCGACGCGCCCCGCCCCGAGCATCGCGACGAAGGGGTGCCCAACCGCGTGCTCTTGGAAGGGGGCGACACCGCCTCCGCGGGCGCCGGCGCTGGGACGATCGTCACGGTCAGGCGGGTCGCTGACCTCGATCGCATCACCGAGGGCTCGGTGCTGGTGGCTCGCAATGCCTCTCCGCGCTACGTGCGCGTGATGGGCAAGCTCAGCGCAGTGGTCACGGACGCGGGCAGCCCGGCGGGCCACTTCGCCTCCGTCGCGCGGGAATTCGGGGTCCCCGTTCTGGTGGGTACCGGCTCCGCGACCAGCCGACTGGAGTCCGGCCGCGAAGTCACCGTGCACGCCGACGGGCGCTGTGTCTACGAGGGAATGGCCGCGCCCATTCTGGACGAGTTCGCTCCCACCCGGGAGGCCCCCACGGAACGCACCTTCACTCGCAAGTTGGAGCACGTGCTCCGCTTCGTGTCGCCCCTCAAGTTGATCGATCCGGAGCGCGGAGATTTCGCCCCAAGCGCGTGCCGCTCCCTGCACGACATCATCCGCTTCGCGCACGAGACCGCGGTGCGCGAGATGTTCACCATCAGCAGCCAGCGGGCGGGTCGCAAGCTGGGCGTGCGCAAGCTCGCCTGGTCGATCCCGATGCCGCTCTACCTGCTCGACGTCGGCGGCGGGGTGGCGGCCGAGGCGAGCCGTAACAGGGAGATCGAGCTGGCTGACGTCCGCAGTCGGCCGCTCCAGGCGGTGGTCTCCGGCCTCAACCATCCGGGGATCCGGTGGTCGTCGTTCACCCACCACGATTGGGCCGAGTACGACCGCGTCGTCATGAGCGGCGGCATCGTCGGTGCCGAGTCCGCGAGGCTAGCCAGCTATGCCGTGATCTCCGAGGAGTACCTCAATCTCAATCTGAAGTTCGGTTATCACTTCATCATCCTCGATGCGCTGAGCGGGGACCGTCCCGGCGAGAACCACATTCTCTTCCGTTTCGCCGGCGGCGGTGCGGAGGCGCACGGCCGCGCTCTACGAGCTGAATTCCTCTGTCGGATCTTGGAGAGCATGGGCTTCGAGATCGACCAGAAGGGCGACCTCGTCGACGCCCAGGTGCAGGAGGCCCCCCAGACCGAGATCCTCGAGCTCGTCGATCAGCTCGCACGATTGATGGGCGCGGCGCGCCTGATGGACATGTACCTGAAGGAGGAAAGCCAGGTGGGACCGTTCGTGGAGGACTTCCTGAACGGCCGTTACCACTTCTCCTCCGTCGAGCTGGATTCCTAGGGCCGGCGCTGGGCGACTGTCGATCGACCTGGGTGACCCCCGCCCTCACTCCCCGGCGAGCACCTCAGCGACCTTCTCCTCCAACTCGTCCTTGTCGATGGGCTTGACGCAGTACTCGTTCGCTCCGAGCTTCAGCGACTCTCGCGCCGTCTCCATCGTCGGATAGCCCGTCAGCATGATGGCGCGGATCGAGGGATCGATCCTCTTCAGCTCGGCGAGGACCTCGACCCCGCTCATCTTCTTCAGCTTGATGTCGAGGACCGCGAGGTCCACGCTGTTCGTGCGCGCATACTGCAGCGCGTCCTCTTCCTCCGTGAATGCAGTCGCGTTGTGGCCCTGGCGCTCGAGAATGCGTTTGATCAGGTTGGCCGCGTCCAGGACGTCATCCAGTACCAGAATCTCCGCCATCGCATCTATTCCTTGGTGGTGCTGATCCCCGTCGCGGGTAGACGGATCACGAACAGCGTTCCCTGGCCCGGGAGCGCCTCCGGAAGCCTGACGGAGACGGGAGGGCTCTCGACCTCGATCGTCCCGCCGTGCTCCTTCACGATACCGAACGTGACCGATAGCCCAAGACCCGTTCCCTGCCCCACCGGTTTGGTGGTGAAGAACGGGTCGAAGACGTGTTCTAGGTTCCCCTTCGCAATGCCGCCCCCGGTGTCGGCGACCTCGATCACGAGCCCATCTCCGTCTCGCTGGCGGTAACTGCGGACGTAGATCGCCCCGTCGGCGCCGATGGCGTCGTGGGCGTTGGCGAGCAGGTTCGCCAGCACCTGGCTGATCTTCTCCTGATCGCCCAGAACGGTGGGCAACTCGGGATCGAGCTCGGTGACGATGGCCACGTTGTCGAGCTGGAAGGTGTGTTCGACGACCGCCACCACGTCACCGATGGACTGGTTGATGTCCACCCGCGAGACCACGCTCTCGGTATGCCGCGAGAATCCCAGGAGGTCGGAGAGGATCTTGCGACAGATCTTGGTCTGCTTGACGATCACCTGCAGGTCGTCGCGAACTTGCCCGCCTGCTTCCCAATCCTCCAAGAGCAACTGCGAATGCCCGAGGATGATGCTGAGGGGAGTGTTGATCTCGTGCGCGATGCCTGCCGTCAGCCGCCCAACCGTCTCCATCTTCTGGGCTTGGTGGAGCTGCTCCTGCACCTTCTTCAACTCGGTGATGTCGCGACAGCTCTCCAGGAGCCCCACGATCTCGCCATCCGCATCGCGGACCGGCAACTTCATCACGTGCAGCCATTCCTCGCCGGAATCTCCCTTGACGGCGCTCTCCTTGATGAGCGGTTGGCCGGTCGTCACGACCGCGCGATCCTCGGCCTCGAAGACCCCTGCCCGCTGGGGCTCGAAGAGGTCGCGGCTCCTGCGGCCGATGACGTCCTCTTCTTCGCAGCCCATCCGGGAGCAGAAGGCCCGGTTGGCTGCGACGTAGGTCAGGTCGCGGTCCTGGAGTGAGACGATGTCCGGCGTGGCATCCAGGATCGTGCGCAGGAACTGCCGCTGCTCCGCCAGCGTGAGGCGAGCTGACTCCAGGTCGGAGATGTGGGTGCTGAGCGAATGCGTCATGGCGTCGAAGCTCTCTGCGAAGCTCTGGATCTCGTCTCCGACGCAGCGGCGGTAGACCGGGCACTCCATGCAGGTGGTGATCTTCTTGGCGTATTCCCCTTCGACGCAATCGGGGCACAGGGTGCCGGCGAGATACCAGCAGCGGTGGCCGGTGTTGCCATAGGCCACGCAGTCCTCGTTCCCGCACTGCATGATCTCCCAGCAGTTGTGCCGTGGAGGGTTGGCCGCGTTGACCTCCAGATTGCCGCGCACCACCTCTTGAGTGGATTCGTGCAGGATGCGGATACGGCGTGTCACGGAGCGCCCCATCCAAGCCGCGACGAAGCCGGCGGCGAGGATCACCAGGCCGGTCAGAGTCGCTGAACTCCACTGCAGCTGGCGGATCGCCTTCAGGAGCGGCGCTCTGGTCAAGCCCAAGCGCACGGTCCCGAAGGAGCCTTCTCCGATTCGAATGGGAACGGCGAAGTCGTACACCAGCTGACCGCCGGTATCGAGCGTCTGGACGTGGTGGGGCTCACCCTCGGGGACGGAGTTGACCCCCAGCAGCTCGACGGGGAAGCCGCCCATGAACGTGTGCGTCAGTGGCTCGCCGCGGATGTCGAGGACGAAGATGTAGGAGACGTCCTCACTGGCGTTCAGAGTCCCGTCCACCAGGGTCGTCATCGCCAGGAAGTCCATGACGAGGATCGGCTCGACCAACCGCGCCGACAGGTTGGTGCCGATCGTCAGGCCCCGGTGGCGGTTCTCGTGCAGCAAAGCGTCGGTGGTGATGCGGCTGACCACCACGAAGATCGCGGTCCCGAGTATCAAGAGCAGAGACAGCGTCCCGAGGTAGAACTTGCTCTGGATTCCGAGCTTCATCGGGATGTCCGCCGTAGGCCTGCGCGGGTCCTCATTGATCGAGAGGGGTTCCGACCTTCTCCGCCAAGCGGCGGATGGCCTCGAAGTCCGCGTCGGTGGAGTCGATGACCTCGACGAACCTCGCCGCCACGAGGATGGGGCTGTGCCGCGGGTCGTCCCTGTCGAGCTGGCGCAGGGCCTCCTCGATGGCATCGATCGTCTCGGATTCCAGTCCAGCTCGGGCCGCGTACACCCAGCCCGGGTACCAGGCCGTATTGGCCAGCACCCGAATCCGGGACAGGTCGACGGTGTTCGCCACCACACCCAGGGTGCCCTCCCGGATCGTCCCGACGTCGTACCTGCCGGAGAGCACCCCCAGCACGACCTTCTCCTGCTTGCCGCCTCCTCCCGCCGCGAAGGCGATCTCGGCGAAGTCGTCGCTGCCGAGGCCGTTCTCGATGAAGTGGCCGAGCGGGTACAGATAGCCCCCCGCGGAGGTCGGATCGACGGCGATCCAGCGCTTCCCCTTGCAGTCCGCCAGGGCCCGAATCGACGAGTCGTCCGCTCGGCAGATGATTTGGCCCCTGAACTTGTCCTGCTCGCCAGTCTCCACGATGCGTGCGAAGGCCTCTGCCCCGTAGCGGTGTGCGAGCTTGGTGTAGATGAACGGGTTGGAGAAGGAGATGTCGATCTCGCCGCGCCCGACCATCCGCATGTGCTGGTCGAAGTCCTCCGGGAACACCTGTCGGATCCTCAGCCCCGTCTCGGCGCAGAGGTAGTCGATCAAGAGGTGGTGGCGTTGGTACGAGACGGTGTGGGAGTACTGCGGCAGGTACGCGTAGGTGATCGTGTCGAGCTCGCTCTGCAGCCGGATCGGCTCGCGCACGGAGAGATCCACGCGTATCACCTGCTCCTCCCGAGAGCAGGCGGTCAGGAGCAGAAGCAGGCCTGGCCCGAGCCAGCCGACCGCGTGCAGGAGGGTGGCGACACGTGTCAATGGAGCCTCGCTTCTCAAAGGGGTGGATTCGCCGGTCGCCTGGGGCGCTCAGGCCATCCTGGGGCATGGGGCGTCCGCTGACAACCGCAGAGCGGTTCGTAGTGGCGCCAGCTCGCTCACGGTCGCGTCGTCGGCGTCAACATACCGCCGAGCCGCTCCCACCAATCGCCCGCCGGGGGCACTGGCTTCATCGCGATCTCGAGGCGTTCGTCGCCGCGCAGGACGAGCAGGTTCACATCGTCTTGTCCGTTTCCGCGGAACGATCCCCAGAAGCTCTGTTCGTTGGTGTACTCCACGCCATCCACCCCGATGATCAGGTCTCCGCCCCGCAGCCCCGCCTGGTAGAGCGCGCTCTCCCTGTCCCCGATGGCGACGCGCATGCAGTCCGGCTTCCGAGTGTCGAGCAGGAACTCTCCGCACGGGACCGTCACCTCGGCGTACTCGCGCATGTCCCCGGTGCGAAGTCTGTACTTGCCGGCGGGGAGGTCGCGGAACACCGCTTGACCTTCAGAGTCGAACCTCCCGTCGCGATTGACTTGAATGCTGTCGTTCTGCTCCCAGTCGGAGGCCGGCCTCAGGTACAGGCGGCTGTCTTCCTCCAACCCCGGGGCGCTCACGACCAGATCGTAGAGCGAAGGCAGACTGACCGAGACGGTCCTCTCCCCCGCGCCCAATCGAACCTCGAGTGCTTGGATCACCTGGGCGTTTCGCTCCCCGACCTTCAATACGAGATGAAGCAACCATGTCCCCGGGGCGACACCGTCGACGCGCGCTGTCCCGTCCCTTCCGACTTGCCCGGTCCCTGGCCTGCTCCGCCAGCCGCGATGCCAATCCGGCCATTTGGCGTCGGGGTCTCCCGCACGGGAGAGCTGGACCTGCAATCGATCCTCGTATCCGCTGCCGGAGTAGCCGACGACGACCACCACCAGGGACGCGGGCTCTTCGAAGTGAACCGGGACTTCGCACTGCCCCTCCTCGAGAAGGAAGGTCTGGCTCCCGTAGTGGGAGTGTGTCACGGTGAGCGTGTACTCGGCTCTCGCGGGCCAGGGCGCGAAATAGGCCGCGTCGGGCCTCAACCACCAAGAGCCATCCCGGTCTCGACGGCCGTCCATTCTCGTGGCACGGGAGTGATCCAGCGTCTCGGACTGCAATAGGAATTCGAGGTCCCAGACCGCGTTTCCCTGCGGATTGAAGGCGCGTACGACGAGATGGTCCTCGGGATCGAGATTGGGTAGGACGAGATCCACTTCGACCACCCCCCCCCCGACGGCGACGATCTCGTGCGCGAGCAGGGAGCCGCCCCATTCGACCAAGCCGACGGCATAGGTGCCCGGCGTGAGATCCATGAAGTGGAAGCGGCCACCTCGGGGTGAACAGGCTCGGTCCGCCCCAACGAGGGCCTTCTCGTCGAGCTCTTCACCGGCCTCGACTTGCAGGAGCCTCACGAGCGGCGTGCGCCCGGTAGACGTGGAGTCTTCGACGACCCTTCCTCGAATGCCGTTGCGGGGCTCCAGGATGAGGCGCAGCGGCACTCCCGCTTGTTGAGCGACATCCACGCTGACCTCCTCGGACGTGTGGGTCGAGTCGGTGCCCTGGTAGCGTCCCGCCAGGTGCCGGACGCCTGCGTAGCCCCTCACTCGAACGCGCCCCGAGATGAGTCGCAGGGTGGGGGCCCCGGGCGACCAGGCGTAGAGCAGCTCCGTGCGATTGGTCACACCAACCATTCCCCTGGCCGGCACCCCGCCGTCCGCGTACCGAAGCTCCACGGGGACTTCGTAGATGGCCAACGCTTGGAAGACGACCTCCTGACCAGGAGAGACGTGAGTGGAGGAGCTGCGCGGCTTCAGGACGTGGTCTTCGAGATAGGCCTCGAGACGGTAGAACGTCTCGTCCGCCAGCCCGCTCAGCTCGAACCGGCCCGCCTCGTCCGTGAGCACACGCCGACGCTGGCCCCGCGAAGCAGCCCAGTCTTGCGCCTTCTCGTGCAGGTAGTCATTGAGACCTCGATCCACCGGCGGAGCCGTGCCCACGCTGGTCGGATTGAGTGAGTCCGTCATCGACTGGCTGTGGGCGACGACGACCACTCCCGGGAGGGGCTCCCCCGTAGCATCGATGACCGACCCCGTGATCGTCCCCTCCCCCTCTGCCCGCACGACCTCCGGCTCGCGAATCCTCTCCAGAGTCCGCTGGAGCTCCCCTTCGGTAACCACCATCGGCGCGGTCGAGGTCTTGCCCCGAGCCGCGGAACGTTGCGCCTCGCCAGGCGCGACGAGCTCCGATCTCGGCGGAGTGGAGCCCTCCTGGTGGGACGAGGAGATCCGCGACGAGGCATCCACCGATGTCGGCGAGCCGAGAGGCGAGGCAAAGTAGTAGCCGACACCGAGTCCCACGAGCAGCGCGGGCAGCGCGACGAGGATCGAGTCACGGGAGTTCATGGCGCATCACCGACGTGGGTCGCGTCCGGAGCTCCCGAGAACCCCGGACGGGGCAGGTCTCGAGCGAGCACCCATCTCACACCGCCCGCGCTCGTCCCGCAAGGTCGCGCTGGAGCCCTGAGTCGCCCGGCCTAATGCGGAAAGAACCGGAAGTCGCTCACGACAACCTCCGCTTCGGCCCCGTTCGAGGGTTGTCCACCCGTGTTGATCCAGAGGTTGAAGCGCCAACGCGTATTCCCGGGACTGGGTACGTAGTGGTCGCTCGGCGGATCGTGAACGTAGGTCCGGCGCAGCACGACGTCGCCGTCGGGGACGGCGTCGGGCAGGTGCCAGCCTCTTGCCGTCACGAACTCGAGCTCGGTCGTGTCCCAAACGAGGAAGCGGGTCAACTTGGGATCGGGCCCGAGGTCGGGGATCGTGTAGGCCGTGAGGTTCCAAGGCCTCCACCAGGGTTGGACGACGAATTGACTGTTCGTGGTGGAGCTGGGTACACCCCAGCGGGAGTCCTCGAAGTCGATCTCGCGGACGACGTTGTCCGTATGCGGCGATCCCCACCCATCGTCGTCGTAGGTGAACGCCCCGAAGGTGAGATTCGGATCGAGGGTGTCGACCTGGTAGTCCGTGACGAACCAATAGGTCCCGCGGCCGAGGCTCTCGAGGAGCACCACCTCGCTGCACCACCACTGTCCAGCGTGGAAGCGCACTTTCAGGTGCAACTGCCCCTGAGGATCGACGAAGACGTCGTTCAGATCGCTCGAGAAGCGGTTCTGCCCCGGATCGACAGGCAGTGGCGCCTCCTTCACCCCCCAGGAGTGGCCCCCGAAGTCGAGCGTGCGGCCGTAGCGCTCTTCCCGATCCCGTGCGAGAAAGAGCTTGCTGCGCGGGAGCGTCGGCGTTCCGAGAGCGATGGGCGGCGTGACCCCCGCGCGAACCAGCGCGACGACGTAGTGCGTGGCGTAGGGATCGAGGCCGTTCGCACCGATGTAGACCGCGAATGAGCCGTTCGATTGGACCGGGACCGTGGGGTTCGCGGCCGTGGGCTTGACGTACCAACCCAGTCCAGAGACGAAGATGTACGTCGCCACCTCGTAGAGCGCCGGCTGCGGCGCGGTCACCTGCCCGACCAGGCTTCCCGCTGCCGCGAAGGGCGGCAACGACACGATCTCGATGGTGGGTGCCGGCTCTGCCGGCGCAGGCTGCTGAGCCGAGGCGAGGGACCCCGCGGCGACGAGGAGAGGAACGAGGCAGAAAGAGGTCGGCGGGAAGCGCACGACGAACCTCCGGGTTCAGGAACGCGGCTCGCTCACCATCCTACTTGATCCAGCCAGCGCAGAAGCGTCGTCAGCCGCACTCCCTTGGCCCGGTTCTCCAGGTAGCGCAAGGTCGACTGCGACGTGTCGTCCAAGTCCACCCCGCGGTTGAAGTTCGGATTGACGCGCCGGTAGCGGTCCCCCAGAAGCTGGTTGCACTGGTAGTCCGCCACCCCCATCGAGCCGCTGATCATCAGCGACACCAGGGGGCGCGCCCACTGGCCCCAGCCCCAGTCGTGCCGCTTGCCCGCCAGGTACTTCGGCTCGGCGCCGGTGCCCAGACTCAGGACGTAGACCTCGTCCAAGCTGCAACCACCGGTCTGCAGCGCCTGCGTCAACGCCGCGACGCTGGGGTTGTTGGCGACCACGCCGCCGTCGATGTAGCCCTGGTGACTCGGGAAGTAGGTCGGCGCGGCGCTCGTGCGCAGGGCGACATCGACCACCCGCTCCCGTCCGTCGGAATCCCTCCCGGGGAAGTTGTGGAAGAACTTCGGCTTCCAGGCCCGCGGCCGCCCGCGCTTGGCGGGGGCGTCGAGATCGAAGGCCGGGATGAGGACGCGCATGCCCAGGTCGCTCAGGATCGTGCTGCCGAACTCGCGCTTCAGGACGCGCTTCAGTCCCTTGTTCGAGTAGTCCGCCCCCACCGCCTTGCCGAGATCGAGCAGGTCGTCCCACCAGGAGTCGTCGAAGATCCTCGGACCGTCCTCGCGGTAGAGGCGGGCCATGGTGTGCGGCGCCTTTCCGGCTGCCAGGCCCAGGGCGATGATGCCACCGGTGGAGGTCCCCGACAGGAGGTCGGTCCGCTCGAGCAGGGTCGGCCGGCGCTGCAGGATGCGCTCCAGGAGAGTGGCCGTGAAGAGGCCTTTGATGCCTCCTCCGTCGAAGGTCAGGATGCGGTAGGTGGCCATGGCTCGTCGCTCAGCGTTCGAGAATCCCCAACGGTCTGCGCTTCCAGAGGAAGAGGGGAGTGAAGTTCACCTTGAAGGTCGTTCCGCCCTCCCCGGCGCGGTGCTCCACCTCCAGCTCGAAGAGGAAGTCCGCCCCGAACCGGCGTAGGACGACGTGGTTGCGCAGGGTGCCGCTGCCCAGGATGGCCACGTCCTGGCCGAGCTCGATTTCCCACTTGGGGTCGATGCGCCAGCGGGTGTCGAGGGAGGCGGTCTCGAAGATGCCCCCCTCGTCGAGGCCGCGTGCCCGCCGGTGGGAGAGCTCGAAGATCAGATCCTCGTCGGGGCGCAGCGCGAAGGTGCTGCGGGCGTACTCCGTCTCGCCGGCGCTGGGATCGAAGCGGCCGTCGAAGCGCAGGGCGAAGGGCATCCCCCCCACGATCGTGCGGTACGAGGAAAGCACCGCGATCTGATCGGAGTCGGTCAAGCCCTCAGCCCGGTCGCGGCGCTGGAGGCTGCGCACCTCGAGGTCGAGCTGTTCCTTGGTCTTGGGCCGCAGCCACAGCGCCCGCAGGCCGACTTCGAGCTCGTCGCCGTCGAGGGGATCGTCGATGCCGTCGTAGCGCACCGGCAGGCCGTTCTCCTCCTCGATGGCCAGGTCGCCGCGCAGCCCCACCAGGGGCGAGATGGTGTGGATGAAGTCGTCGCCGGTGCGCTTGACCAGGGTCGTCGTGAGGTCGAGACCGCCCAGGAGCGCCGCGCGGGTCGGCGCCTCTTCCTGATCGATTCCCTCGTCCCAGGCGGTGAAGTTCCCTTCGAGCCAGGGCGTGGCCACCAGCCCACCCCAGCCGGTGCGCAGCGGAGCGGAGATGCGGTGGGCGGTGGTCGCGCGCAGCACCTCCCGCTCTCCCAGGCCGTCGGGTTGGCCGAAGCTGTCGTAGAAGGGCTCCTCGTAGGCCAGATCCCCCTCCCGGCGGCGCAGCACGTCGACGTCGAGGTTCGCGCCCCACAGGAGGTCCACCCCGCCGATGCTCCAGAAGCGCGTCTCGCCGCCGTAGAGCCCCATCGAAGGCAGCTCCTCGACCTCGGTGCGATAGGAATCCACGCGCGCCTTCACGCTGACGTCGAAGTAGCGCGCCCCGTCGGCGCTGCGCAGGTGCAGGTAGTTGTCGCGCTCCTCGTAGCGCTGGAAATCCGACTGGTAGAACTCCGCCTGCACCCCTGGATCGGTCTGGCTGCTGAAGGCCAGGTCGAGCCAGGTCTTGGCGGTGAAGGGGTAGCGGCCGCGGCCGTGGTACCAGACGCGCAGCCGGTCGCGCTCCTCCTGGGGCACGCGCAGGAGACCGCGGTCCTCGCCGCCGTCGGAGAGCCCCTTGGCGTAGAGGTTGAGCCAGAAGTCCTCGCTGCGCCCGCGCCCCGTCTTGCGCTCGCGCAGCTCGAGGCCCACCCCCCCCAGGAGGCCCCGGTCCCCCAGGTAGGAGCCCTCCGTGTACCACTCGCCGCGAATGGAGCCCTTGTCGAACCCCAGCACGTCCCCCAAACCGCGCCCCAGCCCGCCGATCGGGAAGCGCACGGCGGTGCCGACCGTCGTGCCGAAGCGCGCCTCGTTGCCCAGGGTGAGGTCGTCGATCGTGCGCACGTTGCCGGAGGAGTCCTCGATGCCGACGAAGCCCCCTTCGTCGTCGAGCACGATGCTGCCCAAGGGCGGCAGGGGGAGGACCAGGCCACTGGCGAAGCGCACCCGGTTGGGGCGCGCGGAGAAGCTCCAACCCTCGTCCTCGCGCGGCTTGAGCAAAAGGTGGCCGGTTTCGATCACGTACCCCGGTTCGTCGTGGGTGCTGGTGGTGAGGGTCGCGTCCTGCGCCTCGAGGGACCCGTCTACCTGCGTGACGAGCTCGCCCGCGCGGATGCGCACGCGCTGTTGTCCCTCCCCACCGGAGAGGTCCATGCGCGCCGCGAGCTCGGCGTCCTGGAGCCAGCCGCGCCCCCCCTCCACGTCCAGGTAGGCCGACGAGGCGCGCGCCGAGGTCACCCCCCTTTCGGTCACCTCCACCGTCCCCTCCAGGTAGGCGGCCCTGACGAAGCGGCTGAGCTCTCCCGAGAGCAGCTTGGTGAAGACGTTCTCCACCAGCTCGCGGCGTTCCGGGGACTGCGTCGCTCGCCGCGCGCCGGGTTCGAACTCGGGCTCGTCGAGCTCCCGCGGAGTCCTCCACAGCCTCTCTTGTCCGGTGGCGCGCCATTCATCGGCGTGGATCCAGACGGAGGCGTAGTCCGCGCGTGCGTCCCGCTCGCCGGGGGCGTGGTAGCGCGGCGCGACGATGGCGATCAGCGTCTCCTCCCCCACCACGTAGGGGCGCAGGGCGGCGTACTCCAGGTCCCACCCCCCGCGGTCCTCCCTGGCCTGGATGACGCCGCGCTCGCTCGTCACCAGGAAGTTCACCAGGTCCAGGTCCAGGTACATCGAGCGAGTCGCGATCCCCCCCACGTCGAGCAGGGCCTCGCGGCCGGGGCGACCCTCGATGATCGCACGCCGTCGGGTGGCGAACATGCGCGCGCCCCGCACCAGCGCCAGTCCGCCGTAGACCGCGACGAAGTCCCCCTCCGCCACCACGGCATCGATCGAACCGGTCCAGCTCACCTGCTCCTCGCCCTGCTCCCGGAAGTCGCCGCCGAGGTGCACCAGCCCGGCGTTCAAACGGATCGGGATACCCGCTTCGTCGCTCCCCTGCAGCAGCACCTCGCCGGTGAAGGTCAGCCCCGCCTCGTCCAGTCGGAAGGTCTCCGCTTCGATCATGGTCTGGCCGGTGCCGGCCCCCTCCCCGGCGCCGCCCGTGGACAGGAGGAACGACTCGACGGTGACCTTGGGGCGACGGGCGTCGAGGTGCTGGTCGCTCCAGGTGAGGGAGAGCGCCTCCACCTCGAAGGGCACGGCGCTCTTGGGAAGGGGGCCCCAGACGCGCACCGTCTCTCCGGGATCGGCGGCCAGGCGTGCGGTGCCCCCTTCGAAAGCCAGCCGCGATCCGCGGGCGTGCAGCTCGCGCTCCACTCCTCCCTGCCCCTCGACGTCGGCCCGCACGCGGCCGATCGCCACGGCCCAGGCGGGCTCCGCGGCGGTCCCCTGCCCCTCCTGCTGCCCCTCCCGCAGGGTCCCGCTCACCGCCAGGGAGTCGCAGCGCAGGGTGGTGCGCTCCTCCTCCTCGAAGAGCACCGCGCGGCGCACCTCCTCGGCGGTCAGGCTGAAGGAGCGCGGCGCGTCCGGCTCCGACGGCGGGGCCAGGGAGAGCTCGCAGCTCCCGACTTCGAACTCCCAACGCCGGTCGGGCAGCTCCAGCTCCCCCACCACCTCCCGGCGCGCCTGCATCCCCTCGGGAGTCAGGTCGATCTCGAGGGCGCGGAAGAAGGCCGCCTCGACCCCCTCCGGCATCTCTTCCAGGCCGGCGCGGGGAGGGAGCACCCGCACGCGCGCCGGGTTGCCGAGCTCGCCGCGCAGGAGGAGCGAATCCGGCCCCCGCATCTCCGCGCGGGTCGCATCCCCCGCGCCGAAGACCCCCACCCAACTCACCCCCTCCTCGGCGACGAAGCGCTGGGCGGCCCAATCCAGGTCGCGCACTCGACCGGCGAAGGCGCGGAAGGGGCGCTCGCCGAGGGAGTTGACCCGCACCCCGCGGGCCAGGGGAACGACCCAGCGCCCCCCGTGGGTGCGCACCCGCGCCTCCTGGTCCGCCTCGACGGTGACCGCCGCGCCGGCTTCGTCGCGCCCGATCAGCCGCGTGGCGCCGAGGCACTGCAGGTCGATCGTCTCGCCCCCCGACGCGAGGAAGAGCACGTCGAGGGACTCCGTCTCGAGACGGCTCTCCCCTTCGGTGACGACCACCGTGTCCCGCGCCAAGAGGACGCCGTGGGAGCCGTCGGCGGCGCCGCTCGCCTCGAGGGATCCCTGGGCCTCGATCACGAGGTCGCGCTCGGGCACCTCGGCGCGACCGGGCCCTACCAATTCGAAGTGCGCCTGCTCCTCCCCGAGCTCGGCGGTCAGGGGCCCCCGGCCACGCGCCACGACGGTGACGCTGCCCCCCCCGCTGGCCTCGAGCTGCACCCGCGCTTCCGGCTCCTGGTCCAGGATCAGGCGCTCGATCTCGCCCTGGGGGCCGATGTCGATGTGGGCGCTGTTCCCCGAATAGCGGTCCGGGCCGCGCAGGGCCACCACCTCCCCCTCGGCATCTCCCCGCTCGAGGAGCGTGCGGCCGTCGACGGTGCGACCGGTGACGCGCAGCGTGTGCGCGTCGACCTGGACCGTCGGGTCGTCCCGCAGGACGAGGCGGCCCCCCTCCCGGGCCCGCAGCTCGAGGCGTCCCTCCGCCGGGTCCCCTACGCGCTCCAACTCGAGGGGGCCGCCGGCGGTGGTGGAGAACTCGGCGGCGGCTCCGCGGCCCTCCCGGTCGAGGGTCACCTGGCCACCGCGCTCCAGGGCCAGGAAGCCCGTCTTCCCCAGGAAGTCGAGCCCCTGCCCCCCCCCGGCGAGGCCGCGACCGGTGATCGTCACGCGCTCGTCGCCGATCGAACGCAGTCGGTCCTGGTCCAGGAAGGTCTCGAGGCGGGGCGCTTCGAAGACGAGGGGGGCGAGGGGGTGCCCCAGCGCGCGTTCGACGGTCACCTCCTCGAGCTCGATGCGGCCCCCGTCGGAGATGCGCACGCTGCCCAGGGCGTTCCCCTGGTCGAATTCGACGTCCAGGTCGAAGCGCGCCCGGGCGGCGACGACCCGCTCGACCAGGGTGCCCTCGCGGTCGAAGGTCTCGACCCTGAGCTCGCTCACCCGGTAGCGCACCCCGTCGGCGTCGAGGGGCTCGAAGCGCCCCTCCACGTGGTGCTGGCGGGGCTGGCGCCCGATGCCCTCGGCGAAGATGTCGAGCTCCTGGCGTCCGCGCAGGAAGAGGCGCGGCCGATCCTGCCCCTGCGTCTCTGCGGGGGGGTCCTCTCTGGGCGCCTCGGGCTGCTCGGTCTGCTCGGGCGCCTGCTCGGAAGGGGGGGGCGCGGGAGTAGGCTGGGAGCGGGGTCGACTCGCGCGCTCCCCCCACCAGAGGGCCAGGGCCCCCAGGACCAGGACCGCGAAGAAGACGAGGAAGGGCCTCATCCGCCGGCGCCGTCCACGATCGACTGCCAGCGCCCGCGGGCGTCGAGCAGCGCCTCGGCTAGCTCGCGCACGGCTCCTCGCCCGCCGCGGGCACGGGTCACGAGATCGGCGCGGGCGCGCACTTCGGGACGGGCGTCGGCGGGCGCCACGAAGACCGCCGCGCGAGCGGCCAGGGCCAGGTCGGGCAGGTCGTCGCCCATGGCGAGGGTGGCCTCGGGGCTCACCCCGAGGTCGCGTTGCACCTGCGCCAGCACTTCCTCCTTGCCCCGGACTCCGGTGTGCAGGAGCGCGCCCAGTTCCTCGGCGCGCCGGCGGGTCGCGTCGCAGCCGCGACCGGTGATCCAGGCCTGGTGGACCCCCTCCCGGCGCAACCAGGCGAGGCCCGCTCCGTCCTTGACGTCGAAGCGCTGGGCCTCCTCTCCATCCACGTAGACCACGCCCCCGTCGGTCAGGACGCCGTCGACGTCGAGGACCACCAGCTCGATCGCCGCCAGCCGCTGGCGCAGGTCGGCGTCGAGGCCGCGGGCGGGTTGCGGGTCCACGGGATCAGATTCCGATGTCCAAGAGGTCCTGGACGTCGACCAGGCCCACGGGCAGGCCCTCCGAGTCGATGACCGGGGCTTGGTCGATGCGGTGTTCACGCAGGAGGTGGTGGGCCTCCTCGACGAGTTGACCGGGGGTGAGGGTCTTGGGGTTGCGCACCTGGTGCTCGCGCACCGGGTCCTCCATCACGGCGAAGTCCCCACCCTCCAGGAGCCGGCGCAAGTCGCCGTCGGTGAAGATCCCCTCCAGCCGGCCGGCTCCATCGACGATCAGCGCCGCCCCGGGGCGTCCGGGGGTGCCGGAGGTCTCGATCAGGACCGCCCCGATCGAGAGCTCGCCGGTGACCAACGGCAGCTCATCGCCCTTGCGCATCACCTCGGCCACGGTCAGGAGGCGCCGGCCGAGGGAGCCGGCGGGGTGGAAGCGCGCGAAGTCCTCGCGGTCGAAGCCGCGCTCGGAGAGCACCACCATCGCCAGGGCGTCGCCCAGGACCAGCATGGCCGAGGTGGAGGCGGTGGGGGCCAGCTTGAGGGGGCAGGCCTCCTCCACCGGGCCGATATCGAGCACGCAGTCCGCCAGGGTGCCGAGGCTCGAATCGGGACGGCCGGTGACCCCCAGCACCTTGGCGCCGATCTTCTTGGCGACCGCCACGATCTGGCTCACCTCGGCGGTCTCCCCCGAGTTCGACAGGGCGAGCAAGAGGTCCTGGGGGCGCAGCCGCCCGAGGTCGCCGTGCAGCGCCTCGGCGGGGTGCAGGCAGATGGAGGGGGTGCCGGTGCTGGCCAGGGTCGAGGAGATCTTGGCCCCCACCAACCCCGCCTTGCCCATGCCGGTCACCACCACCTGCCCCTCACAGGCGAGCACGAGCCCCACGGCGTCGGAGAAGCGCTCGTCGAGGAACTCCTCCAGCCGCGCGATGGCGGCGGACTCGAGTTGGATCACTTCCGCCGCGCGGGCGAGGCGATCGGACGTCTGCGGCTCCCCCACCGGTGGCTCCTGTCCTGCTGCTGCGGTCCCGCGGCTCCCGGGGGCGGGCGGGTGCCCGCCGAGTCGCGGGATTCTAGGTCGGTGGTCAGGGGGGGGCAAGGAAGGCGCAGGCCCGATTGGACGCCCCCAGGTGGGGTGCTATAACGCCAGTTCGCGCACGCCCCCTCCATGACCCCCGATACCCTCGAAATCGTCCTGGGGATCGCATTCCTGATCCTCTCCCTCGGGATCCACGAAGCGGCCCACGCCTACGTGGCCCACCTCTGCGGCGACAACACGGCGCGGGACATGGGGCGCATGACGCTGAACCCGGTCGCGCACATCGACCCCTTCATGACGATCCTGTTGCCGGCGATCCTGTACTACACCGCCGGGTTCATGTTCGGGGGAGCCAAGCCGGTGCCGGTGAACTACTACAACCTGCGCAAGCCCCGGCGGGACATGATGCTGGTGTCGATCGCGGGGCCGCTCTCCAACCTGCTCTTGGCGGTGGTCTTCTTCGTGGTGTGGAAGATCCTCGTCTATTCCGTGGGAATGGACGGCGCGCTGCTCGCGCCGAGGGTCATGGCTCTGGCGATGTTCTTCAACGTCATTCTCGCCGTCTTCAACATGATCCCCGTGCCACCCCTGGACGGCTCGCGGGTCCTGGCCTGGCTCTTGCCCTCGGGGCTGCGGGAGCCCTACATCGCCCTCGAGCGCTGGGGCATGCTGATCATCTTCGCGCTGCTCTTGACCCGGGGCCTGCGCGTGATCCTGACGACCACGGTCAACCCGATCATCGACTTCCTCAACACGCTCACCGGGGGCGCCTGGTGAGCGAGGACTTCACCCTCACCCTCGAGCAGGTCTTCCGCGGCCCGATGGACCTGCTCCTGCATCTGGTGCGGGAGCAGGAGGTGGAGATCCACGAGGTGCGCATCTCCGAGGTGGTCGACCGCTACCTGGAGTACCTGCGCGCCCTGGAGGACCTGGACATCGAGGTCGCCGGGGACTTCCTGGTGATGGCCAGCACGCTGATGGCGATCAAGTCCCGCTCCCTCCTGCCGCGGGAGGAGGTCGAGCTGGAGGACGAGCTCGACCCGGAGGACGAGCTGATTCAGCGCCTGATCGAGTACCGGCGCTTCAAAGCCGCATCCACCGACCTGGAGGATCGCTGGCGCCGGCGCCAGTCGATGCACGAGCGCGGCTTCAAGGGCGAGGTGGCCCACCACGCCCCGGAGAAGACCCTCGACCTGGGGGAGTTGACCTCCTGGGACCTCCTGGCCGCCTTCTCGCGCCTGATGCGCGAGACCCTGGCGGGGCGCCCGCACCGCGTGAAGGGGGACCCGCGGCCGCTGCGCTGGTACGTCAGGAACGTGGGGCAGGCGGTCCACTCCCGGGGTTCCCTGCCGATGCGGGAGCTCCTGCTCGCCTTCGACGAGCGCGTGACCCGGGAGGGGTTGATCGGGGTCTTCTGCGCCGTGCTCGAGCTGATGAAGCTGGGTGTGGTCAGCGCCCACCAGCCGGGGCGGGGCACCGAGATCCAGGTCGTCCTCAACGCGCCGACTTCCGACCTGGAGGATCTGATCGGCGCCACCCAGTTCATGGACGAAGAACCCGCCGAGGACGGTCTCGAGGCGGTCGACGGGGAGCGCCCACCAGCCGCTCCTCCCCCCTCTGAGGGGTAGCCTCCAGAAACTCGCCGCCCAGGCTGGACCACGTCCCGCCGCCAGCCCATATTCGCCCCCTCCTCCTGTCACCCATTCCTGAGCAACCTCAGATGAGCAGCGCCACCGACGTCACCGACAGCACCTGGGATGTCAACGTTCTCAAGAGCGACACTCCCGTCCTGGTCGACTTCTGGGCCCCCTGGTGTGGTCCCTGCAGGACCATGGGGCCCTTCGTCGACAAGCTGGCGAAGGAGCTCGGCGAGCGCGTACGCGTGGTGAAGCTCAACACCCAGGACAACCCCGAGGTTCCCGCCAAGTACGGCATCACCTCGATCCCCACCTTCCTGGTGATCAAGGGCGGCGAGGTCGCCACCCAGCTCATCGGCGTGATGAAGTACGAGGCCCTGAAGGAGGCGGTCGAGCCGCATCTCTAGCGGCCACGAGGATCGGTGCGCCTGGTCTTCCTGGGATCGCCGCCCTTCGGCACATCGGTCCTGCGCCACCTCTTGGGTAGCGGGCACGAGGTGGCGGCGGTGGTCACCCGCCCCGACCGTCCCCGCGGTCGAGGTCGCTCGGTGCGCCTCTCGGAGGTGGCCGCGGCGGCGCGGGACGCCGGGTGCGAGCTCCTGCAGCCGGCCTCGACGAAGGAGGCGGGCTTCCTCGAGACCCTGGGGGCGCTGGACCCCGAGGTCCTGGTCGTCGCCAGCTTCGGCGAGATCCTGCGCGAGGACCTCTTGGAGCTCGCCCCCCACGGCGCCCTCAACGTCCACGCCTCCCTGCTGCCGCGCTGGCGGGGGGCGGCGCCGATCCAGCGCGCGATCCTGTCTGGGGACCGCACCACGGGGGTTTCGATCCAGCGCATGGTGCTGGCGCTGGATGAGGGGGACGTCCTGCTCGAGCGTAGAACGGAGATCGGGGAGGAGGAGACGAGCGGCGAGCTGCTGGCGCGCTTGGCGGAGCTCGGGGGGGGGGCGATCGTCGAGGCGCTCGACTCTCTCGCGGCGGGAACAGCGGTCTTCACGCCGCAGGATCCCGAGCTGGTGACCTACGCGCGCAAACTGAAGAAGGAGGATGGGATCGTGCCGTGGACGCGCACCGCGCAGGAGATCGCACTCCTGGTGCGCGCCATGACCCCCTGGCCGGGGGCGCGCACGACCCTCCCTGACGGTCGCGAGCTGGTCCTGCTGGCGGTGCGCGCCGACGAGTCGATCCGCGGCGAGCCGGGGGAGGTCCAGGCGCAGCGCAGCGCCCTCCAGGTCGCCGCGGGGGAGGGGTCGGGGGGCTTGGAGCTCCTGCGCGTCAAACCGGCCGGCCGGGGCGCCATGGACGGGGCGGACTTCCTGCGCGGGGCGCGCCTCGAGCCCGGGGCCCGCCTGGGGGCGGCCGGCGACGACGATCGGGAGCCCTGAGCCGATGGGAAGCGTCCGCCTCGCCGCCTGGCGCATCCTGCGCTCGGGCAGCACCACCCCGCTGCGTGAGGTCGACCGTCTGGCGACCGCCTGGGGCCTCGACAAGCGCGATCGGGCCCTCTTGCGCGCGCTCGTCGGCACCGAGGTGCGCCGCCGGGCCACCCTGCGGGCGATCGTCGAGCGCTTCACGCGCGGCAAGCCGTCGGCGGACGTGGCGGCCCATCTGCGGCTGGGGGCGGCGCAGCTGCTCTTCCTCGACCGCATCCCCGACCACGCCGCCGTCTCCGAGACGGTGAGCGCCTGTCGCGACACGGTCAACCTGCCGCGCAGCCGCTACGTCAATGCGGTGCTGCGCACGCTCCTGCGCGCGCGGCGGGCGGGGAGCGCGGGGGATGCGCAGCGCGACGTGCTCGGCAGTCGCTGGCACCTGGAGGAGCCGGTCTTCCGCGACCCCGAAGAGCATCCCCTGCTCTGGGGTGAGGACGCGCTGTCCGTTCCGGCGGCCCTGCTCAAGCGCTGGAGCAAGCGCTACGGCTGGGAGCGCGCGCGGGAGCTCGCGCGCCAGGCGCTCGACCCGCCGCCCCTCTCCTTGGTCGTGCTCGCTGGCGAGCGCGCGGCGCTCGCGGCGGAGCTCGCGGGCGAGGGGGTCGAAACCCGGAAGGGCCGCCACCCCCGCGTCCTGCTGGCGGAGTCGCGCGTCACGGAGGCGGTGGTGGCCTCACCGGCCTTCCTGGAGGGTCGCCTGACGATCCAGGGCGAGACCGCCCTGCGCGCCGCCGAACTGGTCGGCGCGGTCGAGGGGGAGCGCGTGCTCGACCTCTGCGCCGCGCCGGGGGGGAAAACCGTGATCCTGGCCCAATCGGGCGCCCGCGTCCTCGCCGTCGACTCCAACCCCACCCGCCTCGCCCGCTTGACTCCCAACCTCGAGCGCATCCCCCCGGCCTCGCCAGTGCACGCCCTGGCCTGCGACGGGACCGCCGCCTTGGCGCAGGGGCAACTCTTCGACGCCGTGCTGCTCGACGCCCCCTGCACCAACACCGGCGTCCTCGCCGCCCGCCCCGGCGCTCGCTGGCGCTTCGGTCCAGGGTCCCTGCGAGAGGTGGTCGCTCTTCAAGCCCGTCTGCTGCGCGAGGCCGCCGCACGGGTGCGGCCCGGCGGTCGCTTGGTCTATTCGACCTGCTCGATCGAACCGGAAGAGGGGCGGCGCCAGATCGGCGCGTTCTTGCAGGAAAGCGCCGGCTGGACGCTAAGGGAAGAGCGCGACGTTCTGCCTGGGGGATTGGAGTCCGCGGGACCGATCGACGGGGGATACGCCGCGCGCATAGAGGTCGGCCTGGACGGCAATTCGCCGAGGTAGCCACGCGCAATTCGCGACGGACTGGAGCCGATCGTCGTCCGGAAATCCCATGTCGGGTGGGAGTTGGATTGCGGCGACGACACGGGGTACCCCCCCTGAAAGGGGCCTGAGGGGGGCAAGGGTGTCCAAGCTTGGAGAGGTCGGTTTCAATTGGGCAAGCGCCCCTCCCTCCCATTCACGGGCACATCCTCCTTCAAAACACAGAGGCAACTGGAATGAGACAAGCTCTCTTCATGGCGAGCGCGGCCTTGATCCTCGGCGGTGCCGCCCTGGGCCAAGGTGCAGACGATTGCTCCAACGCCCAGAGCATCTCTGGACTCGGGCCGCACTTCTTCGACAACACGTCTGCCACCCTGGACGGTCCCAGCGACTGCAACGGCAAGCCGTCACGCAAGGACGTCTGGTTCCGTTGGACCGCTCCCCAGTCGGGGGGGTATCTGATCGATACCTGCGGAACGTCCAGCATGGCGATGCGCATCATGGTCTACGACGATCAGGCCTGCCCCGTCAGCACACCGCCGTTGGTGTGTACGGCAACGGGCTGCAACGCCTTTTTCGGCGCCCGCATGTCCTTCCCCACGGTCGCCAATCAGTCCTACCTGATCCGCCTTGGCGCCAAGCAGGTCGGAGACTCCGGATCCGGCACCTTCAAGTTCACGTACGACGACTGCTGGAACTTCATACCAGACCCCTTCGAGGACAACGACGACTGCAGCAGCGCGACGCCGATGGACAACGGTTCCTACCCGGGACTGAACGTCCACAAGCTCGATCCTGACTGGTACTCGATGGACGTTGCAGACGGCGGAACGGTCACCTGCGACGTGTTCTTCAGCAACTCGCTGGGTGATATCGACATCTACCTCTTCGACGGCTGCGGTGGCACCCAGCTCGTCGTCGGAGGGTCGGCCGACGACAACGAGACCGTATCCTGGCTCAACGACACCGGCGCCTGTGTGCGCGTCTACCTGAAGGTGGAGCACTGGGGCCCCGACCAGGCGGCGGAATGCAACACCTATGACATGCAGATCGCCGGCGTCGATCCGCCGGGGTCCTGTGGTGACTGCGGCACGGTCTACTGCGACACGAACCCGAACCAGGAGGGCCTGCTCGGCATCTCGACCTGCTCCCTGTCCGGCCTGCCTATCCTGGAGATGACCGCCTCCGCGAACGGGCAGTTCGCCTACCACATCGTCGGCAGCGGCACCGGAATCATCACCGATCCCCCCGGTGCCATTGGCGACCTCTGCCTGGGCGGTGCTCAGATCGGGCGCTACAACGCGGATGTCGGCGCGGTCGTGGGTGGGAGCTTCGCCACCGACCTCATCAACGGTGTCACCGGCGGCGGCGCCGGCAACCTGCCGAACCCGCCGGGCGGAGCGCTGACCGCGGGTCAGACCTGGAACTTCCAGACCTGGGTGCGGGTCTCGGGCAGCAGTCGCTTCAGCCCGGGACTGTCGGTGACCTTCACCCCCTGACCGCGTAGGTGCGGACGAGGGGCCCCTCGGCAGATGGGCGTGGGCCCGGTGCCGAGGGGCCGCGTAGGTACGCAACTCTGCTGGGGGCGTCGTCGGCGAGCTGGATCGCCGAGGGCAGTTACGAGTTGCGCACCGACGCCACAAGGGACTGATTCTTCGGAACGCGAGACGCCCTCGGGCTGCACGCGTGTGCTGCCCGAGGGCGTCTGTGGATCGGCGTCCCGAAGGATCGCTGCTCGCGCGGTTCCTGGGACCTCAGGCCCCGCTGGCCTTGGTCATCCCCGCCTTGACTTCGTCCAGCTGCATCAGCAGGGCGTCGTGCTTCTTCTCGTCGATGACGAGGTAGTCGAGGAGCTGCTTGTGGACCGGGGTCCAGGCGGTGTCGCGCAGCTTCTCCGCCAGCTCGATCGTCTTGCGCTCCATCTTGTCGTGGGCCTCGATCTGGTCGGCGACCGCCTCGATGTCCTCGCGAGTGACGGTCACGTTGGCGACGGTCAGGCTGTCCACCAGGAACTGCTGCACGCGGTGGTGCATCAGGGAGTCGTGGCGGATGATCTCCATCAGGATCCGGATCAGCGGGCTCTGGGTCTTCTCCAGGATCTCAGCGGTGTCGCTCATGCTCTGCCGCTCGATGGCTTGCCACTGCTGCAGGATCGCCACCATTTCGTCGGCGCGGTTGGTCTTGGTCATTTCGTGGTCTCTCGGCTCGGGTCTCTTGCGTGAGGATCGGGGCTGCGGGCGCGCCCTCGGAAGGGACGGCGCGCGCCGAGGCTCCGGCGGGCGCCAACGGCAGACTTGTGCAGACTCCGTGCCAGCGGCGGAGAAACCCAGGATCGCGCTGCCGACACGCGCGCATGGTAGCGTCCGAGGGGGGACTCGATGGCGGCAACGACCCCTGGCGGCTCTTCGGGCGCGGCATCTCGCGGCCACGATCGCGGCCACGAAATATCGCGACCCGGGCCTGGCGCGGCCTCAATCGAGGCGCAGGGCGGCGACGAGAGCGGCGACCCACCCCACGAGCAGAAGGGCGCCCCCGATCGGAGTGATCGCCCCCAGGCCTCGCATTCCGCTCACCGTCATCACGTAGAGGCTGCCGCAGAAGATGACGATCCCGGCGGTGAAGGCCCAGCCGGAGAGTTGTGCCCAGCCACCCGCCCCGCGCCCCGCCAGGTAGGCCGTGAAGGCGATCGCCAGGGCGTGCGTCAGGTGGTAGTGGGCCGCCGTTTCCCACCAGGCCAGGCGCTGGGCGCCCTCCTCGGCCTCCGCCAGGGCGCTCTTCAACCCGTGGGCCCCGAAGGCCCCCAGGGCGACCGCCAGGAAGCCGTTCAGGGCGGCGAGCAGGAGGAAGGTCCGCTCCACGTCGCACCCCTCAACCGAAGGTGGCGCCGAAGGGCGCTTCCCCGAAGCCGATCAACCACTTCTTCCCCATGCGGATCGCCGGGGCGCGCAGGTTGCCGGTCGGGCCCAGGACCGCCTTCTCGAGCTCCGCGCGCCCGGGGGGGTCCTGCTGCAGGTCGAAGACCTTCTCAGCCTTGCCGCGGGCGACGGTGATCGTCCGCGCGCCCTTGAAGAGCTGCTTCAGGTCCCGAGCTTCGTAGCGTTCCTTGCGAGCATCCACCATCTCACGGACGGTGACGGCGCGGCCCTCCAGGAAGGAGTCCGCGCGCTTGCAGCTCGTTCACCCCTTGCGGTGGTAGTACCAGTCGATGCGCTTGGCCATCGTCGTTCCTCGTCGTGGTCAGACCTGCTCCACTGCGACCGCCGCGGGGCGCGCGGCGAGCTCGCGGTCCATCATCAACATCGCCACCGGCTGGTTGTCGCCGATGCGCAGCATCTTGACGACGCGGTCGACGGAGGCCTCCTCCTCGACCTGCTCGTCGACGTACCAGCGCAGGAGGCTCTCGGTGGCGCGATCCTTCTCCGTGTGGGCGAGCCCGACCAGGTCGTGGATCCGCTGGCTGATCTCGCACTCGTGATCGTAGGCGGCCTCGAAGGCGGCCAGGGGGCTCCCCCACTCGAGGGGGGGTGCCTCGATCTGAGCAAGGGCCACCCGTCCGCCGCGTTCGACGATGTAGCCGAAGAGCTTGTCGACGTGGGCCTGCTCCTCCCGAGCCTGGACTCGCATCCAGTGCCCGAAGCCGGGCAGGTCGAGGCTCTCGAAGTAGGCGGACATCGCCAAGTAGAGGTTGGCCGAGTACATCTCGGCGCCGATCTGCCCGTTGAGGGCGTCCGTAATGCTCTGGCTGAGCGTGGCCATGGGGTTCCTTCGCTGGGGCTCTCAGAAGGTGGTGAAGTGCTCGCGCTTGGCTTTGCAGATGGGACACTCGTCCCAATCCTCGTCGGTGGTGGTCCAACCGCAGACGTTACAGACGTGTACGGCTCCGATCTCCGCGTCACCTCCGGCGGTGACGGCTTCCTTGGCGTCGGCGTACATGCGGGCGTGGTCGCGTTCCGCCTCGTGGGCCCAACCCATCGAGCGTTTGGCCCCCTTCTCCTCCTGGAGCTCCGCCACCGCCAGGTAGGCGGGGTACATCTCGTCGATCTCGAAATTCTCGCCGCCGAGGGCCGCCTCGAGGTTCTCGAGGGTCCCGCCGATCCCCTTCAGGGCCTTCAGGTGGTTGGTGGCGTGCACCTGCTCGGCGTAGGAGATGGCGCGGAAGAGGCGCCCGATCTCGGGGAAGCCGTCCTTCTCCGCCCTGGCGGCGAAGGCGAGGTACTTCATGTGAGCCTGGCTCTCGCCCGCGAAGGCGTCCTTCAGGTTGGCCTCGGTCATATCGTGCATGGCGTGCTCCTCGAGCTGGAATCCCGGTGGGCGACCCCACCTATGCAGGCATCGTGCCACAAGGGCCGGGTCCTCCGTAACCGCTTGAGGGGCGGATCGTTACGACGCCGGCGGTTGACGGGCGGCCCCTCGGGCGCGATATTTGGCGACCTCAAAACTCGACATTTCGTGGCCACCGTCCCGCCATGCCCACCCCGACCGAACGCATCCTCGACCTCACGCGCGATCTTCAAGCGGCCTCCGGCCGCGGAACCTCGATCGAGGAGGTCAACCGGATCCTCGGCCGGGCGATCGACACCCTGGGCCGGCTGGTGCCCTTCGACCTGGCCACCATCATGGAGCTCGAGGGGGAGGAGTTGCACGTGCGCGTAGCACGGGGGTCCCTCGTGACCCCGGTGGTGGAGCGCCACCACCTGGACCTGCGCCGCTTCCCCGCCATCCGCGAGCTCCTCGAGCGCGACCGGGCGCGCGCCTTCACCACCCACGACCACAGCGATGGGGACGGCGACGCCTTCGACGGAGTGCTCGACCTGGAGCACGGTCACTCCTGCATGGTGGTGCCGCTGCGCTCCCCCGCCGGGCCGCTCGGGATCATGACCTTCGATCGAGAGGTCTGTCAGGAGTACCCCTCCCAGGTGGTCGAGCTGGCGGACGTGCTCGGCAAGCTGCTCGCGATGGCGATGAACTACGGGGAGCAGTCGGCGCTGCTCGGCCGGCTCAGCGGGCAGCTGCAGGAGCAGAACCGGCTCCTGGGGGAGAGCGTCGAGGGGCGCAGCGACGCGGGGGAGCTCCTGGAGCGCAGCAGCAGCGCCGTCATGCAGAAGGTGGTCAACCTGGGGCGCCAGGCCGCCGGCACCGACGCGCCGATCCTGATCACCGGGGAGACGGGCACCGGCAAGGAGGTGCTCGCCAACGCCGTGCACGGTTGGAGTCTGCGCGCGGAGAAGCCTCTGGTGGGCATCAACTGCGCCGCCCTGCCCGCGGACCTGATCGAGAGCGAGCTCTTCGGACACGTCAAGGGGGCCTTCTCCGGCGCGACCAAGAGCCGCATGGGTCGCTTCCAGGCGGCCAACGGCGGCACCCTCTTCCTGGACGAGATCGGCGAGATGCCGATCGACCTGCAGACCAAGCTCCTGCGGGTGTTGCAGGAGGGCTGCTTCGAAGCGGTGGGCAGCGACCGCACCACGCGCGTCGACGTGCGGGTGATCGCGGCGACCAACCGCGACCTCCTGCAGGGGGTCGCCGAGAGCTCCTTCCGCCAGGATCTCTACTACCGCCTGGCGGTCTTCCCGATCCACCTGCCCCCGCTGCGGGAGCGGCGCGAGGACATCCTGCCGATCGCCACGGGTTTCCTGGACTCCCTCGCGCGCCGCACGGGGCGCGGTCCCTGGTCCCTCGACGAGCGCGCGGAGCGCTGGCTCACCGCCCAGGACTGGCGCGGCAACGTGCGCGAGCTGATCAACGGGCTCGAGCGGGCCACGATCCTCTGCTCCGGACCCGAGCTTCAGTTCGGGGAGGGGGACTCCCTGCCGCTGAAGATGGAGCGCGCCTCCGACCCCGCGCCACCCGGGGAGGGGGGGCTCGCGACTCTGAAGGAGATGGAGCGCCTGCACATCCAGCGCGCGCTCGAGCACACCGCCGGCAAGCTCTACGGCCCCGGCGGGGCGGCGGAGCTCCTGGGGATCAACCCCAGCACCCTGCGCAGCCGCATGGCCAAGCTGGGGCTGGGGGGGGCACGGGAGTTCCGGGCCAAATAGGCCGGACGTGGTGGCGCTTGCGAGCGACGAGGGCGACGTAGAAGAGCTTCTCGCCGGCGATCGACATGCGGTGGACGTACCGCTCGCGGCTGAGCACCTCGATCATCCCTCCGGCCACGATGGAGCGGATGAGCTTTCCGAAGCGGCTGTCATCCCCTTCCTCGAGGAAGCTGTCCTTGATGCAGATCGCCAGCCACCCGTCGATTGGCAGCAGGTTGAAGGCCTTCACGAAGGCCTCCGAGGGGATGTCTCCGAAGCCGAGGGCCGCGACCGTCACCAGGCTGTTCGGTGAGAAGTCGCGCAAGCGCTGCTCGACCTCCGGTTGCGGCTGCGCGAGGTCGGTCACCAAGTAGTCGTCGTAGACCTCCGGTCGATCCCGGCGGGCGGCCTTGGCCGCCTCGGAGATGATGTCCACACCGATCAGGGCGTCGACCCCCTGCCGGCGCAGCACTTCGCCGACCACGCCGTTTCCCGCGCCGAGGTCGAGCACGCGCAGATGCTCGGGCGACTCTCCGGAGGCAATCAGTGCCCGCTGGAGCTGGGCGACGACCCGACCGGGGGAGGTGCACTTCAGCTTGTCGTAGACGAGGGTTTCGTAGAGCCCGGGGACCTCGTACAGGGCGTCGTAGTCGTGGAGCTTCAGCTGCCGGCGCTCGCCGGCCTGCTCCAGCTCGAACCACTCCTCATCCCGATCGAGTCCCTCGGGGCTCTCGGGAAGGATGACCCGTAGGGAGGTTCGCTGCAGCGGGATCTCGCGGTCGGCGGAGGGAGACATGGGACAGAACTGAACAAAGCGGTTGATCGATGGAATCAGGATGCGAGCATCTATGCGCGGACCAATAGTGGGCGAGCAATCCAACTATGACGGTGCGGTCATTCTTAGTCAGCGGCTTGGCCCCGGCCAATCGTTCCGGCCTAGAATCCGGGGGTGGCCAAGCACGAGGAAGAGCCCCTGGAGCAGGCTACGCAGCTGGGCCGGCGGGCGCGCAAGGCGCTGGCAACGCGCCATTCGATGTTCGAGTGTGGTCTGACGGCCTTCGAGAACCGTCCCCTCGGACTGGTGTCGGTCCTGGACATCACCGAGGCCGCAGATGTCGCCAAGGGGGTCTTCTACCTGCACTTCGGCGGGAAGGACGAGTACCTCATTGCGCTCTGGGAGCACGTCCAGAGGGCCTTCCTCGACGCCATCCGGCAGAGGGTCGACACCTGTCGCTCGCGCAAGGCCCGCCTCGAGAGCGCCGTCGCCCACTATCACGGCATGCTCGACGAGTCGTCGCGCGAGTGCCGCTTCTGGCTGCGTATGTCCAGCTACTTCGGCGACGAGCTCGGCCAGCCGGGGAAGATGAGTCGCAGCCGACAGGAGTACCTCCAACTTCTCGCGGCTTTGCTGTGTGGAGTGACGTTGAGCGAGGTCGGACCGCGCGAGATCCAATTGGCCACGGTCGTGGACGGGGTGTGCTGGGGATTGATCTCCCAGAGCGTTCAGCTCGGAGCACCCCCCCTGGACCGAGAGAGCTTCGTCAAGGCGGTCACGAGCGCAGCTCGCGCCATTCCCTGAGGTCGATGCGCGCCGTGCATCCCGGATCCGTGGGAGGATCTCGGTGCTTTGAGTGAATCAGCCCGAAACGACACCGATTGGGAGCGGGGGCTGTGCGGCATCTGCCCCGCCGGCTGCTGGGTGGAGGTCAAGGTCGAGGATGGCCGGCTGGCCGACATTCGTGCCGATGCGACGCATCCCCTGGGGATGATCTGCCGCCGCGGAGAGCACGCGCCGGAGATCGTGCACTCGGAGCACCGACTGCAGCACCCCTTGCGACGGGTAGGCCCGAAGGGGACTCCCGACTTCGAGCGCATCTCCTGGGACGAGGCGTACGAGCAGATCGTCCGCGGCCTCGAGGGGATCAAGACCGAGCACGGGCCGGAAGCGGTCGGCATCTACACCGGCCGCGGCGCCTTCGAGCTCTCGCTGTGCGACATGTACCAGCCGCGCGGCGTCGCCGTGAGCTCGGCCTCCAACGTGCTCTTCCCCTTCGGCTCGCCGAACACGATGGGCGCGGGGGCGCACTGCTACGTCTCCTTCGCCATGATCGCCCCGCACGTGACGCTGGGGCGCATGTTGGTGAACACCTTCGCCGACATCGAGAACGCGTAGCTGCTCCTCGTCTGGGGCACGAACCCGGCCACCGACTCGCCTCCGCTGGACATGCAGCGCCTGGAGTCCGCCGCCCGGCGAGGGGCCCGAATCGTCGTGATCGATCCGCGCCGCACGGAGACGGCCTTGCGCTGCGGCGCCGAGTGGGTGCCGATCCGGCCGGGAACGGACGGCGCGCTGGCCCTGGGGATGATCGCCGTGATGATCGGGGAGGAGCTCCACGACGAGACCTTCGCCGAGGACTGGTGCCACGGCTTCGAGCCGTTCGCGCGCTACGTGCAGCACTTCACGCCAGCAGTCGTCGAGCGCATCACGGGCGTGCCCGCCACCCGGGTCCAGGAGCTGGCGCGCGCCATCTGCGCGGCGGGCTCCGCCTGCCCCGTGATGTACACGGGCCTCGAGTACTCGAACGGCGGAGTCCAGGCGATCCGGGCCGTCTACTCGCTCTTCGCCCTGGCGGGGCACCTCGACACCCCGGGCGGCATCGGGCTCGCCATGCACGGCTCGCACTTCCCGATCAATCGCTCCTGCAACCTGCCCAATCCGGGTTTGGAGCGCTCGATCGGCGGGGAGGAGTTCCCCATCTACTCCCACTACCGGCACGAGCCGCACGCCAGCTTGCTCCCGCGGGCGATTCTGGAGAGCGAGCCGTACCCGCTGCGGGGTCTGATCGTGCACGGCGCCTCGCTCCTGACCTCGTGGCCGGAGACGCCGCGCTGGCGCGAGGCGCTGGGCGAGCTCGAGCTGCTCGTCTGCATCGACCGCCAGCTCACGGCGGACGCCAGCTACGCCGACGTGGTGCTGCCCGCCACGACGATGTTCGAGATCGACTCGTACATGACCTACGGGCCGCTCTTCCGCCTGCGCGAGAAGCTGATCGAGCCGGTGGGCGAGGCGCGCAACGACTACCTGATCATGGCTCAATTGGCGCGCCGGCTCGGGTACGGCGAGCACTTCCCACAGACGGAAGACGGGCTCTTGCGCTTTGCCCTCGAGGAATCCGGCTTCACGCTGGAAGAGGTGCGTGCAGCAGGCGGAGCGGTGACCATCGGCAGCCCGATCATGGAGTACCGCAAGTGGGAGAAGGGCTCGCTGCGGACGGACGGCCGCCCGGGTTTCGAGACGCCGACCGGCAAGTTCGAGCTTCACTCCACGGTTCTGGAGGAGCACGGCTACGACCCCCTGCCGCGGTACACCGAGCCCGCCGAGGGTCCCCTCTCCGCGCCCGCCCTCGCCGATCGGTACCCGCTCGTCTTCAACTCCGGCTCGCGCACGCAGACGGACTTCCGCTCCCAGCACCACGGCATCCGAGGTCTGGTGAGAGACCATCCGGAGCCGACCGTCGATCTGAATCCCGCGGATGCCGCGGCGCGTGGGGTCCGGCCGGGCGACCTGGTGGAGGTGCGCACCCCGCGCGGCGCGGTCCCCTTCCGGGCGCACGTCACGGAAGACATCGTTCGAGGAGCGATCGACTGCAGTCAGGGCGGTGGCACGGCGGTAGGCCCCGCAGCTTGGCGCGCATGGAACGTGAACCACCTGACCGACGCCTCGAACTGCGACCCGATTTCGGGCTTCCCCGTCTACAAGGCGCTCCTGTGCGAGGTCGTGAAGATCGCGGACGGAGACCCGGACTCGGTCGTCAGCGCCGAGACGCTCACGCGCACGGTGGTGCAGGCCCCTCGGCCGCAGGCGCGACGGGAGTGGGAGCCGATCTACCTCGACAACGCCGCCACGACGCGCGTCGCCGACGAGGTGCGGGAGGCGATGCAGCCCTTCCTGGAGGAGCGCTGCGGCAACCCCTCCAGCATCCATTCCGATGGGCGCGTCGCGCGCGAGGCGCTGGAGCGGGCGCGCCGCAGCGTGGCGGCTTCGATCGGCGCCAGGCCGCGGCGCATCCTCTTCACGGGCGGCGGTTCCGAGTCCGACAACCTCGCCCTCAAGGGTGTGGCGCTGCGCCCGGAGAGCGGCCGCCGGCACGTCATCACGTCCGCCATCGAACACCCCGCCGTCCTGGCCACCTGCTGCCACCTCGAGCGTGCCGGTCTGGAGGTCACCCGCCTCGGGGTGGACGAGCATGGGCTCGTGGACCCCGAGACGCTGCGCGGCGCCCTGCGCGACGACACGCTCCTGGTCAGCGTGATGCTGGCGAACAACGAGGTCGGCACGCTCCAGCCCGTGCGCGAGCTGTGCGCCAGCGCCCACGAGCGCGGCGCGCTCTTCCACAGCGACGCCGTGCAAGCCGCGGGGAAGGTCCCGATCGACGTCGAGGAGCTGGGCGTGGACCTCCTGTCCCTCTCGGCGCACAAGCTGCACGGCCCGAAGGGCGTCGGCGCGCTCTACCTGCGCAAGGGGATCGAGCTGGAGCCGCTGATCCACGGAGGAACACAGGAGCACGGCCTGCGCGCCGGGACGGAGAACCTGCCCGCCATCGTCGGCTTCGGACGCGCCGCCGAGCTGTCGCGTGGAAGCCTCGACGCGGCGACGCGCATGGCGGGTCTGCGCGACGAGCTGGAAGGTCGCATCGTGGAGCTGCTGCCGGACGCGCGGCGCAACGGGCACCCGACGCAGTGCCTGCCGAACATCCTCAACTTGACCCTGCCGGGGATCCGCGGCGAATCGCTCGTCATCGCCATGGACGCCCACGGGATCTCCTTCTCCTCCGGCTCGGCCTGCAAGTCCGGTTCGCCGGAGCCGACGCACGTCCTGCTGGCGATGGGGCGCACGCCGGAGGAGGCTCACTGCTCCGTGCGCTTCTCCCTCTCGCGGGAGACCGCCGCAGAGGAGATCCGGCGCGCCGCCGAAACGCTCGGGCGCGTGCTGCACGAGATGGAGACGACGGTGCGCTTCCTGCCCTGCAAGTAGCGACTGCGATGACGTACGCCATCGAGCTCGAAGGTGTCGCGAAGAGCTTCGGCTCGGTGACCGCGGTGCGCGAGCTCTCGCTGCAGGTGGCGGCGGGGCGCACCCTGGTGCTGATCGGGCCGAGCGGGTGCGGCAAGTCCACTCTGTTGCGGCTGATGAATGGACTGCTCGTTCCGGACTGCGGGTCTCTCACGGTCGAGGGGCAGCCGCTGACGCTGGAAAGCGCCCCCGAGCTGCGACGCCGCATGGGGTACGTGGTCCAGAGCGGTGGGCTCTTTCCCCACCTGACCGCGCGCGGCAACGTGACCCTTCTGGCGCGCCACCTCGGCCTCGCGGAGCCCTCGATCCGCTCGCGGCTCAGCGAGCTCGCGGAGCTGGTGCGCCTCCCGGAGGCGGCCCTCGACCGCTACCCCGCCCAGCTCTCCGGCGGGCAGTCTCAGCGCGTCAGCCTCATGCGCGCGCTGATGATGGACCCGGGTGTCCTGCTGCTCGACGAGCCTCTGGGCGCCCTCGACCCGATGGTGCGCGCCGAGCTGCAGGAGGAGCTGCACGCGCTCTTCAAACGCCTCGGCAAGACGGTGGTCATGGTGACGCACGACCTGGCCGAGGCGTGCTATCTGGGAGAGCGGATCGTACTGGTGCGTGAGGGCGAGATCGTGCAGGACGGCACGTACGCCGACCTGACCGACCGGCCGGTCTCGAGCTTCGTGTCCGACTTCGTCCGTGCACAACGTCACCTGCACGACGGGGGTGGCGAGGCATGAGACGCTGGAATTCCCTTGGGCGAGCGCTCTGCGTCTCGACTGGAGCGCTGCTCCTCGTCGCGGCGGGGAGCCCCTCCGCGCGGCAAGAGGAGGCCGCGCTGAAGATCGGGTCCAAGGCCTTCACCGAATCGGTGATCCTGGCCGAGCTCGCCGCACACCTGGCGCGCGAGCACGGACACACCGTCGAGCAGGCGCGCGGCCTGGGTGGAACGCGGCTGCTCTGGGAAGCGCTGCTCGCCGGCCAGATCGACGTCTACCCGGAGTACACGGGAACGCTCCTGCAGGAGATCCTGTCGGGAGAAGGCATCGAGGACCTCGCCGCTCTGCAGGAGGCCCTGGCGGACCGGGGGCTGGCGCTCACCCGATCCCTGGGGTTCGACAACACCTACGTGATCGGCATGCAGGAGGAGCGTGCCGCCGACCTGGGTGTGGCGAGCATCGGCGACCTGCGCGATCATCGCGAGCTGCGCCTGCGCTTCAGCAACGAGTTCATGCAGCGCGCGGACGGCTGGGAGGCGCTGGCCGCGCGCTACGCACTGCCGCACCGCGACGTGCGCGGGCTCGAGCACGCACTGGCCTACGAGGCGATCGGCCAAGGGCAGATCGACGTCACCGACCTCTACGCCACCGACGCGAAGATCCTGACGCTGAACCTGCGCGCCCTCGCGGACGACCTGGGTCACTTCCCCCACTACCTGGCCGTCTACGTCTACCGCTCGGAGCTGGAAGAGTCCGCGCCGGAGTTCGTGGCCTCCTTGCACGACCTCGAGGGCTCGATCGACGAGCGGCTCATGATGCGCATGAACGCCGCCGTCGAGGTCGATGGGGAGGGGGAGAGCGCGGCCGCCGCGCAGCTCCTGTCCGCGACCCTGAAGATCGACGCGGCGGTCGAGGAGCGCAGCACCGCCTCCGACATCCTGCGCTACACCGTCGAGCACCTGCAGATGGTGTTCGTCTCGCTCGCGCTGGCCATTCTGGTGGCCCTACCGCTGGGGATCACCGCCGCCTACTGCGCGAGGCTGGCACAGCCGATCCTCGGCGCCGTGGGCATCATCCAGACGATCCCCGCGATCGCGCTCCTGGTGTTGCTCATCCGCCCGGTGAGCTGGTTCTCCGACGACCTCGGCTATCCCCAGGCGGTCGTGGCGCTCTTCCTCTACAGCCTGCTGCCGATCGTGCGCAACACCCACGCGGGCCTGCAGGGCATCGCGCCCGAGCTGAAGGAGTCCGCCGAGGCGCTCGGACTGCCCTTCCGGGTCCGCTTGTGGCGCATCGAGCTGCCGCTGGCCTCGCCCACCATCCTCGCCGGCATCAAGACCGCGGCGGTGATCAACGTCGGGTTCGCCACGCTGGGCGGTTTCATCGGCGCCGGTGGGTACGGGGATCCGATCTTCACCGGAATCCGGCTCAACGACTACGAGACGATCCTAGAAGGAGCGCTACCCGCAGCACTCCTCGCCCTGGCCGTCCAGGGCCTCTTCGACCTCGCCGAGCGCCGTCTCGTGCCGCGTGGGCTGCGCCTGCCGCGGGACGAATGACCCCCTCACCGCAACGGACCGACGCTACTCCTTCCCCGCCAATCCGATGGACCACCGCGCACCTCAGGAGCCTCAAGCTCCCCCCCTGCAGGACCTCGAGCCCGCCCTGGCCAAGATGAGGGCCGACGTCCTGGCGGGACTGCGGCGCAAGCCCAAGTCCCTGCCGAGCCAGTATCTCTACGACCAGCGCGGAGCGCGCCTCTTCGAGAAGATCTGCGAGCAGCCCGAGTACTACCTGACGCGCACCGAGACCGCGATCATGCAGGACAACATGGACTCGATCGCGGAGTGCATCGGCCCGCAGGCGCTGGTGATCGAACCGGGCAGCGGCGACGGGCGGAAGTCCAAGCTGCTCCTGTCGGGGCTCACCCGCCCCTCCGGGTACATGCCGATCGACATCTCGCGCGACCAGCTCGTCGACCTCGCCGACGAAGTTTCGGGCCGCTTCCCGGACGTGGAGGTCGTTCCCGTCTGCGCCGACTTCACGGAGGACCCGAGCCTGCCCGAGGTCGCGCAGCCCCCCGGTCGCAGCGTCGTCTTCCTGCCCGGCTCGACGATCGGCAACTTCGGGCCGAAGAGGGTGGAGGAGGTCCTGCGCGACCTGAGGAACCTCTCGGGCGAGGAGGGTGGCATCCTCATCGGGGTCGACCTCAAGAAGGACGTCGGGATTCTGGAGCCCGCCTACGACGACGCGCGTGGTGTCTCGCGGGAGTTCGCCCTCAACTACCTGGTGCGGCTGAACCGGGAACTGGGAGCCGATTTCCGGACCGAGTTCTTCGGCTACGAGGCGCCGTACGACGAGCAGCAGGGTCGCATCGAAATGGCGCTCGTCAGCCGCCGTGAGCAGGACGCGCATGTGGCGGGGACCCCGGTGCACTTCTCTCGCGAGGAGCGCGTGCGCACCGAGTTCTCCTACAAGTACGACCTGCGTGGCTTCGCGGACCTGGGTGCTCGCGCCGGTCTGGAGGTCAAACACGTCTGGTCCGACCCAGACAAGCTCTTCAGCGTGCAGTACCTGGTGGCGGCCTGATCCAGAGCGCTAGTTCCTGAGCTCCAGCAGTGCCTCGCGGATGAGGTCCCTGGTCGCGGAGTCCCGCTCGAACTCGAGCTGGGTCTCGAGAGTACCGATCGCCTGCGGGTCGCCGATGCGGCCCAGGGCGCTGGCGGCGCGGCGGCGGGCGATCATCGTGCCCTCGCGCAACACCACGAGCAGGCCTGGCACCGCGGGCTTGCCTTGCGACGAAAGAGCTGTCTCGGCGCTCAGGCGCACGTTCCAGGACGGGTCGGAGAGGCGCGCCAGCAGCGGCTCGATCGCGCGCTGGTCGATGAAGGTGCCCGCGATGCGCGCTGCCCTCGCGCGCACGTCGGCCGCGTCGTCGATCAAGGCCTCGAGCGCGGTGGCGAAGAGCTCCTGGGTGGCCGGGTCCAGATCGCGCAGCACGTTCAGCGCGGCGCGCCTCACCAGCCGCTCGGGGTCGCGGCGCGCCATCACCGCCAGGCGTGCGGTGTGCTCGCTCGCCTCGAGCCCGCCCAGCGCGCGCACCGCTGCCCGCCTGACGTTGACCGAGTCGTCGTCGAGCAGGACCAGCACCTCGGGGGTCACGCGTCGGTCGCCGACGCGGCCCAAGACCGTGGCGGCGCCGCGCCGCGCCCAGGCCGCGCAGCCGATCTTCTCCAGCGCCTCCTGCGCGGCGAGCGCCACCTCGCGGTTCGGATCGCTGAGCTGGGCCTTGAGGGCCTCCACTGCGCGGTGGTCCTCGAGATCCCCCAGGGCCTTGGCGGCCCGCACGCGGGTCTGGACGTCGGAGGAGCTCGTCACCTCCTGCATCAGGTAGCTGATGTCCGAGCGGTTGTAGCTCAGGATGCCGAGCAGGGGCTCCACCACCGCCCGACCGAAGCGGCCCAGGGCCACGATCGCCCCCAGGCGCACCAGGTGGTAGCTGCTGCCGAGGCAGTGCACGAGGATCGGGATCGCGCGCCCGTCGCCCAGCACCCCCAGGGCTTCCAGGGCCGCGCAGCGCGCCTGCTTGCTCTTGGCGTGCTCGAGCGCGATGCAGAGCGGCTCGACCGCGACCACACCCAGTGCGACGAGCGCATCCACCACGCCCTTGCGCACCTGGCCGTCGAAGTCGCCCAAGACCGAGATCAGGGGACGCAGGCCCCGATGATCGCCGATCTCACCCAAGGCGAGCGCCGCCTCGCGCCGCACCGAGGGACGCTCGTCCCCCAGCGCGGTGACGAGCGAGTCCACCATCGCCGGGTCGCGGACCAGGCCGCAGACGGTCGCCGCGTGGCGCCGCACTGCCTCCCACACGCTGCCCAGGGCGTCGCACAGGATGGGGGTGGCGTCGCTCCCCAGGCGCTCCAGACCGCCCTTGGCGAGCTCGACGAGCTCGGGGTCGGGCAGGTTGAGCATGCGGATCAGGATGCGCGCCAGGCGCAGGTCTTGGGCCTCGATGATCTCCGCCACCTTGGCGCGCAGGACCTCGATCGCCTCGTTGCTGACCAACCACTCCTCGTCGTCGACCATGCGCACGAGCTGGTCGATCACGCGGTGGTCGCCGAGCTTGCCGAGAGCCGAGGTCGCGGCCCAGCGCACGTTAGCCTCGCTGGAGCCCAGGATCTTGGGCCGCAGCAGCTCCTGCATCGCCACCCGGTCTCCGCGCCGCCCAAGCGCGATGATCGCCGCGTGCTGCACCTCGGAAACCGGATCCTGCAGGCATGTGAGCAGCACGGGCAGGATCTCGGGGTCGTCGCGGTAGCCCAGCGCGATGACGGCCAGTCGCCGGTCGTGCCAGTCGGCGCTCCCGTGCGCCTGGGCGATCAGCTCTTCCGCTGTGCGTGCCATCCCCGCCTACTTCCTCTCGATCGCGCCCATGCAGGTGTTCTCGAGCGCGAAGGCCGTGACCTCGTAATCGCAATCGATGTTGGCCAGCTGTTGCGCAGCGGCCCGGAAACAGCCCAGGCGCGCGCAGGTCAGGTCGCGCACCGAGATGCCCTCGGCCATGAGCGCCTTGCAGCTCTTCAGGTACACGCATTGGTGCACACTGACCTCAACGCGATTGGGATTGGCCTCGTTCAGCTCGAACTGCGAGGCGTCTCCGAAAGCACCCCCGCGCACGCCGACCTTGACGTACTCCTCCAGCGCCTGGCGGATCGAATCGCAGCGCGGGGCGCTGATGCCGTATTCGAGCTCCATCTGTTGCAGGTAGCTGTGCACGGCGTGCTCGTAGGCGCGCTGGCAGAAGGCCCGCGGGCGGGTGCCGTGGAAGTCGCGCGCGGTCTCCTCGAGGGCGCTGATCCACGCCAGCGCGATCACCCAGCCGCTTTCCTCTTTGCTGATCTCTCGCATGTCGGTTCTCCGCCTGCGGCCCTCAGTTGCCACGCTCTGCGATCTCGGCGATCTTCTCGCCGGAGACACGATCGAGCCCCATCTTCTCCAGCTCGGTCTTCACCGCCTGCACGGTCACCTCGCGGCCGATGCGCCGCCCCAGCTTGTCCGCGATCTCGAACAGGGTGATGTGCGGGTTGCCGAGCCACACCGCCAGCAGCTCGGCCCGGTCGTCGGCCGAGATGCGGGCCAGCTCGCGGGAGAGCTCGTCCTCGGAGACCGGCTTCTCCAGCTCCTGCGCCAGCTCCCCGAGGATGCGCTGCGTGTCGCGGGCGATGGCCAGTTCCTCGTTGGTGGGGATGACGAACACCGCCACCGGCCCGGTGCCGATCGAGGTCTCGTTGGCTTGGTTGCGGCGGATGTCGACGTGTAGGCCGAAGTAGCCCATGGCCTCCATCACGCGACCGCGCACGTAGCTCGAGTTCTCGCCGATGCCGCCGGTGAAGACCACCGCGTCCAGCCCGCCGAGCACGGCGGCGTAGGCGCCGACGTACTTCTTGACGCGGTGGCAGAAGATGTCGAGCGCCAGGCGGTGCTGCTCGCTGCCCATCTCCGCTTCGTAGTGGATCTCGCGCAGGTCGTTGGAGGTCTCCGTGAGCCCCAACATCCCGCTGCTCTTGTTCATCAGGCTGTCGACCTTCGAGAGCGAGAGCTTCTCCCGCTCGGCGATGAAGGACACCAGGGCCGGATCGATGTCACCGCAGCGCGTGCCCATCGCCAGCCCTTCGAGGGGCGTGAAACCCATGCTCGTGTCGACCGAGCGCCCGCCGTCGATCGCCGCCGCGCTGCAGCCGTTGCCCAGGTGACAGGTGATCAGCTTGAGCTCCTCGAGCGGCTTGCCCAGGAGCTCCGCGGCGCGCGCGGCCACGTAGCGGTGCGACGTGCCGTGGAAGCCGTAGCGCCGGATGCGCAGCTTGCGGTAGAGCGCCATCGGCAGGGCGTACATGTAGGAGAAGGGGGGCAGGCTGTGGTGGAAGGCGGTGTCGAAGACGCCGACCATCGGGATCCCCGGCAGCATCTCCTCGCACACCTCGATGCCCTTCAGGTTGTGCGGGTTGTGCAGCGGCGCGAACTGGCTGCAGCGGCGCACGCCGTCCTTGACCTCCTCGGTCATCAGCACCGACTCGGTGAACTCCTCGCCCCCGTGCACGACGCGGTGACCGATGCCATCGATCTCACTCCGCGATTCGATCACGCCGTGGGTGGGGTGCATCAGCGAGTCGAAGGCCAGCTTGAGCGCCTGGTCGTGGGTGGGGATCTGGCGCGTCGTGACGATCTTGTCGCCGCCGCTGGGCAGGTAGGTCAGGATCGCGTCGCTGTGCCCGATCTTCTCGACCAGGCCCTTGGCGATCACCACTTCGCCCTCCATCTCGAAGAGCTGGAACTTCAGCGAAGAGCTGCCGCAGTTCAGTACGAGGATCTTCATTCGGTCGTCTCCGCCCGGGCCGCCGCCGGGCTGGGGCCGGGCGGCGGGGAGGATAGGACAAGAGCCGACGGGGGTGGATGTCCAAGTGCGGGAATGGGGGCTCAGGAGACCCTCCCGAGGCCAGTCGCATACCCTGGCCCTGGAGCGCGCCGCGCTCTCGAGCCGCATGCACGAGCTGATCCTGAACGAGGAGCACTACGAGCGGGTGGTCCAGCGCGTCCTGCTCGGCGCCCAGCGCTTCCTGTGGATCGTGACGGCGGACGTCAAGGACGTGCACGTCGAGGGGCCGAGGGGGCGCTACATCCCGCTGCTCTCCGAGCTCGCCGATCTGGTGCAGGCGGGCGTCGAGGTGCGCCTGATCCACGCCAAGGAGCCCGGCCCCGCGTTCCGCGAGGACTTCGACCGCTTCCCGGTCTTGATCGAGAGCGAGCACTTCGAGCGCATCCTGTGTCCGCGCGTGCACATGAAGGTCGTCATCGCGGACGGCCGTACGGCCTACGTCGGTTCCGCCAACCTGACGGGGGCGGGGATCGGTGCCAAGTCGCCCCAGCGCCGCAACTTCGAGGCCGGCATCATCATCGACGACAGCGCGGTGATCGCGGCGCTGATGGAGGAGCTCGACCAGCTCTACCTGGGCCGGCGCTGCGCCGATTGCGGGCGCCGTGAGTTCTGCCCGGATCCGATCGCCTGAGGCGAGTTCCTAGTAGTCGCCTGGATCGTCCGCCGAGGGCCCGAAGGTCGCGGGCACGGGCACGTCGAGCAGGCGCAGGTACACGGTCAGTTGCCCGCGGTGGTGGGCGGCGTGGGTCAAGAGGATGTTGCGCACAGCCTGGTGGCGGGGCTCCTGGATCAGGACCCGCTCGCCGCGGCGTATCGTCCAGGTGCCCTGCATGAAGGGGTCGTCCCTGCCCTCGAGGGCCTGGACCAGGGCCTCCGCCCCCTCCTCGAGCTCGGTCAGGATCGACGCCCGGTCCGTCGGCTCGAAGGGCTTCCAATCCCCCTCCAGTGCCTCCAGGTCCAGCTCGTCCGCCATCATCTGCTTGATCCAGCGGGGGCTCTCGGCCAGGTGGCCCGCGAGCTGGCCCAGGGTCATCGACTTCTCGTGGGGCTTCCAGTCGAGCTTGTCGGCGGGGATCGCCTCGATCAGCTTCCTGGTGTTGATGACGTCGGCCTGGAAGTCCGTGGTGATCGCTTCGGCGAGGGTCATGCTGGTTCTTTCGTCGGGGGCGCGCTGGCATCGGGAAGTGTAGCGACGCCATGCGCGCGCGGGGGTTGACGGATCCCCTGCTCGCCGGTGGGATTCCGGCATGGCCGAGGCTTTGATCGAGCTCGCCGGCGTGGCCTTCGGCTACGGAGGCCGTCCGGTGATCGCCGGCGTGGACCTGACCGTGGAGCCGGGGAAGCTGCTCGGCATCGCGGGCCCCAATGGAGCGGGCAAGACCACCCTCTTCCGCGGCGTGCTCGGCCTCATCCCCCCCCTCGAAGGGCGCGTCGAGCGGCGCACGAAGGCCCTCGGCTACGTGCCCCAGCGGGAATCCCTGGACCCCCTCTACCCGATGACCGTGCTCGAGCTGGTCCACACGGGGGCCTACGGCCGCTTGCGGGGGTGGCGGCGGCTCGCGCCGGAGGATCGGGACCTCGCCCTGCGCTCCCTCGAGCAGGTGGGCCTGCTCGAGCGGGCTGGGACGCCCTTCGCCTCCCTCTCCGACGGGCAGCGCCAGCGTGCGCTGGTGGCGCGGGCGCTCCTGGAGCAGCCCGAAGTCCTGGTGCTCGACGAGCCCACCAGCGGAGTGGACTCCCGGGCGGCGCAGGCGATCGTGCAGCTCCTGGAGGAGCTCGCCACCGAGCAGCGACTCGCCATCCTGCTCGTCTCGCACGAGATCGCGCTCCTCGAGCGAGCCGCCGGGGAGCTCTTCTGGGTCGAGGGGGGGCGGGTGCGACTGGCGTCGGCGGAGGAGCTCCTGGCCGCGCAGCGGGTCGGCCGGCTCTTCCAATCCGGAGGAGCGCCGTGAACTTCGCCGAGCTGATCCAGCTCTTCGGGCTCGCTTTCGCGGCCGCTCTCTGCGCGGGGGCGGTGGCCCCGCTGATGGGGTGCTTCCTGCTCCTGCGCCGCACCGGCTTCTACGGGGTGGCCCTGCCCCAGTTCGCCGCCGCGGGGGTGGCCGCGGGTTTCGCGGCGATCCCGTGGCTGGCCCGCTTCGGACTGGGAGGTCCCGACCTGGAGGCCGCCCTGGCGGACGAGCACCTGGCCCTGAACTACCACCTCAGCTGGGCCGCGCTCTTCACCTTCGGAGGTCTGGGCCTCTTGGTCCTGCTCGGCCGGCGCGGGGGCTCGGAGGTGGCGCGGGTGGCGGCCCTCTTCGCCCTGGCGAGCGCCGCGACCACCCTCTTCGCCGCGGCCTCCCCGATCGGCGAGACCTTCGTCCGCGACCGGCTGCTGCGCGGCGAGATCCTGGCGGTGGGCCGGCACGAACTGGAGACGATCGGGGTGGTGATGGGGGTGACCCTGTTCTGCTTCGTGCTCTTCCACCGGGACTTCCTGGCGGTGAGCCTCGATCGCGAGACGGCGCGGGTGTTGGGCAAACGCGTGGGCTTGTGGGAGCTCGTGCTACACACGCTGACCGGCCTGTGCGTGGCTGCGGGCACCATGACGGTCGGTCCGATCGTGCTCTTCGGGCTCCTGGTGCTGCCGCCGATGGCCGCCCGCGGGTTGGCGCGGTCGATGACGTCGATGTACCTGTGGGCCTCGGGGCTGGGCCTGGCCGCGACGGTGGCGGGGATCTGGGCCTCCTTCGAGTTCGACTGGCCCCTGGGACCCGCGGTGGTGATCGCGGCGGCGGTGCCCCTGCCCCTCGGGTGGTGGGCGGGACGGTCCCGTTAGTCCTCTTCCTGCTGGGCGTACCACCCCGATTCCTCGAGCACCTGCTTGGCGCTCTCGAGCGCGGTGTGGGGCACCAGGATGTTCGTCCCCCGCAGCACGTCGTGGGCGGCTAGACCGAGCTCGGCGATGTCGAAGTCGGGGCCGTGGGCGAGGGAGGGAATCCCGGCTGCGTCCAACAGGCTGCGCACCATGCCGGCTTCGTAGGCGTTGATGCCCTCGAGTAGGACGGCGAACTCCTCGCTGTTCGGCTGCATGAGTCCGGTAGGTCAGGGGAATGTAGAGCGGCCCAGCGCGGCCTGCGGCCCCCGCTGGGGCACCTCTGAGCCTACACCGGATGCCCTGCGATGCACCTCGCCGCACCAACGGATTCGCGCCTACCCGGCGCTTCCGCGCCGGAGGACTAAGATCGGGGACTCCCCCCTCCCCTCGATCCGAAGCCCCTCCCCCCCATGCTCTTCCGAACGCTGATCCCGCTCTCGGTGCTCGCCTCCTGCGCCCTCGCTCGACCTACGCATCCCACGGTCGAGGTCCCGAGCCCCGAGGAGCACCTGGGGCGCCCCGTGGGCACCGACTTCGAGCTGGCGGACTGGGATCAGGTCGCGGGCTACTACCGGCGCTTGGCGGAGGCCTCGCCGCGCGTCGCGGTCGAACGCCTGGGGACGTCCACCGAGGGGCGTGACTTCCTTGTGGCGGTGATCTCGAGCGAGGCCAACATGGCCAACCTGGACTCGATCCGGGCCATGACGGCGCGCATCGCCGACCCGCGCGGGCTGGACCCCGCCTCGAAGCAGGCCTTGATCACCGATACCCGCGCGGTGGTCTTCGTCTCCTGCTCGTTGCACGCCACCGAGACGGCGGCCACCGAGTTCGGGATGCAGTTCTCCTGGCTACTGGCCACCTCAGACGAGGAGCCCTTCGCCACCGCGCGCGACGAGCTGGTGGTGGTCGTCATTCCGACCGTCAATCCGGACGGCCTCGACGAGGTGGTGCATTGGTACCGCGAGCACGTGGGTGGCCCCTACGAGGGCAGCGGCCTCCTGCGCCTCTACCAGCTCTACGCCGGGCACAACAACAACCGCGACTGGTTCGCCCTCTCCCAGGTGGAGACGCGCCACGTGACCGAGCAGATCTACTCGGTCTGGCATCCGCAGGTCTACTGGGACGTGCACCAGCAGGGCGGCTCACGGGAGCGCTTCTTCGTGCCTCCCTTCCGCGATCCCCTCAACCCCAATCTGGACGCGGGGATCATCACCGCCATCGACGCCCTCGGGTCGCGCGCCCTCTTCGACCTGACGCGCGAGGGGTACACCGGCGTCTCCAGCGGCGTTTCCTACGACATGTGGTGGAACGGCGGCAACCGCAACGTACCGGTGCGCCACAACATCGTCGGGCTCTTGACCGAGGCCGCCAGCGTGAACATCGCTTCACCGGTCTTCCTCGAGCCGAGTTCCCTCAGGCCGCCGAGGGAGCTCCTGGGCTACCGCCCCTCGAACCGCTTCCCCGACCCCTGGCCCGGCGGGTGGTGGCGCTTGTCCGACATCATCGACTACGAGCTGGCCTTCGCGCGCTCGCTCCTCGGCAGCGTCACCCGGGAGCGGGAGCTCTACCTCGCCAACGCCCTGGAGGCCGCCGAGCGCGCCATCGCGGAGGGGGAGCTGGGCTCCCCCAAGGCCTGGTTGATCCCCTCCGACAACGCCAACCGCCGCGGGGTGCGGCGCTTGGTGGAGATCCTCATCCTGGGAGGGGTGGAGGTCTTCGCGGCCGGCGCGGAGTTCACGGCGGACGGGCGCAGCTGGCCCGCCGGCAGCCTGGTCATCCCCCGCGGTCAGCCCTACGGCAGCCACGTCAAGGACCTCTTCGAGGTGCAGCGCTACCCCGATGGCCCCTCCCCCTACGACGTGGCGGGCTGGACCCTGCCGATCCTCTTCGGGGTACGTCGGGTGGAGGTCGCGGGGGACTTCGATGTGCCCCTCACCCCGGTCGGGAGTGCCGCTGAGGTCGGCTGGGCCGAGCCGCGCCGCGCCGAGCAGCTCGTCGCCGTCGACGGCGACGACTGGGCGCGCCTCTTCCGGGGCCTCGCCGCGGGGCACAGCGCGGTCTGGTGCTCGCAGGGGGAGCCGGCGGGCACCTGGACCCTGGGCGAGAAACCCGAAGGCGCGACCGTCTCGATGGACGTGGAGCGTCTACCGCGCCTGGGCGTCTACTCCCCGTGGAGCGGGGAAATGAACGAGGGCTGGCTGCGCTGGGTGCTCGAGGACTACGGCCTGCCCTACGTCACGGTGCGCAACGAGATGCTGCGCGCCGGGGAGCTGGCGGAGTTCCTCGACGTCCTGGTCCTGCCCAGCGTCCGTGGCACGCGGCTCGACGAGGGGCGCGCTCCGGGCAGCGTGCCCGACCAGTACACGCGCGGCCTCGACCCGGAGGGCGCCGTGGCGATCGAGGAGTTCGTGCGGGAGGGGGGGCGCCTGGTCGCCATGCAGAGCTCGGCGGCCTGGGCGATCGACCTCTTCGAGCTGCCCCTGGAGGACGTCCTGCGCGGCCCCGACGCGATCGGTTTCTCCTGCCCCGGCAGCGTCCTGCGCGGCGTGCCCGGGGATGGAGCGCCGGCCGCCGGTCTGCCCGCCTCGCAGCCGCTCTTCTTCTCGGGGGGCGCGGCGTGGAAGGTCCGCGAGGAGCAGCCGGGAGAAGAACGGCCGGAGGGCGCGATCGAAATCCTGCTGCGCTACGCGCCGACGCGCGTGCTCTACTCGGGTTGGGTCCAGGAACCTGAGCGGATCGAAGGCCAGATCGCGTGGGCGCGTGCGCGCCACGGCGAGGGAGACGTGCACCTCTTCGGTTTCTGCCCCCAGTTCCGTAGCTGGTCGGAGGCGGCGTTCCCACTGCTCTTCCGGGCGATTCTGCTCTGATCTCAGTCGGCCCTCACCGGGATGATCGCGGCGCTGCTCACTCGAAGCGCCATTCGAGGATCCCGGCGCTGAAGTCCTGGCGCAGCTCCACCTCGAGTCGCAGGCCGGTGGCCCGCACGGGGACGAAAGTCAGGCGATTGAAGGTGTCGAGCGCCACGCCGGGTTCCGCCTCGCTGGAGACGTCGCGCCAGGAACCGCCCTCGGTTCGGTACTTCAGGCGCCAGGACGCGGGAGTCCGGCACGCTCCGATGCCACTGTCGTCGAACCAGTAGACCTCCACGGCGGCGATCCACCGCGGCTGCTCGAAGTGGTACTCGACCCACTCCGCGCTCCCCCGCCGCGGCCAGAAGGTGAAGCGTGGCAGCGCGTGGTCGCCGGAACTCTCCGGCAGGAGGCCGTCGCTGAGGGCCGCCAAGGTGTCCCCCTGCCAGCAGTGCGACGCCGCCGCGGGCAGCGGCTCCCGCGGAGCGACCCAGTCGTGCGCTCCGTCGCCGGAACCGGCCACGGGGAAGCAGGTGAGGCGCAGGCGGGCGGCGCCCATGGGAACGAGGGTCAGCTCCTCCAGCGGCTCCTCGGTGCGCACGGGGCTGGCCTGCAGGGGACCAACGAGGCCGAGGTGGTCCTCCTTCCAGGCGGGAACGCGTCTCCCGTGGGTCGTGAGGCGCAGCGGAGCGTCGGTGAGGGTGAACGGCTGCCCGGAGTCCGGCATGGCTCCCTCGTGGAGCGTGAAGGACGCGGCCGGGTCCTCCTCGTCGAGGACGAGCGCGTAGCTCCAGGGGGCCTCCGGGTGCAGCTCGAAGGCCGGCCAGCGCTCCGTGCCGCCGACCACTTCCCTGCGCGCGGGAAGCGCCAGCGAGTAGGCCAGCGGCCCGCGGTGCACGGAGACGGCGCCCTGCTGCGCCTCCCAGGTGCGCACATCGACCTGCATCGGGAGCCGCAGGCTCACGCGGTCGCCGTCGCTCCATCTGCGCTCGACGCAGAGGAAGCCGGGGCCCTCGCCCTGCACGTCGACGGCGACTCCATTCACCTCCAACGCCGGCGCGTTGCACCAGGCGGGGACGCGCAGGTAGAGGGGGAAGGAGACGTCGGAGGCGGTCTCGATCGCCACATCGACGTGCTCGACGAAGGGGTAGTCGGAGGTGGAGCGAAGCGCGATCCGCTCGCCGCCGGCGACGGTCACCACCGCTCGCGACGGCGCGTGTAGGAGTGCCGCCACCCCGCGGTCCGCGGTGGCCATCCACAGGTGCTCGGCGAAGTAGGGCCAACCGTGGGCGACGTTGTGCTGGCAGCAGCGGTGGCGGTGGGGAGTGAAGAGCAGCATCGGCCCGGAGTTCTGCAGGCCGGGCGCCTTGCTCCTCGCGTCGCAGCGCACCATGTTCGGCGCCGTGAGGTAGTGCAACGCCTTCAGATCGGCGCTCAGCGCGGCGGGCAGGGAGTTGAAGGCCACCTCCTCGCAGAGATCGGCCCACTTGGGGTCGCCGGTCCAGGAGGCGAGCAGCTCGCAGGAGAGCATCAGCTCCACCATGGTGCACGTCTCCGCCGCCTGGCGGGCGCCCGTGCAGCCGGGGCGCGCGTTCTCGTCGGCGGCCCACAGGCCCCCCGGCACCTGGCCGTACTCCCCCATCACCGTGGCGAGGTTGCGCTCGGTGGCGGTCAGGTGCTCGGGATCGCCAGACTGCACCCACCACCCCGCGGGCCCGCGGAAGGCCTGGGCGGTGTTGACGCCGTGCCAGTTGGCCACGCCGGAGCTCCAGTCGGCGGTGTTGCGGTGGATCTTCTCCGCCAGCTCGAGCAGCCACGGCTCCCGCGTGCGGTCGTAGAGCCAGTGCACGCTGGCCAGGTTGTCCGCGCCACGCTGGTGCTGCCAGAAGGGGAGCAGGAAGTCCTCGTCGGGGACGCTGAGCTGCCAGCGGAAGTAGCGCGTCATCAGGTCGAGCACCCGCTCGTCCCCGCTGTACTCGTGCCACGACTGCAGCGCCATCAGGGCGATCATGTTCGGCCACAGATCGGGCTTGCCGCCGCGATCGGATCGGATGCGCGTGCGGCTGCTGCGAGGACCGAACCAGCCGTCCTCCGCCTGGCTGGCGAGGATGCCTTCGATCCAGAGGCGCGCCTCGGCGATCATCTCCGCGTCGTCGAGCACGTAGCCCAGGTCGCCGTAGCCCTTGAGCCAGTACACGGCTTCTTCCCAGGGGCTGTGCCCCTCCCCGTCGGGGCTCAGCCAGGCGTGCCCCTCCTTGCGCAGGAAGTCACTGAGCTCGCCCAGGTGGCCGACGAAGCCGGCGGCTTGCAGCTCGAGCTGCGTGCGCAGCCAGCCCTCCGGCCGCACCTGTCCCGGGGGTAGCTTCAGAAGGGGGCTGGGGACCAGGGGGGGGCGATGCCCGAAGTAGTGCGGGCTGGTCTCCGTGGCGGGGATGCGCCCCACGAAGCGCGCGTCGATCGGCTCCACGTCGATCGCGGTGGAGGCGCAGGAGGTGCAGGCCAGGAGGAGGATCGTGATGAAGCGCGGCATGTCGGATCTCCGTTTGGGCTGGAGTGTACCTGTCCGTGCGCGGTAGCCCGCTGCTTTCCGCAGCCGCGTCAGGGCTCCACATGGAGACCGGCGGCGGTGCCGGTATGCTGCCCAGCATCAGCAGGAGTATGCCGGCCGTTGGTGGGTAGGGACCAGAAAGGGAGCGAGACCGATGACCTATATGATCAGTCGCAACCGAGTGCAGGACTTCGAGCGCTGGCGCGCGGTCTTCGCGTCCCATGCCGATGCGCATCGGGCTGCCGGTCTTCACTTCACCGGACTCTGGCGGGACGTGAAGGAGCCTGACAACTTCTTCTTCATGTTCAGGGTCGAGAGCATCGAGAGAGCGGAGGAGTTCATCCACGCGCCGGAATCGGCCCAGGCCGGGGCCGACGCCGGTGTCATCGACGGTGAGTACCATTTCGTCGAGGAGGCTGAGGGGTACTAGCCCTCAATCCAGCGTCCGGTGAAGTGATCTCGGCGTGATTGGGGGCCGC